>NZ_JBMKJH010000004.1:0-413512 GCF_049237785.1 Enterobacter cloacae complex sp. SHL022 | reverse complement strand
GCAATCGACAGGTAATAGGCGAAGACATTCTGATGCCAGACGCCGTTATCCTCCTGCCAGTCGCCGCCCGCGTATTCATAAATACGCCGGAAGCTGACCTCCGGGGTCAGGTCTTTGTAATCCTTGCAGGCCAGCTCGCAGGTTTTGCACCCGGTGCAGCGGCTGGAATCAATAAAAAATCCATACTGGGTTGTCATCGGTTACTCCTTACGCCTTTTCAACCTGAACGAGGTTTGTGTGGGATGGGTTGCCCTTCGCCAGCGGCGATGGACGCTGCGTAGTGAGAACGTTGATGCAGCCCGCCTGATCGATACGGTTCGCATCCGGGTTATACCAGGCCCCTTCCCCCAGCGCGACAACGCCAGGCATCATACGCGGAGTCACTTTAGCTTCGATATGCACTTCGCCACGTCCGTTGAAGATACGTACGCGATCGCCATTACTGATGCCGCGGGCTTTCGCATCCATCGGGTTGATCCACATCTCCTGTCGGCAGGCCGCTTTCAGTACGTCAACGTTGCCGTAGGTGGAGTGAACACGCGCTTTGTAGTGGAAACCGGTCAACTGAAGCGGGAATTTCTCCGTCAGCGGATCGTTGTAGTTTTCGAAGCCTGGCGTATAAATCGGCAGCGGATCGATAACGTCCCCTTCCGGCAATTCCCACGTTGCGGCAATTTTTGCCAGCTCTTCGGAGTAGATCTCGATTTTGCCCGACGGCGTGGTCAGCGGATTGGCCTGCGGATCGTCGCGGAAGGCTTTATACGCCACATGATGCCCTTCCGGATCGCGCTGCTTGTACATGCCCTGCTTGCGGAAGGTATCGAAGTCCGGCAGGTCAGGAATGGCTTTGCGGGAAAGCTCGTGCAGATGGCGCATCCACCCTTCCTGAGTACGTCCTTCAGTGAACTGCTGCTCAACGCCAAGACGTTTCGCCAGCTCGGAAGTCATCTCATAGATGGTTTTGCACTCGAAGCGCGGTTTGATGGCCTGGTCAGTGAAGATCACATAGGACATGTTGCCGCAGGAGGCATCCAGCGCGAAATCCATCTGCTCAGACGCGGTGCAGTCTGGGAGCAGAATATCGGCATACTTTGCCGATGAGGTCATGTGGCAGTCGATCACCACAATCATTTCGCACTTCTTATCATCCTGCAAAATTTCATGGGTGCGGTTGATCTCTGAGTGCTGGTTGATCAGGCAGTTACCGGCATAGTTCCAGATCATTTTGATCGGCACGTCCAGCTTATCTTTGCCCCGAACACCGTCGCGCAGCGCAGTCATTTCCGGGCCGCGCTCGATCGCGTCTGTCCACATAAACATGGAGATGCTGGTCTGAACCGGGTTATCCAGCGTTGGCATACGTTCAAACGGTACTTCATACGAGCCTTCACGCGCCCCGCTATTACCGCCGTGAATACCGACGTTGCCAGTCAGAATCGAGAGCATAGAAATAGCGCGGGTGGCAATTTCGCCATTCGCGTGGCGCTGAGGTCCCCAGCCCTGGCTGATATAAGCCGGTTTGGTTGAACCAATTTCACGTGCCAGCTGAACAATACGTTCGACAGGAATGCCGGTGATAGTGGATGCCCACTCCGGGGTTTTCGCCACGCCGTCGCTGCCCTGGCCAAGAATATAGGCTTTATAGTGCCCGTTAGCCGGTGCGCTGGCTGGCAGCGTCTTCTCGTCGTAACCGACGCAGTATTTATCCAGGAACGGCTGGTCGACGAGGTTTTCAGTAATCATCACATACGCCAGCGCATTGACCAGCGCCGCGTCGGTACCAGGGCGGATGGGGATCCACTCGTCTTCACGCCCTGCGCCGGTATCGGTGTAGCGCGGATCGACGATGATCATTCGTGCGTTGGATTTGGCGCGCGCCTGCTCAAGGTAATAGGTTACCCCGCCGCCGCTCATGCGCGTTTCGCCTGGGTTGTTGCCGAACAACACCACCAGTTTACTGTTCTCGATATCCGACGGGCTGTTGCCGTCTGCCCAGCCGCCGTAGGTATAGTTCAGGCCCGCGGCAATCTGTGCGGAAGAGTAGTCGCCGTAATGATTGAGATAGCCGCCGCAGCAGTTCATCAGGCGCGCCACCAGCGTTTTACCCGGCGGCCAGGAACGGGTCATGGTGCCGCCAAGCGTCCCGGTGCCGTAGTTGAGGTAGATAGATTCGTTGCCGTACTCTTTGATCAGGCGCTGCATGTTGGTCGCGATAATATCGTAGGCTTCGTCCCAGCTAATGCGCTCGAACTTCCCTTCCCCACGCTTACCGACGCGCTTCATTGGGTATTTCAGACGATCCGGGTTATATACGCGACGGCGCATTGAGCGACCACGCAGACAGGCACGAACCTGATGTAACCCTTCGTAGTTATCATCGCCGGTATTGTCGGTTTCGACATATTTGATTTCACCGTCCACCACGTGCATACGCAGTGGGCAGCGGCTACCGCAGTTAACGGTACAGGCACTCCACACCACTTTTTCCGGGGCTGAAGCGGGAGACAGAGCCTCCGCCGCCGACGCCAGTCGGGTAAAGGGGAGCGTAAAGGCGCTGCTGGCAACCGCCAGACCACCTATTGCC
Organism: Enterobacter cloacae complex sp. SHL022; assembly: GCF_049237785.1. NCBI lineage: Bacteria > Pseudomonadati > Pseudomonadota > Gammaproteobacteria > Enterobacterales > Enterobacteriaceae > Enterobacter > Enterobacter cloacae complex sp. SHL022. Next base: position 410,928 of record NZ_JBMKJH010000004.1, on the reverse strand, counting down.
GTGGTTTTCATCAACCCACGGCGAGTGACCTCGGCAGCCATTAACGCTTCAGGCGCTTTGATTTTCATAAAGACTCACTTTGGTTGCTCACAAAGAAAAGAGAGGCGGCGCAAACCGCTATGTAGTTTTATTTATAACGAATTACAACGTTATTGGTGTTTTATGCTGACTTTCGTTCGGAGGAGTATTACTACTTTAGAGGGAGGGGTTATTGCTTCGTATCAAATCAGAGTCATAAAAAAAGCGCCCTGAGGCGCTTTTTTGTCTTAGAGCAAATAATTAGCCGATGAACTGCTGGCCTTTCATGTAAGGGCGCAGCACTTCAGGGATCTCAATGCGTCCGTCAGCCTGCTGGTAGTTTTCCAGCACAGCAACCAGCGTACGGCCTACTGCCAGACCAGAACCGTTCAGGGTATGAACCAGACGGGTTTTCTTGTCAGATTTGCTGCGGCAACGCGCCTGCATACGACGCGCCTGGAAATCCCAGACGTTGGAGCAGGAGGAGATTTCACGGTAGGTGTTCTGCGCAGGCACCCAGACTTCAAGGTCGAAGGTTTTGCAGGCACCGAAGCCCATGTCGCCGGTGCACAGCGCCATACGACGGTATGGTAGACCCAGCAGCTCCAGCACTTTTTCCGCGTGGCCGGTCATCTCTTCCAGCGCGTCCATAGACTCTTCCGGACGAACGATCTGCACCATCTCAACTTTATCGAACTGGTGCATACGGATCAGACCGCGCGTATCGCGACCGTAAGAACCGGCTTCAGAACGGAAACATGGAGAGTGCGCAGTCAGTTTGATTGGCAGATCGTCTTCGTCGATGATCTCATCACGCACAAGGTTGGTCAGCGGCACTTCCGCAGTTGGGATCAGCGCGTAGTTGCTGCTGTCAGCTTCCTCGTCCAGCGGACGGGTATGGAACAGATCGCCGGCAAATTTCGGCAGCTGGCCTGTACCGTACAGCGTATCGTGGTTAACCAGATACGGAACGTAGGTTTCGCTGTAGCCGTGCTGCTCGGTGTGCAGATCCAGCATGAACTGCGCCAGCGCGCGGTGCAGGTGAGCAATTTGCCCTTTCATTACCACGAAGCGAGAACCGGTCAGCTTAACCGCTGCCGCAAAGTCCAGGCCCGCGTGCATTTCGCCCAGCGTCACGTGATCGCGCACTTCGAAGTCAAACTCGCGAGGCGTACCCCAGCGTTTCACTTCAACGTTGTCGTTTTCGTCTTTGCCGACAGGCACGCTGTCGTCAGGAATGTTCGGGATCGCCAGAGCAATATCGCGAATTTCAGCCTGAAGAACGTCCAGTTCAGCTTTCGCCTGATCCAGCTCTTCACCCAGTTTGTTCACTTCCAGGCGTAATGGCTCAATATCTTCCCCGCGCGCTTTCGCCTGGCCAATGGATTTCGATCGAGAATTACGCTCTGCTTGCAGATTTTCAGTTTGTACCTGCAAAACTTTACGACGCTCTTCAAGAGCGCGCAGCTTATCTACATCCAGCTTAAAGCCCCGGCGTGCCAGTTTTTCAGCGACTGCGTCTGGCTCATTACGCAGCAGATTGGGATCGAGCATGCTTATCCTGTGCTTATCGAATTAAAAAAGGAAAAAGTGACCACAGCCTGCGGCCACAGAGATATATTGCCAACATTACCGCAACGATTGAACTAACGGTAGCGTTTTATAGGGCTATTTTGATCCTGTCCGGCAAGCCAGGCGAGCTTTTCGCCAATCTTACCCTCAAGACCTCTGTTTGTAGGGTGATAATAGCGGGTTTGTGCCATCTCCTGCGGGAAATACTCCTCCCCGGCGGCGTAGGCATTGGGTTCATCATGGGCGTAGCGATACTCCTGCCCGTAACCCATTTCTTTCATCAGCTTTGTAGGGGCATTGCGAAGGTGTACCGGAACGTCGTAATCCGGACGTTCACGTGCATCCGACATCGCCGCTTTAAAGGCGGTATACACTGCATTGCTTTTCGGCGCGCAGGCCAGATAGACAATTGCCTGCGCAATGGCACGCTCACCTTCCGCGGGTCCGACGCGGGTAAAGCAGTCCCAGGCGGAAATAGCGACCTGCATGGCGCGTGGATCGGCATTACCGACATCTTCTGACGCAATGGCCAGGCAGCGACGCGCGACATATAACGGATCGCCACCGGCGGTAATGATACGCGCATACCAGTAGAGTGCCGCATCCGGCGCGCTGCCGCGCACGGATTTATGTAACGCAGAGATAAGGTCGTAGAAACGGTCGCCTTTATTATCGAAGCGCGCACTGCGTTCACCGGCAATTTCGGTGAGCAGTTCAGGCTTCAATACGCGCTTGCCCGCATCGTCCACTTCGGCCATATCGGCCATCATTTCCAGCGTATTCAGTGCCCGACGCGCATCGCCGTTGACCAGTTCAGCGATCGCACGACGCGTCTCGTCCGGCAGAACGATATCCTGTCCGCCGTAACCCCGCGCTTTGTCCTCCATCGCCTGGGTCAGAACCTTTTCGATATCCTCTGTGGTCAGGGATTTAAGCAGGTAAACGCGGGCGCGGGAAAGCAGCGCGGAGTTGAGTTCAAACGACGGGTTTTCCGTGGTTGCGCCGATGAAGAAAATCGTGCCGTCTTCAATGTGCGGCAGAAACGCATCCTGCTGGCTCTTGTTGAAACGGTGGACTTCATCAACAAACAGAATGGTGCGGCGCCCGGCATTACGGTTTTGCCGTGCGCGCTCGATCGCCTCGCGGATCTCCTTCACGCCGGAGGTAACCGCCGAGATGCGCTCAACGTCCGCGTTAGCATAGCGGGCGATCACTTCAGCGAGGGTGGTTTTGCCGGTGCCGGGTGGCCCCCAGAGGATCATGGAGTGCAGATGCCCCGCCTCAATAGCGCGCGGCAATGGTTTCCCCGCAGCCAGCAGGTGTTGCTGGCCGATGTACTGCGCTAAATTTTCTGGCCGCATACGGGCGGCCAGAGGTTGAAACGCATTATCTGAAAAATCGAGCGACAGGTTGCTCACTCATGCCTCTTACTTATTACGTTGGTCATCCACCGTTACGCCCTGCGGCGGGGTAAAGGTGAATTTCGAAGCATCTACAGCGCCGTTTTGCTGAGACTTAAGCTGATAGCTACTGCGCTGATCGTCCTGCTCAACCGCGCCGAACTGATTGATGGTACCGTTGCTGCTCACGTTAATCGTGAACTGCTTCAGATTACCGTTGCTGCCTTTTGGCGTCAGGACGAACTCATCACCGTTTTGTTTGATGTTGTACTGCTGCCAGTCGCTGGACTGGTTACGGGCAATGAGCATAAACGGCGTATTGCTGGTCGCGTCTTTCAGCCAGGTGGCGGTCGCCTGCTCAACAAACGGGTTGTAGAACCACAAGGTTTTCCCGTCGGACACCAGCACGCTTTCATCAGGCTGGGTCATGTGCCAGTTGAAGAGATTCGGGCGTTTCACCCACAAATCCCCCTGACCTTCCTGCACCGCGTTGCCGCTGCCGTCAGTCACTTTTTGCGTGAAGCTGGCGTGGAAGCTGCTCACTTTATCCAGTCGGCTTTTAAGGTCGCTGGCTGCATCAGCCCAGACGCTGCTGGCAACAAAACTGGAGAGTAATGCACAGGCGATGGCGATTTTTTTCATTGTTATTCCTTAAAATACGTCTTCCCGATATGGGGGTTCCGTTTCTATTCTGGACCTGCCTGAAGGCAGGCGACAGAAGAATATGCTTAATTTTTGCTGATTTACCCTTCTTTGCAATCGCTGAAGGTTAATCAAAAGGCGGTGGTGCCAGCACCTCTCGGTTACCGTTATGCCCCTGTTCGCTCACAATACCCTGGGCTTCCATCTGCTCGATAATACGCGCCGCGCGGTTGTAGCCGATACGGAACTGGCGCTGGACGCCGGAGATGGACGCCTTACGTTTTTCGGTGACGAAATTAACCGCCTGGTCAAATAACGGATCCAGTTCTTCGCCGCCGTCAAAACCACCGCCGCCACCTTCGCTTTCACTGTCGGAGGTAATGCCGTCAACGTATTGCGGCCGCCCGCGCGCTTTCCAGTCCTGTACCACCGCATGCACTTCCTGGTCGCGAACAAACGCACCGTGGACACGCACCGGCGAGGTGGAGTTCGGGCCGGAATAGAGCATATCACCCATTCCCAGCAGCGACTCTGCACCGCCCTGGTCAAGGATAGTACGCGAGTCAATTTTACTCGACACGGTAAACGCGATACGGGTCGGGATGTTTGCCTTAATAAGACCGGTGATAACGTCTACGGACGGACGCTGCGTTGCCAGTACCAGGTGGATGCCCGCCGCACGCGCTTTCTGTGCCAGACGCGCAATCAGCTCCTCCACTTTCTTACCAACGGTCATCATCAGGTCGGCAAATTCATCCACCAGCACCACGATGTAAGGCAGTTTTTCCAGCACCGGATGCTGGGCATCCATGCTGTCACCCGGCTTCCAGTATGGGTCCGGAATCGGACGGCCCATACGCGCCGCCTCGGCGATTTTCTCGTTATAACCGGCCAGGTTACGCACGCCCAGCGCCGACATCAGCTTGTAGCGACGCTCCATTTCATTGACGCTCCAGCGCAATGCGTTGGCGGCGTCCTTCATGTCGGTCACCACTTCCGTTAACAGGTGCGGAATGCCTTCGTAGACGGACAGTTCAAGCATTTTCGGGTCGATCATGATGAAACGCACATCTTCAGGCTGCGCTTTGTAGAGCATACTGAGGATCATGGCGTTCACCCCGACTGATTTACCGGAGCCGGTGGTACCCGCAACCAGCAGATGCGGCATCTTCGCGAGATCGGCAACCACCGGATCGCCGGCGATATCTTTACCCAGCACCACGGTCAGCGGGGACGGGTTGTCGCGGAATTTGGTGTTATCCAGAACTTCACGCAGATAAACGGTCTGGCGTTTCTTGTTTGGCAGCTCAAGGCCAACGTAAGGCTTACCTGGGATCACCTCCACCACGCGTACCGCCACGGTCGACAGAGAACGCGCCAGGTCACGGGACAGGTTAGAAATACGTGCCGCTTTTACGCCTGGCGCCAGATTCAGTTCGAAACGGGTGATCACCGGGCCAGGTGAGTAGTTCACCACGTCCGCTTTAATACGGAAGTCAGCCAGACGCGCTTCCACCAGACGGGCCATCTGTTCAAGGGCAAAGGTATCCACCGGCTCGACTTCCGCTGGCGGCGGCGTTAACAGATCCAGCGACGGCAGCGGCGTACTTGGTCGTTGCAGCGGACGGCTGTCTCCGTTACGCATCAGCAGCGGGTGAATCAGGCTTTCCTGCGGCTGTGGTGCTGGCTGCTGGAACTGCGGCTGCGGCGGTTGGGCAGGCGTCTGCGGCTGAGCATACGCCTGTGGCGCCGGTTGTTGCGGCTGCGCGTAAACCTGTGGCGGAGGCGACTGACGCACCGGTTCCGCTTCTGGCATCACGCTCGGCGTGAACAGCGGTTCGCTTGGGCCATCATCCACCAGATCTTTCATTGGTGAGAATTCGAAATCCGACAGCGAGAACGGGTTTGCCCCCGAAGGCTGCTCACCGGAATAACGCTGCTGCTGCGTAGCGGCAAACTGGCGCGCCAGCTCCGCTTCAGCCGCATCATCATCCTCCTGGTGTGAAGGCACGTCGTGCTGATACTCGTCGCCGTAGCGCTGATTCTGCTGGGCGGCAAACTGACGCGCCAGCTCGTCCTGATGCAGTTCGTCGGCATCATCTTCGTAGTCAGAACCACGCGCTTTCTCTTCCGCCATACGCTGGGAAGGCAGTTTAATGCCATAAGAGGCCAGCTCCCGGCGCGTAGGTACGCGCACGCGATTAGGGCGCGGCAATTGTGGACCAATGCCCTCTTTCACCTGAGGACGCGGCGCACCGTCGGTTGCCGGGCTGAATAGCGGAGCGGACGCGGCAGCGGCTGCCGTTGCCTGCTTCACGGTTTCTGCTCCTGACGCAACGGCTGGCGCTGGGTCTACAGGTGCAACGCTCGCAGAAGGCGCTTTTACAACAGGCTCCTGCACCGGCTCAGGCACGGGCTGATACCAGGCGGCAAGCTGCTCGCGCTCACGGGCACGGCGCTCTTCCACTTCTTCAAAATAGTACAATGGCGGACGTGATGGCTTCGCTTCCTCCACCACTTCGGGTTCAGACACCGGCGCAACATATGGCTGTTCAGGCACAGCGGGTTCGGGCGTATAAGCCTGATACGGCTGTTGCGGCTCGCTGGCAGGCTCAGACGGCTGATACGATTGCTGACACTGTTCCTGCTGCACAGGAATATAGCTTTCAGGCTCCGGCGCAATGGTCGGTTCAGGCGTATGGACGCCTGGCGCAGTCTGCCAGTCCACCTGCGGTTGCTGGATCGCGGACTCCGGTGCCGGAACAGGCGAGGACGGCATCACGGCTTCAACAGGCGCAACATGGGCCTGCGCAGCCGTCGTTGCGGCGGCAGCAGCGGCTACCGGTTCAGTCACGGAATGACCATGCAACAGCGGATCGTATTCGTCATACTCACCCGGCGTAGCTCGATGACCAGAGAACAACACATCATCAGGATCGACGGCCGCACCGCGATACTCAATCTGCTCGTCTTCATCCATACGTTTGCCGGAGAAAAGCGCGGCATCCGTTTTACGGCCTAACGGGTTAGCGAATTTTTCAGCAACGCGCTGGCGGCGTGCCAGAGCACCGCGCAGAATACGGGCACGGCGGGATTCACGACGCTGCACAGGTGCCTCGTCTTCCTCTTCGTATTCATCTTCATATTCGTCTTCATCGACCCACGTATCATCACGACGGGTACGATTGCTGGCAAACGTCAGCAGAGTCAGAATAAAGCTGCCGATTTTTTCGGCAATGCTCACCCAGGACCAGCCGGTAAACAGCGTCAGGCCCGCCGCCCAGATGCAGAGCAGCGCCAGCGTGCCGCCGCTGCTGTGAAGCATCGGTTGCAGCGCGGAGCTCAACAGGCTGCCAATCACACCGCCGGAGGCGAAATACCAGATGTCATCGGCATTGATCGCCGCCAGTCCGCAGGAGGTGAGGATCAGCGCCAGGGCGCCAATCAGGCGCAGCGAAACGGCAAAATAATCGATGTAGTCGTCGTTCTGTCGATGACGCCAGGCAAACCAGCATCCGCCAATAATGATGACAGGAAGGGTATAGGCCATCACACCGAAAATGAAGAAGAGCGTGTCCGCAAGCCAGGCACCGGGAACGCCACCCAAATTATGGATAGGCTCATGCCATGCGGTTTGCGACCAGCTGGGATCTGAGGGGTTGAAACTGAGTAAGGCAGCCATCAGCCAGACGGCAAAAAGGGCAATAACAATCAGTAACGCCTCAAGGAGACGACGTCCGCTGCTTAGCTTAGATAATGTGACTTCTTTGTCTTCAGTGTATTCCTGGCTCAAGAAAGGCTCTCCAGGTATCAGGCATGTCCTGCCTGTGTGCTAAAACGGACAACAGCGCCGGGACTCCCCGGCACTGTTGCTGTATGGATTAACAGGAGTGTAATCAAACTACACTGATTTTGCACCTGTTCCGTGTTAGCGCGTCTTAATAACCAGACGATTGCTCTGTTTGACCTCTTCCATCACCACATAAGTACGGGTGTCGTTCACGCCTGGCAGACGCAGCAGGGTTTCACCCAGCAGCTTACGGTAGGCGGACATATCGGGCACACGGGTTTTCAACAGGTAGTCGAAATCACCGGAGACCAGATGACACTCTTGAATTTCTTCAAGTTTTTGTACAGCGGCGTTAAATTGCTCAAACACATCCGGTGCACCACGATTCAGAGTAATCTCAACAAATACCAGAAGTGAGGCATCCAGATAATGCGGGTTCAGCAGAGCCGTATAGCCCTGGATAAAACCCTGTCTTTCCAGTCGACGCACACGCTCAAGGCACGGCGTCGGGGAAAGTCCCACACGTTTTGAAAGCTCGACGTTGGAAATACGCCCATCCTTTTGCAATTCATTAAGAATGTTACGATCGATACGGTCGAGATCTTTGCCAGGGCGCTTCTTGCTATCTACCATTATTATTGTCTCTCTGTATTCCTTCCCTACTCCTGCCTGGACCCTGTGCACATCACTGTTCAGAGCCTGTACCCGTTATTCATCACATCGCCTGGTTATGTATTAGACGCGATGTGGATTCGGGTTCTGCGGTAAGAAGACCGTTGCCCGAAAGCAGTCACAGACATCACGTATGGCGTCTGTCCACACCATGCGTAGATTTCACTGACCCGGTAAAAATGGCATTTCCGTGCATGTCTATGCGGCATGCAGTTCGTGCGTCTTTTTTTCTTCCTTGAATGTTTTCGCAAAAGCGCAGGGGATTGTCAAAGCAAAACATCGATTTTTAGTACAAGATGCCGGATATTCATTACGGAGGGGTATTAATCCTCATTTTATTGCCTTATAAACGCGCTGTTTTCAGTAGCAGACGTGATGTGACCGCCTCTGACCCATAGGGCGCGTCTATTGCATATATCGGAAGCAAAACTGCCCTGCTCTTTTTTTACGGCAACAAATTCCCTACAATCCAGCCCATTGCCTGCCAACAACAATGGGGATCTCATGGGCACGACCAAACACAGTAAGCTGCTAATCCTTGGATCTGGACCTGCGGGTTATACCGCAGCGGTCTATGCTGCACGCGCTAACCTGCAACCGGTACTGATCACCGGGATGGAAAAAGGCGGTCAGTTGACCACCACCACGGAAGTGGAAAACTGGCCGGGCGACCCGAACGACCTGACCGGGCCGCTGCTGATGGAGCGCATGCACGAGCATGCCGCCAAATTCGAAACCGAAATCCTGTTCGACCACATCAATAAAGTGGATTTGCAGAACCGTCCGTTCCGCCTGACGGGTGACAGCGGCGAATACACCTGCGATGCGCTGATCATCGCCACCGGCGCCTCTGCCCGCTATCTCGGTCTGCCGTCTGAAGAAGCGTTCAAAGGCCGCGGCGTGTCAGCCTGCGCGACCTGCGACGGTTTCTTCTATCGCAACCAGAAAGTTGCGGTGATCGGCGGTGGTAATACTGCGGTCGAAGAAGCGCTGTATCTGGCAAATATTGCCTCAGAAGTACACCTGATCCACCGTCGCGACACCTTCCGCGCGGAGAAGATCCTGATCAAACGCCTGATGGACAAAGTGGCGAGCGGTAACATTGTGCTGCATACCAACCGTACGCTGGAAGAAGTAACTGGCGATCAGATGGGCGTGGCGGGGCTGCGTATCCGTGATACCCAGAACACCGATAACGTCGAAACGCTGGAAGTGGCAGGCCTGTTTGTGGCAATCGGTCACAGCCCGAACACGGCTATCTTTGAAGGTCAGCTGGAGCTGGAGAACGGCTACATTAAAGTGCAGTCTGGCATTCACGGCAACGCCACCCAGACCAGCGTTCCGGGTGTCTTCGCAGCTGGTGACGTGATGGACCATATTTATCGTCAGGCGATCACCTCTGCGGGCACCGGTTGTATGGCCGCGCTGGACGCAGAACGCTACCTGGACGGGCTGGCTGAACAAGGTAAATAATCTTTACAAGTCAGTAACAAACGTAAATAAAGGCGGCCACTGGTCGCCTTTATTTTTGCTCACGTGTAACATGCAGATGTCTAATTTCTTATAACGTCACCTGCAAAGTACGCAATGGAAAAAACCCGTCAACAAGAGTTAACCCGCTGGCTGAAACAGCAAAGCGTTCTGTCCCGCCGCTGGCTTATGATTTCCCGCGTTCTGGGATTTATCAGCGGTCTGTTGATTGTTGCCCAGGCATGGCTGCTGGCCCGCATTCTCAACCATATGATCATGGAGAACATCCCGCGCGAAGCGCTGCTGTTGCCGTTTATCGTTCTGGTGCTGGTTTTCGTTCTGCGTGCGTGGGTGGTCTGGCTGCGCGAGCGGGTTGGGTTCCATGCCGGGCAGCACATCCGCTATGAGATCCGCCGCAAGGTGCTCGATCGGCTTTCAGAAGCCGGGCCTGCGTGGATCCAGGGCAAGCCGGCCGGTAGCTGGGCGACGCTGATCCTTGAGCAAATCGACGATATGCACGATTACTACGCGCGTTATCTTCCGCAGATGGCGCTGGCGGTGTTTGTGCCTCTGATGATTGTTATCGCCATCTTCCCGGTTAACTGGGTGGCGGCGCTGATCCTGCTGGGGACCGCCCCGCTGATCCCGCTGTTTATGGCGATGGTCGGCATGGGCGCGGCTGATGCTAACCGCCGCAACTTCCTGGCGCTGGGTCGGTTGAGCGGTCATTTCCTGGACCGTCTGCGCGGTATGGAAACCCTGCGGATCTTTGGTCGTGGTGAAGCGGAAACCGAAAACATTCGCCTGGCGTCGCAGGATTTTCGTCAGCGCACCATGGAAGTGTTGCGCATGGCCTTTCTCTCTTCTGGCGTACTTGAATTTTTCACCTCCCTGTCGATTGCGCTGGTGGCGGTTTACTTTGGTTTCTCCTACCTCGGCGCGCTGGACTTTGGTCACTACGGTACGGCGGTTACGCTTTCCGCTGGGTTCCTGGCGCTGATCCTGGCCCCGGAATTTTTCCAGCCGCTTCGCGATCTCGGCACCTTTTACCATGCCAAAGCGCAGGCGGTGGGTGCTGCCGACAGCCTGAAAACCTTCATGGAAACGCCGCTGGCGCATCCGGAGCGTGGTGAGGTAACGCTGAATACGAACGATCCGGTGACCATTGAAGCACAGGATTTTTCTGTTCTGTCGCCTGAAGGCAAAGTACTGGCCGGTCCGCTGAACTTTACCCTGCCTGCCGGGCAACGTGTGGTGCTGGTGGGTACCAGCGGCTCAGGTAAAAGCTCATTGTTGAATGCGCTTTCAGGTTTTATGGCGTACACCGGATCGCTGCGTATCAACAAAACGGAGCTGCGCGAGCTCGATCCTGATGCCTGGCGTAAACAGCTAAGCTGGGTGGGGCAAAACCCGCAGCTGCCAGCTCCGACGCTTCGCGAGAATGTGCTGCTGGCACGCCCGGATGCGCGTGACGATGAGCTGCAATCGGTCCTCGACCGCGCCTGGGTCAGCGAGTTTCTGCCGCTGCTTGCGCAGGGTATCGATACCGTCATTGGCGATCAGTCTGCCGGGCTGTCAGTAGGCCAGGCACAGCGCGTCGCGGTTGCCCGTGCGCTGCTGAACCCCTCTTCGCTAATGCTGCTGGACGAACCCGCCGCCAGCCTGGACGCTCATAGCGAGCAGCGCGTGATGGATGCGCTTAACGCAGCCTCACGCCAGCAAACCACCCTGATGGTGACTCACCAGCTGGAAGGTATTGCCGACTGGGATCAGATCTGGGTGATGGAAAACGGACACATTGTTGAGCAAGGCGACTACGCCGCGCTTGTTGCCGCGCAGGGGCCGTTTGCGACCCTGCTGGCGAACCGTCAGGAGGATATCTGATGCGCGCCCTGCTTCCGTATCTTGCACTGTATAAACGCCACAAATGGATGCTGACGCTCGGGATCGTGCTGGCGATCGTCACGCTGCTCGCCAGCATCGGCCTGCTTACGCTTTCCGGTTGGTTCCTCTCCGCGTCTGCGGCCGCAGGCTTTGCCGGACTGTACAGCTTTAACTACATGCTGCCTGCCGCCGGGGTGCGCGGCACGGCGATTACGCGAACTGCCGGGCGCTACTTCGAGCGTCTGGTCAGCCACGACGCGACCTTCCGCGTGCTGCAACACCTGCGTATTTATACGTTCAGCAAACTGCTGCCCCTCTCCCCTGCCGGGCTGGCACGTTTTCGACAGGGCGAATTACTCAACCGCGTGGTCGCGGATGTGGATACGCTGGATCACCTCTATTTGCGCGTCATTTCACCCATGGTGGGCGCGTTTGTGGTGATTGTCGTGGTCACGCTGGGGTTGAGTTTCCTGGATGTTCCCATCGCACTGACGCTCGGCGGCATCATGCTGATGACGCTGATTATTCTGCCACCCCTGTTTTATCGTGCAGGTAAAACCACCGGGGAAAACCTGACGCGCCTGCGCGGGGAATACCGCCAGCAGCTCACCGCCTGGTTGCAGGGACAGGCCGAGCTCACCCTTTTTGGCGCCAGCAAGCGCTACCGCGCCCGCATGGAAAATACGGAGCTGAACTGGCATGAAGCCCAGCGTCGCCAGTCTGAACTGACCGCTTTCTCCCAGGCGCTGATGATGTTAATTGGTGGGATTGCCGTAATCGCCATGCTCTGGATGGCCTCCGGTGGCGTGGGCGATAACGCGCAGCCTGGCCCGCTAATTGCGCTGTTTGTTTTCTGTGCCCTGGCAGCCTTTGAAGCCTTAGCCCCGGTTACGGGCGCCTTTCAGCATCTCGGCCAGGTGATTGCCTCTGCGCTGCGCATTACGGATATTGCCGAGCAGGAGCCGGAAGTGAAGTTCAGCGCGGGTCAAACCGCTGTGCCGGAGCAGGTCGCGCTGACGCTCAGCAATGTCACTTTCGCCTACGACAAGCCGGCGCAAAACGCGCTGGAAGACATCACCCTTTCTGTTGATGCCGGGCAGCGCATTGCGATCCTTGGCCGTACGGGATGTGGAAAATCGACACTTCTGCAACTTCTCACGCGCGCGTGGGACCCACAGCAGGGCGAGATTCGGTTTAACGACGTTCCGCTGTCTGGTTTTAGCGAAGCGGCCTTGCGTAAAACGGTCAGCGTCGTGCCCCAGCGGGTGCATCTGTTCAGCGCTACGCTGCGCGATAATCTTCTTCTGGCGGCACCAGACGCCTCCGACGATACGCTGCGGGCAATGCTGGAGCATGTTGGGCTGCACAAACTGCTTGAAGACGATGGCTTGAACAGCTGGCTGGGTGAAGGGGGTCGACAGCTTTCCGGCGGCGAACTGCGTCGTCTGGCCATTGCGCGTGCGCTGCTGCACGATGCGCCGCTGATGTTGCTGGATGAACCGACAGAAGGACTGGATGCCACGACTGAGAGTCAAATCCTTGATTTACTGGCGAATGTGATGAAAGGTAAAACCGTACTGATGGTCACGCACCGTCTGCGCGGGCTGGTGAATTTCGATCAGATAATTGTGATGGACAACGGACACATAATTGAGCAAGGTAGTCACGCAGAGCTGCTGGCAAAACAAGGTCGCTACTACCAGTTTAAACAGCGCCTGTAGACTATATTTGTAGCGTCCTCTCTCGCGTACTGGAGTTCTGTTGTCATGCGCCTGGTGCAGCTTTCTCGCCATAATATTGCGTTCCCTTCACCGGAGGGGGCGCTGCGTGAACCTAACGGCTTGCTGGCTCTGGGCGGCGATCTCAGCCCGGCACGGCTCTTAATGGCTTACCAGCGCGGCATCTTCCCGTGGTTTTCGCCTGGCGACCCGATCTTATGGTGGTCTCCCGACCCGCGAGCCGTGCTGTGGCCTGGGCAGTTTCACCTGAGCCGCAGCATGAAGCGGTTTCATGCAAAATCACCCTTTCGCGTCACGCTCAATCACGCCTTCGGCCAGGTTATCGAAGGCTGCGCTGAAGATCGTCATGAAGGCACCTGGATAACCCGCGATATCATTATCGCCTACCACCAGCTTCATGAGCTGGGCTACGCGCACTCTATTGAAGTATGGAAAGAGGATAACCTCGTCGGCGGAATGTACGGCGTGGCGCAGGGCACGCTGTTCTGCGGCGAGTCGATGTTCTCCCGTGCCACGAATGCGTCAAAAACCGCGCTGCTGGTGTTTAGCGAGGAATTTGCCCGACGTGGCGGACGGCTGATGGATTGTCAGGTGCTGAATGAGCACACCGCCTCGCTCGGCGCCGTTGAAATCTCCCGCCGACACTATATCGAACATCTTGAACAATGCCGAAAAGAGACCCTTCCACGCGATTTTTGGGTTCCCAGAGCGCTCTTTATGCCCAATGCCTAAATGTTTTCCGCATATTTTTTATGAGGGTGTTATAATTATGCCGCAGAGTAGCTTCTGCCTGTTGCCCCGCCGCCGTTTGGGACCCTCGCTTCAGATAACGTCCTGACGTTTATCCTGTCGTCTCCCCTTTACGAATGCGCTTTCCGTTCGGTTGTACCGTGACGCTTGGGCAATACGCTGAGACTGTTTTGCTGCGTTTTAAACGCGCAATTCTTTACTTAATTGAGGAATTTCGGCATTATCTTGCCGGTTCAAAACTTGGTAGTGATACCCCAGAGGATTAGATGGCCAAAGAAGACAATATTGAAATGCAGGGTACCGTACTTGATACGTTGCCTAATACCATGTTTCGCGTAGAACTGGAAAACGGTCACGTGGTAACTGCGCACATCTCCGGTAAAATGCGCAAAAACTATATCCGCATTTTGACGGGCGACAAAGTGACTGTTGAACTGACCCCGTACGACCTGAGCAAAGGCCGCATTGTCTTCCGTAGTCGCTAATTGTTTTCGCCTGTAATGGCAGATGAATATTTAAAAGGTCGGGATATTCCCGGCCTTTTTTATTTATGGTCTTAGTGTGGCTGTGTCGGCAGATGTATAGTCATGCACGGGTTCATGGGTACGATTAAATCTTCAGCCATCGCGTGGGTGATGTCATGCAGCAGTCCCGTCAGGTGCGGCAGCATATCGCGGTCAACATGCGATACCAGCAGCACATGGTTTAACGCCCGGCAGTAGTCGCATTTCGTTTCGGTATCTTCCAGCAACCACTCTTTTTGTCGCGGTTGCTCCGCGTCGTCCTCAAATTCAACCACCTGAAAATCACGCATTGACTCTGTGAGGCCGGATTTCACCTCTTCCAGGTAGGCTCCGAGGCAACGGCAAACGGGCTGCGTTTGCGGAAGTGATTTGCAGTCGAGGAGGATTTCGGTGAGCAGTTTGCAGCGCTCGGCAAGGGTTGGGAGATCGGGGTTGAGGGAGAGTTCGCTATAGAGCTGGGAGATAGACTGGTTTTCCATATTCATAATTTCCATATTAAAAGCTGAAAACTACCACCAGAAACGCCAACTTCGGGTGGCAGACTGAACCGGTTTGGCGTACCGACCATATGGAAAATCGGCGCTTCAAAAGAAGCCCCGGTTCAGTCCACCATAATAGAAGATACGGATTATACCGCAGCTAAAAAAAGAGTGAACGAAACCAATGATGTTGCGTTAGCAACATCTTTCCATATGTGTGTAATCAGGACGCCAATCCCGACACCTGATTTTGCAGGTGCGCCGCCATTTTATTACTGTGAATTTATCCAGCAACTGACTTCGAAAGAATCTGGAAAGCGCCTCGCAAAATTCCTCTGCGGTCTGTTGCCCTCACCCCAACCCTCTCCCACGGGGAGAGGGAGAAAACACTAAAAACGACAACACTGTTGTCGTTTTGCTTTTACCCTGGCACGCATAAAAAAACCGGGCTTTTGCCCGGTTTTTAGACCTACGTAAGAAATCAGTGAGCCGCTTCCGGCTTGTGCTTCGCCGCACTCTGGAAATCGTACGTCAGTTCGTTCTTCGCCTGATCCAGCCCTACCGTGACCTGGCCGCCGTCCACTAGCGAGCCAAACAGCAGCTCGTTCGCCAGCGGTTTTTTCAGGTTGTCCTGAATCACGCGCGCCATCGGACGAGCGCCCATCGCACGGTCGTAGCCTTTCTCAGCCAGCCAGTTGCGGGCCTCCTGGCTCACTTCCAGCGACACGCCTTTCTGATCCAGCTGAACCTGCAACTCGACGATAAACTTGTCCACCACCTGATGGATCACCTCGGTAGACAGGTGATCGAACCAGATAATGTTGTCCAGACGGTTACGGAACTCCGGCGTGAAGATCTTCTTGATCTCTTCCATCGCATCGGTGCTGTTATCCTGGTGGATCAGGCCGATGGATTTACGCTCGGTTTCCCGCACGCCCGCGTTGGTGGTCATCACCAACACCACGTTGCGGAAATCGGCCTTGCGCCCGTTGTTATCGGTCAGCGTCCCGTTGTCCATCACCTGCAACAGGATGTTGAACACGTCCGGGTGCGCTTTCTCGATTTCATCGAGCAGCAGGACCGCGTGCGGATGCTTGATAACCGCGTCCGTAAGCAGGCCGCCCTGGTCAAAGCCCACATATCCCGGAGGCGCACCAATCAAACGGCTGACGGTGTGACGCTCCATATACTCGGACATATCAAAGCGCAGCAGCTCAATGCCCAGCGCTTTGGAGAGCTGAACCGTCACCTCGGTTTTCCCCACGCCGGTCGGACCGGCGAACAGGAAGGAACCAACCGGCTTGTGGTCATGCCCCAGGCCAGCACGGGCCATCTTGATCGCTTCGGTTAAGGCCTCAATGGCTTTATCCTGACCAAAGACCAGCATTTTCAGGCGATTGCCGAGGGTGCGCAGGGTATCACGGTCGCTCTGAGAAACGCTCTTCTCAGGAATACGCGCGATGCGGGCCACCACGGACTCGATATCCGCCACGTTCACGGTTTTCTTACGCTTGCTGGCTGGCATCAGGCGTGCACGCGCACCTGCCTCATCAATCACGTCGATCGCTTTATCCGGCAGATGACGATCGTTGATGTATTTCACCGCCAGCTCCACCGCCGCACGGACCGCTTTCGCGGTGTAACGCACGTCGTGGTGTGCTTCGTACTTGGTTTTCAGGCCGTTGATGATCTGCACCGTTTCGTCAACCGACGGCTCGGTAACGTCGATTTTCTGGAAACGACGCGCCAGCGCACGATCCTTCTCAAAGATGTTGCTGAACTCCTGGTACGTCGTGGAGCCCATCACGCGGATCTTGCCGCTGGAGAGCAGCGGTTTGATCAGGTTAGCGGCATCCACCTGGCCACCGGAGGCCGCACCTGCGCCGATGATGGTGTGGATCTCATCGATAAACAGGATGCTGTTGGTGTCCTGCTCCAGCTGTTTTAACAGCGCTTTGAAACGTTTTTCGAAATCACCGCGGTATTTGGTGCCCGCCAGCAGCGAGCCAATATCCAGCGAGTAGATGGTGCAGTCGGCAATCACTTCCGGCACGTCGCCCTGCACAATGCGCCAGGCCAGCCCTTCGGCAATCGCGGTTTTACCCACGCCAGATTCCCCCACCAGCAGCGGGTTGTTCTTGCGTCGACGGCACAGCACCTGGATGGCACGCTCCAGCTCTTTGTCGCGACCAATCAGCGGGTCGATACCGCCAACGCGAGCAAGCTGGTTAAGGTTGGTGGTGAAGTTTTCCATACGATCCTCCCCGCCTGCTTGCTCTTCATTGCTGTTGATCTGTCCGCTGGGATCCGATGCCTGGTTAGGCTCGTCTTTTCGCGTTCCGTGAGAGATGAAGTTAACCACGTCGAGCCGGCTGACTTCGTGTTTGCGCAGCAGGTAGGCCGCCTGGGACTCCTGTTCGCTGAAGATGGCGACTAAGACATTGGCGCCAGTCACTTCGCTACGTCCGGAAGACTGGACGTGGAAAACCGCGCGCTGCAACACGCGCTGGAAGCTGAGCGTCGGCTGCGTGTCGCGCTCTTCTTCACTGGCTGGCAGCACCGGTGTGGTTTGTTCGATGAAGGCTTCGAGTTCCTGACGTAGCGCCACCAGATCCACGGAGCAGGCTTCCAGCGCTTCGCGGGCAGATGGGTTGCTAAGCAGTGCGAGCAGCAGGTGCTCGACGGTCATAAACTCATGTCGGTGCTCACGCGCTCTGGCGAAAGCCATGTTTAAACTGAGTTCCAGTTCTTGATTGAGCATAGGCACCTCCCCCAATTTTATGCCTTATCAGGCCTTTTCCAGCGTACACAGCAACGGATGCTCGTTCTCCCTCGCATAGTCGTTCACCATCGCTACTTTGGTTTCCGCGACTTCGGCAGTGAAGATGCCGCAGATCGCTTTGCCACGATAATGAACGGTAAGCATCAGTTGCGTTGCACGTTCAACATCATAAGAAAAGAACTTTTGTAGCACGTCAATAACAAATTCCATCGGCGTGTAATCATCGTTCATTAACATAACTTTATACATAGATGGCGGTTTTAGCGCGTCGCGCACTTTATCTTCCGCCAGCTGGTCAAAATCCAGCCAATCGTTGGTCTTACCCATTATGCATAACCACTTTGAATCTACCTCAGATGTTAGATAACAATCATCTATTACTGTCATCCGCGATGTCTGTCACAAACTGTTGCAATAGCGTTAACTGCCTCAAATTTTGGTTGATTATTGTCCCAACTCCAGCGCCAAACGCTTGACGGCTTCTTCCGTTTCTCTAAATTGTACAAGCGTGAGTTGGCGAGGTTTTGAACAGCCCCCACTCCACCACCGGTTCATTCCATCTTAATTTATAAGATTTACGAAGGATGTCGAAGCATGGAAATGGGTACTGTTAAGTGGTTCAACAACGCCAAGGGGTTTGGCTTCATTTGCCCCGAAGGCGGCGGCGAGGATATCTTCGCTCACTATTCCACCATTCAGATGGATGGTTACAGGACGCTCAAAGCCGGGCAGTCCGTCCGGTTCGATGTACACCAGGGGCCAAAAGGCAATCACGCCAGTCTTATCGTGCCCGTTGAAGCAGAAACGGTTGCATAGCTCTCTGATTCATTGTGTACACCCCGCAGGCAAAATGCCAGCCCGATCGGCTGGCATTTTTATTTTCGGGCTATTCCCGCGCCAGCGCATCCACCGGATCGAGCCGCGCCGCGTTTCGCGCCGGCAGCCAGCCGAAAAGAATACCGGTGAAGGTGGAACATAAAAACGCCGTCAGGATCGCCATCGGCGAGAAGCCAATTTCCCAGCCCGGTAAGAAGAGCTGGAGCGCGAAGGCGATCATCATCGAAAGCGCAATCCCCATCGCGCCTCCCACCAGACACACCAGCACCGCTTCAATCAAAAACTGCTGGAGCACGTCGCTGGCTCTGGCCCCGACCGCCATGCGGATGCCTATCTCCCGCGTACGTTCGGTCACCGACACCAGCATAATGTTCATCACCCCAATCCCGCCGACGACCAGCGAAATCACCGCCACCAGCGTCAGGAACAGCTGAAGAGTACGTGTGGTCTTTTCCGCCGTTTTCAAGAGGCCGTCCATGTTCCAGGTGAAGAAATCCTTTTTCCCGTGGCGCAGGGTTAACAGCCGCTCGAGCTGCTGTTCCGCCAGCGCGCTGTCGTAGCCCTCCTTCACTCGCACGGTAATGGAGTTAAGCCAGGACTGCCCCATAATGCGCCCGGAAATGGTGCTGTATGGCAGCCAGACGCGCAGGATCTTGCTGCTGCCAAACATGGACTGTTTCTCTTCCGCCACACCAATCACCGTGGCGGGCATGTTACCCACCAGGATCACTTCCCCCACTACACGGGTTTTATTGGGGAAAAGCTGTCTGCGCGAGTTCGCGTCCAGCACCACCACCTGCGCCCTGCCCGCCAGCTGCTCCGCGTTGAAGGTCGCCCCTTCGCTAAAGGTCATGCCGTAGACGTTGAAGTAATCTCCGCTGACGCCGTTAGCACTGGCCGCCACGTCGATGTTGCCGTAGCGCAGACGCAGGTTTTGCGACACGGCAGGCGTGGCGGAGTTCACCCACGGCTGCTTCTGAATAGCCGCCAGATCGTCGTATTTCAGCGCCTGCTGATACTGCGGCTCGTCGTCGCCAAAATCTTTGCCGGGGTAAACGTCGATGGTGTTAGTCCCGATGGCCCGAATATCCGCCAGCACCAGCTGTTTCGCCGCATCGCCCACCACCACAATCGACACCACCGAGGCAATACCGATAATGATGCCGAGCATGGTCAGCAGAGTGCGCATTTTGTTGGCCGCCATCGCCAGCCAGGCCATGGTCAGCGCCTCGCGGAAACCGCTGGAAAACTGGCCCCAGCCGGTGGACACAGGCAAAGCTTCTTTCGCCGCCGCCGCTCTGGACTGACGCGGCGGCGGGTTGCTGACCAGCTCGCCGTCGTGGATCTCGATGATGCGTTCCGCCTGCGCCGCCACCTGCGGATCGTGGGTGACGATAATCACCGTATGCCCCTGATCGCGCAGTTGATGCAGGATCGCCATCACCTCTTCACCGGAATGGCTGTCGAGCGCACCGGTTGGCTCATCGGCGAGGATCACCTGTCCGCCGTTCATCAGCGCGCGGGCAATACTCACGCGCTGCTGCTGACCGCCGGAAAGCTGCGAAGGCTGATAATCAACACGCTCCGCCAGCCCAAGACGCGTTAACAGCGCCTTCGCGCGTTCAAGGCGTTTTTTGCGCTCGACGCCCGCATACACCGCCGGCACTTCCACATTCTGCGCCGCGCTCAGGTGTGAAAGCAGATGGTAACGCTGAAAGATAAAGCCAAAATGCTCGCGACGCAGCTTCGCCAGCGCGTCGCCGTCCAGGGTGGAAACATCCGTCCCGGCCACGCGATAGGTGCCGCTGCTGGGCTTATCCAGACAGCCAAGAATGTTCATCAGCGTTGATTTACCCGAGCCCGACGCCCCGACAATCGCCACCATTTCACCGGCTTCAACGCGCAGGGAGATGCCCTTCAGCACCTCCACCGGCCCGTCGCCGGACGGATAGCTGCGACGAATGTCATTCAGCTCAAGCAGCGCCGTCATTGCGCGGCTCCAGGCAGGGTTTCGCTGGTGACCACTTCTTCACCCTCTTCCAGCCCTTTTACCACCACCACGTCGGTGTCGTTACGCGCGCCAATCACTACTTCCCGCTCGCGGGTTTCGCCGTTGCGCAGCACTTTCACCTTGTAGCGATTGTCCCCGGCGGATTCGCCCAGCGCGGAGAGCGGAACCGTCAGCACGTTTTTCACGCCGGTCAGCTGGATATGCACCTGGGCGGTCATGTCCAGACGCAGCACGCCCTGCGGGTTTGGCACCTCAAAACGCGCATAGTAGAAGATGGCGTCGTTAACTTTCTCCGGCGTCGGCAGGATATCTTTCAGCACCCCTTCATAGCGGGTTTGCGGATCGCCCAGCACCGTAAACCAGGCTTTCTGCCCCGGCTTAAGGTGAATGACGTCCGCTTCGGATACCTGGGCTTTCACCAGCATGGTGCTCATATCCGCCAGGGTCAGGATGTTTGGCGCCTGCTGCGCGGCGATGACCGTCTGGCCTTGCAGGGTGGTTATCTGCGTCACTTCCCCGGCCATTGGCGCAACGATTTGCGTGTAATCGAGGTTGGTTTTCGCCGTATCCAGCGAGGCCTGATTCCGTTTGATTTGCGCATCGATGGTGCCAATCTGCGCCTGCTTCACCGCCAGCTCCGTGGCGGCTGTGTCCAGATCCTGTTTCGAGATGGCCTGCGTTTTCGCCAGCGCCTGCTGGCGCGTCAGGGTGACCTGAGCGAGATTACGCTCCGCCTGAGCCTGCGCGCGCTGCGCGCGCAGCTCCATCAGCGTCGCTTCCACTTCGCGGATCTGGTTTTGCGCCTGCTCAGGATCGATCACGCCCAGCAGCTGGCCTTTTTTAACCTTATCGCCAATCTCAACTGACAGGGTTTTAAGCTGACCGCTGACCTGCGCGCCCACGTCAACCTTACGCAGGGCATCCAGTTTCCCCGTCGCCAGCACGTTTTGTTGCAGCTCGCCCGGACGAACAATCAGCGTTTGATACTGTGGTACCGGCGCGTTCAGTACCTTCCATAACCAGAATCCGCCCGCTAACACCACTACCGCCAGCAGCAGAAACAGCTTTCTGCGTTTTCCCTTCAGGTTCATAAATATTCCAAATAGTTGTTCTGGCTATCATCACCGTTGATTTTATCTAAACCACTCCTCAACGAAACCCCCGATCCCCGTAATCGTCGGGAATTGTTTACCCGATGTTGATAAAGCGCCTGCTGAAATAGCGATATTCCACCAGAAGCAGGATCTAACATGTCTTCCATCGTCGATACACCTTATTCAACGCTGCCCCAGCCTAAATCGGGCTGGCAACTGTTTAAAAGCCTGACATCGGGTTCCCTCACGCCGGGGCTGGCGTGGCAAAATCCGGCCTATCGACGTAAGTTTATGTTGCGCTCGCTGGCAACGCCGTTCACCACTGCGCGCCTGCTCGGAAACCTTGCAAAACAGCCCCGTCTGATGCAGATCCTGCGCGTGCAGCCCGGCCTGCCGTGCCGCCTGCACCGGCCGTGGCTGACCGTAAATATGGGTCGTCAGAATACGCTGGACGCATTGAACGATCACTATCAGATGATGAGCCGCCATCTTCCGGCGTCGCTGCTCAACGGCTACCTCTCCAGCCAGGGCATCACGCTGGTGACGTTAACGGGCAAAGAGGAACAGCAGTTTAGCGTTCGCCTGAGCGCGGATGCGTTTCTGGACAAAGAAGGGGAAGCGACCCTCACTTTTTGCGACCACCAGAACACGGTGCTGGCCGAGCTGACCTTTACGCTGTGCAAATACCAGGGCAAGACAACGCTCTTCATCGGCGGAATGCAGGGGGCGAAAGCGCATGTCCCGCACGAGCACATTCAGCTGGCGACCAAAGCCTGTCACGGACTGTTCCCAAAACGTCTGCTGGTTGAAGCGGTCATGACGCTGGCAGGCGCCTTCCCGGTCGAGCAGATCCTCGCGGTGAGTAACGCCACCCACATCTACCGCAGCTGGCGCTATCGCAAGAAAAAAGAGGGAAAATTGCTGGCTGACTATGACAGCTTCTGGCGCTCCCTTGGCGGACAGCAGCAGGATAACGGCAACTTTGCCCTGCCACTGACCATGCCACGCAAACCGATGGAAGAGATTGCGAGTAAAAAACGGTCCGAATACCGCCGCCGCTATACCCTGCTTGATAGCCTGATCCAACAGGTTTCGCAGGCGACTGACCGCTAATCGGCCCTCCCGCGAGCCAGCCAGAGGACGCGGGAGAACATTTTACGCAGCAGCGTGGGCACCGACTCCACGCCTCGCCTGCCGGCTTCCGTCGCGACTTCAATGGCCAAATCCGGTTTTGACGACCGATGGATAGCTTTGGCAATCACCCGACGCATGTTCATGGGTACATCCACCGGGATCATCGCCACGCGGTGAAAGACGTCGTCAAATCCCTGACGGTACATAAAGTGCTCCATGTCCATCGCAGGCAGCGCGGTCAGATGTTCCCGCTCCTCTTCACGATCGTTATTGAGCAGGCTGCGCACGGTCGCCGCATATTTTTTACCCGCCTCATCGCCATCCACCAGCACGTGCCACTCTATCCCCATCCGGCGCGCAAATTTGATCAGCGGTTTTAAGCCAGACTGAGCAAATTCGATCACTTTGATCCCTTCGGCATCAAAGTGGTGCCCGCACTGGCGAGCCAGCTCGTTTATCACCCAGGTTTCCGTTTCCCCTTCCACCAGCAACCAGCAGCGAGCAAACAGGGAAGAGGCACGGTTAAAACGGATATGAAACGCAATCCGTCGGCCATCTTCGGCATTTAACCCGCCGGGCCCGAGCCGGTAGGCGGTGACCCGCGACGATTCACGCACCAGGCGGCAGACATACTCTACCGGCGTCAGAGAGAGCAGCTCTCCGGAATTCGTGGTGGTGACTCGCTGCAACGGCAGCAGATTAAGAAGATGCCACGCCACGGAAAGCATAATCGGGTGGAGCCGCGTTTCCGGATCTTCCACCAGCAGCAGCGGGCGCGCGTCCCGATCCAGGCGCACCGTCCCTTTCGCCTGTAAAAGCGTGGAGAATAAACCCAGCAGGATCACCCGATGCGTACGCCCGCCGGGGCGGTCGATCATGCGGTTGATAATATCGAGATAGCGCCAGCTTCGTTGTTCATCGTGCGAGCGGCGACGCATCAGACGGTGGCGCGCCTGCCCCGTTCCCTGCTCGGAGAAGTAGTGCTCCAGCAGTTGTACCATGGCAGACAGTCCCTGACGGATCTGGCCGTCGGTGAGGTTCTGCGGCCGTGAGACCAGTTCACGGGCGAGGAAATCCAGTTCGCGGGCGGTTACTTCCACCTCGGGCATATTCGGCACGGTGCCGTTACGGATCCGCCGCATAAAACGCGCGTCGCGTAAGCGCAATACGGGGGAGAGGCGGATAAGATGTCGGGCAAGCTCGTCAATATTATCGAGCGGGATCGGATTCCCCTTCTCATCAAGAAATTCACGCAGGGTTAATACCCCGTCGTTTTGCGCCATTTCGCCCTCAAGGCGATAGAAAATACGCTGGAACCCATCTTCACAGGGAACCCAGCAGGCCGACATAGGGCGAAAACGACGCACGCGATGGCGGCCGGGCTCGGATTCGCGGAAGGTCAGAATGATATGCAGGTGTTTCTCGCGCCCGTTGACATCCCCCGGCGGAAACCAGAAGTCATCATGAACGAAGTGGTACAAGTTCTCTTCGGGCGAAAGCAGCAGCGTCAGGGCATCCAGCAGGCTGGATTTACCCCAGGCGTTTTCGCCTATCAGGACGTTGTTCTGTTCCAGTTGCAGCGACAGGCGGTTAATCCCGCGAAACCCGACAATCTCCACACGTTCGAGTAGCATACATCCCCCGCAATTCGGCCACTTTTTCCTTCAAGTTATCAGCAGTATAGCGGCAGGCTGTGGGTCACGACAGCAGAATATACGCCCCCTTAATTATTGGGCTATGCTCTAATTACCTCCGTTCTGAACAAGGATTGACATCACATTGCCTTAAATCAAATTTAGTGAATTTATTTGAGTGGCGAAGGGATGTTGATGGTTTCAAAATACTGGCTCTTTGAGTCGTCATCCCTTTATGGCGATATAACCCGCGCGCAGGAATGGGCGCGGACGTTTATTATTGAGGTGGTTATGTTCAGAAAATTAGCGGCAGAATGCTTTGGCACATTCTGGCTGGTGTTTGGTGGCTGCGGTAGCGCAGTACTGGCAGCCGCATTTCCGGAATTAGGTATTGGATTTGTCGGCGTCGCGCTGGCATTCGGTTTAACCGTATTAACCATGGCATTCGCCGTGGGGCATATTTCCGGCGGTCATTTCAACCCGGCCGTCACATTAGGTTTATGGGCGGGCGGACGTTTCCCGGCGAAAGATATTATTGGCTATATTATTGCCCAGGTTATTGGCGGTATTATTGCCGCGGCGGTGCTGTACGTAATTGCCAGCGGAAAAGCCGGGTTTGACGCCGCGGCCAGCGGATTTGCGTCGAACGGCTTCGGCGAACACTCGCCAGGCGGCTACTCAATGCTGTCTGCTATCGTGATTGAAATTGTGCTCACCGCAGGTTTCCTGTTGGTGATCCACGGCGCAACGGACAAATACGCGCCTGCGGGCTTTGCCCCCATCGCTATTGGTCTGGCGCTGACGCTGATCCACCTCATCTCCATCCCGGTGACCAACACCTCCGTTAACCCGGCGCGCAGCACCGCGGTGGCTATTTTCCAGGGCGGCTGGGCGCTTGAACAGCTGTGGCTATTCTGGGTGATGCCAATTATCGGCGGTATTCTGGGCGGCGTGCTGTATCGCACCCTGCTGGAAAAACGCGATTAATGGTTTTCCCCCCTCTCCCTGTGGGAGAGGGCCGGGGTGAGGGCATCAGGCCGCACCACCCCAAATAGACAAGCCGGGTAAGGCGTAGCCGCCACCCGGCTTTTTTTGTAGCTTTACCTCACAGCCTTTATTGGGTAGTGTCTCTGGCGCTTAACTGATACTCAAAAGGACCGGCTGTTCATGTTCTCAGGACTCCTCATCATTCTTCTGCCCCTGATTGCGGGCTACCTTATTCCGCTGCGTCATGAATCGGCCTTAAAGCTTATTAATCGTTTTCTCAGCTGGATTGTTTACGTCATTCTGTTCTTTATGGGGATCAGCCTGGCCTTCCTGGATAATCTGGCGACGAACTTGCTTTCCATTCTGCATTATTCTGCGGTTACGGTAGTGGTTATTCTGCTGTGCAATATTGCCGCGCTGTTCTGGCTGGAACGCACTATTCCCTGGAAAAATCACCATCATCAGGAAAAGCTTCCCTCCCGTATTGCGATGGCGCTGGAATCATTAAAGCTGTGCGGCGTGGTGGTACTCGGTTTTTTACTGGGTCTGACCGGCTGGGCATTTTTACAGCACGCAACGGAAGCCAGCGAATATACGCTTATTTTCCTGCTCTTCCTGATTGGTATTCAGCTGCGAAATAATGGCATGACGCTGAAACAGATTGTCCTTAACCGCCGGGGCATGATGGTTGCCGTTATCGTTGTGGCCAGCTCACTGGCGGGGGGAGTGATTAACGCCTTTATTCTCGATCTGCCGCTGAAAACCAGCCTGGCGATGGCGTCCGGTTTCGGCTGGTATTCGCTCTCAGGTATTCTGCTGACCGAATCGTTTGGTCCGGTGATCGGCAGCGCCGCCTTCTTTAACGATCTGGCGCGCGAGCTGATAGCCATCATGCTGATCCCCGGCCTGGTACGCCGCAGCCGCTCTACTGCGCTGGGCCTGTGCGGGGCCACCTCAATGGACTTTACCCTGCCGGTGTTACAGCGCTCGGGAGGGCTGGAGATGGTTCCTGCCGCCATTGTACACGGCTTTATTCTGAGCCTGCTGGTACCCATTCTGATGGCGTTCTTCTCAGCCTGATACTGCTTTGGCGGTAGTGAACCTGCCGCCAAAATTGCGCTAAATCAATAACCCTCCACTTAGTATAAGAAAGCACTTTTCTCTGCTGTAGCACAGGCATAACCTTAAACATGTATCTCAAATATAACTTTAACAGGTGTGATTATGTTTTGTGTGCAATGTGAACAAACCATCCGTACCCCAGCAGGCAACGGCTGCTCTTACGCGCAGGGTATGTGCGGCAAAACCGCAGAAACGTCCGATCTCCAGGATCTGCTGATTGCGGCGCTGCAAGGCTTGTCCGCCTGGGCCTTCAAAGCCCGTGAATATGGCATTGTCGATCACTATGTCGACAGCTTTGCGCCGCGCGCATTTTTCTCCACGCTGACCAACGTTAACTTCGATTCTCCACGCATTGTGGGCTATGCCCGCGAAGCGATTGCCCTGCGTGAAGCCCTGAAAGCGCAGTGCCTGAATGCCGACGCCAGCGCCCGCGTGGACAACCCGATGGCGGAGCTACAGCTGGTGAGCGACGACCTGGGCGAGCTACAGCGTCAGGCCGCAGAATTCACCCCAAATAAGGACAAAGCGGCAATTGGAGAGAACATCCTCGGCCTGCGCCTGCTGTGCCTGTACGGTCTGAAAGGTGCTGCGGCCTATATGGAGCACGCGCACGTACTCGGCCAGTACGATAACGCTATTTACGCCCAGTACCACAAAATCATGGCATGGCTGGGCACCTGGCCTTCCGACATGAACGCCCTGCTGGAATGCTCGATGGAAATCGGCCAGATGAACTTCAAAGTGATGAGTATTCTGGATGCCGGTGAAACCAGCACCTACGGCCACCCAACGCCAACGCAGGTCAACGTCAAAGCGACCGAAGGCAAATGCATCCTGATCTCCGGTCATGACCTGAAAGATCTCTACAACCTGCTGAAGCAGACCGAAGGCACCGGCGTTAACGTCTATACCCACGGCGAAATGCTGCCCGCGCACGGCTACCCGGAGCTGCGTAAATTTAAGCATCTGATCGGTAACTACGGCAGCGGCTGGCAGAACCAGCAGGTGGAGTTCGCCCGCTTCCCTGGCCCAATTGTTATGACCTCTAACTGCATCATCGACCCGACCGTCGGCGCGTATGACGACCGTATCTGGACCCGCAGCATCGTCGGCTGGCCGGGCGTGAGCCACCTTGAAGGCGACGATTTCGGTCCGGTTATCGCTCAGGCGCAGCAGATGGCAGGCTTCCCGTACAGCGAAATCCCGCACCTCATCACCGTCGGTTTTGGCCGTGAAACCCTGCTGGGTGCGGCGGATTCCCTGATTGACCTCGTCAGCCGTGAAAAACTGCGTCACATCTTCCTTATCGGCGGCTGTGACGGCGCGCGCGGGGAACGTAACTACTTCACCGATTTCGCCACCCGCGTACCGGAAGACTGCCTGATCCTGACCCTGGCCTGCGGTAAGTACCGTTTCAACAAGCTGGACTTCGGCAACATCGAAGGTCTGCCGCGCCTGGTGGATGCGGGTCAGTGTAACGATGCGTATTCAGCCATCATTCTGGCGGTCACGCTGGCAGAGAAACTGGGCTGCGGCGTGAACGACCTGCCGCTGTCGCTGGTGCTCTCCTGGTTCGAGCAGAAAGCGATCGTTATTCTGTTGACCCTGCTCTCTCTCGGCGTGACCAACATCGTCACCGGGCCGACCGCGCCAGGCTTCCTGACGCCGGACCTGCTGGCCATCCTGAACGAGAAATTTGGTCTGCGTTCCGTGACCAACGTTGAAGATGATATGAAGCAACTGCTGAGCGCGTAAGGAGTAACTCATGACCATGCCAACCTCACAATGTCCGTGGCGGATGCAGGTTCATCACATCCATCAGGAGACGCCGGATGTGTGGACGCTGTCGCTGCTGTGCCATGACTACTACCCGTACCGCGCAGGTCAGTATGCGCTGGTGAGCGTGCGTAATTCGGCGGATACCCTGCGCGCCTACACCCTCTCCTCCACGCCGGGCGTGAGCGAATACATTACGCTCACCGTTCGTCGTATTGATGACGGCGCAGGGTCCGAGTGGCTGACCCGGGACGTGAAGCGCGGGGATTACATCTGGCTGTCTGACGCGCAGGGCGAGTTTACCTGTGACGACAAGACGGAAGATAAATTCCTGCTGCTGGCGGCAGGCTGTGGCGTGACGCCGATTATGTCGATGCGTCGCTGGCTGGCGAAATACCGTCCTCAAGCCGACGTGCAGGTGATTTTCAGCGTGCGTTCCCCGGAAGATGTGATTTTTGCCGAAGAATGGCGCAACTATCCGGTGACGCTGGTCGCGGAAAACAACGCCACGCATGGCTTTGTCGCGGGGCGCCTGAGCCGCGAGCTGCTGCAAAGCGTGCCGGATATTGCGAACCGTACCGTGATGACCTGCGGCCCGGCGCCTTATATGGAGATCGTGGAGAAAGAAGTGAAAGCGCTCGGCGTGACCCGCTTCTTCAAAGAGCAGTTCTTCACGCCTGTAGCGGCAGCGGCGACCAGCGGGATGAAGTTCACGAAGCTGCAACCGGCGCAGACTTTCTTTGGCCGCGTGGGCACCACGCTGCTTGAAGCGCTGGAAAGCAACAACGTGCCGGTAGTGGCGGCCTGTCGCGCCGGGGTGTGCGGTTGCTGTAAGACCAAAGTGGTTTCCGGTGAGTACACGGTCACCAGCACCATGACGCTGACCGACGCGGAAATTGCCGAGGGCTATGTGCTGGCATGTTCGTGCCATCCGCAGGGCGATCTTGTGCTCGCATAATCTGTCGTGGTTCACCTGTAGGCCCGGTAAGCGTCAGCGCCACCGGGCTTTTTGCCGGGTGGCACTACGTTTACCCGGCCTATGTTGTGCCTACTGCCTGTACGGCAGCCCGTTATTTGTTTGACTTTGCCAGGCGCGTCGCGCAGAAAAACCACCTGTACTTAAAGAGGACTGAGCAGGCAATACAGCGACTTTCTTCTAAGCTTGTAAGCGATATCACATAAAGGAGAAGGACCACCATGAAACAAACCGTGGCTGCATACATAGCGAAAACCCTGGAGCAGGCTGGCGTAAAGCGTATCTGGGGCGTCACCGGCGATTCGCTGAACGGACTCAGCGACAGCCTCAACAAGATGAAGACCATTGAATGGATGCCCACCCGCCATGAAGAGGTCGCCGCCTTTGCCGCGGGTGCCGAAGCGCAGCTCACGGGCGAACTCGCCGTCTGTGCAGGTTCCTGCGGACCGGGAAACCTGCACCTTATCAACGGTCTTTTCGACTGTCACCGCAACCATGTTCCGGTGCTGGCGATTGCCGCACATATTCCGTCATCCGAAATCGGCAGCGGCTATTTTCAGGAGACGCATCCTCAGGAGCTGTTCCGTGAATGCAGCCACTATTGCGAGCTGGTCTCATCACCGGAGCAGATTCCACAGGTGCTGGCGATAGCCATGCGTAAGGCGATCCTGAATCGCGGGGTTTCGGTGGTTGTGCTGCCGGGGGACGTGGCGCTGAAGGCCGCACCTGAAACCGCCACCACCCACTGGTACTCTGCGCCACAGCCAACCATTACCCCTGCCGAAGAAGAGCTGAAAAAGCTGGCGCAACTGCTGCGATACTCCAGCAATATCGCCCTGATGTGCGGCAGCGGCTGCGCCGGTGCGCATAAAGAGCTGGTGGAATTTGCCGGCAAGCTCAAGGCGCCAGTGGTGCACGCCCTGCGCGGGAAAGAGCACGTTGAATACGATAATCCGTACGATGTCGGCATGACCGGGCTGATCGGTTTTTCCAGCGGCTTCCACACCATGATGAACGCCGACACGCTGATCCTGCTCGGCACTCAGTTCCCGTACCGCGCGTTCTACCCGACGGATGCCAAAATTATCCAGATCGACATTAATCCCGGCAGCATCGGTGCGCACAGCAAGGTGGATATGGCGCTTATCGGCGATATCAAATCCACCCTCGCCGCCCTGCTGCCGCTACTGGAAGAAAAAACGGACCGCAAATTCCTGGATAAAGCCCTGAGCGACTATCGCGATGCGCGTAAGGGGCTGGACGATCTCGCCAAACCGAGCGAAAAAGCGATCCACCCGCAGTATCTGGCGCAGCAGATCAGCCACTTCGCCGACGACGATGCCATCTTCACCTGCGACGTGGGTACGCCCACCGTCTGGGCAGCACGCTACCTGAAAATGAACGGCAAACGACGCCTGCTTGGGTCGTTCAACCATGGCTCAATGGCCAACGCCATGCCGCAGGCGCTGGGCGCAAAAGCGACGGCACCGGAACGTCAGGTGGTGGCGATGTGTGGCGACGGCGGGTTCAGTATGCTGATGGGGGATTTCCTGTCGGTGGCGCAGATGAAGCTTCCGCTGAAAATCGTGGTCTTTAACAACAGCGTGCTGGGCTTCGTGGCGATGGAGATGAAGGCCGGAGGCTACCTCACGGACGGCACCGAGCTGCACGACACCAACTTCGCCCGCATCGCCGAAGCCTGCGGTATCACCGGTATTCGGGTGGAGAAAGCCTCAGAGGTGGACGACGCCCTGCAACGCGCCTTCGCCATCGACGGCCCGGTGCTGGTGGATGTGGTGGTCGCCAAAGAAGAGCTGGCGATCCCGCCTCAAATCAAGCTGGAACAGGCCAAAGGATTTAGCCTCTACATGCTGCGCGCCATCATCAGCGGGCGCGGTGACGAGGTGATCGAACTGGCAAAAACCAACTGGCTCAGGTAAAACATCTGGCATCGCCTTTTTAAATATAAGGACATGCCATGATTGATTTACGCAGTGATACCGTTACCCGTCCGGGCCGCGCCATGCTCGAAGAGATGATGGCCGCCCCGGTCGGGGACGACGTCTACGGCGATGACCCGACGGTCAACGAACTCCAGCGCTATGCGGCCGAGCTGAGCGATAAAGAGGCTGCTCTGTTCCTGCCCACCGGCACGCAGGCTAACCTGGTGGCGCTGCTGAGCCACTGCGAGCGCGGCGAAGAGTATATCGTTGGCCAGGGGGCGCATAACTACCTGTACGAAGCCGGCGGCGCGGCGGTGCTCGGCAGCATCCAGCCGCAGCCGATCGATGCTGCGCCGGACGGTACGCTGCCGCTGGACAAAGTCGCGGCGAAAATCAAAGCCGACGATATTCACTTCGCCCGCACTAAACTGCTGAGCCTCGAAAACACCCATAACGGTAAAGTCTTGCCGCGCGAATACCTGAAAGCGGCATGGGATTTTACCCGCGAGCGCAAGCTCGGCCTCCACGTTGACGGCGCACGTATCTTCAACGCCGTGGTGGAGTACGGCTGCGAGCTGAAAGAGATCACCCAATATTGCGACTCGTTCACCATTTGCCTCTCTAAAGGGCTGGGCACGCCGGTAGGTTCCCTGCTGGTTGGCAGCGCAGACTACATCAGACGCGCCAACCGGTGGCGCAAAATGACCGGCGGCGGGATGCGTCAGGCGGGTATTCTGGCGGCTGCCGGACTGTACGCCCTGAAAAATAACGTGTCACGCCTGAAAGACGATCACGACAATGCGGCGTGGATGGCAGCGCAGCTGCGTGAAATCGGCGCTGATGTCATGCGACACGACACCAACATGCTGTTTGTCCGCGTCGGCGATGAGCATGCTGCCGCGCTGGGCGACTTTATGAAAGCCCGAGGCGTGCTGATCAACGCCTCCCCGGTCGTGCGACTGGTGATGCATCTTGACGTTAACCGCGAGCAGTTGACCGAGGTGGTGAAACACTGGCAGGCGTTTTTACAGCGTTAAGGAGCATACCGTGCCGCAACGTATTCTGGTGCTCGGCGCCAGCGGGTATATCGGTCAGCATCTGACCACTGCGTTAAGCCAGCAGGGGCACCAGGTGCTGGCAGCGGCACGCAACACGGAACGCCTGCAAAAGCTACATTTGCCTGGCGTGACGTGTCACAACGTTGACCTTAACTGGCCGAAAGCGCTTCCTGCGCTGCTGGAAGGGGTCGATACGCTTTACTACCTTGTCCACAGCATGGGCGAAGGCGGCGATTTTATCGCCCACGAGCGTCAGGTGGCGATGAACGTTCGTGATGCGCTGCGGCAAACGCCGGTGAAGCAGGTGATTTTTTTAAGCTCACTCCAGGCGCCTGAGAACGAGCAGTCAGATCATCTGCGCGCCCGACAGCTGACGGCAGAAACGCTGCGAAGCGCCCGTATCCCCGTCACCGAACTCCGGGCAGGGATCATCGTCGGCGCGGGTTCCGCCGCGTTCGAAGTGATGCGCGATATGGTCTACAACCTGCCTGTGCTGACGCCGCCGCGCTGGGTACGCTCGCGCACCACGCCCATTGCGCTGGAGAATTTACTCCACTATCTGGTGGCATTGCTGGATCACCCGGCGGAGCAGCATCGCGTGCTGGAGGCGGCAGGCCCGGAAGTGCTGAGCTATCAGGCGCAGTTCGAACATTTTATGCGGGTGAGCGGCCGCCGCCGCTGGCTGATCCCCATCCCCTTCCCGACCCGCTGGATATCGGTGTGGTTTTTGAATGTGATCACCTCCGTGCCGCCGACGACCGCCAAAGCGCTGATCCAGGGGCTGAAGCACGATCTGCTGGCGGACGATCGCGCGCTGCGCGCCTTAATCCCTCAGGAATTGATCCGCTTTGACGACGCGGTGCGTAATACGCTGAAAGAAGAAGAGAAGCTGGTGAACTCCAGCGACTGGGGCTACGACGCGCAGGCGTTTGCCCGCTGGCGGCCCGAGTACGGCTATTATCCGAAACAGGCGGGCTGTACGGTCAAAACCACGGCCAGCCTGGCAGCGCTGTGGGAAGTTGTGAACCAGATTGGCGGCAAAGAGCGCTATTTCTTCGGCAATATTCTGTGGCAAACGCGCGGCGCGCTGGATCTGCTGGTCGGTCACCGGCTGGCAAAAGGGCGCCCTGCCCATCCCTGGCTGAAGGTGGGCGATACCGTCGACAGCTGGAAGGTGATTATCGTTGAGCCGGAAAAACAGCTGGCGCTGCTGTTTGGCATGAAGGCGCCGGGGCTGGGGCGGCTCTGCTTCACCCTGAAGGACAAGGGCGACCATCGTGAACTGGACGTTCGGGCATGGTGGCATCCGCACGGAATGCCGGGTCTGTTTTACTGGTTGCTGATGATCCCGGCACACCTGTTTATCTTCCGCGGAATGGCGAAACGGATTGCGCTACTGGCAGAAGAAAAGCGGGAAAATAACTAAATAAAACTCTTAATCTTTCACCTTTCCCATTGCAACACATCGTAATTCACGAAAGAATGCGCACGAAATTCTTTTCAACACAGTGGATTGTTATGAAGGTACTGGTTACCGGGGCGACCAGCGGCTTAGGCCGAAATGCGGTCGAGTTTCTGCGCAACAAAGGCATCAGCGTGAGGGCCACCGGTCGCAATGAGGCGATGGGTAAGCTCCTGCAAAAAATGGGCGCTGAATTTGTCCATGCCGATCTGACGGAGCTGGTCTCCTCTCAGGCCAAAGTGATGCTCGCCGGTATCGATACGCTGTGGCACTGCTCCAGTTTTACCTCCCCGTGGGGTACCCAGGAAGCCTTTGATCTCGCCAACGTGCGCGCCACGCGCCGTCTGGGTGAATGGGCCGTCGCCTGGGGCGTGCGTAACTTTATTCATATTTCCTCTCCGTCGCTCTATTTCGACTATCACCACCATCGTGATATTCAGGAAAATTTCCGCCCGGCGCGCTTTGCCTGTGAGTTTGCCCGCAGTAAAGCGGCGGGCGAAGAGGTGATCGACCTGCTGGCCCAGTCAAACCCGCACACCCGCTTTACCGTGCTGCGTCCGCAGAGCCTGTTTGGGCCGCACGACAAAGTCTTTATCCCGCGACTGGCCCAGATGATGCATCACTACGGCAGCGTGCTGTTACCGCGCGGCGGCGATGCGCTGGTGGACATGACCTATTACGAAAATGCCGTTCACGCCATGTGGCTGGCGAGCCAGCCGGAGTGCGATAAGCTGGTGTCGGGGCGCGCGTATAACATCACCAACGGCGAACCCTGTACCCTGCGCAGCATTGTGCAAAGGCTAATTGACGAATTAAAAATCGACTGCCGGATCCGTTCCGTTCCCTACCCAATGCTGGACATGATTGCCCGCAGCATGGAGCGTTTTGGCAGCAAATCGGCGAAAGAGCCTGCGCTGACGCATTACGGTGTGTCGAAGCTCAACTTTGATTTTACGCTGGATATTTCTCGGGCGGAGAACGAGCTGGGATATAAACCGATTGTCTCGCTGGATGAAGGGATAGTGCGTACGGCGGCGTGGTTACGGGATCACGGGAAGTTGCACCGGTAAGCGTTCCAGCCTCATGTAGGCCGGGTAAGCGCAGCGCCACCCTGCAAAAAACAGAGAGTGCGGACTGATGCCCTCACCCCGTCCCTCTCCCACAGGGAGAGGGTGCAGACACTAAAACGGCAACCCTGGGGGTTGCCGTTTGCTTTTACAGAGCCGTCCAGGCTTCAGCCCATGCCAGACCTGCGCCTGGTTCATAGTACGTTGGAGAGTTGTTACACCAGCCGCTGTACGGGAACGGTTTGCACTGGAACAGTTTACCGTGGTTGTTCACGATATCACCGGCGTTGTACTTGCTGTTCGCGCTCCATGCCGGGTAAGACGTATCTTCTCCGGATGGCGTTGCCGCTTTCGCTTTCACGTTCAGCAGGTAAGACGTGGTGCTGCTCAGCTCGCCATCGCTGACGGTCAGGCTCACTTCATACTGCTGCGCCGTCGCAGACTCTGGCGCTGTGAAGGTCACAACCGCTTTGTCCTGACCGGTAACAGTCTGACCATCCTGGGAACGCCAGGTATACGTCAGTTTGTTGCCATCAGGATCGGTGGAGCCTTCCGCACTCAGAGAAACCTGCGCACCTGCTTCCACTGCACCGATCGGACCGGCAATCTGCGCAACCGGCGCGTGGTTCACCACAACAGGTTCGACCGGGGTTTCATCCGGCGTTGGTGTTGGCGCTGGCGTTTCATCGCCAGATGGCGTCGGTGTTGGCGTGACCGGGGTTTCGTCCGGGGTAACGGAAGAACTATCATCGTTAACGATTTTCACGTTAAAGAACTTCTGCACGCACTTGCTGTAGTCACCTTCTTTAAAGGCGCTGAACGGAGTCTGGTAGCCCACCAGCTGGCAAGAGTAGGTTTT
The DNA here is from genome assembly GCF_049237785.1 of Enterobacter cloacae complex sp. SHL022. Lineage (NCBI taxonomy): Bacteria > Pseudomonadati > Pseudomonadota > Gammaproteobacteria > Enterobacterales > Enterobacteriaceae > Enterobacter > Enterobacter cloacae complex sp. SHL022. The sequence continues at coordinate 375,246 of NZ_JBMKJH010000004.1, read as the reverse complement.
GCCGTCCGGGGTATCCGCGCTCCATCCCCAGTCCTGTTCCCAGTAAATCTTCAGGGCGCCTGCGCCACCTTCGTCGAACTGCTTCATGTTGGCGCAACCCAACACTTCGTTCGCCGGAACAGGCACTTTCAGGTAGTTTGCAAACTCTTTGTAGTATTTGATACGGTTCTGAGACTGCGCAATTTCAGTCGGGCCGCCGCACTCAACGCCGCCGTTGATGATCTGGGTGGTCACACCAAAGCCCGGAACCAGACCGTTGGCTTTATCGTGGTCGTTCGGCTGCCATGTACCGTCGATCACCTGCAACATGCTTGGTTTTGGCGGCTGCGGATAGGCGAAGAAGAAGATCGCACTCGCCAGGTTTAGCCAGGTGTCCGCCACCAGCTCAGGTTTGTCGAGCAGCGTACGCACGTCGCCGTACATCGCTTCAGAGAATGGACCGTAGTTGTAGTTGTAAGACAACTGTTTCGCACCGCGTCCGAAATAGCTCAGGAAATCGCCGTCTTTATCTTTACCGCAAGGCCAGGTCTGTCCTTGCCAGACGTCCGGGTTACATTCGCCGTTATAACCGCCCTTCTGCCCTTCGCTCCAGCCCATTTCACGTACGTGGACCAGCGCCTGACGCCATTCGGCTTCCGGACGCCAGCTTTCGTGGCCGCCAGTTTCCTGGGCAAAGTGGGCAAACATGGTGGCCAGCTCTTTGCGACAGATGGCGTCGCTGTCACGACCGTCATTATAGGTTTTACACAGCGCCGGGAATTTACCCACGGCTTTCAGGAAGTTGCTGTAGGTATAGGCCTGGGCGCGCAGCGGGAAGAGATATTCCCAGTCGCTGGCTTTCACAATCCCTTCAACGCGTTTAACGTTGTCCGGGTTCGCCGCCCGGCCTGGCTCAATCAGTTCGACCTGCGCGTTATCCAGCGTCTGGATGGTCTCTTTAACCGAAGCCATCAGCGGGAAGTCCGTCAGTTCCTTCTCTTTCTTCGCCAGATCGCTGGCTTTGATGGTGTACGGCTCACTGCTGGTCTCCTTCAGATTCGCAGCCTGGGCCATGAATGGCGCCACGCAGGCTCCCGCAATGAGTACACTCAGTAACGTCCTTTTGTTCATTTCAGTTTTCCTGTTCGTTTCAAATTAAATGTTAATATCCCGGCTTAGGTATTACTCCGTTAATACATAAACCACATTCAGCTGTTTTCACTTTTCGAAGAACACCTTCAGGAATTCTTCAAAAATAAAAAACGTTAATAACGTGCCGCTAATTTCAGTTGCTGATATTTGGCCCAGACCTTATGGGCATATTTCATCCTCTGCGGATAATTTTCTTTTTTCAGTCCGGCGTTATACGCGCCAACGGCTTCCCAGTTGTAGCCATACACCCTGATCATCCCGGAAAGGATAGAAGCCCCGACCATGATCGAAGTACACGGCTCCGTGATTAATCGATATTCGTCGATGCCTCTGCTTTCCAGCGCGGTAAAATGCGAACTGTTGATTTGCATCAGCCCGACATCCCGCGTGCCATCGCGGTTTTGCCCAACCGCATACGGATTCATTCCGGATTCCACATTCGCTATCGCGTACAGTAAATAAGGATCGACATGATAATAATGCGCCGCTTTATCCCAACAATTTGCCAGTGCGCTTTGGCTTATTATCAATAACAACAAAATTAACTTTTTCATTTTTACCTGCTGACAGTTTCGGTTATTTCTCCTTACCAACATCCTGTAAAATGAATTTTGAATCACTCCCCCTCTAAAGGGGGAGTGATTAATGGGTTAGATTATTTGCAATCTGTTGATGCGCCTTCTTTTACCCATACGTCGCTGTTGGCTGGGTTATCACCACGGGTCCACCATTTCGCACGGTAAACGTTACCTTCATAGGTGGTAGTGTCGCCGCCGTTGTAGACCAGGTCAGAACGCCAGTTCATCTTCACGTTGCTCACCAGCTCCCATGCATCCACACCGAAGCCAGGCTGATTGCCCTGAGTCCAGTACTTCGCTTTCCACACCAGATGGTCGAAGCTTACGGTATCGCCACCGTTGTAGATTTTGCTGGATTCCCACGCCGCGTATTTGCTGGCGTTAGCATCCACAGGTGCATCGCAGCTTCCTTTGTCAGACGGAGGAGTCACATCATCAGCCGGAGGGGTAACGTCATCCACCGGGTTAGTGTCTTCGTCAGCAGGTACCGGTGCAGGCGCCGCTTTCGGATTCACGGTAACCTGGACGTTAGACTGCACGCTGGTCTTACCGTCGCTCACTACCACGCTCAGGGTGTAGGTAGACGTCGAGCTCACTTCCGGCGCCGTGATATTCACGTTCGCGGAGTCAGTTCCGGTGGCGTGCATATCTGCTGGTACGCTCCAGGCGTAGGTCAGCGCATCACCGTCTGGGTCCGCAGCCTGGGCATGCAGCGCATAGGTTTCACCAGATTCAAGCGTGATCGCTTCCATTGGGTTTAAAACCGGTGCCTGGTTAGCTTTCGGTGCCTTGTTCACCACCTGGACATCAATCGCGTTGCTCAGGCCTTTTGCATCGGTCACCGTCAGGCGGAACGTCATGGTCTGGTCGGTGTTCGCTGCCGCAACATTGAAGGTCGCTTTCGCTTTGGTGCTGTTGTTGATGGTGACAGACGGACCAGAGACCTGAGTCCATTTGTAGGTAATCGCATCGCCATCAGGATCGCTGGAAGCAGAGCCATCGAGCGTGACGGTTGCCGGGCCAGACACGTTCTGATCGGCAGAGGACGCGATTGGCGCGTGGTTGGTGACCACCGGATCAACCGGAGTCGAGTCGCCGCCCAGCAGGCTTTCGTTCATCGCATTCAGAATGTCGCCGGTATCAGAGTCGATAGACCACGCGAACAGACCGCCCAGTTTATTGGCCAGAACATACTTGCCTTTCGCCGTGGTTGAACGCGCATCTTCATACGAGATCAGGTCGCCGGTGGATTTGTTGAAGACGTAAGGGGCTTCAGCGGTCGTGTCGTAGCCGTATTCCCAGCCCGGTTTGCCTTTGTATTCGTTCACGATCTGACGATAGTCAACCACGCCCGGTTCCCAGGTGCCTTTCACCATGCCGGTTGCCGTACCGGTGAATGGATTGTCACCGGTGTAGCCATGCACGCCGGTCCAGCCGCGGCCATACATGCCCGCACCCACCACGATCTTGCCTGGCTGTACACCCTGCGCAAGCAGCGCGTTAACGCCGTTTTCAGTGGTGTAATCAGTGTCCGGACGCCATGCTGGCGCACGCAGCGCAGCCTGGTGGCCGAGAACGGTGTTGCTCCAGCCGCCGTAGAAGTCGTAGCTCATCAGGAAGATGTGGTCGAGATACTGCTGAGCCGTGGTGTAATCCACGTCTTCGATCTTATCGCGGCCTGCACCGATGGCGCTGGTCAGTTCATAGGTACGGCCCGTCTGTGCAGACAGCTCGTTCAGCATGGTGCGCAGGTCGTGCATCAGTGCGGTATAGGTCGCTTTATCCTGCTGCGGGTTACCCAGGTTTTCGGTTACACCGCCACCTCCCGGGAATTCCCAGTCGATATCCACGCCGTCAAAGAATTTCCACGTCTGGAGGAAATCTTTCACAGAAGAGACAAAGCGTGCTCGGATAGCCGGGTCGCCCATGTGGAAGAACGGATCGGAAAGCGTCCAGCCGCCGATAGATGGCAGCACTTTCAGGCCTGGATGCGCTTTTTTCAGCGCCATCAGCTGGCCAAAGTTACCTTTGTACGGATCATCCCAGTTGGAGACGCCAGCCTGTGGTTTTTGCAGCGCAGCCCATGGGTCGTGGATCGCCACGGTAAAGTCAGGACGGCCCTTACAGTCGTTCTGAAGCACGCGGAAGCTGTTACCACCTTCAATGGTTTTCAGGCCGTCGTTGATGCCGTCACCGCCACAGATTGGAATGAAGCCGTACAGAATGTGGTTGAGGTTTGCCGCAGGGATCTTATCAACCGGGAAGTTACGGTCGTAAACGCCCCATTCCGGGAAGTAGGCCGCAACCACTTTATCGGTATGCTTCGCGAACGCTTTGTTGTTCTCCTGGAGAGACGTATTCAGCGGCAGCAGGTGGCTACCGTCGGTGTCAGCCACAATAATCAGCTTACTGGCGCTTTTCGCACAGCCGCTGGCATTACAGACTTCAACCTGTTCCTGATAACGCCCGCCTTTTTTCACTTTAAACGTTGCAGAGCCCGTCGCACCGGCTGCGCCGGTCCATACGGTCTGTCCGTCCAGCAGAACTTTCGCAGAAGTTGGCGCATCACCACTCCAGACGTTCCACTCAACTTTTACATCCACGCCATCGTTATGCACTTTGACAAGATTGTTATAATCCTGTGCAGCCTGATCCACTTCCACCAGGGCAAATTTGTCATTGCCATAGCCGATCGTCGGTGCACCTGGCGCTGCTGCAAATGCGGAGCTGGTTGCCGCCGCAATAAAGAGCGCCAGATATTTTGGCTTCATAAATTTCATTTTTATTTCCTGATAAATTTATTTATAACGTAGTAACCCATGTCTTCCGTGAGATCATGGATGCGTTTCGCGTAATGCGTATTTAACCAACGTGAGTGCCGTGAACAAAAAATTGTTGCTGCGTTGTATTCCTCCATTAAAAGATACAAGCCAAATCCCGTGTAGCTTATATCTCTTACGATACACTGAGCGTAAAGGATCGTCCTTTCCTTCCTCCATCAAAAAGATTTATAAAAAATCTTGACCTGTATATTTAAAATGTGAAAGCAATTTGCTGACTAATAAAAACCCCTATTCCAGCAAAGGCGAGATAAGGACCAAAAGAAATAGTGAGGTTATTTTTATTTAAATTATTTACGGCGAAATAACCGACAATACCGCTTAACGCTGCCGCCAGTTCAATAGAGGGCAACGCCTGCCAGCCGCACCAGGCGCCCAGCGCCGCCAGTAGCTTAAAATCCCCGTAACCCAGACCTTCTCGTCCCGTGATCAGACGAAAAGCCCAGTAGAGCAGCCAGAGCGACAGATAGCCCGCCACCGCGCCGAACAGCGCATCGCGTAGCGGCAACGTGTGGTCAAACACATGAAGCAAGAGACCTGCCCACAGCAGCGGCTGGGTCAGGCAGTCCGGAAGCAACTGGTGCTGCCAGTCGATCATGGCCAGCGGCAGTAAAAAAGCCGCCAGTAACCACAAAGAGAACAGTGCCTGAACGTCCGGCATGCACCAGGCCGTGATGCCAAAAAACAAGGCGGAGATCAGTTCGACCAGAAAGAGTCGCAGCGGGATCGCGCTGCCGCACTGGTGGCAGCGCCCCCGTAATAAAAGCCAGCTGAGCAGCGGGATGTTTTCCCACGCGGCGAGCGCATGCTGGCACACCGGACAGTGCGAGGCCGGAATGAGCAGATTACCGCTCCCCTCCTCATCCATCACCATCCCCGGTACGCGTTCGGCGACAACGCCAAGAAAACTGCCCACAATGCCGCCCAGGATCGCACTCATTATCGGGAACCCTACCGGAAAGGCATCCCGCATCAGCGCGAAGGTATTCATGCGTTTTTTGCCCAGGTGAGTTGCACCTGCGCTTTCACATCGCTGAGGTGGTCAACCGGCGTGAGGTTTATTTTTTGCAATCTCACACCGGTGGTCTGATTAATTTCACGCAGCCAGCTTTTTAATTCATACACATTAACCCGATTCACCACGAACGATAAAGTTTGCCCCTCCTGGCGCACATCCGTCAGCGAAAGGTTAATTTCATGGGCGCTATTCTCGACCACCGTACGCGGATTATCCGTTTTGACTAACTGGATCTGAAGATGATTTTTATCAATTTCACTGCGCATCCAGTTAAGCGTCTCTTTTTGTCTTTTAAGTGTCGATTTACTATTTTTAATCATATTATCCAAGGGGATCACTCCTGTGTAATACACCGCTGCCCCCACAATGGCAACGGCACATATTTTTAAAATGATTTTTTCCCGGGCGCTGTAATTCTGATAGCGCGCTTTCAGCTGTGCGATTCGCTCTTTCATTTATGTTTCCCTGCGATCATGGCGGTATACGGTTCGGTTGTTGAAACAGGCTGTAAGGTAAAATCAAAATTCTCACTGGTCTGGTTAACAAACGCCTGCAACGCGGGCTGGTTTTGCGCGCTGACGCTCAGCGTCAGGGTGTTTTGCTGCGCATCGTATTCCAGCAGATCGATCTCCATCGCAGGGACTGACTGCCGGGCTTTCTCCAGCTCCTCAAGCTGAAGAAAGAACCCCTTGCTCTGTTTTTTCAGGCTTTGGCCAAAGTGATATTTGATATTGGTCTGCTGCCGCATGCTGGGGAAATGGTGCTGATAAACCTGGACGATCTCCTGCTGCACCCGATTTTCCTGCTGCACCAGCATCCAGGCCATCGCAATGCGTGGCCCCAGCAGCAGACCAACAGACAGCACGCCCGCCGCCACCATCGCGGCTTTCATCCTTTTCGCTGCCCGCCCATGACCGGCCTTAAGGCTGAATTCACCGTGAAGCAGGTTAACGCGACAGGTTTGCCACTGCGGCTGGATCAGCGCCAGCGGATGCTGCCAGGCATGCTGCACGTCAATGTGCACCTTCGCAGGCGCATCGCCGTAACACCACACTTCCCCGACCCCGGCTTTCTGCATTAACAGCGGCAGCAGGGTTGCCTCCATTTCACCCGCCACATGGGGCGATAAACGCAGCCAGTAGCCATCATCCTGCGCGACCAGCGTGCTGCCCCCTGCCGTCACGGGCAGGAGCCAGGCATCAGGCAGGGCCTGAATCACGTTTAATCCGGCCTCCTGACAGCGGGTTAATGTTGCGCGCAGGCGGTCGGCGTCAATGGCCACGGCGTCGACGTCGGCGCCTTTTTTGTGGAGTACCGTCCAGTGGAGGTTGTCCACGTCGCCAATCAGCGTCTCTTCTGCCATCCACGAGAAGGCCATTCCCTGAGAAGCCACCTTTTTCGGTAGCCTAAAATGGCGGAAAATCATGTCGCTGGCGGGTAACAGGAGACAAACGCGCGTAGCCAGGGGGTGTTCGGCCAGCATCTCCAGGCTGTCGACCACCTCGACGCGCTCGCTGCCGGACTCACACCACATTATTTTCCCGCCCTCGCGGCTGTCGGGACGAACAAAAAGTACCTGTTTCATAACGTTCTACTTTTCTTATTCAATCATTCGGTAACGACGCTGCCACGTCACGATCTCACCGGCTTCGTTATTCACCTGAAGCTGGCTGACCACGCGAAGCGTTAATTCATCGGTATTGCCGGTGTAATTCACGCGGAAGTACCGGCTGTTTATAGAAAATTGATCCACCACCTGCGGGAGATCGTCTTTTAACTGCGGGAAGGCCTGCTCCAGCGCTTTGCTGAACGCTTCCATATTTTCCCAGCCCGATTCCGGACGCGAATCCAGCAGGCGAACGGCGTCATCCCGCGTGAGTTTTCCCGGGAACATGGCCGCCAGCACGGCGGCCTGTTCCGGTTGCAGGGTGTTCACGTCCACCTTGCTGGCGGCGTCCGGCAGCGCGCATAACAGCTTGCTCACCTTTGGATATGCCGTAACAGGGAACGCCGGCAGCAGTTTGATTTCCGCGATGCTGCGCATCATCTGATTTGCCGGTTGCCGCGCGGGCACGACGCCAGCCCACGCATCGCTTTCGGCCCCCTCCTTCGCCGTGGTGCTGTCACCATCGAGATAATCCACCAGCTGGAAATAGACCGCCTCCGCCGTGCCCGGACTGAGCCCACTTTCCGTCAGAAGTTGTTCTACAATCCGCGCTTTACGCGGTGTTTCCGCCACCGCGGGAGCGCTTTGCCCCTGGGGTGCGATGTCGGCGGTCAACAGGTTATTGACGTTAAAGCAGTCCTGCGCATCTTCCACCTGGCTCACGACCGTGTAATCTTCACCCTGCGTCTCCAGCGGCTGATGCCAGTCGCCGTCCAGCGCCAGCGGCTTGCTCTCGCCACTGGCGTCGGTCTGTAACCGGTCCTTCACCACTTTTTCCTGGGCCTGCATCGCCCAGCGCAGCTGCTGCTGGCTTACCTGATAATGCGTTTTCTGCAAATTACGGCAGAACTGCTGGCTGATTTTGGCGGCCAGCGCCGACATCATCACCAGCAAAATCAGCACCACCAGCAGGGCTACGCCCTGTTGTTGACGGATCCGCTTCATGGTCTGGTCTCCGGCGAAGGGGCAGGCGCAGGGGCTGCATCCGGGGGCGTCCCAGGCGCGTCGGCGGCTTTCTCTGGCGCCGCGGCAGCGGCCACCTCCTGCATATCACCCGGCGTGGTGAATACCCAGCGCCAGGTATCCCCGTTTTCCATCGTCAACGTAACCTCCACGCCGTCCGGCAGATGGGCGGCGTCGCTCCAGCTTTTCAGCCAGCCCTGACGATAAAACCGCCACTGCAATGATTTAACGCCGCTGACAATCGGCACTTCGTCAGGCTTAACGTCCGCCGGGCCGTCAATGACCGGCCAGACGTCGCGATACAAACACCCCTCTTCCAGCCGCCAGCGCACGCGCTCCAGCTGGACCGTTCCGCTCACGCCATTCAGGGTGGTCAGTTCAAGGGCATCGCCCGCCTGACGAAACAGCTCCGGCTCATTACGCGGGGCGCGCGCCTGAAGCTGGAAAAAATCACGCTCCATCAGACTCCAGGCGCGCTGAAGCTGGTTGAGCTTTGCGGCGCTGGCATCCGTCGCCGAACTGGTACGCATCGCGCCGTCCAGAATTTGCCAGGCCAGGGTGCTGATCACCGCGAAGATAGTCAGCGCAATCATGATCTCCAGCAGGGTAAATCCGCGCTGGCGTCGCGTTTTCTTCACTTGCTCTCTCCCGGCGGAATGATATGCAGGGAAATAACCGGCTGGCTCTCATCGCCTTCCGCATACACGCGTATTGTATTCGCCCAGACGTTGTCGGCGGTTTTCACCCGCTGCTTACGCCAGTTCCAGCTGCGCCCGCCCATGATTTCCGTCCCCTGCTGTTCAGCATCCGGGAAGTCGGTTTTCGTGAGCTGTGCTTCCGCCAGCTGGTTTTCCGCCACCCAAGTGGCCTGCAAGGTATCGGCCAGGCCATGGGTAAAACGCACGTTCAGGGAGACCGAGTTCATCAGCGCCAGCGCGGCGGTGGAGAAAATCACCAGAGCGACCATCACCTCCAGCAGCGTCATCCCCTTTTGCTTTTTGTTGCCGTTAGCCATCGTTTTCTACCGATACCGGCGCCGCACCTTGCGACACCACGCGGAAATGGTGCTGTTTGTCATAACTTTGCAGCGTCAGCGTAAAGCGGCTGATTTCACCGTCCGGTAAAAAGATCACCTGCGGCTCGGACGTCACCGTCGCGGCCAGGCGCTGCGGCGAGAGCGACACATGCATCTCTTCCGGAAAATCACCTTTGGTGGAAATGCGTCCGGCAGATAATGGCACCCAGTGACGCTCGCCATTTTCATCGGCGATCGTCACCAGCTGATATTTATCGGTGGCGATCACCAGCCCGACAATATTTCCGTCCATCACCGCACGGTCTGAACCATAATCAACGAGCGCTTTTAATTGCTGGCCAAATATATCCGCGCCGCTGCGCGAAGGAATGGTGGACACCACCATCATGGCGCAACTGGCAAATATCACCAGCGCCAGAATAATTTCCAGCAACGTAAAGCCGCGTTGATTTTTCATTATTTCTCTTTCTTATCCAGAGACCAGTTGGTAATGTCATCGGCGGTATTGGCTTCGCCGTCCGGACCGGCTGAGAAGACGTCCACCGCGCCGTGTTCACCCGGGCTCACCAGCAGATAATCATTGCCCCAGGGGTCCTGCGGCAGGCGACGGATATAGCCGTCCGTGCGGTAGCCGTTCGGGATTGGCGCGATTTCAGGTTTGGTCACCAGCGCCTGCAAACCCTGCTCTGTGGTCGGGTAGCGGTGGTTATCCAGCTTGTACATATCCAGCGAGCCTTCGAGCGCGACAATATCGCTGGTTGCTTTTTGCGTATCGGCTTTTTCCTTATTGCCCATTAAATTTGGCACTACCATACTCGCCAGTACGCCGAGAATAACAATGACCACCATTAATTCGAGCAATGTGAAGCCCGCCTGGCGAGCCAGGTTTTTACGTTTTAAAGCCATGATTTAACCTACCATATTATTAAGTTGCAGAAGCGGTTGTAATATTGAAAGCACGATGAATAAAACAATCGTCGCCATGGATACCACCAGCGCCGGTTCAAAGACCGACAGCGTTAATGTAATTCGATGTTGTAAGGCCGATTCCTGATTTTCCGCCGCGCGATCCATTAAATTACCTAATTCCCCGCTCTCTTCACCGGAGGCAATCATATACAGCATGGTGGGCGGGAATAATTTCGCCTGTTCCAGCGCCGCATACAGCGACGCCCCCTGGCGCACGGTGTCGGCGGCCTGCTCCAGCACCTGCCGGGCATAGCGGTTTTCGATACCGTCCATCGCGATATACATCCCCTCCAGCAGCGGCACGCTACTGGCCTGCAAAATACTCAGGGTACGGATATAGCGGGCGCTGTTGATGGCGCAGACCAGCTTTTTAATCGGCGAGCCGTTCACCAGCCAGCTGTGCCAGTGAAAACGGTTTTTGGCATTCCTCAGCCAGGTTTTGAAGCCGATAAAGCCGCCCCCCAGAATGCCCACAATATAAATGCCCCAGGCTTGCAGGAAATCACTTACCGCAATCAGCGTCCGGGTGGTGATCGGCAGCTGCTGCTTCATGTGAGTGAACTGCTCGATCACCTGCGGCACCACCGCCACCAGCAGGATGCTGATGACCGCGATGGCGACCACGGTGAGGGTTATCGGGTAGACCATCGCCTGCGTCAGCTTACTTTTCATTTTCTGGCGCTGCTCGTTGTACTCCGCCAGCTTCTCCAGCACGTCGCCCAGGTGACCGGTTTTCTCCCCGGCCATCACCAGCGTGCAGTAAAGCTTGTCGAAGGTGCGCGGGAACTGGCTGAAGGCATCGAACAGGGTGTGGCCTTCCACCACCTTCTCGCGGATCTCCACCACCATCGCCGCCAGCTTTTTGTCTTCCGTCTGCTTCGAGATCGCCTTCAGCGCGCTCTCCAGCGGCAGCGCGGCGTTGACCAGCGTCGAAAGCTGACGGGTAAACATCGACAGCACCGGAGTGGAGAGCTTCACCCCGGTTTTCGCTTTCCCGCCAGCCGCCGTTTCGCGGGTTTCGGTAATGCTGACGGGCATCAGTTTTTGCTCGCGAAGCCACTGGCGAACCTGCTTCTGCCCCTCGGCCTGTAACGTCCCGCGCTGGGTTTTCCCCGCGGCATCCGTCGCTGTCCAGGCGTAGAAAGCCATTATGCATCCCCCCCACGCTCGGCGGTGACGCGCATGACCTCTTCCAGAGACGTCACGCCGCCGATCACCTTCAGCAGCCCGTTTTCACGCAGGCTGTAGGCCTGCTTAAAGAGCTGCGTTTCGAGGGACATTTCGTCCTTATCTTCATGGATGGCGCGGCGCATGGCGCTGTCCACCACCAGAAATTCATGAATACCGGCGCGGCCCTGATAGCCGCTCTGACGGCAGTGTTCGCACCCCACCGCGCGGTAAATCGCTTCTGGCGGCGCGTCCATAAAGCTGAACAGCGCTTTTTCATTGGCGTCCAGCGGACTGGTGGTCCGGCAGTGCGTACACAGCCGACGCACCAGACGCTGGGCAATGACACCGAGCAACGATGAACCGATTAAGAAGGACTCCAGCCCCATATCCCGCAGACGGGTTATCGCCCCTGCGGCACTGTTGGTGTGCAGCGTCGACATCACCAGGTGACCGGTCAGCGACGCCTGCACCGCAATCTGGGCGGTCTCACCGTCACGAATTTCCCCGATCATTACCACGTCCGGGTCCTGACGCAGAATGGCGCGCAGCCCGCGGGCAAAGGTCATGTCCACGCGCGGGTTAACCTGCGTCTGCCCCACCCCTTCCAGCTCGTACTCAATCGGATCTTCCACGGTCAGAATGTTGCGTTCGTGGCCGTTCAGCGCTGAAAGAATGGCGTACAGCGTGGTGCTTTTACCGGAACCCGTCGGGCCGGTAACGAGGATGATCCCGTGCGGGCGTTCGATCAGCCCTTTCAGCTTCTCCAGTTCTTCATCAATCAGCCCCAGCTTGTTGATGTCGGGCTTGAGATTGCTTTTATCGAGCAGGCGCATCACCACGCGCTCGCCGTACTGGGACGGAATGGTCGACACACGCACGTCGATCGCCTTGCGACCGATGCGCAGGGAGATACGGCCATCCTGGGGGAGACGTTTCTCGGCGATGTCGAGTTTCGACATCACCTTGATTCGCGATACCAGCAGCGGGGCGAGCTTACGCGCCGGTTGCAGCACCGGGCGCAGCACGCCGTCAACGCGAAAGCGAATGCTCAGGGTGCGCTCGAAGGTTTCGATATGAATATCCGACGCGCCGTCCTTCACCGCCTCGCCGAGAATGGCGTTGATCAGGCGGATCACCGGCGAGTTTTCGTCGTTATCGAGCAGATCTTCGTTATCCGGGATCTCCTCGGTTAACGCCATCAGATCGATATCCGCGTCCATGTCGTCCACCAGCTGCTGCGACACGCCGCTGCTCTGCTGCCAGATTTTGGCCAGCATCTCATCAAACGCTTCCGGCGCCAGGGTGATCGGGACGAACGCGCGTCCAAGCACCCGGCGCACCTCCAGCAGTGCTAACGCCGGGGTGTCCTCACGGATATAGACGTCATTGTTGTAAAGCAGAACGCCGTTATATTTTGCGTAGTTGCTGCTACACAGGGATTTACTCAGTTCGTCCACGGTATCCCTCCGCCTTACTCTTTAAACGGATTGCGTGCCGCGGAGGTTTTCACCGGTGCGACGTGAGGGCTTGCTGAAGGAAACGCGGGCAGGACGGCGTTGTCGCTCGGCTCAACAATACCGAGCTTTTTCTCTTCCACGCGCTGCATCTGGCGCACCCGGATCTGGTCATATTTCTCTTTCGAGGCTGCGCTGTAGTTGTCGTCGTCACGCAGGACGGTGGTATGAATAAACACCATCAGGTTGCGTTTAGAGGTATCCTGCGAGGTGTAGCGGAACAGCTGCCCGACCAGCGGGATATCGCCGAGCAGCGGCACTTTGGAGACGGACTGTTTGGTCACATTTTCCATCAGGCCGCCGAGCACCACCGTCTGGCCACTGTGAACCATCACTTCGTTATTGATCGTGCGCGTGTTGAAGGTTGGGCCGAGGCTGGAATCTTCCGTCGCGCTGTTGTCAACGCTGGACACTTCCTGCTCAATCTTCAGGTGGATCATGTCGCCATCGTTGATTTGCGGCACAATCTTCAGCTTGGTACCGACGGTTTTACGCTCAACGGAGTTAAACACGTTGTCGCCGCTGGTGGTTTGCGAACCGGAAAGCACCGGCACATCCTGACCGACGTTGAATGACGCTTCTTTGTTATCCAGCGTGACCACGCTTGGCGTGGAGAGGATGTCGTTTTTGCCGTTGGTGGAGAGCGCGGTCATCAGCGCACCGAAATCACCGTTAAAGAAGCCGGTCGCAAGGCCCGTGAAGCTCGCCCCTTTCATGGTGCCATTTTTAATCTGGCTGATTGGCAGGCCGGTAGCGCCAAACTGCACGCCGCCGTGCTTGCTGGTCCACTGCACCCCAAGATCCAGGCCGTTGCCGTCCTGCACTTCGGCAATGATCGCTTCCACCAGCACCTGCGGACGGCGAATATCCAGCTTGTCGATCACCTTCTCCAGGGAGTTCATCACATTAGGCTGCGCAGTGATCACCAGGGAGTTGGTTGACTCGTCGGCGGTGATATTCAGATCGGTTGAGGCGCTCGCGGTTTTCGCTTTGGCCGCGCCCGGCTTGTCTTTCAGCTGCTCGCCAATCCCGGTCAGCACCGGCACCACTTTGGTGGCGCTGGCATATTTGAGGTAGAAGACGCGGGTATTCCCCTCGTTGTTCTGCTCGCGATCCAGCTGATGGATCAGGGAGCGGGTCCGCGCGCGCGCATCTTCCGAACCGCTGATCACCAGGCTGTTGGTTTCGTCATCCGCCACCACCTTGGTCGCCAGCTGCGGCGCGTTCTGCCCTTTCTGCTCTTCGTTGTTGAGGTTGTTCAACATATCCGAAAGTTCTTTGGCAGAGGCAAAGCGCAGCGGGATGATTTCGCGGCGCTGAATACCGTCTTTATCGACGCGCTGCACCAGATCCACCAGGCGGTTCACCACCGAGGCTTTACCGGTTAACAGCAGGACGTTGGACGGCTCAAAGTGCACCACGTTCCCGATGCCAGTGGCATCGTTGAGCTGACGCAGCAGCGGGGCCAGCTCGCGAACGGGTACGTTTTCCATGCGCACCACGCGGGTGATGATCTCATCACCTTTGCCCGGGTTCTTGCTGTCTGCCAGCGGCGCACCGGCGGTACGCGCCACGCTTGAGCGCACCACTTTGACCATGCCGTTGTCCAACGGGATCACCGACAGGCCGTAGAGATCCAGCACGCTCAGAAAGAATTGGTAGTACTCATCTTCTGTCAGCACGTTGTAGGTTCGGACCGAGACGGTGCCCTGGACGGACGGGTCGACCAGAATGGTTTTGTTGAGATTGCGGCCTACCGTATCGATAAACTCGCGAATATCAGTATTTTTAAAACTCGCGCTAAAGTTAGCTGCAAGCAGCGAACTGGAATATAACGACAATGCGGTCAGCGCCACGCACGCCCAGGGAAATTTTTTCATGTCTGCACACTTGTTAATTGTTTAGAACATTAACCCGAATATTTTCAAGGTGAGCGTGACGCCGCACGACGACATCCGCTTCTTTCATTTTCGACCAGTTGGCAATAATGCTTTTCGCTTTTGCTTCATCGGTCATATCGACAGAGTTAACCTGAACCGCCACATCGCCTTTTTCCAGACCTGACTGACTGTAAAAGGCGGAGGCATTCCTTGGATTTATCCTGTAGCCTTCCAGTCGGCCTTTTTCAATGATGGGTTTTAACACCAGATAATCATCAAGATGCAAACTTTCTGCGCCAGCATCTTTCGTCGATTTTGTAACCGGGCCGCTATCCACGCCCCCCTTAAAATAGTCCGGTTTATTTAACGCCAGTACCTGCGTAGCACCTTCATAATTAACCACCACATTATCTTTGTTTATTTCCTGAATAAATGCGTCGTTAAATCCGGCGAGAGGTTCACCCTCACGGTAGCTTCGCTGACCGCCTGGGGTTTTGATAACAGCAAAGGAGAGCCAGGCGTCATCACTGCGCACAATGCCCTCTATCTCCGCTGCCAGCGGGGCTTTTGCCGCATCCGCTAAGTTCTCCTGACGGACGGCAGCCGTAAAAAGCGTGAAGGGTTTATCTTCACGCGTTTTTTTCAGCGGCTGTAGATCAGCTTTAGCCAACTTATTCGTAACTTTTTTATAATCTTTTAAGGTGAGATACCCTTGCTGGCCGCTAAAAATGAGCAGCGCAAACATAATACAAGGCGTTATCCACCGTGACAGAAATGAGAACCTCATTTTTTATCCGGCCTATAGCAAAGCAAAAATAAGCAGCGTCATACTGCGCCAATATGGAGGAAAATAGTAATAAGCTGTTGCAAATACGACCACTGACTTCGCCACCAACTTTCATACAGAAAAATATTGACCGTATAAAATCCAGATGTTAGGCGCGGCCAGCTGGATATTTTTACCCTGTCTGCAAATTGACCGCTCAGGGGCATTACCTTACTTTCTGCTGCTGTTGCTATTCCTAATCAGAGACGGTCAGTCGTTATGTATCAGAGCCACTTTAATTTTAAAAATCCGCCATTCAGGACAATCACCCGTTTATCCGGTGATTTTCTGGTGCCTTATCATCAGGACGTGTTCAACCTGCTGAAAGAGAAAACCCAGCTGGCGGGTATTATCGGGCTTTTTTGCGACGACGCTCCGCTTCTGAGCCACTTCATCGACGCGCTGAAAGCCAGCAGCAATACCGTTATTGCCATCAACGCGTTTCCCAAACTGAGTGCCAGTAGCCTGCTGTACAAACTCAACCCGGGAACGAAAGCGATTAAAGATCGCATGCAGGCGGTGGATGCCGTCCTGCGCCAGTGGCAGGAGGGGAAAGCAAAATCCAGAGTGCTGACCATCGCCCATTCCGAAGCCATGAAGGAGAGCTGCCGTGAAGTCCTGGGAACGCTGCTCACGCGCGCCCAGGAGCTGAACTTCCGGCTCGCCGTGGTGCTGACGGGTGCTGCGGAGCAGGAACGCCTGCTAAAGCAACCTGAACTGCGCGAATATACGCACACACATCATGTCCTGCGCCCCCTCACCTGCCGCGAATACCTGAGCTATGTGCAGGCGCAGTGCGAAGAACACGACTGTGAACATTCGCCGTTGCCGCCTGCCCGCGTGCGCAAAATGCACACGCTGACCAAAGGCAACATCAGCAAACTGAACGCGCTGGCACACCTGTCAATGCTCGCCGCCTGGACGGAACGCGCGGCGCAGGTCAGCCCACGCCATTTACGTCTGGCGGCGGGAGAGATCCTGCCCGCCAAAAAACACGGTAAGCGCCTGGCAACCGTGGGGCTGTTTGCGTCCGTGCTATTTGCCGCCTGCGGCTGGTATTTTACCTCGTCGATCGGCGCGCGCCTGCCGATCCAGCTGCCGGTGCCCGTCAGCTGGAAACAGCAGACGCCAAAACCTGAGGCAGCCGTAGTGCCGGTTATCGACAACGAAATAGTTAATCAGCCGGATGCGATGCATCAGCTTTATCTCATGTGGGGGTATGACGCCTCGGCCGACGATGCGCTGTGCCAGAACGCCGCTAAAGTGAACCTGATGTGTAAACAGGGGAACGCGTCCCCGCAGACGCTGGCGCAGGAAGGGTATCCGTGGGTCAGTGAGCTGAAAACCAGCGGTCACCTTAACTATGCAGTGGTCGCCAGGGTCGGAGATACATCAATTGACTTGTTAATGAATAACCGGACCTGGCAGGTAAGCCGCAGCTGGTTTAACCGGCATGCGACCGGCAACTTCACCCAGTTGCACCGCCTGACACCGGAAGGAAAAGACGCGATCGGCACGGCCAGCGACAGCAAAGACATGGTCTGGCTCGATCAGCAGTTAAGCATCGCGTTGAGCCAGCCCGAAACGCATGCCCGGATCTGGACCGCAGAAATGATGAAACGCACCCGCGAGTTCCAGCAAAAAATGCATCTGCACGTGGATGGCATCCCCGGTGAAGAAACGCTGATGCAGCTGATGCGCGTGACCAACAGCACGCCGGGCGTACTGATTCAGGCAACCCGCACCACCCCGGACGCAAAAATGCAGGAGAAGAAAGCCTAATGTCGACCATCTGCCTTGCGGCCCAGCGCAGCTATACAACCGGGGAAGCGGTCTGGTTTTCGTACCGCCTCCCCAGCCTGAAAAACGTATTCGGCAAAACAGCGTTATGGCTGGTCGGGCTTTGCGCCATGCTGGTTGTCGGCCTGTATATGCACGTCTACTGGAACCTGCGCCACCCGGCACCTGAACCGGTCAACGCCAGCGTTGCCAAACCGGAAACGCAGCTTTCGGAAATGCATTACGTGTACGTGAGTAAACCGTTCCCGCATCCGCAGCCTAAAGTTGCGCCAGTGCATGTTGATGTTCCACCGATGCAGGATCTGCCGATCAGCAGTGATGATGCCGACTGGCAGCAGGCGCCCGAGGGCGCGGTGCCGCACGATACCTCGCGGGATACCTTACCCGGAACCGAGGCGCATGAGCACGATATCGCCCCCGCCAGCACGAGCAGTGAAGAGTCATCATTAACGGAATTATTTAAGCAGGCATTAAAAGAGCAGGAGCAGGATTATTCTCAAGGAAAAATTCCCGCGCCGCCGGTTGACGAAACGCAGGATAATTCACAAGCGAGTGTAAAAAACAGTGGAAATAGCCGTTCTCCTTTGAGTGAGAAAGGAGAACAGCGGGAGTAAGTATTAATATTTTTCAGGCAGTGCGGTGAGGTTAAGCAATCGACCTTTTTCCACCACAATATATTGACCTTTTTTCAGATCGGAGAGGATTTTGATAATAGTACTACGTGCGAGGTTAGTGTATTCCTGAATGTAATCATAAACGTTAATATCACGTTGCTGATGAACAGTCAGATCGTTAATCTCATATAAAAATTCACGAACAACAGAATACGCACTGCGGGCAACCAGAACATCATCACGTTTGCTCATCACGCATATGTACCAGGAAAGGACTTTGGTCAGGTCAGGCCACAGATTTTTTTCGGTCATCAGCTGGGCGAAGACCTCTTTCTTGATCGAGCGAACGACCGTATTCGTCCGGACAAGGCCGTACATATGGGTGGCGTTGTAATACATTGACGATAGGCCGAAAAGGCATTGTCCGGTGACAGTAAACATGCACAGTTCGTCAGATTCACGTCGAAATTCGACTTCGCCGCTGACGATGACATGAATGTAACCGGAATCAGTAGTGGAAATTTTCTGCCATTTCTTTAACGTTTTTTCTTCAACGCCTGCGGTTGCAGAAATAATTCTTTCCATTTCATATTGTGGACGTAATTTTTTTCCATAGATGCTTAACATTGTTATACCCGATTTAAGATGTGATTTTTTAAAATAAGATGGCTGCGGCATTTACGCCGAACCATAAATTTTTACCTGATGAAAATCTCAAGAATAAAAATAAAAGAGTAAAGTTTTTGATTAATTCGCTACATTACTTAGCGCGCTATGTGTCCATCTTAAATCGGGATAATTTTAAGTCAATTAACTAAAAATGAAATGAGTTTGTACTTAGGATTAATCTGATAGAAACTTAAGAAAATATACTCACTCGGGGGTAATCCGAAGGTTTACCCCTGCCCGTATTTCTCTAAAAGTGCTTCGGCAATCGCCATGGTTTCCACATCCGCTACGCCATTCCATAACTGCGGGCGGAAATGCATCTGGAAAACCATGATGATGCGTTTTTGCTGTGCGGGCGTGCTGTTTTCTGGCACCTCGTAACCGTAGCGCGCCAGCAGATCGAGCAGCGCTGCGGTATCAACCTGCTGATAATGCGGTCGGCCGTTGATATAAAAATTCACCCGCGCCGGATCGGGCCAGGCCCCGATACCCTGCTGCGCCAGCTCGCGCCACGGAAACATCGGGCCAGGATCGTCTTTGCGCTGCGGGGCGATATCCGAGTGTGCCACCACGTTCTGCGGTTTTATGTCGTAGCGGGCGATGATATCTCTGGCAAGCGGGATCAGCGCCGCAATTTGCCCCGGTTCGAAGGGGGTAAAGGTTTTCACGCCATCGGTTTGCCGCCAGCCGCGGTTTTCCAGCTCAATGCCGACGGAGGTATCATTTATGCGGTTGGTGCCACGCCAGAAGCTGATGCCCGCATGCCAGGCCAGCTCGCTCTCCGGGACCAGCTGCCAGATACGCGGTTTGCCCTGTGGTGCTGGGGGCTTTGCGGGAATGAGATAGTGAGAGCTGACGTTTTTATCGGTCAGGGTCGCAAGCGAGGTGTCGAAATCGTCGGCGGTGTAGTGAATAACCAGCACCTTTATACGCGGGTAGGCCGCCTGCGCCTGATGGCGCGTATCCAGATCGTACGCGCCTTTATCAACGATGCCCTCTTCCGAGGCGCATCCTGCCAGCAATATCGCCAGCAGGAGGGTTGAGAGCGAACGCTTCATCGACGGGTTTTCACCGCCGTACCGCTTACGCTCACCATCAGCATGCTGGCATCTTTCCCGACCGTTTCGTAGTCGATATCAATACCTACCACCGCATCCGCGCCCAGCGCTTTGGCCTGCTCGCCCAGCTCCTTAAACGCAATGTCACGCGCTTTACGCAGCTCTTTCTCGTACGCGCCGGAGCGACCCCCGACGATATCCCGAATGCCGGCAAAGAAGTCCCGGAATATGTTCGCGCCCAGAATCGCCTCACCGGTGACCACGCCGCAGTACTCGGTAATCGGTTGACCTTCCAGGGTTGGCGTTGTTGAAAACTGCATACTTTCTCTCCTTCTTTAGCGTTCAATGCGTTAGCAACTGCATTATCGGTTCGTTACGCTATGATTGAAAGGATAGTTAATAAATAAGGAAATCAACATGCGCTACTCTGCTTTAACGCTTTTAGTGCCATGCGCGCTGGTGCTCAGCGCCTGCACAACGCCGGTCACGCCAGCCTTTAAGGATATCGGAACCCGCAGCGGCCCTTGTATTGAGGGTGGCCCGGACGCCGTGGCGCAACAATTTTATGATTACCGTATTCAGCATCGCGGTAATGACCTGACCGCCCTGCGCCCGTACCTGAGCGATAATCTGGCGAAACTGCTCACCGACGCTTCGCGCGATCCGCAGCATAACGCCCTGCTGTCATCCGATCCGTTCTCAAGCCGCGCCACGCTGCCGGACAGCGCCGACGTCGCCAGCGCATCCACCATTCCAAATACCGACGCACGCAATATTCCCCTGCGCGTGAAGCTAACCCAGGGGACGCAAACCTGGCAGGATGAGGTGCTGATGATCCGTGAAGGCCAGTGCTGGGCAGTAGATGATGTACGCTACATTGGCGGCAGCGTTCATGCCCCGGCAGGCACCCTTCGCCAGTCGATTGAGAACCGCTAACGCATCCGTTAAATAAACGTTAACCCCGTAAAATGTCCGGCATTTCAGGCGGAATGCCGACATTTATACTCGCCCCCCTTTCCCGTCGCTATTTTGTGCTATGTTTAAGAGTAAACACGGGTTATATTTAACTTTTAACGCATAAATATTGCATAACTATTCTGTCAACGGTACTATCTGCGGCCTCAATTGCTATAGTTTGCCTGGATGAGTAAAGACTGCCCCGATGAGTATTAAACTAAACGGCATTAACTGCTTCTACGGCGCACACCAGGCGCTGTTCGACATTACGCTGAGTTGCCCGGAGGGCGAAACGCTGGTTTTGCTTGGCCCAAGCGGCGCGGGAAAAAGCTCCCTTCTGCGTGTTTTAAATCTGCTTGAAATGCCCCGTTCGGGAACGCTGGCCATCGCCGGTAACCATTTTGACTTCGCGAAAACCCCTTCTGATAAAGCGATTCGTGAACTGCGTCAAAACGTGGGCATGGTTTTCCAGCAATACAATCTCTGGCCGCATCTGACGGTGGTGCAAAACCTGATTGAAGCCCCGTGCCGCGTGCTTGGCTTAAGCAAAGACCAGGCGATGGCGCGTGCTGAAAAGCTGCTGGAACGTCTGCGTCTGAAACCGTACAGCGACCGTTATCCTCTGCATCTCTCTGGTGGTCAGCAACAGCGTGTGGCGATCGCCCGTGCGCTGATGATGGAGCCAGCGGTGCTGCTGTTCGATGAGCCGACCGCGGCGCTGGACCCGGAAATTACTGCCCAGATCGTGAGTATCATTCGTGAGCTGGCGGAAACCAACATTACCCAGGTCATCGTGACCCACGAGGTGGAAGTGGCGCGCAAAACCGCCAGCCGCGTGGTCTATATGGAAAACGGGTATATCGTTGAGCAGGGTGACGCGAGCTGCTTCACTAACCCGCAAACCGATGCCTTCAAAAACTACTTATCACACTGATGTGTTAGGGAAATTATAATGAAAAAAGTATTGATTGCCGCGCTGCTTGCTAGCGTCAGCCTTTCCGCTACCGCAGCCCAGACCATCCGTTTCGCCACTGAAGCGTCCTACCCTCCGTTTGAATCCATTGATGCGAACAACAAGATTGTTGGCTTCGACGTGGACCTGGCAAATGCCCTGTGTAAAGAGATCGACGCGACCTGTACCTTCAGCAACCAGGCGTTCGACAGCCTGATCCCAAGCCTGAAGTTCCGCCGTATCGACGCCGTAATGGCCGGTATGGACATCACACCGGAGCGTGAGAAGCAGGTTCTGTTCACCACCCCTTACTACGACAACTCGGCGCTGTTCATCGGTCAGAAAGGTAAATACGCCTCCGTTGACCTGCTGAAAGGCAAGAAAGTCGGCGTGCAGAACGGCACCACGCACCAGAAATTCATCATGGATAAGCACCCGGAAATCACCACCGTGCCGTATGACAGCTACCAGAATGCGAAACTGGACCTGCAAAACGGTCGTATCGATGCGGTGTTCGGGGATACGGCTGTCGTGACTGAATGGCTGAAAGCGAACGACAAGCTGGCTGCCGTGGGTGACAAGGTGACCGATAAAGACTACTTCGGTACAGGTCTGGGTATTGCCGTACGTCAGGGCAACACCGAGTTGCAGCAGAAATTCAACGCTGCGCTGGAAAAAGTGAAGAAAGACGGCACCTACGAAACCATCTACAAAAAATGGTTCCAGAAGTAATTCCTGATGAATGAAATTTTTCCTTTAGCAAGCGCCGCCGGGATGACCGTCGGCCTTGCCGTTTGTGCACTGATTATCGGCCTCGTACTGGCGATGTTCTTTGCGGTGTGGGAGTCCGTTAAGTGGCGCCCTGTCGCATGGCTCGGTTCAGCGCTGGTGACTGTGCTGCGTGGACTCCCGGAAATTCTGGTGGTCCTGTTTATCTATTTCGGCTCCTCACAGCTGCTGTTAACGCTGTCGGACGGCTTCACGATTAATCTCGGCTTTGCGCAAATCCCGGTGCAGATGCAGATCGAGAACTTCGACGTCAGCCCGTTCCTGTGCGGCGTGATTGCGCTCTCCCTGCTCTATTCAGCCTATGCGTCACAAACGCTGCGCGGCGCGCTGAAAGCGGTGCCACAGGGTCAGTGGGAATCCGGTCAGGCGCTGGGCCTGTCGAAAGCGGCGATCTTCTTCCGCCTGGTGATGCCGCAGATGTGGCGTCATGCCCTGCCAGGGCTGGGTAATCAGTGGCTGGTACTGCTGAAAGATACCGCGCTGGTAAGCCTGATCAGCGTGAACGATTTGATGCTGCAAACCAAAAGTATCGCCACCCGTACGCAGGAGCCGTTTACCTGGTACATCGTCGCGGCGGCAATCTACCTGGTGATCACGTTGCTGAGCCAGTACGTTCTGAAGCGTATTGACCTGCGCGCAACGCGTTTTGAACGGAGACCAGGCTGATGCTGGATTATTTACCCGAACTGATGAAAGGGCTGCACACCAGCCTGACGCTGACCGTCGCGTCTATCATCGTGGCGCTGATCCTGGCGCTGATCTTCACCATCGTCCTGACGCTGAAAACGCCAGTGCTGGTGTGGATTGTACGTGGCTACATTACGCTCTTTACCGGTACGCCGCTGCTGGTGCAAATCTTCCTGATTTACTACGGCCCGGGGCAGTTCCCGTCGTTACAGGAATACCCGGTGATCTGGCACCTGCTCTCTGAACCGTGGCTCTGCGCCCTGATTGCCCTCTCGCTGAACAGCGCCGCCTACACCACGCAGCTGTTCTACGGTGCCATTCGCGCGATCCCGGAAGGCCAGTGGCAGTCCTGCGGAGCGCTGGGCATGAGCAAGAAGGATACGCTGGCGATCCTGCTGCCCTATGCCTTTAAGCGCGCGCTCTCTTCCTATTCCAACGAAGTCGTTCTGGTGTTCAAAAGCACCTCACTGGCCTACACCATCACCCTGATGGAAGTGATGGGCCACGGACAGCTGCTGTACGGACGCACCTACGACGTAATGGTGTTCGGTGCGGCGGGTCTGGTCTATCTGGTGGTCAACGGTCTGCTGACGCTGATGATGCGTCTTATCGAGCGTAAGGCGTTAGCGTTTGAGCGCAGGAATTAACCACGCAAATGCATAAAACGGTATTCATGGAGCGGGTAACCTGATGGGTTATCCGCTTTTTTTTGTGATTGAAATAATACTTAATCATTTTTATTGCATATAAATTCATTAACTGGCATTGTACATCCAGGCCGCAGACACGGCGCATCAATAAGACAGACGGGAGCATTACAATGAAAAAGTTAGTTCTGGCCGCATTACTCGCAACCTTCGCCGCTGGCGCATCCGCCGCCGATAAAATCAATTTTGGCGTTTCTGCCACCTATCCGCCGTTTGAATCGCTGGATGCCAGCAACCAGATCGTCGGTTTCGACATTGACCTGGCGAAAGCGCTGTGCAAACAGATGCAGGCCGACTGCACCTTTACTAACCACGCGTTTGACAGCCTGATCCCGTCCCTGAAATTTAAAAAATACGATGCGGTGATCTCCGGCATGGACATTACGCCAGAGCGCAGCAAGCAGGTCGCGTTCACCGACCCGTACTACGCGAACTCTGCGGTGGTGATTGCGAAGAAAGGAGCTTATAAATCTTTCGACGAGCTGAAAGGCAAGCGCATCGGCATGGAGAACGGCACCACGCACCAGAAATACCTCCAGGACAAGCATCCTGAAGTGAAAACCGTGGCCTACGACAGCTACCAGAATGCCATTATCGACCTGAAAAATGGCCGTATCGATGGCGTATTTGGCGACACCGCAGTCGTGAATGAGTGGCTGAAAACCAACCCGCAGCTGGGTACAGCGACGGAGAAAGTGACCGATCCGCAGTATTTCGGCACTGGCCTCGGTATTGCCGTGCGTCCGGATAACAAGGCTCTGCTTGAGAAACTGAACGGCGCGCTGAAAGCGATCAAAGCTGACGGTACGTACCAGAAAATCAGCGAGCAGTGGTTCCCTCAGTAATCTCTTTTTGCCGGGTGGTCTGGCCTGCGGGGGTGGTCTGTAGGCCGGATAAGCGCAGCGCCACCCGGCAATTTCTCATAGCGGTACAAAGAACCTGAACCGCGCCCCGCTCACGGACTCCATCAGCCTGATCCCACCGCCGTGCAGCTCCAGCATTCTCTTCACGATTAACAGCCCTAATCCCCCACGGTTCTCCCGCGACGCCTGAGGATTTAACGCTGAAGGCCGCTGGAACAAATCGTCGCGCAGCGAGGCATCTACGCCCGTACCATTGTCTGCCACTTCGACCTGAAGTCGTTCATTCTCCTGCCAGACCGCCAGACGAATTTCTCCGCCGCTCGGCGTATGACGGATGGCGTTATCCAGAAGGTTAGTGACCACGCGCTCGATCATCGACACGTCGGCGTTCACCAGCGGCAATCGCCCCGGCACATCAATACGCAGGTTCACCTCGCGCGTGCGGGCGGTAAGCTCAAACTTCTGCGCCACGTCGGAAATCAGTTCAGCCATGGCAAAACGTTCGCGCTGGGGCTTGATGCCGCCGTACTCAAGACGCGCCAGCTCGAACAGCTGCTGCGACAGATGGCGTACCTTTTGCCCCTGACGCAGCGCGGTAGCGAGGTACTGCTGATGCTCCTGCGGCGACAGCGTGGCGGATTTGAGCGACAGCGTTTCCAGATAACCCAGCAGCGACGTCAGCGGGGTGCGTAAGTCGTGCGAAATGTTGGCGATAAACTCCCGGCGCTGGCGGTCGCTGTCGGCCAGCCGATCCCACTGAGAGGTGATTTTGCGCGCCAGCTCGATAAAGGTATTGCGCAGGATCGCCACTTCATCCTGGCCGGCAGGCTCAAGCGGCTGGGCCGCCAGCTGCTTAATCGCGCTGATGCTTTCCTGCTCCAGCCCGGCCACGTCCAGCGTGAGCTCTTTAACCGGGCGCGTCACCCAGTACCAGAGCAGCACCCCCGCCAGCAGACCAAACAGCGCCACCAGCAGCATCGACCACAGCGCCGTACTCCAGAGCGCTTTGTGCCAGGCCATCTCCGCCAGCGCGTTGGACTCTTCCCCCTGCAAAATAATGTACAGATACCCCTTCAGCTCGCCGTCCTGCCGCAGCGGGGTGGCGCTGAAGACTTTCTTATTCTGGCTTCGGGGATCGTCGCCAAACACCGGCATCACCGTCCCGCTCAGGAAATTCTGTATCGGCGCGAGGTCAATTTTTTGCCGCTGAATGTGCCCCGGCGGGGCGGCATCGGCCAGGATATCGCCATCAGGCGAGACAACATACAGCTCGACGCTCGGATTAAAGGTCATCAGCCGGTCGAACAGCGGTTTTAAGGCGCTGCGATCCACCCTGCCCTGCGAATCCAGAATCGCTTCCCGCTGCACAATCTGCTGCGCCAGCCCGCCGGAGAGCCGCTGCACCATCGCGTTGCCGTACTGCATGCTACTGTAGAGCTGCACCGCACAGGCGACGGTGGCGCAGAGCAGCAGTAACACCGTAAACAGCAGCGTCAGGCGCTGGCTCAGGCTAAAGCGACGCATCATGATTCTGCTCCGCAAATTTGTAGCCTTTGCCCCAGACGGTGCGAACGATCTCCGGCTCGGCGGCATCTTTTTCTATTTTGATGCGCAGGCGGTTAATATGGGTGTTGACGGTGTGTTCGTAGCCTTCGTGCTGATACCCCCACACCTGCTCCAGCAATGCCAGCCGTGAAAAGACCTCTCCAGGATGGCGAGCAAAAAAATAGAGCAGTTCAAATTCACGCGGAGTGAGATCGACGTGTTGACCGTTAAGACGCACGGTGCGCGCCAGCGGATCGATAGTCAGACCGTGCGCCTGAATAATGCCGTCCGTCTGCGCCTGGCCCATCGCCTGCTGTCGGCGGAACAGCGCCTTAATGCGGGCAATCAGCTCCTGCACCGAGAAAGGTTTTGCCAGATAATCATCCGCCCCGGTTTCCAGGCCGGTAATACGGTCAGTTTCACTGCTGCGGGCGCTAATGATGATAATGGGCAGGTAACGGGTCATCTGGCGGATACGGCGGCAAATCTCCAGACCATCAACATTCGGCAGCATCAGATCGAGGATCACCGCGTCCCACGGCTGTGTTTCAAGACGCTGTAAGGCGTTGCCCCCGTCGGGCTCGTGGGTAATGGCGTAGCCTTCATCTTCCAGGTTAAGACGCAGGAGTGCCGCGATATCGTGGTCATCTTCTACCAGCAGGATCTGCTTCATGGGTAAGCCTTCAATCATTTGTTATGTCGTAAGCTTACCTGATTTCGAGCGGGGGAAGAGTTCACATTTTGTTGAACATTGTGTGGGGTTTATGCCGGGGGGCGGCTTCGCCTTACCCGGCCTACGCTTTGGTTAACAACGTCAACACTTCATAATGGGCGGTATGGGGGAACATATCGAAAAGCTGAACGCGCGCGATGCGGTAGCCCGGCAGGCTGGCGATATCCTTCGCCATGGTCTGCGCGTTACAGCTGGAGTAGACGATGTACTCCGGCGCCATCTGGCTCAGGTAGTCGCAGAGCGCCTGGCCGATGCCCCGGCGCGGCGGGTTCACCAGCACCAGCTCCGGCACGTTGCCCTGCCCGGTCGCGAACTGCGTGGAGTCCAGCGCCTGGAAGTGCAGATTCGTCAGCCCCAGCTCCGCGGCGGACTGCTTCGCGCAGGCAATCGCTTCGGCGGAGATCTCAATGCCGGTGAGCTGCATGTCTGGCGTGGCACAGTGCAGGCCAAAGCCGCCGACGCCGCAGAACAGATCCCACATGTGATGAACCTGTAACGCACGCACCCAGTCGCGCGCGGTGGTGTACAGCGCGCTGGCGACGGTGGGGTTAGTCTGAAAGAAGCTTTGCGGACGGATCCACAGCGGCACGCCGTTAAAACGCTCCTCCAGCGCGTGCTGTTCGGTGAAGAAAATCTCTTTCTCCCCTTCCATGATCGCCATATGCACCGGCTGAATATTTGCGGTGATAACCTTGAGCTGCGGAAGCTGTTGCTGCAATCCCGGAAGTGCCGCGCGCAGCTGCTCCAGTTTGGTTTCCGAACGCAGCACAAAGCGCAGCATCATCCCGCCGTCGATCTGGCTTTCGGTCAGCAGAAGGTATTTCAGCTCGCCGCGCCTGCGGGCAACGTTATAGGGCGTTAACCCCGCCCGGGCGATAAACGGTTTCAGAGCGCTAAACACCGGCTCAAACGAGGCGGGATACAGCGGGCAGTCGGTTAAATCTTCCGGCGTACCGTCGCGGTGCAGCATCCCCAGCAGCGGCTTTTCAACGCTGCCGCTGACCACCATTTTGGCTTTATTGCGAAAGCCCTGCTCCGGGCCGCTGACGGGTGCGCACCACTCGCCCACCGCGTGTGCTGCCAGCAGCTGTTGCAGGTTGGCCATTTTGGCGGTGAGTTGTTGAGAGACCGGCTGTTCTATCCACTGACAGGAGCGGCAGCGTCCGGCGTCGTAGAGTGCGCACTGCATATGAAAACCTTAAGAAACAAGAGGGCTGCGATTATACACATTATTGCAGGCGGAAGAACCGCCGGCTCGAAGCTGGTGCAAATAGCAGGAACAGAACCAGCATATCCGGCAGTTTTTGCATCACCAGTGAATGGAAAATCTCACGTCGCGACTCACCGGGTATGCTGAACAGCTCCGGATAGCCATAGCCCAGCGAGGCGGCCCACAGGTAGCCTGCGGCGGTGATCTGCGTCAGCAGATACACCCAGCGCGCCCAGTTACGGCCTTTCACCAGCGAGAACGCACAGTAGATCTCAATAAACACCAGCATCAGGCTGCTGAGAAACACCAGCGTCAGATTCCACGTCTGCGCGCTGCGGTGAATAAATTCCCCCATTCCGCGCGGACCCAGCGTGTTCATTATCATCAGCACATCCAGACAGCGGATCATAATAATGGCGAGCGCCGCCACCTGCACCAGCGCAGGGACGTTCGGACGGGCGTGCGAATGACGTGTTTTTTGTAAGAATCCCAATGTTTTTACTTCCCTGAAAAACAGTGCCGCGTCATACGCGGCACATCACTGGAAATAGTAATTCCTTCAGCCGCGTCTTGCACGCTGGATATCGCGCACACGCTGTTTTTCCGCGCGCGCCATCAAATACCAGGCGATAAATCCGACAATTCCGACCACGCCAAGGATGATGGAGGCCAGGGCGTTGATCTCCGGATTCACCCCCATCCGCACGCTGGAGAAGACCAGCATCGGCAGCGTCGTCGCGCCCGGTCCCGACACAAAGCTGGCGATAACCAGATCGTCGAGCGAGAGCGTGAACGCCAGCAGCCAGCCGGAGATCACCGCCGGCATAATCATCGGCAGCGTGATGATGAAAAAGACCTTCAGCGGCGTGGCGCCGAGATCCATCGCCGCCTCTTCAATGGAGCGATCCAGCTCGCGCAGCCGCGAGGAGATGACCACCGCCACATATGCCGTACAGAAGGTGACGTGCGCCAGCCAGATGGTGAGCATCCCGCGATCCGCTGGCCAGCCGATGGCGTGCGCCAGCGCGACAAACAGCAGCAGCAGCGACAGCCCGGTGATCACGTCCGGCATGACCAGCGGGGCGGTGATCATAAACGCAAAACCATTTGCCCCGCGGAAACGGCCAAAGCGCACCATCACCAGCGCGGCAATCGTGCCCAGCACGCAGGCCATCGTCGCCGCCAGCGCCGCAATGGTCAGGCTCAGCCCCACCGCGCTCATCATCGCATCATCGTGGAACAGTTCGCTGTACCAGCGCGTCGACCAGCCCGCCCAGACGGTGACCAGCTTAGAGCTGTTGAACGAGTAGATCACCAGCATCAGCATCGGCGCATACAGGAAGGTAAAGCCGATAATCAGGATCGCAATTCGCCACGGGGAGCGTACTACCGGTAAGTTGTTCATCCGTGGTCTCCCATCTGTTTCTGCTGATGTTTGTGGAACCACATGATCGGCACGATCAGCAGCAGTAACATGACGATCGCCACCGCCGAGGCCACCGGCCAGTCGCGGTTATTGAAGAACTCCTGCCACAGCACGCGGCCAATCATGATACTGTCCGGGCCGCCGAGCAGTTCCGGGATCACAAACTCCCCGACCGCCGGGATAAACACCAGCATCGATCCGGCGATAATCCCGCCTTTGGTGAGCGGCACAATGACGCTGAAAAAAGTCTTCAACGGGCGTGCGCCGAGATCCAGCGAGGCTTCCACCAGCGAGTAATCGATTCGCGTCAGCGCCGTATAGATCGGCAGCACCATAAACGGCAGATAGGCATAGACAATCCCGATATACACCGCAAGGTTGGTGTGCAGGATCGTCAGCGGCTGGTCGATCACCCCAAGCCACAGCAGGAAGTTATTCAGTATGCCGTTATTCTTCAGGATCCCCATCCACGCGTACACGCGGATCAGGAACGACGTCCACGACGGTAAAATGACCAACAGCAGTAAAATATTTCGCGTCGACGGCTTGCTGTGCGCCACTGCCCACGCCAGCGGGTAGCCCATCAACAAGCAGCAAATCGTAGAAATAGCCGCAACCTGTAACGACTGCAAATAGGCTTCGAAATAGAGCGGATCGTCGGTCAGTTGCAGGAAATTACCGAGGTTTACGGTCAGCGTCAGCTGCCCGTCGGCCCACTCCCACAGATCGGTATACGGTGGGATCGCCCGCGCCATCTCCGCCAGGCTGATCTTAAAGACGATCAGGAACGGCAGCAGAAACAGCAGGATCAGCCAGATATAGGGCATGGCGATGACCAGCTTGCGGCCATGCGCCATCTGCATGCGCGCCAGCCAGAGCGCGAAACCGCCCGGTTTTTTGACGCGGGCTGGAGGTTCAAGTGTGCTCATGACCGCTCCTTATACCGTCAGGACTACGCAACTGTCCGCATCCCAGCACAGGCTCACTTCGTCGCCCCAGGTTGGCTGTCCCTTGCGATACCGGTGTTCGTTCTGTAACTGGGCGCTGAGCATCTGGCCGCTTTTCAGGCGGACATGGTAAATCGACAGATCGCCGAGATAGGCAATGTGTACCACTTCGCCCACGGCAAAGTTATAGCCATCGGCGGGTGGCTCATCGCATAGCATGATTTTTTCCGGGCGCAGGGCAACGTAAACCGGCACGTTGTCCACCACGGAGTTATCAGAATCAACCTTCAGCGGGTGCACCAGCCCCGGCGATTCAATCACCAGACCGTCGTCCTGGCGTTCCTTCAGCAGCCCTTCGAAGACGTTCACCGAGCCGATGAACTCCGCGCTGTAGCGGGTTGTCGGGTGTTCGTAAATCTCTTCCGGCTCGCCGATCTGCACGAACTTACCGCGATTCATGATCGCAATGCGCCCGGCCATGGTCATCGCCTCTTCCTGGTCGTGAGTCACCATCACGCAGGTCACCCCAACGCGCTCGAGGATATCCACCACTTCCAGCTGCATCCGGTCGCGCAGCTTTTTATCCAGCGCGCCCATCGGCTCGTCGAGCAGTAATAATTTTGGACGCTTCGCCAGACTTCTTGCCAGCGCCACGCGCTGACGCTGGCCGCCGGAAAGCTGATGCGGCTTACGCTTCGCAAACTCCTGCATATGCACCAGGCTCAGCATCTCCGCCACGCGCGCGGTGATTTCGGCTTTCGGCAGTTTGTCCTGCTTCAGGCCGAAGGCGATGTTCTGCTCAACGGTCATGTGCGGGAACAGGGCATAGGACTGGAACATCATGTTTATGGGTCGCTGGTACGGCGGCACGCTGGAGAGGTCTACCCCATCCAGCACGATCTGCCCGGCGGTGGGCTGTTCAAACCCGGCCAGCATGCGCAGCAGGGTCGATTTACCGCAGCCGGATGCGCCGAGCAAAGCAAAAATTTCACCTTTGTAGATCGTCAGGCTGACATCGTCCACGGCATGCTGGCCGTCGAAGGATTTGGTGAGGTTACGAATTTCAAGAAGCGGGGTCAGCGCTTTACGGACTTTCGCCTGCGGGCGGGGGATCGCGTCATTCACGGGGTGCTCTCCGGCATAGATCAACACTGGTGCAAACGCACCGTCAGGGTGCGCATCGCCGGGCGGCGCGAACGCTTGCCCGGCCTACGGGATTTGTCGGCCCGGTAAGCGACAGCGCCACCGGGCAACGATATCAAACGCCGTTACTTACCGCTTTTCACCTTGGTCCACGCGCGGGTACGCACACGGTCAATTTTTGGTTCCTGCACTTTCAGGGTGAAGAGCTTGGCAAACACATCGGCTGGCGGGTAGATCGCCGGATTATTGCGGATTTCTTCGCTCACCAGCGGCACGGAGGCCTTGTTACCGTTGGCGTAGTAGACATGGTCGCTGATGTGAGCAATCACGTCCGGACGCATCAGGTAGTTGAGGAACTGATACGCTTCCTCTTTGTTTTTCGCATCAGCCGGCATCGCGAAGACGTCGAAGAACGCCAGCGCCCCCTCCTTCGGAATGAAGTAGGAAACATTCACGCCGTTTTTTGCCTCTTTCGCGCGGTTCGCCGCCTGCCAGACGTCGCCCGCCCAGCCGATGGCCACGCAGATATCCCCGTTCGCCAGGTCGTTGATGTACTGAGAGGAGTGGAAGTAGCGAATATTCGGACGCAGCTTCAGTAGCAGGTCGGTCGCCGGACCGGTGTAGTCGTCGGCCTTGCTGCTGTTTGGATCTTTGCCGAGATAGTTAAGCACGGTGGCGAAAATCTCTTCCGGCGCATCGAGGAAAGAGACGCCGCAGCTTTTCAGCTTCTCGAGGTTTTCCGGCTTCAGCACTACGTCCCAGCTGTCCAGCTTGACGTCCGGGCCCAGCGCCGCTTTGACTTTATCCACGTTATAGCCAATACCGGTGGTCGCCCACAGGTAAGGCATCGCGTATTTGTTGTCCGGGTCGTGCTTCGCCACCAGCTTCAGCACGTCCGGATCGAGGTTTTTCCAGTTCGGTAATTTGCTCTTGTCCAGCGGCTGGAAGACACCGGCGGTCAGCTGACGCTCCAGGAAGCTTGCCGACGGCACCACCAGGTCGAAACCGGTGCTGCCCGCCATCAGTTTGCCTTCCAGCACTTCGTTGGAATCGAACACGTCGTAGACAACCTTAATGCCGGTCTCTTTTTCAAAATTCGCGACGGTGTCCGGCGCAATATAGTCAGACCAGTTATAGACGTGCAGCGTTTTTTGTTCCGCAGCGAGCGTGCCGGCAGAGACGGCCATCAGAGCACCCGCAACCAGACCCGATAACCATTTTTTATTCAAGGCGATCATATTGTTATTCCTTCTGAAAGTTCGTTAACAAACGAACCAAAACTGTGCAGCCTGAAGATATGCAATAATCATGCATAGTTTGTCGCTCTGCCCGAAATAAAATACCCCCCTCATCCCGGCAGGTTCCGCTCGCTTTTTTAAGCACCGCAAGAATAACTGTAGCCCGTGTCTCCGGCTATAGCCCAGACGAAAAAACGCCTTTTATCAATTTTTTATGCAGATTATGTCTACGTGATAAGCCGAAACGGCCGGAGAGGAGGTGAAAAACTCTTTAAAGAAAGGTTAAAAGCAGCAGAAAAAATGGTGTTATGCAGCCGCTCTGGCAGCGACTGCGCAAAAGTCAGACAGGCTTAGTGGAGAAAATTGGGAGATGCATCATTATTCTCGGCGTCATCTTCCGCGCTATACAGCAGGTGATGTGCGTTGGCTTCCATCATTACCATGGAAATTTGCTCTTCGCTCAGGCGCATAAACCAGGCGAACTGCTTGAAGGAGAGCCCCGCGCCGGAGAATAA
This sequence comes from Enterobacter cloacae complex sp. SHL022, assembly GCF_049237785.1. NCBI lineage: Bacteria > Pseudomonadati > Pseudomonadota > Gammaproteobacteria > Enterobacterales > Enterobacteriaceae > Enterobacter > Enterobacter cloacae complex sp. SHL022. The sequence continues at coordinate 341,802 of NZ_JBMKJH010000004.1, read as the reverse complement.
AGACTGGCAAACCACCAGCTTTGGCAGATTATCATCCTGTATGTCGAGAAACGCTTTCACCGTCAAAGAACTGGCGTTGATCGCTGACAGATCGGATGCCAGCGCCAGCAGCGCGGACGGCTTTACTTCAGCCAGCGCCGAGAACAGGATCACGTCGTTAATCAGATCGATTTTGGCATCAAAAATGCCGTCGAAATTTTGCATGTGAGGCAGATGCAGCGCCTGGCAGGAGTCGCATTCGAAGAAAGTAATACCGGCATCATCGAGCCATTGACGTAACGTATCCAGTGTAGGTACGACCTGTAAATCCATCGCAGTGCAGCCTCTTAAATAAAAACGTTGTCCAGATTACGCAAAAAGTGCGCGCCGATCCATTTAACCGCCCGTTTTCAGGCAAAATCCCGGCGTCGCATGGCGTTCAATCCATGCGATCATTTTACCTGCAATATCGACGCCTGTGGTTTTTTCCACCCCTTCCAGCCCCGGCGAGGCGTTAACTTCCATCACCAACGGCCCGCGGTCGGCACGCAGCAGATCGACCCCCGCCACGTCCAGGCCCAGCGTCTGCGCCGCTTTCACCGCAATCTCACGCTCGCGCTCGCTGATAAGGGCCACCCGTGCGATACCGCCGCGGTGAAGGTTAGAGCGAAAATCGCCCTCTTTCGCCTGCCGCTCTATAGCGGCCACCACTTCATTGCCCACCACAAAGCAGCGGATGTCGCACCCTTTAGCCTCTTTAATATACTCCTGCACCAGAATATGGGCATTCAGACCGCGAAACGCATCGATCACGCTTTCCGCCGCCTGACGCGTCTCCGCCAGTACCACTCCAATACCCTGCGTACCTTCCACCAGCTTAATGACCAGCGGCGCACCGCCCACCATATCGATTAAATCGCTGGTGTCGTCCGGGGAGTGGGCAATCCCGGTGACGGGCAGATCGATCCCCTGGCGCGCCAGCAGTTGCAGCGAGCGCAGCTTATCGCGGGCGCGGGAGATCGCCACGGACTCGTTGAGCGGATAACTTCCCAGCATTTCAAACTGGCGCAGCGCGGCCGTGCCGTAATAGGTGATCTGGGAGCCAATACGGGGAATTACCGCATCAAAATGCGGGAGTTTGCGGCCTTTGTAATGAATCGACGACGCCGCAGGGTCGATGTTCATATAGCAGGACATCGGATCGAGGATCTCAACCTGATGTCCGCGTTTCGCCGCCGCTTCTCGCAGGCGTTTACATGAATAGAGCGTTCCATCCCGGGACAATATGGCAATTTTCACCCTGCACCTCTCTAAAGACATGGTAAAAGCCTGCCTATCATACACGAGGAGCAGGAGGAATGGATTACCGCGTTGCCCAGCCCTGTTTGTGCAGGTAGTCGAGAATGAACGGGCGGTTCTCCTTGATGATGGTGCGACGAATATGGTCGCTCCAGGTGTCGCGGCGGTTGTTGCTGTCGCGCGTCAGATAGTAGTTCGCCAGCTCTTCATCGTATTGATGCAGAACGTCCTGGTCGACCGGCTGGTAGTGGTTTTCATGCACCAGCATCGCAGCAGGAATGCGCGGCTTCAGATCCGGGTTATCCGCCGGCCAGCCGAGGCACAGACCAAACAGCGGCAGCACGTGTTTCGGCAGCTTCAGCAGTTCCGTCACGCTTTCGATGTTGTTACGCAGCCCGCCAATATAGACGCCGCCAAGCCCCAGTGATTCCGCCGCCGTGAACGCGTTTTGCGCCATCAGTGCCGTATCCACTACGCCCAGCAGCAGCTGTTCCGCCAGCCCCAGCTCGGCCTCAGGGCATATTTGCAGGTGACGGTTAAAATCGGCGCAGAACACCCAGAACTCAGCCGCCTGGGCAACGTGCTTTTGTCCGCCCGTCAGCGTTACCAGCTGCTCACGCATCGCCGGATCGGTGATGCGGATAATGGAGCTGCACTGCAAAAAGCTGGAGCTGGAGGTGCCTCTTGCGCTGTCGATGATCGCGTCCCGCTGCGCCTGGGTAATCGGCTCATCGGTGAAATGGCGAATGGAACGGTGGGAACGAAGCAGGTCAATGGTTGGCGTCATTTTGTCTCTCTTTGTGTTGCGTAAAACGTATGGCAGCCAGTATAGGCAATGATCCACCTGATGTAATTGGCGAAACATAGCCTGACTGTATCAAAGTGACAGGTGAAACCTTCTTTCCATGACGGCAGGTTATCGTGCACTATAGGTGCTATTCGCCGTCAGGCTTGTTTTTTGAGGAGAGAGAAATGTTTGCAGTAATTTTTGGTCGTCCAGGATGCCCTTACTGTGTGCGCGCGAAAGAACTGGCAGAGAAACTGACTGAAGAGCGTGATGATTTCAACTTCCGTTATGTGGATATCCACGCGGAAGGCATCACTAAAGCCGATCTGGAAAAAACCGTGGGTAAACCGGTTGAAACCGTGCCGCAGATCTTCCTCGATCAGAAACACATCGGCGGCTGCACCGATTTTGAGGCCTACGCCAAAGAACACCTGGGCCTGTTTGCGGCTCAGTAATGCGAAGACGCCCTCACCCTGAGGGCGTTTTTATTTACGGTGCTTCCGCTGTTGCAGCAGGCTGCGCGTAAATAAGAAACAGAGCGCGCCCAGCGCACACCAGAAAACGCCACTCAGTAGCCACGCCACTTCCTGCCAGACGCTTCTCGACGAGAGAAACAGCACGCGCATCAGAAGCAGGCAGAGCGGGGCCGCAAGCATTGCCCCAATAAGCGGCATCACCACCTCGCCTTTACGTGAGAGAAAACCGGCTACTACCCCCGGCAGGATGAAGAACAACAGGCCCAGCTCGGGATGACCGGACGCTCTGAAGGCGCCTTTCACGTTAAAAGCGAGTGACATGCAAACGACCGTAAACAGCAAAAAACAGCTGATTACGCCAGCCCAGTTTCGTTTAAAGTTCAAACTATCCTCCTGACTTATCTCTATCAAATACAAAAATCGTCCGGTGGACGCCCAGTCAGATAAAGCAATGCGGCAATCCTTGCCAAAGCACGCACAGAAGTCGTGCGATAATAGGTGGCTGTCGGTAGCTATTACGATTAAACTAACCGACTGCTAGTGTTTAGGGTATTTATCAGGAAGCAGGGAGATGCAAAGTGATTCCCTGACTCTGAAAACAGTAGCCCAAATAGTCCTTTCATTCAACAACTTACTGGTAAACAAGAAGTTAGCCTCCGTGAATATAAACGTCGCAGACTTGTTAAATGGGAATTACATCCTGTTATTATTTGTGGTACTGGCGCTGGGCCTTTGTCTGGGTAAATTACGCCTGGGTTCAGTTCAACTTGGTAATTCCATTGGCGTTTTAGTCGTCTCCCTGTTATTAGGTCAACAACATTTCAGTATTAACACGGACGCGCTTAACTTAGGTTTCATGCTGTTTATTTTTTGCGTAGGCGTGGAAGCCGGTCCGAACTTTTTTTCCATTTTCTTCCGAGACGGCAAAAATTACCTGATGCTGGCGCTGGTGATGGTCGGCAGCGCCCTGCTGATTGCGTTAGGGCTGGGCAAGCTGTTTGGCTGGGACATCGGCTTAACGGCCGGTATGCTGGCAGGCTCGATGACCTCCACACCGGTGCTTGTCGGCGCGGGCGATACGCTTCGTCATTCTGGCATGGCCGGCACGCCGCTTTCCTCCGCGCTGGACAACCTGAGTCTGGGCTATGCCCTGACCTATCTGATTGGTCTGGTGAGCCTGATTGTTGGCGCGCGCTATCTGCCAAAACTTCAGCATCAGGATCTCCAGACCAGCGCCCAGACCATCGCCCGCGAGCGCGGCCTGGACACGGACTCCAAACGTAAAGTTTACCTGCCGGTGATCCGCGCCTACCGCGTCGGGCCGGAGCTGGTTGCCTGGACCGACGGGAAAAACCTGCGCGAGCTGGGGATCTACCGTCAGACCGGCTGCTACATCGAACGTATCCGTCGTAACGGCATTCTGGCAAACCCGGACGGTGACGCGGTGCTCCAGATGGGCGATGACATCGCCCTTGTTGGCTACCCGGACGCCCACGCGCGTCTCGATCCGAGTTTCCGTAACGGGAAAGAGGTGTTTGACCGCGACCTGCTGGACATGCGTATCGTCACCGAAGAGATTGTGGTGAAAAACCACAACGCCGTGGGCCGCCGTCTGGCACAGCTGAAGCTGACCGACCACGGTTGTTTCCTCAACCGCGTGATCCGCAGCCAGATTGAAATGCCTATCGACGATAACGTGGTGCTCAATAAAGGCGATGTGTTGCAGGTCAGCGGCGATGCCCGACGTGTTAAAACCGTTGCCGACCGTATCGGCTTTATCTCGATCCACAGCCAGGTGACGGACCTGTTAGCCTTCTGCGCCTTCTTCATTGTCGGCCTGATGATCGGGATGATCACCTTCCAGTTCAGCAACTTTAGCTTCGGCATTGGTAACGCAGCCGGTCTGCTGTTCGCAGGGATCATGCTGGGCTTCCTGCGAGCGAACCATCCCACCTTCGGCTATATCCCTCAGGGTGCGCTGAACATGGTGAAAGAGTTCGGTCTGATGGTCTTTATGGCGGGTGTCGGCTTAAGCGCCGGGAGCGGCATTGGCAACGGCCTGGGCGCGGTCGGCTGGCAAATGTTGGTTTCCGGACTTATCGTCAGCCTGGTACCGGTGGTGATCTGTTTCCTGTTCGGCGCCTACGTGCTGCGCATGAACCGCGCCCTGCTCTTCGGCGCGATGATGGGCGCGCGCACCTGCGCACCGGCGATGGAGATCATCAGCGACACCGCGCGCAGCAATATCCCGGCGCTGGGCTATGCAGGCACCTACGCCATCGCAAACGTGCTGTTGACGCTGGCAGGTACGCTGATCATCATTATCTGGCCAGGACTCGGATAAATCTCAAGTTTGCGTGTGGCGCAAAAAATTTTCGTTACGCGCAGAACTTTTTACGCAGGGTGCAGTCATAACTAGTGCCACTGCTTTTCTTTGATGTCCCCAATTTGTGGAGCCCATCAACCCCGCCATTTTTGGTTCAAGGTTGATGGGTTTTTTGTTGCCTGCTATTATAACCCCTTCTAATCAATCAGTTAGGAACTAACAATTGCGACTGTGGCGGCAAAGTGGCGACAGCGCTCTACTTCCCGTTCCTTAGGCCTGTATCATGTCATCAAAAAATCAATCCCAGTATTTTTCAATTGCTGTATACATCCCTGAGGAATTGAAGCAGACTTTTGTAGAAGAATGCAGTGTTGTCGGCATTGACGCCAAAAGAGTACAATGTTTCTCCTCCAATCCAGGCATATGTGAATATCTGAGCATTTTAGTTGAACGTGGGCAGAAGTTTGCGCCATACCTTCTTAAGGTACTGAACTTGTTGCAGTCAAAATCCAAAATAAGAATTGAAGTCGCAGCCGATAGAAAAATCATAGACTTACAAGGTGTAAGTGTTGATGATGCTCTAAAGTTGATTCAAGCTGCTGATGCCATTCGGGTAATTGACCAGCAAGAACCGGAAGATATGAACAGTGATTCCGCAAAACACACAATCTGACTAATTGAGAATTCCAGTGAACTATATAGATCAATTTTGTTTCTACCTTGTACACTCCTAGAAGAGCCTGCACAACATTATTTATGATATGTGGTGGAGTCCTATCCTTATGTATAACATTACCGCTTCTACATTTATGGCTAACGACTGCAATAAAACCGATAGCACAAAACTATGAAACTTATATTTTATTAATTTCACTTGTAATAGGTGTTTCATTAGGAATTGTTGTTTTCAGCATAGTTGATTTGATTGTATTAACAATCTATGAACACCTCATTTCTAAAAAGAAAAAATCCCAAAGTGAATTAAAAGCGATTAAGGAAAAGAATATACGTGACGAAGTAATATTTTCAAATCTTAAAACTGCTTACTTCCATCTCAGCATTGATAATATTAATATTATTAGAAGCTTAATCACATTCCCTTCCCTTAGCTTTCATAGCGAACATGAAGATGTAAAATTCCTTGAAAAATCAGGGTGGATTGAAGCGTTAACTTACATCAGTGATGAGGAGAAGGTATATCAACTTAATCAAACAATCAGGTTATATGCTGATGATAGATGGAACGAGGAAGTAAATTTCAACACGGATCATTTTCATAGCTTTGACGCAGAAACAGCTATAGCCATTATTAATGCCATGTCCGATGTAAAAATCAAGGCAGAATTAGATGAGTTCAACTTTTCATTTTATAAGAGCGACATTGAAAAATGTTTTGAAGTAAGTGAGCTTACCGAGACGCTTTACTCTTTAAGATTCAAAGAAAGATATGAAAAAAAGTTTTCCGAGCTACACCTCAAACCTTTCAGAAGTGAGCGATTATTTTCTATAAAGGTTCGTGAAAACATTCCAGATTTAGACATTCCTTTTTAGGGTAACAGTGATTTTTTAAAAGTTCCTAATTGTCACTTTTTTCAGTGCATAAATCTTCTCAATATGCTGTCTGGGCTTGTCCTGACTGACATACAAACATATCCATCTAAGAGGCAAATAAATACGGCTCTTGCTTCAAACACACTTAAATCCACCATCGCCCTTAATTATCAATAAGTTACCAAAGAAGCAAGAAATTTGTTATATATTCAAAAATGAAAAACACTGAAATTCTTTTCAACCTTTTCAGTTTTGGATTTCTGCTTAACCGCCAGCACTGGTGCGGCCAAGCGGTCTGGTTTGAAGAAAAATAAAACTGAAAAATTTTTATGATCCAAAAACCGCAGGTGGGTGCGGTGTAGTGCGATTTTGGTCTGCGAAAGATTTTTTTGGCCATGCTGTGACGCGCCAGCGCCCTGCTGGGGGCTCGATCTGCTTTAAGGGTGGCGCTAACTGCCTGAAAGGCTGGAATACGCCAGAGCGCTACTAGTTGCGCGTGGCAAAGTCTGTATGTGATGATATTTCTGTTGGATTTTGGAACGAGTCACTCAATGTTGAACTTATCTATTCGCACTAAAAGCTCGCCGATAAATCGCATATTGGTTAAAAAACATCAAGTCATTATCCTAAAAATACCCTGCTTTTCATGAACATGATCTGCTTTGAACTTCCATATTAGTTACAGATATACGCTGGAGCGGATAGAAACACTATGGAGGGGACAGGAATGCAGTTTTCAAGTTCAGTAATAGCAATGCCGGTCTTAGTGGATGCAGCAAAAAATCGCTCAATTGAGCTGAAGTGCGAGGTCAGTAAGCATGTACCATTCTGAAGAGATCATCCGCCAGCTTCAGAGCCAAAAGATACTGGCAATGAAGCTGGACCGGGCGGTACGTGATGTAGGTGAAGAGGTAAAGAGCCACCTGAATAATATAGGTGCCGGTGCCCAACGCCTGCTGTACTACACCTCCTGCTTTACTGATGAATATTACGATGTATGCACCCGACAAAACCTGGAGGACGCTCGATTCCGAAAGGGCATATTCCATCTCATTTCTCGCTGGAACATCGTCTTTGACCTAATCAACACGTACGTAGAGGAGCTGGTTAAGGATTATTCCCCGGCAGAATTATCAGCGATACAGCATGCTCTAATGCGCGCTAACGTTTATATATCCACCAGCACGCTAACCTCGTATTCATTCTCTGCAGGCGTCGCATCGACTGTTTGCCTCTATGTGACCCTTCCACCTTCAGGGTTAAAGGTCGTTTCAGGATTAACGGGCGCGGCTATTGGAGGGCTGGGGATATACGGGGTTGTGCAAAAAGCTGCTGACAGCGCTCATCGCCTGCAAGTGATGCATCCCGCCTACTATCAAGCGTTATACCTGCAAGAACTGGAGATGATGTATTTCCTGGTGGAGCCTGCTTTTATGCGCGCGGGCGTGCTAACCCAGCAATGGACTGACAGTCAAAGCCCTTATGATGCTGCTGACACGATCCTGAAGCTAATGGGTAGACACTGATGGGCTTTTTAAGACGCTGGTTCAAATCTCAGGCTCAGTTTTTCTTCTGGACCTATGTCCCGATCATCCTCACGTTCATTTTTGGCTATGTCCTTGACGTTTACTTCCCTGAGGTTAGCCAGGGATTCATCCTCCTGTTTTACCTGGTAACACTGGGACTGGCTTACTGGATATGGCATTGAGGAACATCAATGCGTTACGCTTACTAATAAGGAAATTACATGTCTACACCCGCACACCTATGGCTAGAAGACGAGAACGGTTCGCCGATTATCGGTAGCTGCATGATGCCCACGCGTCTTGGTTCCATAGAGCTAAAATCGTTCTCCCACGGTGTAACCATTCCGGTTGATCCAAGCTGGGGTAAACTCACCGGCACGCGCGTCCATCGCCCTATTACGATAGTTAAAGAATTTGATCAGACTACCCCGCTTCTTTACCGCGCCGTGTGCGAAGGGAGAGTTATGAAGAAGGGGATCATTAAGATGTACCGCATTCTGGAGTCCGGGATCGAGGCCGAATATTTCAATATCGTGATGGAAAACGTTAAGTTCACGACAGTGGCACCCTTCATGACCCCTAACGGGATGAGCAGCACCCATCTTGAAACGCTCGAATTGCGTTACGAAGCAATCTCATGGAAGTACACGGAGGGGAATATCATTTACCGTGACACCTGGAACGATCGCTGCTGCGCCTGAGCACAGAAGAGCGTTGAAAGTGAGCAGATATAAAGAAACCGTCCCCCTGGGGCGGTTTCTTTCCCATGACTATCAGGAGTAGTCCGGACAAGCCATAAAGACTATTTTGACCTTAGCGAGTCCTCCAGTCGCTTTTTTATCCTTCCTGCTATCTCCTTCTTCTCTCCTTTACTACAATCACATATGATTTAATGCATATGAAACAAAACATTCAGGATGACAGAATGCTCCACCCGCTCCAGCTCTTCAAAACCCTCTCCGACGAAACGCGGCTCTCCATCGTCATGCTGCTCCGTGAAGCAGGAGAATTGTGCGTCTGCGATCTCTGCGCCGCGACCACCGAGCCGCAGCCGAAAGTCTCGCGCCATATGGCCTTACTGCGCGAGGCAGGGCTGGTCATCGATCGTCGTGAGGGTAAATGGATCTACTACCGTCTCTCTCCCAACATGCCCGCGTGGGCGGCAACCGTTATCGATAACAGCTGGAACTGCCTGCGAGAAGAGACACGTATGAAGCTGAAAAACCGCCTCCCGGGCTCGTGCTGACCAAAACACATTCACAAAAACAGATATAACGGAGTAAAAGATGTTTCTGGCAGGGGCTATTTTTCTGTTTACGCTGGTACTGGTTATCTGGCAGCCCAAAGGGCTCAGTATCGGCTGGAGTGCCACCATTGGCGCCGCGCTGGCGCTGGCGAGCGGTGTGATCCACGTTAACGATATTCCGGTGGTCTGGAACATCGTCTGGAATGCGACGGCCACGTTTATCGCGGTAATCTTTATCAGTTTGCTGCTGGATGAGTCCGGCTTTTTCGAGTGGGCGGCGCTGCACGTTGCTCGCTGGGGAAACGGTCGCGGGCGGTTGCTGTTTACCTGGATCGTGCTGCTGGGTGCGGCCGTGGCGGCGCTGTTCGCCAATGACGGTGCGGCATTGATCCTGACGCCTATCGTTATCGCCATGCTGCTGGCGCTGGGGTTCAGCAAGCAGGCCACGCTGGCGTTCGTGATGGCGGCGGGATTTATCGCCGATACCGCCAGCCTGCCGCTGATTGTCTCCAACCTGGTCAACATCGTCTCAGCGGACTTCTTTAAGCTGGGCTTTAGCGAATACGCCTCGGTGATGATCCCGGTTGATATCGCTGCGATTGCCGCAACGCTGGTGATGCTGCATCTGTTCTTCCGAAATGAAATCCCCCCCGAATATGACCTGGCAAAACTCCGCGAGCCTGCTTTGGCCATTCACGACCTGCCAACGTTCAGAACGGGCTGGATCGTGCTGCTGCTACTGCTCGTCGGTTTCTTTGTGCTTGAACCTCTGGGTATCCCGGTCAGCGCTATCGCAACAACTGGCGCGCTGATTTTGTTTGCCGTTGCTAAACGCGGGCACGCCATTAACACCGGAAAAGTGCTGCGCGGCGCGCCGTGGCAAATTGTTATCTTCTCGCTGGGGATGTATCTGGTGGTGTATGGCCTGCGCAACGCCGGGCTGACGGAGTCTCTTTCAGGCGTTCTTGATTACTTAGCCGGGTACGGACTCTGGGTCACCACGCTGGGAACCGGATTTATCACCGCCTTCCTGTCATCCATAATGAACAATATGCCAACGGTGCTGATTGGCGCGCTCTCCATTGAGGGTAGTGCTGCAACAGGGTTGGTTAAAGAGGCGATGATTTACGCTAACGTGATTGGCTGCGATTTGGGGCCGAAAATTACCCCCATCGGGAGCCTGGCTACCCTGCTATGGCTTCATGTGCTGGCACAGAAAAACATGACTATTACCTGGGGCTACTATTTCAGGACGGGCATCATAATGACGCTGCCAGTTCTCTTTGTGACGCTTGCCGCGCTGGCGCTACGTCTCTCCTTCACACTGTAATGAGTAACGGATATGAGCCATATCACTATCTACCACAACCCGGCCTGCGGCACGTCGCGCAATACGCTGGAGATGATCCGCAACAGCGGTACGGAACCCGAAATTATTCTCTATCTTGAGAACCCACCGTCGCGTGATGAACTGACAAGGCTGATTGCAGATATGGGGATTTCCATAGGCGATCTGCTGCGCAAAAACGTCGAGCCTTATGAGCAACTGGGCCTTTCACAGGGACATTTCACCGACGACCAGCTTATCGATTTCATGCTGCAATACCCTATTCTGATTAACCGTCCGATTGTGGTGACGCCGCTGGGTACCCGGCTGTGCCGCCCTTCTGAAGTCGTTCTCGACATCCTTCCGGACGCGCAAAAAGGGGCATTTACGAAGGAAGATGGCGAAGTCGTCGTTGACGCCAGCGGGAAAAAAATCTCCTGACATCAGGCGTGGCCGGGGCGAGCGCTATCAGACGGTATCCTCGCCTGCAATCCGCCCCACCATCACCCGGATCTCCTCCCGGGTTAACGGCGACCGGTCGGTTACAAAATGCAGCGTCATCCCCTCGATAAACGCATCCAGCGCACGGGCGGTGGCCGAATCAAACCACTGCTCAAGCGTAGTCTGGCTCATCTTCATCCAGTCCTGCATCACCGTTTTCAGCGCGGCGCTGCGGTGCATAAACGCGTATAACTGATACATCAGCGCCATATTGTGTGGCGTGGTCACGGCTGAACTGTGGATCAGCGTGGTAATGGCCTCGCACGCCCTCTCCCACCCGGTCACCCCCGCGAAGAAATCCCGGTACTGCTGAGACATCTGCTGCGTAAACCACGTGAAGGCCTCCTCCAGAAGCGACTCCATCCCGTCGAAATAGTAGGTCATCGACCCCAGCGGCACGCCTGCGCAGGTGGCAATTTTGCGGTGCGTGACGGCATGAATACCGTGCTCAGCAATGGTGTCCAGCGTCGCCTGGAGTATCTTCTCGCGGCGGTTAGGGTCGTTCGGTGGTCTGCTCATAAAATCCTCATCCAGTTTGTGTACAAATGTACACAAAGTTGCTAGTGTTGTCGCTATTGTTGTACTTCTGGTGCTGATCCCAATGACGCTAACTTCTCCTCGCAAAGCCCTGCATCTGCGCATGTGGGCGCTGTTTATGTTCTTCTTCATCCCCGGGCTGCTGATGGCTTCCTGGGCAACGCGCACCCCGGCAATCCGCGATACGCTGTCCGTCTCGACGGCGGAGATGGGGATCGTGCTGTTTGGCCTGTCGATTGGCTCGATGAGCGGCATCCTCTGCTCGGCCTGGCTGGTGAAGCGCTTTGGCACGCGCGCGGTGATTCGCACCACCATGTGCTGCGCCGTGGTGGGAATGCTCGGTCTGAGCGTGGCGCTGTGGTTCGCCTCGCCGCTGATGTTTGCCCTTGGGCTGATGGTATTTGGCGGCAGCTTTGGTGCGGCGGAAGTGGCCATTAACGTCGAGGGGGCCGCCGTCGAACAGGCGATGAACAAAACGGTGCTGCCGATGATGCATGGCTTTTACAGCCTCGGCACGCTGGCGGGCGCGGGCGTGGGGATGGCGCTGACGGCGCTGGGCATTGCGGCCAATGTGCACATTTTGCTGGCGGCGCTGGTCTGCATTATCCCGATCCTCACCGGCATCAGGGCTATTCCCGCAGGCACAGGACAACACGCCACGGACGAACAGAAGACTGCGGCAAAAGGGTTGCCCTTTTATCGTGATTTCCAGCTAATGCTGATTGGCGTGGTGGTGCTGGCGATGGCGTTTGCTGAAGGCTCGGCCAACGACTGGCTACCGTTGCTGATGGTGGACGGGCACGGATTTAGCCCCACCTCCGGCTCGCTGATCTACGCCGGGTTTACGCTCGGCATGACCGTCGGACGCTTTACCGGGGGCTGGTTTATCGACCGTTACAGCCGCGTGGCTGTCGTCCGTGCCAGCGCCCTGCTGGGCGGGCTGGGCATCGCGATGATTATCTTTGTGGATGTGGACTGGATTGCCGGCGTGTCGGTGATCCTGTGGGGACTGGGCGCCTCCCTTGGCTTCCCGCTGACCATTTCCGCTGCCAGCGATACCGGCCCCGACGCGCCGACGCGCGTGAGCGTCGTGGCGACCACGGGCTACCTCGCTTTCCTGGTGGGCCCGCCGCTGCTTGGATTCCTCGGTGAGCACTACGGGTTACGCAGCGCGATGCTGGTGGTATTAGGGTTAGTCATTATTGCCGCCCTGGTGGCGCGAGCGGTGGCAAAACCGGAAGCAGTAACAACGTCAATGGAGAAGGGATATGAGCGTTAAACTGATTGCAGTCGACATGGATGGCTCCTTCCTGAGCGATGCGAAAACCTATAACCGCGCGCGTTTTCTGGCGCAGTACGCGCGCATGAAAGCGCAAGGCATCCGTTTTGTGGTCGCCAGCGGAAACCAGTACTACCAGCTGATCTCATTTTTCCCGGAGATCGCCCATGAAATTGCCTTCGTCGCCGAAAACGGCGGCTGGGTGGTAGATGCGGGCGAAGACGTGTTTAACGGCGAACTGTCGAAAGAGCATTTTCTGACCGTCGCCACCCTGTTAAACGACGTGCCCGGCATTGAGATAATTGCCTGCGGAAAAAACAGCGCCTACACGCTGAAAACGTATAACGACCTCTTCAAAGCGATTGCTGCGAAATACTATCACCGCCTTGAAAGCGTCAGCAGCTTTGACAACCTCAACGATATTTTCTTCAAATTCGGGCTTAACGTCTCTGACGACGAAATTCCGCGCATTCAGGCGCTGCTGCATGAGAAGCTTGGCGACATCATGGTGCCGGTGACCACGGGACACGGCAGTATCGACCTGATTATCCCCGGCGTACACAAAGCTAACGGCCTGCGGATCCTGCAAGCGCGCTGGGGCATTGAGGACAGTGAAGTGGTGGCCTTTGGCGACAGCGGTAACGACGTGGAGATGTTGCGCCAGGCTGGGTTTGGCTTCGCGATGGCCAATGCCAGACCGCACATTAAGGCGGTGGCCCGCTATGAAGCGCCGAACAATAATGACGAAGGGGTGCTGGACGTAATTGATAGGGTGCTGGACGGGGAGGCGCCGTTTAATTGATTCCGTGCGCTCTGGTGCCCTCATCCTAACCCTCTCCCACAGGGCTGAGGGTTCCCCACAAAATAATGCCTGCACAGACGGCCCCCTCTCCCTTGAGGAAGAGGGCTGGGGTGAGGGGGAACATACGGCTCTGGTGGTCATTCCGTTCACTTTATGTTCCTTGCTACTCTGTAGCGACATGAGCGGTGAACGTGCCAGGGTGGCTCAGTCGCCACCACCCTGGCGACCCGGGCTCCCGGCGGAAAATCGCCGCTTCGCGGTGCCTTCGGCTTATTCCTTCCGGCTTATCGGGGACGGGCGGAGGTAACATCCCTGTAAAGCCCGCCCTCTCGGCGCATACCTGCGCCTCGCCCCGGCCTACAGGAAACGCCTCAGCGATTTACAGCCGGACCGAGGCATCGCTGAAAGCCCTCAGTTATTCTGAGGCAACGTTATCGCTTTTGCTTTCAAATTACTGGGGATCCCTCAGCCCACAGGGAGAGGGAACTGTCCCGAGCTCGCCCACGGGGGAGAGGGAATAAGGATTACGGTTGCAGCGCGTTTCCGACGCGTTTGTCCTTCAGGAACACCACCATCAGACCTACCCACAGCACACCGTTTGCGAGATTGAACAGGCTGAAGAGCCCGTTTCCGCCAAACGCATAAGCATGCTTGCTCACCTCAATTCCGACGGTGAAAATCAGCATTTGCAGCATCCCCATCGCGGCAGAGACCGTGCCTTTACTCATTTCACTGGCGAACAGCGTCAGGCGTACCAGACCGGCATTCGCCACGCCGATACCAAACGCGTAAATGCTCAGCCCCGCCGTCATCCACAGGTACGCATGAGACGAGGCTACGGTCGCCACCGCCGCAATAATCAGCCCTGCCGCTATGGGCCAACCGCCCATAATAATCAGCGAACGCACGGTACGGCGTGACGTCAGACGCGCCAGCACCAGGTTACCGATAATCAGCGCGCCAAAAATCGGCACCTGTAACAGGCCATACTCATAGCTGCTAAGCTGTTCGCCGCTGATGATAATGACCGGCGACTGGGCAATCCACGCCAGCAGCGGCAGGCTGACAAAGCCCGTCGCCAGCGCGCCCGCGACGAAACGGCCATTTTGCAGCACCGCCTTATAGTCACGCCCCAGCTCTTTAAGCGAGAGCTTTTCGCCCAGGCGGGTGGCGGTCTCCGGCATCGCACGGTGCAGACCAAAGAAAGAGATGGCCGCAAGCGCGGCAAAGAGCACGAACATCCCTTCCCACGGCGCGACGTGGACCCATGCGGCCCCCACCAGCGGCCCCAGAAGCGGTGCAATCAGCGCCACGTTCGCCATCAGCGCGGTAATTTTGATACATACCGCCTCCTCAAACGACTCCTGAATAGCGGCGTAGCCCACGGCACCAATAAAGCACAGGCTCACGCCCTGAAGAAAACGCAGCAACGTGAACTGCTCAATGTTCTGCGCCAGCAGCGTGGCGAGACAGGTGACGATAAACCATACCACGCCCGTCAGCATCACCGGGCGGCGGCCAATACGATCCGACAGCGGCCCTAAAAGCCACTGTAAAAACATGCCGCCCGCGAGATAGGCGGTCATCGATGTAGGTACCCACTCAATACCTGCGTTGTACTGCTCAACCACAGCCAGCATGCCTGGCTGGATCATGTCGTTGCCGATGTAGGTAGAGAATTCGTAAAGCACCAGACACAGAGGAAAAAGTAACGCCTGACGACCCAGACGATTACCGGAAGAAGAACGGTTTATCATGCAATCTCTTTAATATGAAAAAATCGCGATGAGTGTAATGAATTGCCGCTGTCTGAGATAGCAAATTAACGTGAAAAAACAGAAATAACGCACTTATCGTTGTTGTTTAAGGTTTCCTTAAGTTGCCCTCCTTATGATAGTGCTATTTCACGTTATTGACCGAAACTATGACACACGCCGTCAGCCCTTCAGAATTATCTAAGTTACCGACAAATAAGACAAAACGCCTTTACCGTTTGTCTGCCCGCTTTTATGGTTATCAGCTTTTCGTGCTGATCGTCCTTGCGCTGCTTTTTACCTGGCTTTCGCGCGATGAATCGCTTGACCGATGGATCACCGGCTTCTGGTATGACGCGGCGACGCATCATTTCCCGCTACAGCAAAATCCGCTGCTGGATCTGCTCAACCATCGGCTGGCGAAATATGTGGCCATTGCCCTGGCCGTCATCGCGCTGGTTTACGGGGCTTACAGACGCAATGCCCGGCTGGTGACGGCCGCGCTTCTGATGGGTCTGGGCGCGCTCGTTGTAGGAGCCCTGAAAAGCATGAGCCACCACAGCTGTCCGTGGGATCTGGTGGAGTATGGCGGCAAAGCCGTCTCGTATCCCCTGTTCAGCGCGATTCCGGCAGACAGCGGACCGGGACGCTGCTTTCCCGGCGGCCACGCCTCAAGCGGGTTTATGGTGATGGGGCTGTTTTTTGCCTTCTGGCGTGAACGTCCACGCCTGGCCTGGACCTTTGTCGCGTTGGGCGTTGTTATGGGGCTGCTGATGGGATTCGGGCAGGTCATGCGCGGCGCGCATTTTTTCTCTCACAACCTGTGGGCCGGGTGGTGGGTCTGGTTTTCCCAGGTGCTGGTTTACGGGCTGGTTTCCGCCTGGTTTGCTAAAGAGTAACGAGATTATGTTAGAAAATCTGAACTACGAACTGTTTTACCTGCTCAACGCCACGCCGTCGTCACCGGAATGGATGATCGATCTCGCCACCTTCATTGCGAAAGATGTGATCAGCATTGTACCGGCGCTGGCGGTGATCCTCTGGTTATGGGGACCTCGTACACAGGTCACCGCCCAGCGCCATCTGGTGATCAAAATGGCGATGGCGATCGGCGTCAGCGTGCTGGCAAGCTACGTGCTGGGCCACGCCTTCCCACACGATCGTCCGTTTGTCGATCGCGTCGGCTACAACTTCCTGCACCATGCGCCGGACGACTCGTTCCCGAGCGATCACGGCACGGTGATCTTCACCTTTGCGCTGGCCTTCCTGTTCTGGCATCGCCTGTGGTCCGGCGTAGTGCTGATGGGCGTGGCGGTCGCCATCGCCTGGTCCCGCGTCTACCTGGGCGTGCACTGGCCGCTGGATATGGTCGGCGGTTTCCTGGTGGGGCTGATGGGCTGCGTCAGCGCAGCCATCCTGTGGAGCCTCTTTGGTCCGGCGCTTTATCGTGGATTATCACAGGCCTATCGCGTTCTGTTTGCCCTTCCGATCCGCAAAGGCTGGATACGTGACTAACCCCGGTCCGTCAGGTTACACTTGAGCCCCCGCCCTGCGGGGGCTCACTTTTTTAGCCCGAGGATCTATGGAAACACGTCGCGATGACCGCATTGCTCAGCTGCTCCAGGCGCTGAAGCGCAGCGATAAGCTGCATCTTAAGGAAGCCGCTACCCTGCTTGGCGTGTCTGAAATGACCATTCGTCGCGATCTGAACAGCGACAGCGCCCCCGTTGTGCTGCTTGGCGGGTATATTGTTCTGGAGCCGCGTAGCGCCAGCCATTATCTGTTAAGCGATCAAAAAACACGCCTGGTGGAGGAGAAGCGCAAAGCCGCGCGGCTCGCCGCCTCGCTGGTGCAGCCGCATCAAACGCTGTTTTTTGACTGCGGTACGACAACCCCGTGGATCATCGAGGCCATCGACAGCACCGTTCCGTTTACCGCCGTCTGTTATTCGCTAAACACCTTCCTTGCCTTGCAGGAGAAACCGGCGTGCCGGGTGATTTTGTGTGGCGGCGAATTTCATGCCAGCAACGCCATTTTCAAACCGCTGAATATTCAGGACACGCTGAGCAATGTATGCCCGGATATCGCCTTTTACTCTGCGGCGGGCGTGAATGTGAAACAGGGGGCAACCTGTTTTAATCTTGAAGAGTTACCGGTGAAACAGTGGGCGCTCAACGCCGCACAGCAGCATGTGCTGGTGGTTGATCACAGTAAATTTGGCAAGGTCCGTCCGGCAAGGATGGGTGAACTGTCGCGATTTGACGCCATCGTCAGTGATTGCCGCCCGGATGACGAGCTGGTGGCATACGCGAAAGCGCAGCAGGTGAAGTTGATGTATTGAGGTTATGCCGGGTGGCGGCTTCGCCTTACCCGGCCTACAACGGCTCGAACGTAGGCCGGGTAAGCGCAGCGCCACCCGGCAAAAACTTAGCTGAACCAGCTGCCAAACCAGCCGTGGAATTTCATTAACACAAAGTCCCATATCCGGCTGAAGAAGCCGCCCTCTTCCACCGCTTCCATTACCACCAGCGGACGCTGCTCAATGGATTTGCCGTTAAGCTGGAAATCTATCGTCCCGACCACCTGGCCTTTTTTTAACGGCGCGGTCAGCTGTGGCTCGGTCAGGGTATAGCTCGCTTTCAGGTTTTTCAGCTGGCCGCGTGGAATGGTGACGGACCCCGCTTCACCTGCCCCCAGGTTTACTTCACTTTTATCACCAAACCAGACGCGCTGGCTGACGAAGGTGGCGTCCGGCTTAATCGGCGTGACGGTTTCAAAGAAGCGGAAACCCCAGGTCAGCAGTTTTTCTGACTCGTTAAAACGAATGCGGTCGGTTTTCGTGCCCAGCACCACCGAGATCAGGCGCATATCGCCCTGCGTCGCAGAAGCCACCAGGTTGTATCCGGCCCCGGCAGTTGTACCGGTTTTCATGCCGTCCACGTTAACGTTACTGCTCCAGAGCAGGCGGTTACGGTTAGGCTGGCGAATATTATTGAAGGTAAACTCTTTCTCTTTATGGATGGCGTACTCATCCGGAACGTCATGGATCAGCGCTTTGCCCAGCAGCGCCATATCGCGCGCGGTGCTGAACTGACCCGGCGCATCCAAGCCGTGAACGGTTTTAAAGGTGGTATTGGTCAGACCCAGTTTTTTCGCGTAGCCATTCATCAGCCCAATAAACGAGTCCTGACTGCCCGCGACGTAATCGGCCAGCGCAATACAGGCATCATTTCCCGACTGAATAATGACCCCTTTATTCAGATCGGAAACGGAGACCTGATCACCGGGCTTCAGGAACATCACGGACGAGCCGCGCAGCGCCGGGTTACCGGTCGCCCAGGCATCTTTCCCGACGGTGACCATGTCATTCAGCTTGATCTTGCCCGCTTTTAACGCCTGGCCGACCACATAGCTGGTCATAATTTTCGTCAGGCTCGCCGGGTCGAGTTTTTCGTCGGCGTTACCTTCCGCCAGCACTTTCCCGCTGGCGTAATCCATCAGGATCCAGGCGCGCGCATCAACAGGCGGCGCTTCGGGCGCTGTCTGTTCCGCCGCATGAAGCGTTGGGGCAAAAAGGAAAAGCAGCGCCGAGCCTGCCGCCAGGCTGCGCAGAGAAGAAGTTTTTTGCGTCATAAATGCCACCCGAGTGTCCATTCTAAAAATCACGTCACAATCACCGTGTCGCAAGAAGCGATGAGTAATAGCGCACTACAGCCTTCAAAGAAACCTGTTCCAGGTAAAGTTTTTAAAGTTTATGCAATAACATTCAGATACGCTTTGATTGCGGGGTTTTTTTTAGCATCTGTTGCGTAATTGTTAGGTTTATCTCACCATGGCGAAAAGCTGACTCGGATTCACATCTCATCGGGAGTAAATATGATTACGCTGTGGGGCAGGAACAATTCGACTAACGTGAAGAAAGTGCTCTGGACGCTGGAGGAGCTGGATTTACCGTTCAACCAAATTATGGCTGGCATGGCGTTCGGCGTGAATAAAGACGCCGACTATCTGGCGATGAACCCAAACGGGCTGGTGCCGTTGCTGCGCGATGACGAGACAGACGCCACGCTGTGGGAGTCCAATACCATTGTGCGTTATCTTGCCGCGCAGTACGGCCAGGGTCGCCTGTGGGTTGAAAATCCGGCCCAGCGCGCGCAGGGCGAAAAATGGATGGACTGGGCAAACCAGACGCTTTCCCCCACGCACCGCGTGATCCTGATGGGGCTTATCCGTACGCCGGAAGCCGATCGTGATTATCCCGCCATTCATGCCGCCCAGGATGCGTGTGAGTCGCTGTTTGCGATGATGGACGACGAACTGGCGAAGCATACCTGGTTCTCCGGCGACACGTTCGGCGTGGGCGATATCGCCGTCGCCCCCTTCGTCTGGAACCTCACTAACATGGGTCTCAGCTGGACCCCGCGCCCTCACCTTGAGCGCTGGATCCAGCAGCTCAGCGAGCGCCCGGCGTATCGCAACGTGGTGATGATCCCGGTGACCTGATTACGACCCGGACGGGCTGACTTTCCAAAGCTGCCCGTCCGTCTCGTCGGTCAGCACGTACAGATAACCATCCGGCCCGACGCGCACATCGCGGATACGCTGATCTTTATCCCCAAGAATTCGCCCATCCTCCGTCACGCTATTGCCCTTCACGCTCAGCACGATGACGTCTTTCTCCTTCAGCGCGCCGATAAACAGCTTGTTTTTCCACTGCGGGAAGACGTCGCTGTTGTAGAACGCCATGCCGCTGACGGCGGGCGACACTTTCCAGACAAACAGCGGTTTTTCAGTGCCCTCAACGTGCTCGCCTTTCGCTTCCGGGATTTTCAGCCCGCTGTAATTGATCCCGTGCGTCGCCAGGGGCCAGCCGTAGTTTTTGCCCTTCTCAGGAATGTTAATCTCATCCCCACCGCGTGGTCCGTGTTCGTTGAGCCACAGCGTGTCACTCCACGGGTTCATCGCCATTCCCTGCGGGTTGCGAATGCCATAGGACCAGATTTCCGGGCGCGCTCCGGCGGTGTTCACAAACGGATTATCCGGTGGCACTTTTCCGTCCTCCGTCAGGCGCACCACCTTGCCCTGAAGCTTGTCCAGATCCTGCGCCGTCGGGCGCTGGTTGTTTTCACCCAGGCCAATAAAGAGATGGCCTTTGCCGTCGAACACCAGCCGTCCGCCAAAGTGGTTGCCGGTAGAGAGCTTCGGCATCTGTCGGAACACCACCTGGAAGCCCTCAATGCGCGAAAGGTCATCGCTCAACCGCCCGTAGCCCACGGCGGTACCCGCTTTGCCATCATTACCTGCCTCGGCGAAGCTGAGCCAGACCCGCCGTGACTGTGCAAAATCCGGGGCCAGCGCGACGTCCAGCAGTCCGCCCTGGCCGCTCGCCCACACTTTCGGCACGCCGACAATCGGATCGGAGAGCCCTTTTCCTGCCTGCCAGTGCTTAAGCTGCCCGTCTTTGAGCGTGATGAGCAGCCCCTTGTTATCTGGCAGAAACGCCAGCGACCAGGGGTGATCCAGTTTTGTCTGTAGCACGTCGACCTTAACCGTCTCAGGCGCTGCAAGCAGTGAAAGCGGGAATAACAAGACTGGAAGGAAAATCAGCGAGGATCGAGGCATAACGCACTCCTTTATCGACATATGGCTTAAAGATTAGCCACTGTTCCCGGGTGCGTTACCACTTTTACAAAAGCTTAATCAGAAGGGGGAGTTGCCTCCCCCGGGTTCAGTGCCGGGCAAGCGTTTCCGGCTTGTTCAGACACATGATGCAAAGCGCGAGCGTGGTCAGGCAGTTTTCAAGCTTCTCCGCGTTAACGGCAATAAAATTCGGGCAGTCGTGACGTCCGTTCATCAAACAGACTCCGGCGATGGAGAGCACCTCGGCGGCGCGGCGCAGCGCCACTAATTCGCTTTCAGCGCAGTGCGCTTTCAGGATGGGTGCTTTTTCACGCATGAAATTGCAAAGTTCAAAGAAGTTATCACGCAGATTTTCGCTTTCGCTGACTGACATATACCCTTTCGCCTTGCGGAGTTGCAGATATGCAGCCAGGTCGATTCGGGCGTTGATCAGCTTGTTAAGCAGATCGCGTTTCAGTCTGTCAACGGACATGCTATTCCTCCTCTGTCAGCCATGTTACCTCATTAAGAATAAGGTCATTTTTTGTACAATGTAATGCCTGGGATCAATAAACGATAACTGATTAACATTCTTTACAATGTTACAACGATTGCCGGCCTCAACTGCGCCATCAAGAGTGTATAAATCCCCTGCGATACGCTGTAAAATCCCGCCCTGATAACTCCATAATTGATGAATTTTTAACCTATGAGCAATGTTACGCACCCGCCGAAAATCGGCTTTGTCTCCCTGGGCTGCCCGAAGAACCTGGTGGACTCCGAACGCATCCTGACTGAACTTCGCACTGAAGGCTATGACGTGGTGCCAAGCTACGACAACGCCGACATGGTGATCGTCAACACCTGCGGCTTTATCGACAGCGCGGTTCAGGAATCCCTGGAAGCCATTGGTGAAGCCCTGACGGAAAACGGCAAAGTGATTGTGACCGGCTGCCTGGGCGCAAAAGAAGACCAGATCCGTGAAGTGCACCCGAAGGTGCTGGAGATCACCGGTCCACATAGCTACGAGCAGGTGCTGGAACATGTTCATCACTACGTCCCCAAACCAAAGCACAACCCGTTCCTGAGCCTGGTGCCGGAACAGGGCGTGAAGCTGACGCCGCGCCACTACGCCTACCTGAAAATTTCCGAAGGCTGCAACCATCGCTGCACCTTCTGCATCATCCCGTCGATGCGTGGCGATCTGGTGAGCCGTCCGATTGGCGAGGTGCTGGCAGAAGCCAAACGCCTGGCCGACGCGGGCGTGAAGGAGCTGCTGGTCATCTCCCAGGACACCTCCGCCTACGGCGTGGACGTTAAACACCGTTCCGGTTTCCACAACGGCGAGCCAGTGAAAACCAGCATGGTCGGCCTGTGCGAGCAGCTGGCTAAGCTCGGGATCTGGACGCGCCTGCACTACGTCTATCCTTACCCGCACGTTGACGATGTGATCCCGCTGATGGCGGAAGGCAAAATCCTGCCGTACCTGGATATCCCGCTACAGCATGCCAGCCCGCGCATTCTGAAGCTGATGAAACGTCCTGGCTCCGTTGACCGCCAGCTGGCGCGCATCAAGCAGTGGCGTGAGATCTGCCCGGATCTTACCCTGCGCTCCACCTTTATTGTCGGCTTCCCGGGTGAAACCGAAGAAGATTTCCAGATGCTGCTCGACTTCCTGAAAGAGGCGCGTCTGGATCGCGTCGGCTGCTTCAAGTACAGCCCGGTTGAAGGCGCAACGGCCAACGAGCTGGCGGACCAGGTACCGGAAGAGGTCAAAGAGGAGCGCTGGAACCGCTTTATGCAGCTGCAACAGCAGATCTCTGCTGAACGCTTGCAGGAGAAAGTGGGCCGCGAAATTCTGGTGATTATCGACGAAGTGGACGAAGAAGGCGCGATTGGCCGCAGCATGGCGGATGCGCCTGAAATCGACGGCGCGGTGTACCTGAACGGCGAAACCAACGTCAAGCCGGGCGATATTATTCGCGTGAAGGTCGAAAACGCCGACGAGTATGATTTGTGGGGCAGCCGGGTTTAATCTCCCCACGCCTCTGTTCCAGGCCGGGTAAGGCGTCGCCGCCACCCGGCACATTCCACAGCACTACCCTTTTATCCGCGGATCCAGCGCGTCGCGCAGCCCATCCCCCAGCAAATTAAACGCCAGCACGGTCAGGAAAATCGCCAGGCTCGGGAAGATCGCCACGTGTGGCGCAATCACCATATCCGCCCGCGCCTCGTTCAGCATCGCGCCCCACTCCGGCGTCGGCGGCTGTGCGCCTAACCCCAGAAACGACAGGCTGGCCGCCGAGATAATCGACACGCCTATGCGCATGGTGAAATAGACCACGATAGACGAGACCGTTCCCGGCAGAATATGGCTGAACAGGATGGTGGCATCGCTGGCTCCCATGCTGCGCGCCGACTCGATAAAGGTCTGCTGCTTCAGCACCAGCGTGTTGCCACGTACCAGACGCGCGAAAGCGGGAATCGAGAATACCGCCACGGCGATGATGACGTTCGCCATGCCGCTGCCCATCACCGCCACCACGGCAATCGCCAGCAGAATACCGGGAAAGGCAAACAGCACATCGCAGATACGCATGATGATGCGGTCCCACCAGCCTTCGTAGTACCCGGCCACCAGCCCCAACACGGTGCCAATTGCTGCGCCCATCAGCACCGCAAAGACCCCGGCCGCCAGCGAGATCTGCGCCCCTACCAGCACGCGGCTGAAAATATCGCGCCCGAGCGAGTCCACGCCAAACCAGTGCATCATCGACGGTCCATCGTTCAGCCGGTCGTAATCGAAGTAGTTTTCCGCATCAAACGGGGCTAACCAGGGGGCGATAATCGCCACCAGGATCAGCAGTAACACAAACAACCCGGCGACCATAGCGACGGGCTGACGACGGAATCGACGCCAGAACTCAATCCACGGGGTGCGAATATGGTCCGGCCTGATCCCCGGCATAGCGTTTAAAATGGCCTGGCGACGCCAGTTCAGTAATCGCATCTTACTTATACCTGATGGCCGGGTTAATGGCGGCGTACAGCACATCCACCACTAAGTTGATAAGAATAAACTCCAGCGAGAAAAGCAGGACTTCAGCCTGAATGACCGGATAGTCACGCATATCGACCGAGTCGACCAGCAGGCGCCCCAGCCCCGGCCAGTTAAAGACCTTCTCAACCACAATAGAGCCGCCCAGCAGGAAGCCGAACTGTAGCCCCATCATCGTGACCACCGGTATCATCGCATTACGAAAACCATGCTTCAGAATGACCCATTTCTCACTCACCCCTTTTGCCCGCGCGGTGCGAATGTAATCTTCGCTCAGCACGTCGACAAACGAGGCGCGGGTAAACCGAGCCATCACCGCCGCAACGGCCGCGCCAAGCGTCATAGAGGGAAGAATGTAGTGCTTCCAGGTGTCGGCCCCGACGGTCGGCAACCAGCCCAGCTCAACGGAGAAAATCTGCATCAGTAGCATGCCCAGCGCAAACGCCGGGAAAGAGATGCCGGTGACCGCCAGCGCCATACCGAGCTTATCCGGCCAGCGGTTGCGCCAGACGGCGGCGACAATCCCCGCTCCCAGGCCAAACACTACCGCCCAGCTCATACTGGCAATCGTTAACCAGAAGGTAGGCATAAAGCGGCTGGCAATCTCCTCCGACACCGGACGACGCGACACCATTGAGATGCCGAAATCGCCCTGAAGGACATTGCCAATGTAACGCAGAAATTGCCTGTACAGCGGCTGGTCAAGACCGAGCTGTTTACGCACCAGTTCAATAACCGTCGCATCCGCTTCCGGTCCGGCAATCAAACGCGCTGGATCGCCGGGCAGCATATGGACAAACAAAAACACCAGCACGGCCACAATCAGCAGCGTCGGGATAAGCCCCAGCAGGCGTTTACACACATAATTCAGCATGAGTTTTATTTTAAATCCGCGTCATCAAAGCTAAAGCCCGTATCCGGCATGATGTAAAAACCGGTCAGCGCTTTGTTGTGGGCTGAGACCAGTTTTTCCACCACCAGCGGCACCCACGGCGACTCTTTCCAGATAATGTCCTGCGCCTCTTTGTACAGGCGCGCTTTCTCTTCCGGTTTGGTGGTTTTCAGGGCATCGGCCAGATCTTTATCCACCTGCGGATTACTGTAGAACGCGGTATTGAACAGCGTTGGCGGCCAGTTCTGGGAAGCGAACAGCGGCGACAGGGACCAGTCCGCTTCGCCGGTTGAAGCCGTCCAGCCGGTGTAGAACATCCGCACGCCGCTCTCTTTCTGCCCTTTGCCTTCTACTTCCGCCGCTCGCTGTCCGGCATCCATCGCCGTGACCCTGGCTTTAATGCCCACCTGCGCCAGCTGCTGCTGGGTAAATTGCAGCACCTTCTGCGCGGTACTGTGGTTATGAGACGACCACAGCGTGGTGCTAAAGCCGTTCGGATAGCCCGCCTCTTTCAGCAGCTCCCGCGCTTTCGCCGGATCGTACGGCCATGGCTGGTAGCTCTGCGCATACTCGATGGCTGGCGGCATCACGCCCGTCGCGGGAGTGGCGTAACCGGCAAAGGCCACCTTCACCAGCGCCTGACGGTTAATGGCGTAGTTGATGGCTTCGCGCACCTTCGGGTTATCGAACGGTTTCTGCGTGACGTTCATGCTGATGTAGCGCTGCATAATCGACGGGCTGGCCACCAGCTCCAGCTTGCTGTTTTTCGCCAGCAGCGCCGCCTGTTCGTAAGGGATCGGGAAGGCAAACTGCGCTTCGCCGGTTTGCAACATCGCGGCACGGGTATTGTTGTCCACGACCGGACGCCAGGTGATTGTATCCAGCTTCGGCAGCCCCTGCTGCCAGTATCCGGCGAATTTTTTCACCTTCACATAATCGGTCTGGTTCCAGGTAAGCAGTTCGTACGGTCCGGTCCCCACCGGGTGGAAGCCAATCTCTTTGCCGTATTTTTTCAGGGCAGCGGGTGAAATCATCGCCGTCGCGGGATGCGCCAGGATATTGATAAACGCCGAGAACGGCTCTTTCAGGACGATCTTCACCGTCGCCGGGTCAACCACCTCGGTGCTGGCGATATTTTTATACAGGTTGTAGCGCTTAAGACCGTTCTCCGGATTGCTGGCACGGTCCAGGTTGATCTTAACCGCCTCGGCGTTGAAGTCGGTGCCGTCCTGGAACTTCACGCCGGTACGGAGCTTAACGGTATAGACCAGCCCATCGTCCGACACGGTATAGCCTTCCGCCAGCACGTTTTTCAGCTTCATCTCGCGGTCCAGGCCGAACAGCCCCTGGTAGAAAGATTTTGCCACCGCCTGAGAAAGGGTGTCGTTAGCATCATACGGATCCAGCGTCGTGAAGTTAGACCCCACAGCCACCACCACATCTTTCGCCGCGAACGCGGGGGCGGCGGCCAGCGCAGCCGTCACGCTCGCGGCAAGCAGCCATTGACGAGCAACAAAAGGAACCATTGTGTTCTCCTGCCTGTTGTAAGTTATAACCGCGAGAATGCATTGCCCTGACGCGGTGGTGCGACAAAATGACCGGGACCCACCTCACGCAGCGCCACGCGCTCAAGGGTTTCGCCCCGTTTACGAATATTGCTCGGCATTTCGTCCTGCAACAGCACGCGCTGGGCGTGACGATGCTCAGGATCGGCAACCGGTACGGCGGCCATCAGCTTGCGGGTGTACGGGTGCTGCGGGTTTTCAAACACCGCCCGACGGGGGCCGATTTCAACTATTTGCCCCATGTACATCACCGCCACGCGATGGCTGATCCGCTCCACCACCGCCATATCGTGGGAGATAAACAGAAACGCAATGCCTAAATCCCGCTGTAAATCGAGCAGGAGATTGATGATTTGCGCGCGGATGGAGACATCCAGCGCTGACACGGACTCATCCGCAATCACCACCTTCGGATTCAGGGCTAATGCCCGGGCTATGCAGATACGCTGTCGCTGACCGCCAGAAAATTCGTGCGGATAACGCCAGGCATGCTCCGGCTTCAGGCCCACGCGCTCCAGCAGCCACGCGACGCGGCGCTGCGCGGCTTCACCGTCGAGCAGGTTATGCACCCGCAGCGGCTCCATAATCGAGTACCCCACCGTATGGCGCGGATCGAGCGACGCATAAGGATCCTGGAATATAAACTGAATATCCCGGCGTACCGCCTGCAATTTACTGTTAGGTAGCGTGTCGATGCGCTCACCGTTGAAGGCGATGCTCCCCTCCTGCGACGCCACCAGCCTGAGCAGCGCCCGTCCGGTGGTGGATTTACCGCAGCCGGACTCCCCCACCAGCGCCAGCGTTTCGCCCGGCCAGAGATCAAAACTGACGTTTTCAACCGCATGCACTTCGCGCTTCACGCGATTGAGGATCCCGCTACGCAGCGGGAAACGGGTCACCAGGTCACGCACTTCGAGGATTGGCCTGCCGGGAACCACCGTATCCTGCTCGGTTTCGTCTTCCTGCTTGCCCTGTTCGGTCTGTGAGATCAGCGGAAAACGGCGCGGAAAATCACTGCCATTCATGGCCCCCAGACGCGGGACCGCCGCCAGCAGCGCTTTGGTATAAGAATGCACCGGCGCATGAAAGACCTGCTCCACCGTGCCGGTTTCCACGGCATTGCCCTGATGCATAACCAGCACCCGATCGGCAATGTCCGCCACCACCCCCATATCGTGGGTAATGAAAATCACCCCCATCTCCATCTCCTGCTGCAACACCTTAATCAGTTGCAGGATCTGGGCCTGAATGGTGACATCCAGCGCCGTGGTGGGTTCGTCCGCAATGAGTACCGCCGGACGGCACGACAGCGCCATCGCAATCATCACCCGCTGGCGCATGCCGCCGGAAAGCTGATGCGGGTAGCGGGACAAAATCGCGTGCGCCTCAGGGATACGCACCAGCTCCAGCATCCGTTTTGCTTCGTTGAGCGCCTCATCACCGCTCAGTCCCTGATGCAGGCGGATAGATTCGGCAATCTGCTCGCCCACCGGGAAAACCGGGTTCAGGGAGGTCATCGGCTCCTGAAAAATCATCGCAATGTCTGCCCCGCGCACACCCTGCATCCGGGACGCGCTCAGCTCGTTGAGATCGATAACCTGACGGTTGCGACGGCGCAACAGCATACGCTCGCTGGTGACCTGCCCGCCCGTCTGCTCAAGCAGACGCATCAGCGCCAGCGCGGTAACGGATTTACCGGAACCTGATTCGCCAACAATCGCCAGCGTCTCGCCGCGCCTGAGCGAAAACGATAAATTCTGTACTGCGGGGATGAACTGCCGCTCTTCCTGAAACGCAATATTCAGTTGGTGGACAGCCAGCACTTCGCAGTTGTCCAGCTCTTCACGGTGCGGCACGCAATGCCCCCTTATTCACGATAAATGCCTGTGCTGGGCGCATCGCCGGCATACCCCCACGCCCGGTACATTCCTTCACTGTTGAACGGCAGAGCCACGTTGCCCTCCCGATCCACCGCAATTAAGCCGCCAATCCCGCCCAGCGCCGGCAGTTTCTCCATCACTACCCGCTCGCAGGCTTCACTCAGGCTTAATCCGCCGTAATCCATTAGTGCGGTAATGTCGTAGGCCGCCAGCGCGCGGATAAACACTTCGCCGGTGCCGGTGCATGACACCGCCGCGGTGGCGTTATTGGCGTAACACCCGGCCCCCGGCAGCGGGCTGTCGCCGACGCGACCGGGAAGTTTGTTGGTGATGCCGCCTGTCGACGTCGCGGCGGCGAGGTTACCGGCTTTATCCAGCGCCACCGCGCCTACCGTGCCCATTTTGCTGCGTTCATCGAGCGGCGCGGCATGGTCCAGCTGCGTCATCCCCGCTGTACGGGCCTCCAGCAGTTGTCGGTAACGCTCCTCGGTGGAAAAAAGCTCGGGCGAGACCGTGTCCATACCGTGCTCGACGGCAAATTTTTCCGCCCCCGCCCCGGCCAGCAGCACATGCGGGCTTTGTTCCATCACCAGACGCGCGGCCAGCACCGGATTACGCAGACGGCTGACGCCCGCTACCGCGCCCGCTTTCAGGGTGACGCCGTCCATCACGCAGGCATCCAGCTCGTGCGTTTCATCGCGCGTAAAGACCGAGCCAATACCGGCATTAAACAGCGGACACTCCTCCAGCAGGCGCACCGCTTCGGTCACCACGTCCAGCGCGCTGTCGCCCGCTTCCAGCATCCGCTGGCCTGTTTCCACAATGGCGTTCAGCGCATCGATATAACGCTTCTCCTGCTCGGGACTGAGCTGTGCACGGGTGATTGCCCCGGCACCGCCATGAATTGCGATAACCGCTTTACTCATTTCGCATCACCCATCAGCCTGGCTGGCTGCTTTTTCTATAAATATCATTATCGTCGACGAATCTTCAGATGATTTTTGAATATAGAAAGACGCAACTGTGATGTAAAGCGTACACCCATCGGGTCATACAGTTAGCCGCACTTTTCTGCCATAATGAGCGCTTTCGTTGTTACTCCGCAGGAGCCCACCATGGATTTTACCGCCGGACTGATGCCGCTTGAGACGGCACTCTCGCAGATGCTTGATCGTATTACTCCCCTGCACGACGTTGAGACGCTGCCGCTTGTGCGCTGTTTTGGCCGTATTGCCGCGCGCGATATCGTCTCGCCGCTGAACGTGCCGGGGTTCGATAACGCGGCGATGGACGGCTATGCCGTACGTCTGGCGGATCTGCAAACGGGTCAGCCGCTGCCGGTGGCAGGGAAAGCGTTTGCCGGGCAGCCGTTCAACGGTGAGTGGCCAGCGGGCACCTGCGTGCGCATTATGACCGGCGCGCCGGTGCCAACGGGCTGTGAAGCCGTGGTGATGCAGGAAGAGACCGAACAAACGGACGACGGCGTGCGTTTTACCGCCAGCGTCAAAGCGGGACAGAATATCCGCCATATCGGGGAAGACATTACCCTGGGCGCAACGGTCTTTGCCGCCGGGCAAAAACTGACGGTCGCCGAACTGCCGGTGCTGGCATCGCTTGGCATCGCGGAGATTGACGTGGTCCGCAAAGTGCGCGTAGCGGTGTTCTCCACGGGAGACGAGCTACAGCTTCCGGGTCAGCCGCTGAACGAAGGGCAGATTTACGACACCAACCGTCTGGCGGTGCACCTGATGCTTGAGCAGCTGGGCTGCGAGGTGATTAACCTCGGTATCATTCCTGACGATCCGCAAAAACTGCGCGCGGCGTTTATCGACGCTGACGCCTCTGCCGACGTGGTGATCAGCTCCGGCGGCGTTTCGGTTGGCGAAGCGGATTACACCAAAACCTTGCTTGAAGAGCTGGGTGAAATCGCCTTCTGGAAGCTGGCGATTAAGCCGGGCAAACCGTTCGCGTTTGGCAAACTTCCGCACAGCTGGTTCTGTGGCCTGCCGGGTAACCCGGTCTCTGCCGCGCTGACCTTCTACCAGCTGGTGATCCCGCTGCTGGCGAAGCTTTCAGGCAACAATGCCAGCCCGCTGCCGGAACGTGTGCGCGTGCGGGCGGCAACGCGCCTCAAAAAATCACCGGGCCGTCTCGATTTCCAGCGCGGCATTCTGGCGCGCAACGCCGACGGCGAGCTGGAGGTGAGCACCACCGGGCATCAGGGTTCGCACATCTTTAGCTCCTTCAGCCAGGGTAACTGCTTTATCGTGCTGGAGCGCGATCGCGGCCACGTTGAGGCGGGCGAATGGGTTGAAGTGGAACGCTTTAACCACCTGTTCGGAGGCTGACATGACGATGGAACTGAGCGACCCGGAGATGATGCGCTATAACCGCCAGATCGTGCTGCGCGGATTTGATTTCGAGGGTCAGGAGGCGCTCAAGGCGGCCAGCGTGCTGGTTGTTGGTCTTGGCGGGCTGGGCTGCGCGGCAGCACAATACCTGGCTGCGGCGGGCGTCGGCAGCATGACGCTGCTGGATTTCGACACCGTGTCGGTGTCCAACCTGCAACGCCAGACGCTGCACAGCGACGCGACGGTCGGTCAGCCTAAAGTGGAATCAGCACGCACGGCGCTGGCGCGCATTAACCCCAACGTTCAGTTCACCCTGATTGACGCGATGCTGGATGACGACGCGCTGTTTGCGCAGATTGCACGGCATGACCTGGTGCTGGACTGCACCGATAACGTCGCCATTCGCAACCAGCTCAATGCGGGCTGCTTTGCCCATAAAACGCCGCTGATTTCCGGCGCGGCCATCCGCATGGAGGGGCAAATCACCGTCTTCACCTACGCTGAAGGAGAGCCCTGCTACCGCTGCCTGAGCCGTCTGTTTGGCGAGAATGCCCTCACCTGCGTCGAGGCGGGCGTAATGGCGCCGCTGGTTGGCGTTATCGGTTCCTTGCAGGCCATGGAGGCGATCAAAGTGCTGGCGCACTATGGCACGCCCGCCGCGGGTAAAATCGTGATGTATGACGCGATGACCTGCCAGTTTCGCGAGATGAAGCTAATGCGTAATCCCGGGTGTGAGGTGTGCGAAGGTTAAAGCAAACGGCAACCTTCAGGTTGCCGTTTTAGTGTTTGCTCCCTCTCCCTGTGGGAGAGGGTTGGGGTGAGGGCATCAGGCCACACCCATCAAATAGACGTCCGCCCAAACGCCCCCTGCCAGTCCTGCTCAAACTTCACAATTGCCGCATCCACCGCCGGAGAGGTAATAAACTGCTGCGCCACGTCCAGCGGCAGCGTGATGGACTCGCACCCTGCCAGCAGGCAGTCCAGCGCCTGGCGCGGGGTTTTAAAGCTCGCGGCCAGCACCTTTGACTGCGGCGCGTGCAGGGTCAGCAACTGTTGCAGTTCGACCACCGTCTGGATCCCGTCCCCGCCCTGCGCGTCCACGCGGTTCACGTAAGGGGCCACATACTCAGCCCCCGCCAGTGCGGACAACATCCCCTGCGCGGCACCGTACACCGCCGTACCCAGCGTCGGGATCCCTTCCGCTTTCAGCATCTTGATCGCCGCCAGCCCTTCAGCGGTCACGGGCACTTTCACCACCAGGTCATTGATTATCGCGCGCAGCTTACGTGCGTCTTCCACCATCCCCTCGGCAGTCTTCGCCATCACCTGAGCGAACAGCCGGCCCCTGCCGCCCAGCGCGTCGTGCAGCGCGGGCAGCAGCTCTTCCAGGGGGGTTTTACCCGCCGCCACAATGCTTGGGTTAGTGGTCACGCCCGCCAGCGGGAAGATACGCGCCAGCTTTTTGACTGCCGCAACGTCAGATGTGTCGAGATAAAGTTCCATGATGTCACCCTCAAATTTAGCCTGCACTTACCCTATCACAGCAAAACCTGCTCAGGAATTGACCCATATCAAGATAACTTTCATTCGAAAGTAATTTAATCTTCATATGTAATCCGAGGGCAAAAAAATGATCTTCAATATACAGCGTTACTCCACCCACGACGGCCCAGGTATTCGAACCGTGGTATTCCTGAAAGGCTGCTCGCTGGGCTGTCGCTGGTGTCAGAACCCGGAAAGCCGCTCCCGCAGCCGGGACGTGCTGTTTGATGCGCGTCTGTGCCTGGACGGCTGTGAACTGTGTCAGCAGGCCGCGCCGGGGTGTGTTGAACGCGCGCTGAACGGGCTGGTCATTCATCGTGAGAAGCTTAACGACGAGACGCTCACTGCCCTCACCGACTGCTGTCCGACCCAGGCGCTTACCGTCTGCGGTGAAGAGAAGCAGGTGGAGGAGATTATGGCCACCGTGCTGCGAGACAAGCCCTTCTACGACCGCAGCGGCGGCGGGATCACCCTTTCCGGCGGCGAGCCGTTTATGAATCCTGACCTGGCGCACGCCCTGTTTAAAGCCAGCCATGAACAAGGCATTCATACCGCCGTTGAAACCTGCCTTCACGTGCCCTGGCACTATATCGAGCCGTCATTACCGTACGTCGATCTGTTCCTCGCCGACCTGAAGCATGTCGACGGAGATGTTTTCAAGCAGTGGACGGACGGTTCGGCTAAGCGCATCCTGGACAACCTGAAACGCCTGGCCGCCGCCGGGAAAACGATCACCATCCGCGTGCCGCTGATCCAGGGCTTTAACGCCGATGAAGCGTCCGTTACCGCCATTACCAATTTCGCCGCCGATGAACTCGGCGTCCACGATATTCATTTTCTGCCGTATCACACGCTGGGCATGAACAAATACACCCTGCTCGGCCAACCCTACTCTGCCCCTGACAAACCGCTGGATAACCCTGCCCTGCTGGACTTCGCGCAGCAGTACGCCTGCCAGAAAGGGTTAACCGCGACCTTACGAGGATAAACTTATGACCACCCTGAATCTCAACACCCTCAGCGAGCGCATTAAGGCGCACAAAACGGCCCTGGTGCATATCGTGAAGCCGCCGGTCTGTACCGAGCGCGCCCAGCATTACACCGAAATGTACCAGCAGCACATGGACAAGCCGATCCCGGTGCGCCGCGCCCTGGCGCTGGCGCATCACCTGGCCAAGCGTACCATCTGGATCAAGCACGACGAGCTGATCATCGGGAACCAGGCAAGCGAAGTGCGCGCCGCGCCGATCTTCCCGGAATATACCGTCTCCTGGATTGAGAAAGAGATTGACGACCTGGCGGACCGTCCGGGCGCGGGCTTTGCGGTGAGCGAAGAGAACAAGCGCGTGCTGCATGCGATCTGCCCGTGGTGGCGCGGCCAGACGGTGCAGGATCGCTGCTACGGCATGTTCACCGACGAGCAGAAAGGCCTGCTGGAAACCGGCATCATCAAAGCCGAAGGCAACATGACCTCCGGCGACGCGCACCTGGCGGTGAACTTCCCGCTGGTGCTGGATAAAGGGCTGGACGGCCTGCGCGCCAAAGTGGCCGAGCGCCGCTCACGCATCAACCTGACGGTGCTGGAAGACCTGCACGGCGATCAGTTCCTGAAAGCCATTGATATTGTGCTGGAAGCCGTCAGCCTGCACATCAAACGCTTCGCCGATCTGGCGCGCGAGATAGCCTCCAGCGAAACCCGCGAAAGCCGCCGCGACGAGCTGCTGGCAATGGCGGAAAACTGTGACGTAATCGCCCACGAGCCGCCAAAAACCTTCTGGCAGGCGCTGCAGCTGTGCTACTTCATTCAGCTAATCCTGCAAATTGAGTCCAACGGTCACTCCGTATCCTTTGCCCGTATGGACCAGTATCTCTATCCGTACTACCGCCGCGACGTGGAGCTGGGCCAGAGCCTGGACCGCGAGCACGCCATCGAGCTGCTGCACAGCTGCTGGCTGAAGCTGCTGGAGGTGAACAAAATCCGCTCCGGCTCGCACTCCAAAGCCTCTGCGGGCAGCCCGCTGTATCAGAACGTCACCATCGGCGGCCAGAAGCTGGTCAACGGCGAGCCAATGGACGCGGTCAACCCGCTCTCCTACGCGATCCTCGAATCCTGCGGCCGCCTGCGCTCCACCCAGCCAAACCTGAGCGTGCGCTATCACGCGGGCATGAGCAACGACTTCCTCGACGCCTGCGTGCAGGTGATCCGCTGCGGTTTCGGCATGCCGGCGTTCAACAACGACGAAATCGTCATTCCGGAATTCATCAAGCTCGGCGTTGAACGCGACGACGCCTACGACTACGCGGCCATTGGCTGTATCGAAACCGCGGTGGGCGGCAAATGGGGCTACCGCTGCACCGGCATGAGCTTTATTAACTTCGCCCGCGTGATGCTGGCCGCGCTGGAAGGCGGCCGCGACGCCACCAGCGGCAAGGTGTTCCTGCCGCAGGAGAAAGCCCTCTCTGCCGGTAACTTCGATAACTTCGAGGAGGTGATGGCGGCGTGGGACACCCAGATCCGCTATTACACCCGCAAATCCATCGAAATTGAATACGTGGTGGATACTATGCTGGAAGAGAACGTCCACGATATTCTCTGCTCGGCGCTGGTTGACGACTGCATCGAGCGCGCGAAAAGCATTAAGCAAGGCGGCGCGAAGTATGACTGGGTTTCCGGCCTACAGGTCGGTATCGCCAATCTCGGCAACAGCCTGGCGGCGGTGAAGAAGCTGGTGTTCGAACAGGGCGTCATCGGCCAGCAGCAGCTGGCGGCGGCGCTGGCGGATGACTTCGAGGGGCTAACCCACGAGCAGCTGCGCCAGCGCCTGATCAACGGCGCGCCGAAGTACGGCAACGACGACGACAGCGTGGACCTGCTGCTGACCCGCGCCTACGAAACCTACATTGAAGAGCTGAAGCAGTATCACAACCCACGCTACGGCCGCGGCCCGATTGGGGGTAACTACTACGCGGGCACGTCGTCTATCTCAGCAAACGTGCCGTTTGGCGCGGCGACCATGGCGACGCCGGACGGGCGTAAGGCGCATACCCCTCTGGCGGAAGGGGCCAGCCCGGCTTCCGGTACCGACCACCTCGGGCCGACGGCGGTGATTGGCTCCGTGGGTAAACTGCCGACGGAAGCGATTCTTGGCGGCGTGCTGCTTAACCAGAAGCTGAACCCGTCGACGCTGGAAAACGACAGCGATCGCCAGAAGCTGATGGTGCTGCTGCGCACCTTCTTCGAGGTGCATAAGGGCTGGCATATTCAGTACAACATCGTCTCGCGCGAAACGCTGCTGGAAGCGAAGAAACACCCGGACCAGTACCGCGACCTGGTAGTGCGCGTCGCGGGCTACTCGGCGTTCTTCACCGCCCTGTCACCGGATGCGCAGGACGATATTATCGCCCGTACTGAGCATACGCTGTAATAGTGTATCCCCTCTCCCTTGAGGGAGAGGGAGAAAACACTAAAAACGGCAACCTCGGTTGCCGTTTTGCTTTTACTTTCGAATGAAATTAAATTTGTGCTCCCCGTCACCTTGTTATTAGAATGTTTCAAAACGCAGTGACCCAGGAGCATAGTATGACCGTAAAAGTTATCGTCACCGATATGGACGGAACTTTCCTTGATGATGCCAAGCAGTACGATCGTGACCGCTTCCAGGCACAGTTTAAACAGCTTAAAGCCCGCAACATTGAATTTGTTGTCGCCAGCGGCAACCAGTATTACCAGCTCATCTCGTTTTTCCCGGAACTGAAGGATCAAATCTCCTTCGTGGCGGAAAACGGCGCGCTGGTCTTCGATCGCGGCGAACAGATTTTCCACGGCGAACTGACCCGCCATGAGTCGCAGATCGTGATTGGCGAACTGCTGAAAGACAAAGGGCTGAACTTCGTGGCCTGCGGGCTGGAGAGCGCCTACGTCAGCGATAAAGCGCCGGACGCGTTCGTGGCGCTAATGTCAAAGCACTACCACCGCTTAAAGCGCATCAGCGATTACCGCGACATTGACGACGTGCTGTTTAAGTTCTCCCTGAACCTGCCGGACAGCGATATTCCTAATCTGGTGGATAAACTCCACGTCTCCCTGGACGGCATCATGAAGCCGGTCACCAGCGGCTTTGGCTTTGTCGATTTAATTATCCCCGGCCTGCACAAAGCCAACGGCATCAGCCGCCTGCTGAAGCGCTGGAAAATCTCTCCGCAAGAGTGCGTGGCCATTGGCGACAGCGGCAACGATGCCGAGATGCTGAAGCTGGTGAAATATTCCTTTGCGATGGGCAACGCGGCGGAAA
The DNA here is from genome assembly GCF_049237785.1 of Enterobacter cloacae complex sp. SHL022. Classification (NCBI taxonomy): domain Bacteria; kingdom Pseudomonadati; phylum Pseudomonadota; class Gammaproteobacteria; order Enterobacterales; family Enterobacteriaceae; genus Enterobacter; species Enterobacter cloacae complex sp. SHL022. The sequence continues at coordinate 305,213 of NZ_JBMKJH010000004.1, read as the reverse complement.
GCATCAAAGAAATCAGCCGCTACAGCACTGACGACAACAACCATCAGGGCGCGCTGAACGTCATTCAGGCCGTGCTCGACAACCACTCTCCTTTCGACGTCTGATCCTTTCCTCGCCGGAGTCCTGCTCCGGCACCCTCACTCATTTTCCCGTCCTGTGGCGCAGGTCAAGTTTTTAAACTTGCATTAACTTATTTTTAACTTAAAGTATCGCTTGTAGATATTTTTACTTTCGAATGAAAGATGCGAGGCAGTTATGACCTTTACCAGTGAAACCTTGCCGGCGGATCACAAAGCGGCAATCCGTCAGTTGAAACGTGAGTTACGCGCGCAGATCGGCGACGTGCAGGCGGTGTTCGACAAGCTCAGCGACAGCATTGCCACCCGCGTGGCGGAAATTAACGCCCTCAAAAATAAAGGTGAATCCGTCTGGCCGGTAATTCCGTTTAACGATGTGAAAAACGGCACGATTACCGACGCGCAGCGCGAGGCCGTTAAGCGCCGCGGCTGCGCGGTGATTAAAGGTCACTTCCCGCGCGAGCAGGCGCTGGCGTGGGATCAGTCGATGCTCGACTACCTCGATCTGAACAAGTTTGACGAGGTGTACAAAGGGCCAGGCGATAACTTCTTCGGCACCCTGACCGCCTCCCGTCCGGAGATTTACCCGATCTACTGGTCGCAGGCGCAAATGCAGGCGCGCCAGAGCGAAGAAATGGCGCAGGTGCAGTCGTTCCTGAACCGCTTATGGACGTTCGAGAGCAACGGCAAGCAGTGGTTCGACCCGGACGTGAGCGTGATTTACCCGGATCGTATCCGCCGCCGTCCGCCGGGAACCACCTCGAAGGGACTCGGCGCGCATACCGACTCCGGCGCGCTGGAGCGCTGGCTGCTGCCTGCCTACCAGCAGGTCTTTGCCCGCGTGTTTGACGGCAACGTTGAGAAATACGATCCGTGGAACGCCGCGCATCGTACCGAAGTGGAAGAGTATACCGTCGATAACACCACCAAATGCTCGGTGTTCCGCACCTTCCAGGGCTGGACGGCGCTGTCGGACATGATCCCCGGTCAGGGGCTGCTGCACGTGGTGCCGATCCCGGAAGCAATGGCCTATATTCTGCTGCGTCCGCTGCTGGACGACGTGCCGGAGGACGAGCTGTGCGGCGTGGCGCCGGGGCGCGTGCTGCCGGTTTCCGAGAAGTGGCACCCGCTGCTTATCGAGGCGCTGACCAGCATTCCTGCGCTGGAGGCGGGTGATTCGGTGTGGTGGCACTGCGATGTGATCCACTCCGTCGCGCCGGTGGATAATCAGCAGGGCTGGGGCAACGTGATGTATATCCCCGCCGCACCGATGTGCGAGAAAAACCTCGCCTACGCGAAGAAGGTCAAGGAAGCGCTGGAAACCGGCGCGTCGCCGGGAGACTTCCCGCGCGAGGATTATGAAAAAACCTGGCAGGACCGCTTTACCGTGAACGATCTCAACATCCACGGCAAACGCGCGCTGGGCATGGTCTAGCTGTCGTACAGCCCTTCCCGCTCCACGGCGGTGCGTCGTTTTCCCTGACGTATCCGCCGTACCGACTCCCGCACGGTCAGCGTGCCGTTCAGCAGCAATGTGCCTACCGGCGCGTCCGGGCGCATGAGCCGCTGCTGGAGCATGTGTACCGCTTCCGTTCCCAGCTCATCGCGGGGAACATGCACGGCCGTTAATGGAACATCCTGAATCGCCGCCAGGTTAAAGCCGTCGATGCTCATCACCGAGACGTCCTGCGGCACGCGCAGGCCGTGGTTTTTTAAGGCGCTGATGGTGCCCGCCGCCATAAAGTCGCCGCCAACCAGGAATGCCGTCGGCAGGTCTTTTCCCTGCTGCTGATTTAGCCAATCGCTCACCAGCTGCTCCGTCTCTCTGGCGCTGAAGCTTGGCACCACCAGCAGATCGCGCTTGTCGTTGAACGCCAGGTTGTGGGACTGCCACGCGTCGCGAATCCCCGACAGGCGCAGCTCCATGGTGTAGCGACGTAGGCACAGCACGTTCATCACCTCGCGGTGCCCCATCTCGAACAGGTACTCCGCCGCCCGCTCGCCGATGGCGCGGTGATCCGGCGCAACGGCAGGCAGACGCATGTGCCGGTCGCGGCAGTTAATCAGCATGCAGGGTTTGCCCACGTCCACCGCCAGATCGTGGATATGCGGATCGTCAATACCAAGAAGAATGGCCGCCTGCGTGTCCGGCTCGTTCATCCGCGCCAGAAACAGCTGGGCGTCGCTGTCGTTCTCCTCCAGCGCGCAGTAGCGCAACCGGACCTCGTGGGAGGCAAGTGCTTTGCTCACGCTCTGGATCACGCGGTAGTAAAAGATGTCGGACCGCTCGTCGAAAGCGCGCTGCGGGGCAAAAACCACCAGGCTGTTAAGCAGCAGACGCCCTGCCGCCATGCCGTCCATTACCCCCAGCTCGCGCGCGCACGCCAGCACCTTTGCACGCGCTTTTTCGCTGGTATTCGCTTTCCCCGCCAGCACCCGCGAAACGGTGCTGATGGAGAGCTGCGTACGGGCCGCGATTTCGGTGATTTTTAGCCTTTTGTCCATTTTGTGATCTGGCTCCATTTGCGAAATGAAAAAATTTTCATAGCGTGTGTGTCAGGCAATAACTGACGTGAATGCCATCATGCCAGAGTGTTTTCGTCGGTTATGAGAAATTTTGCACAAAATCCACTTTTGCCCACTCATTTTCTTCCTTAAGGTGAACTTGTCACACAGCTTCCATACTAGTTGTATAGCAACTTAAGCATTATAAGCGGATTGAAATCAAAGGCATAACAATCTGTGTGACACCTGAACCTCCGTCCCCTTACCGTCCGTCTTGTGGAGAGTAAAATGAGTCAGGACATCAATAACACCATTGCGACAAGCAAAACCCGTCGCGTCATCAAGAACCTGCGCTGGTACGTGCTGCTGCTGTTTTTGCTGGGCGTCACCGTTAACTACATCACCCGAAATTCCTTAGGTATTCTCGCTCCGGAACTGAAAGAGAGCCTCGGGATCACCACCGAGCAATACTCCTGGATCGTCGGCGCGTTTCAGATCGCCTATACCATTTTCCAGCCCCTGTGCGGCTGGCTGATTGACGTCATTGGCCTGAAGATTGGCTTTATGGTCTGCGCCGGGATCTGGGCGCTGATGTGTATTTTCCACGCGGGCGCCGGAAGCTGGCTGCACCTGGCCATACTGCGCTTCTTTATGGGGGCTTCAGAAGCCGCTGCCACCCCGGCGAACGCCAAAACCATCGGCGAATGGTTCCCGAAATCAGAGCGTCCCGTTGCTGCTGGCTGGGCGGGCGTGGGCTTCTCCATCGGCGCGATGCTGGCTCCGCCTATCATCTACTTTGCTCACGCCTCGTTCGGCTGGCAGGGCGCGTTTATGTTTACCGGCGTGCTGGCGCTGCTGTGGGTGATCCTCTGGTGGGCGTTCTACCACAACCCCGAGCAGCACCCGAACCTGAGCAAGGACGAGCTGGCGTTTATCAAGCAGGATAACGAACCAGCGCCGGTCAAATTGCCCTTCCTGACCGCGCTGAAAACCGTTTCAAAAAACAAACGTTTCTACGGTATCGCCATTCCGGCCTTTATGGCAGAACCCGCCTGGGCGGTGCTGAGCTTCTGGGTGCCGCTGTACCTCGCCAAAGAGCACGGCATGGACCTGAAGCAGATTGCGATGTTTGCCTGGCTGCCGTTCCTCGCCGCCGACCTCGGCAGCGTGGCGAGCGGCTACCTGACGCGTCTGTATACCCGCCTGTTCGGCTGCTCCCGCGTGAACTCGGTGGTGGCCAGCTCCGTCACAGGCGCGTTTCTGATGATTTCACTGGCGGTCGTCGCCGTAACCCGCGACCCGTATATCACCATCGTGCTGATCTCCATCGGCGGCTTCGGGCACCAGATCATCTCCTGCATGCTCAGCGCCCTGGTCGTGGAGTCATTCGACAAAGGCCAGATGGCGACCGTCAACGGCATGCGCGGCTCGGCGGCGTGGATCGCCAGCTTCCTGTTCTCGCTGTTAATCGGTGTGACCGCCGACAAAATCGGCTTTAACCCGCTCTTTATCGCCATGGGCTTCTTTGACCTGATTGGCGCTCTCTTCCTGGTAGCATTTATTGCTGAACGTCGCGCCAAGCGCGCCTGATAGTGGATGTATTGCATATGAAAACCCTGAAAAACTGGACCCTTGATACGCAGTCGGCAAACCATCTGGAACTGCTGGTCGATAGCCAGCACCGCCTGTGCCTGTATGTGCTGGAAGAGAACCTGTTCCGCGTGCTGATCAAGCGTAAAGGCGAGCTGGCGCTGGACCGCACCTGGAGCATCGCACCGGAAAAAGACGTGCCGTGGGAAGGTCGCCGTCGTGACGATATCAGCGGCTTCTCCTGCCCCGCCTGGACGCTGACGCAGCAGGACGATACGTTAACCGTGGCAACCGAGCAGCTGCGCGTCACCGTCCACCAGCCGCTGTGGCTGGAGTGGCACTACCGCAATGACGCGGGCGAGTGGCAGCCGCTGGTCAATGACCGCCCGACCAGCGCCTACCTGCTGAACGCCCACGGTGACGGCGTGGCGCACTATCTCAGCCGCCGTAAGGATGAACGTTTTTACGGTCTGGGTGAGAAAGCGGGCGATTTACAGCGCAACGGCAAACGCTACGAGATGCGTAACCTGGATGCGATGGGCTATAACGCGGCCAGCACCGATCCGCTGTACAAGCACATCCCGTTCACCCTCACCCGTCGCGATGATGTGAGCTACGGTCTGTTCTACGATAACCTGAGCAGCTGCTGGCTGGATCTGGGTAACGAGATCGACAACTATCACACCGCCTACCGCCGCTGGCAGGCGGAAGCGGGCGATATCGATTACTACATCTTTACCGGCAGGCGCGTGCTGGACGTCACTAAAGCCTTTGTTCGCCTGACCGGAAAAACGCTGTTCGGACCGAAATGGAGCCTGGGCTACAGCGGCTCAACCATGCACTACACCGACGCGCCGGACGCGCAGAATCAGCTGATGAACTTTATTCGCCTGTGCGAAGAGCATGCCATTCCGTGCGACTCGTTCCAGCTCTCCTCCGGCTATACCTCGATTAACGGCAAGCGCTACGTCTTTAACTGGAACTACGACAAAGTGCCGCAGCCGAAGGTGATGAGCCAGGCGTTCCACGACGCGGGGCTGCGGCTTGCGGCCAACATCAAGCCTTGTCTGTTGCAGGATCATCCCCGCTACAGCGAAGTGGCGGAACGCGGCCTGTTCATTCGCGATTCAGAAACCGATGCGCCTGAACGTTCCAGCTTCTGGGATGACGAAGGATCGCACCTCGACTTCACCAACCCGCAGACGGTGCAGTGGTGGCAGAACGGCGTGACCACGCAGCTGCTGGAGATGGGCATCGACTCCACCTGGAACGACAACAACGAGTATGAAGTGTGGGACGGGGAAGCGCGCTGCTATGGCTTCGGCCAGGAGATCGCCATCAAGCACATTCGCCCGGTGATGCCGCTGCTGATGATGCGCGCTTCGCTGGAGGCCCAGCAGCGCTTTGCGCCGGAGAAACGTCCGTATCTGATCTCCCGCTCCGGCTGCGCCGGGATGCAGCGCTACGTTCAGACCTGGAGCGGCGACAACCGCACCAACTGGGACACCCTGCGTTATAACATCCGCATGGGGCTGGGCATGAGCCTGTCCGGACTGTTCAACGTCGGTCACGATGTCGGCGGTTTCTCCGGCAACAAGCCGGATGCCGAGCTGTTCGTGCGCTGGGTACAGAACGGCGTGATGCACCCGCGCTTTACCATTCACTCGTGGAACGATGACCACACGGTGAACGAGCCGTGGATGTATCCGGGCGTCACGCCTGCCATCCGCGGCGCGATTGAGCTGCGCTACCGCCTGCTGCCGTATCTTTACACCCTGCTCTGGCAGGCGCACGCCGACGACGAACCGATGCTGCGCCCGACCTTCCTCGACCACGAGCACGATGCGCAAACCTTCAAAGAGTGCGACGACTTCCTGCTGGGCCGCGACCTGCTGGTCGCCAGCGTCGTCGAAGCCGGGCAGCGCGAGCGCCGCGTCTGGCTGCCGGATAACGAAACGGGCTGGTACGATTTTTACACTCACGCGTGGTATGCGGGCGGGCAATCCATCGTCCTGGATGCGCCGCTGGAAAAACTGCCGCTGCTGGTGCGCGCTGGGGCCGGTCTGCCGCTCAGCGAGCGCATCCGTCACGTGAGCGCCGATAAAGACGATACCCGTGAGCTGAAGCTGTTCCCGGTGAAAGGCGTCGGCACAACCTCGGGGCTGCTGTTTGAAGACGACGGTGAAAGCTGGGGCTACCTGAACGGCAATGCGCTGTGGGTGGAATGGGAAATGGTGTGTGATGGCGCAAGTATCAACCTGAAGGTGAACGCTCGCGGCGACTATCGTCCGGCATGGAAGGCGCTGAAGGTATCATTACCGGCGGAGGAAAAACGTACGCTGCGGGTGAATGGAGTTGAAGGGGGCGAGTGGGTGGTGTAGTGCGGCCTGTAGCCCTCACCCTAACCCTCTCCCACAGGGAGAGGGGATAAAATGTAGGCCGGGTAAGGCGAAGCCGCCACCCGGCTATTTTTAACTCTCGATACCTTTACTGCGCAGGTAATCTTCGTAGTTACCGGTGAAGTCCACCACGCGCTCTGGCGTAATTTCGATCACGCGGGTCGCCAGCGAGCTGACGAACTCACGGTCGTGAGAGACGAAGATCAGGGTGCCCTGATACATCTCCAGCGCCATGTTCAGGGATTCGATCGATTCCATATCCAGGTGGTTAGTCGGTTCGTCCATCACCAGAATATTCGGTTTTTCCATCATCAGCTTGCCGAACAACATACGGCCCTTTTCACCACCGGAGAGCACTTTGGCGGGCTTTTTGATGTCGTCCTGGCTGAACAGCAGACGCCCCAGAATGCTGCGTACCGCCTGCTCATCGTCGCCTTCCTGCTTCCACTGGCTCATCCAGTCGAAGACAGTCAGATCGTTTTCGAATTCATATTCATGGTCCTGCGCGTAGTAACCAATCTGCGCGTTTTCAGACCATTTCACGGTTCCGTTGTCCGGTTGCAGTTCACCCACCAGGGTTTTCAGCATAGTGGATTTACCCACGCCGTTGGCGCCGAGGATGGCAATCTTCTCGCCCACTTCCAGCAGCAGGTTGAAGTTTTTGAACAGCGGGCCTTCATCGAAGCCTTTGGTGAGGGCTTCCACTTCCAGCGCGTTACGGAACAGCTTCTTGTCCTGCTCGAAGCGGATGAACGGGTTCTGACGGCTGGAGGCTTTAACCTCTTCCAGCTTGATTTTGTCGATCTGACGCGCACGCGAGGTCGCCTGACGCGACTTAGAGGCGTTGGCGCTGAAGCGGCTGACGAAGGATTGCAGGTCCGCAATCTGCGCTTTCTTCTTGGCGTTGTCGGCCAGCAGACGTTCACGTGCCTGGGTTGCCGCCGTCATGTACTCATCGTAGTTGCCCGGATAAACGCGCAGCTCGCCGTAGTCCAGATCCGCCATGTGGGTACACACCATGTTCAGGAAATGACGGTCGTGCGAAATGATGATCATGGTGCTGTCGCGATCGTTCAGCGTCTGCTCCAGCCAGCGGATGGTGTCGATGTCCAGGTTGTTGGTCGGTTCGTCGAGCAGCAGGATGTCCGGGTTAGAGAACAGCGCCTGCGCCAGCAGCACACGTAGCTTCCAGCCTGGCGCAACTTCGCTCATCGGACCATAATGCTGTTCAACAGGAATGCCGACGCCCAGCAGCAGCTCGCCCGCACGCGCTTCCGCAGAGTAGCCGTCCATTTCGCCGTATTGCGTTTCCAGGTCGGCCACTTTGTAACCGTCTTCTTCGCTCATCTCAGCCAGACCGTAGATACGATCGCGCTCCTGCTTCACTTCCCACAGCTCCGCATGCCCCATGATCACGGTGTCGAGCACGGTGAACTCTTCGAAGGCGAACTGATCCTGACGCAGCTTACCGATGCGCTCGTTAGGGTCGAGCGACACGTTACCGAGCGTTGGCTCCAGGTCACCGCCGAGGATCTTCATAAAGGTGGATTTTCCGCTACCGTTGGCACCAATCAGGCCGTAACGGTTGCCGCCGCCAAATTTGACGGAAATATTTTCGAACAGCGGCTTACTGCCAAACTGCATAGTGACGTTGCTGGTAACTAACACGGAGAGATTCCTGCGAAAAGTGTGATAAACGCGGCATTATGCCACAATTCCGAATTGAGATCCCGTGTTGCAGTAATCCACTAAACTTTAACAAAATCGAAAAAAATGTGATTTCGTACACATCTGAATTCCCAGTTAACGGGAATGCACATATAATGCGCTCCCATTACTGATTCAGACTTATCAACTCATCGCCAGAATGGCTTAGATACCTCGCATAACATGAACATGAAATTAACAACGCTTTTTGCGGCGGCGTTAGCCGTAGTAGGTTTTTGTAAGACCGCGTCTGCGGTGACGTATCCCCTGCCGACAGACGGAAGCCGTCTGGTGGGTGAAAACCAGGTGGTGACGGTGCCGGAAGGTAACACTCAGCCGCTGGAATACTTCGCGGCGCAGTATCAGCTCGGCCTGTCTAACATGCTGGAAGCGAACCCGGGCGTTGACCCGTATCTGCCGAAAGCGGGTACCGTACTCAACATTCCACAGCAGCTGATCCTGCCGGATACCGTGCACGAAGGTATCGTAATTAACAGCGCCGAAATGCGTCTGTATTACTACCCGAAAGGCACCAACACCGTTATCGTTCTGCCTATCGGTATCGGTCAGCTGGGTAAAGACACCCCGCTGAACTGGACCACCAAAGTGGAGCGTAAGAAAGCGGGCCCAACCTGGACGCCGACCGCCAAAATGCACGCTGAGTACATTGCTGCCGGTGAACCGCTGCCAGCCGTTGTGCCTGCCGGCCCGGATAACCCGATGGGTCTGTACGCGCTGTACATTGGTCGTCTGTATGCCATCCACGGTACAAACGCCAACTTCGGTATCGGCCTGCGCGTAAGCCACGGCTGCGTGCGTCTGCGTAATGAAGACATCAAATTCCTGTTCGATAACGTGCCGGTTGGTACGCGCGTGCAGTTCATTAACGAACCGGTGAAAGCGACGTCAGAGCCGGACGGCAGCCGTTACATTGAAGTGCATAACCCGCTGTCCACCAGCGAAGATCAGATCAACAACAACGAAATCGTACCGATTAAGCTGACCAGCGCGGTGCAATCCGTTACCTCTCAGGCGGATGTTGACACGACCATCGTTGACCAGGCGATTCAGAACCGTTCCGGTATGCCGGTGCGTTTAAACTAATCGTGATAATTAAAAAAGCGGACCTTGAAGTCCGCTTTTTTTTATCCGTTATTCACGATAACGATGCCGCCATGGTCATAGCGATAGTGACAATGGGCGTACTCCAGCGGCGTACCATCTTCCAGATAGATCACCTGCTCTACCTCCAGCACCGGGTCGGTTGGCTCGCAGACAAGGTGCTGCATATCCAGCGCACTGGGCTTCAGCGCCCGCACCACCCGATACGATCCCATGATCTTCAGCCCCAGCGTCTCCTGCACATACCGGAATACCGAACTTTCAAGATGGGTTTTGTTCAGACCGGGGACCAGATTGAGCGGCATTACCGTGGCGTCCAGAGACATCGGCTCACCGTTTAGTAAACGCAGACGGATAAAGTCATAGATCGGCGTATCCGGATTTATCATCAGCGATGCCTGCTCTTTCTCGTTCGGGAAGCGCAGTTCGAAGTGCACAACCTGACTGCTCACCGTGCCTAAATGTTCCCAGGTTTTGGTCGCCCCGAAGTAGTCGCTGCCGGAGAGATCCCACTGGGAAAGCTGGAGGAAATTTTTGCGGATGAACGTGCCCTGCCCCTGTCGGGTATAGACCAGCCCTTCAACGATCAGCTGGCGCATCGCCTGCTGAATGGTCATCCGGCTGGTGCTGAACTCCGCCGCCAGCGCGAACTGGTCCGGCAGCGGTTCATTGGCGGCGTACTGCTGGGTAATAATGCGTTTCTTAATTTCCCGCGCTATGGTGATGTACTTCGCCGCCATCTTCCTTCCTTTCAGTTAGTTTTCTATCCCGCTGTTTTTCAAGGCCACTCGCTCGGCCACCTTTAGGAAAGGCAGGTAGAAGAATACACCAAATACGATGATTGCCAACTGCACCACCACCGCCCGCCAGTCCCCCGCCGTCGCCAGCCAGGCGCTGAGGATCGGCGGGGTCGTCCACGGGATCATCACCACGCAGCGCGACATGAACCCCAGCGTGGTACAGAGCCACGCAAAGTAAATCCCGATAGCAGGCAGCAGCACAAACGGGATCATAAGCGGCAGGTTAAAGACTATCGGCAGGCCGAAAATCACCGGCTCGTTGATGTTAAACAGACCCGGCGCCAGCGACAGACGCGCCACCTGCTTCGCTGATTTCTGTCTTGAGAAGATGAAGATAGCGATCAGCAATGAGATTGTGCTGCCCGTCCCGCCCACCATGCCAAAGGTCGGCACAAAGATGTTGTTGATGATATGCGGGATCGGCTGACCGTTGGCGAAGGCCAGCATGTTCTCGTTGGTGTTGATCAGCAGGAACGGCTCCAGCACCACGCTGTTAACGACTGACTGATGAATACCGAGGGTGAACAGAAAGTTACCGAAGCTGTAGATGAAAATCGTCCCCGGCAGGCTGGTGTTGATCAGCCGCAGCGGCTGCTGGATAAAGGTCGTAATGAGATGGATCAGGTCCGTGTGTAGAACGTTTGCCAGTATGGCCGCCAGCACCGCAAACAGGGAGAGCGTGAGGATCGTCGGGATCAGCGCGGTAAAGGATTTGCTCACCGCTGGCGGTACGTTCTCCCCGAGCGAAATGTGCAGTGCTCTGAGCCGTGAAATGGCGATAAACAGCTCGGTTGAGAGCAGCCCAATCAGCACCCCGGCGAAAATCCCGGTGGAGCCAATATTGGCGAACGTCAGCACCTGGGTGACGTTCACCGTGGCGTCGCTGCCGACGGGGGTAATCTGTAAGCGCATCGGCATCATGATAATGAAACTGCTGACGGCGATAACCACTGCCGAGACCGGATTGTCGAAATCTTTGTTACGCGCCAGCGACCAGGCGATCATCGGGGCCAGCAGCAGCGCGGCGATGTTCAGCGTGCCGTTGATAATCGCCTCGCCCCACACCTTAAACTGCGTAAGCGTGTCGCCCGCAAAAATCCACGGGAACACCACGTTATTCACCAGCACCGCCAGACCGGCAAGGATGAAAATCGGCATTACCGTGGCGAAGGCATCGCGCAGGGAGCGAAGATGCACCTGGTTTGCCAGGCGCGCCGAGAACTCTACAAATTTATCGACAAAAGACTGCATGTGCGGTGTTATTTTTGTTTCAGACATAGCGGAGTGTTCCCATTAATCAGTCACAAAAACGGCCCGGCAGCGTACGGCTTACATCTCGCGTCCGTTGGTATGGATAACCTGTTTTAACCACGCGTAGCTCTTCTTCGGCACGCGCTTCAGGTCTTTCAGGTCGTGATTTTCACGGTTGACGTAGACCACGCCGTAGCGCTTGCGCATGTCACCCTGCGAGCTGAGAATGTCAATCAACCCCCAGCCGAGATAGCCCATCACCTCTGCCCCATCCTCGAATATTGCCGCTTTCATCGCCTCGATGTGCGCCCGGTGGTAGTCGATGCGGTAGGTGTCCTCAACCGGATTCACGCCATCCCAGGACTCAATCACCCCAATACCGTTCTCAATCGGGAATACCGGCATCCGCCAGTCGTTGGCGTAGCGGGTGATGATGGTGCGAAAGCCCAGCGGATCGATCTGCCAGTTCCACTCGGTGGCCTTCAGGTACGGATTGTTTTTCTCGCCGTGCAGCAGGTAATAGTTAACCGGCGTGCCTTCCGGGATGGCATCGCTGTCCAGCGTTTTGCTGGCGTAGTAGCTGAAGGCCATAAAGTCGTTCTTCGTGCGCGCAAACAGCGCGAGATCGTCTGCGCGGTAGATATCGCCGAAGCCCTCCTGCTCCACCACCGCCATTACCGCCGGGCTGTAGCCCTGGCCCGCGAAGACGCGCAGCAGGTTCTGGTTGAGGAATTCGTCGTACTGCTGGGCGCAGAAGATATCGCGCGGTTTGCAGGTGGCCGGATAAATCAGCTGGTGCGCCAGCATGCCGCCCATCAGCTTGCCCGGCTTAGTCTGGTGCAGGTATTCGGTCAGAGTCATGTGCGCCACCATCGCATGGTGCTGAAGCTCATACAGCTCACGCAGGGTTTGCTCACCTTTCATGTAACCGGAAATGCGAAAAGCTTCCGGCATATGGAAAATGTTCTGCTCGTTGAAGGTCAGCCAGTACTTCACCCGGTCAGCGAAGCAGTCGATCATCTTTTTGCCGTAGCGGATAAAGGCGTCCACCACGCGGCGATCGTTGAAGCCGTTGTACTCCTGCGCCAGCGCCAGCGGCATATCGAAGTGGTAGAGACAGACCATCGGCTCGATACCGCGGGCGAGCAAATCGTCAATAAAGCGGTCGTAAAAGGCGATGCCCTCGTCGTTGAACTCGCCGTCACCCTGCGGGCAGACGCGGCTCCAGGAGATCTGGAAGCGGTAGCAGTTCATGCCCAGATCCTGCATCAGGTCGAAATCTTCCCGGTACCGGTGGTAGGAGTCGGTCGCCACTTTCCAGTCAGAGATGTTTTCACCGGCTTCCCGAATGTCATACACCGACATCCCCTTCCCGCCCTCATTCCAGGCCCCTTCCGTCTGCATGCTGGATACCGAGTTGCCCCATAAAAAGTTGGCTGGCAGTGATTTGTTCATGGTTGCTCCCTTTATGCCTAGTCATTTAAATTTCATGACTAGTCATATAGGCGAAGATGAAATGTCGATCAAAGGTGTGGATCGTTTTTTGTGAGGTTGATGGAAATAAAAAGCCCCGGCAGTTGCCGAGGCTAAGTTCCTGTTTAACGTTTAAAGCCCGCTTTCGGCTGCAATTTTTGCCTGGGCAATTGCTCCGGCATTGAATATGGGATGCTCTTGATTGTTCGTTAAGTCACGAACGCGGTAGATTTTCCATGCATCATCTTCACGACGAAGAAATACTTCAAGGTGAATGCTCCTCCCGCCACCGGCCCCTTCCATCACCTGGACTACTTCCCCGTTTAAAAATGGCCTTGCGTTTTCCACCCGTAACGCAGGTATCCATTCGCGGGCGTAATCCTGGGTATACATAAAATAGTCAGACTCTATTAATTCTTGTTCCGGGATATCCTGAATAGCACCAATGCGAGCAATAGTATCAGCAGAAACATATTTACGCAGTTCGTCGGCAGGATAGGGCCTGGCTTCATTACTGCCGAATGCACAAAGATAGGATTTATAAAATGATTCGGTAGTATCTTTCGCACTCTGATCTTGACTGGCAGCAGAACTACATCCCACCAGCAACATAGCGACTGATAAAAATATCCTTTTCATCAATGCATCCTGTAAATTTTAAAGGATGGTTGCATTTTGCGGTACCCAGGCCCCGGATTCATGCTTTTTTGAACAAAATCAGAAATCCACTGCGTGCCGTCATACATAGTCATGTGACCTATGCCGTTTCCTCCGGGATAAGGCTGTATCACAGCCACATCGCCAGCTATTAAAGTCGAACCGGGCGGCAGCTCACGGAATCCAGCACGTAATAATTCCGCCCCATAATCTTTTGCATAATCTGTATTAGGCACATTAACACCTCCAGCCAGAATCGCCAGACGGGTAAACTTAGCACATTCACTATGAGAGTGCCCCAGCGCGTGTGAATGGAGATACGAAACAGCAACATCTTTATTCCAACTCATTCTTAGTTCCCTTAAGTAAGAACGGAATTATTGTGCCAGTCATTAACCTGATGTTGGTTAAATAATGCTTAAATTTGTCCGGCCAAAATATTACTTTCGCGCCCAATAAAAAGGCCGGATTCGCTGCGCGGATCCGGCCAGAGTCATCGCTGTTAAAAGATTATCCGCGCGGGGCGTCGCCAAAGACGCTGTAGTCTGGCAGCCGCACCTGCTGATACGGCTCCCAGCCGCCGCCGAGGGCTTTGTAGAGCGCCACCAGATCAAGCGCGCTCTGCACCTGCGCCTGCGCCCGCTGCTGTTCGGCCTGAGCGAGCTGACGCTGGGCGTCCAGCACGTCAATAAAGCTGGCGATCCCCTGCCGGTAGCTGTCGCTGGCGAGATCAAAGGCGTTTTGCAGCGCGTCGATGGTTTTCGCCAGGCCCGCTTCACGCTGCTGGTCGGTGCGATAGCTCACCAGCGCGTTTTCAACGTCGCCGAGCGCCGTCAGCACCGTCTGACGATAGTCCAGCACCGCCGCCCCCTGCTGCGCGCGCGCCACCTTAACGCTGGAGACCAGCCGACCGCCCTGGAAAATCGGTATGGAAACCTGCGGGCCAAAGCTGTAGAAGTGGCTGCTCCAGTCGGTTAGCCAGTTGGATTCGCTGTTGCGCAAGCCAAACTGCCCGGAGAGGGTAAAGCTCGGGAACAGCTCTGCCACCGAGACGCCAATCTGCGCCGTGGCGGCATGGAGATTCGCCTCCGCTTCGCGCACGTCCGGGCGACGGCGCGCCAGGGTGGACGGAATACCGGTCTGCACAATATCCGGCAAGGCAGGCATCGACTGCACGGATTGCAGTTCGGCATCCAGCGCCCCCGGCGGTTTGCCAAGGAGGATCGCCAGCCCGTTCATCGCCTGGCGTTCCTGCGCCTGATACTGCGGCAGCTGCGCTTCAAGATTGCCCAGCTGCGCCCGGGCATTCTCCACGTCCATCTGCGGCGACAGCCCGCCCCGCTGGCGGCTTTCGGTCAGATCCAGCGTCTGCTGTGCGCTTTCAATTTGCGTATTAAGCGTGGCAATGATGCTCTGCGCCCCACGCAGCTGTAGCCACGCCCGCGCCACTTCGGCTTCCAGCGAGACCAGCACATCGTTACGCTGCTCGATCGCTGCCCGCTGCTGCGCCTCGGCCGCTTCTACCTGACGGCGCACCTTGCCCCACAGGTCGATTTCCCACTGGGCGTCGAAGCTGCCCTGATAGAGGTTAATCGGCTGCGTCAGCGGGCCTAACGCGCCCCGCAGTTCAGGATCGACATTATTCAACTGGTCGTACACGCCGTGGGATTTTAGCTCCCCTTCCAGCCCAAGCTGCTGGCGCGTCGCCTGCACATTGCCATTCACCGACGGGAAAAACGCCCCGCCGGCCTGGTTAATCTGTTCGCGCGCCCCGGCAATGCGTAATACGGTTTGCTGTAGCGTCAGATTTCCGGCGATGGCGCGTTCAATCAGGCTGTCGAGCTGCGGCGAGCCGAAGGTTTTCCACCAGCGCGGGTTAGTGGCGGCGGAGGAAGTTTGCGATTTCACCGCGCTGTCGCCCTTATCGTTCCAGTGCGTGGTGGCGAGCGGTGCAGGCTGTTGGTAGTCCGGCCCGACGGCGCAACCCACCAGCAGCATCATTATCATCAGGGGGTGTAAACGTCTGTGTATCATCAGTGTGCTCCTGCACTCCCCTCGCTCTTAACCGGCGAGAGCAATAAACAAAACGGAATCAGTAATAAGGCCACCGCGCTCAGAATGGTGAAGACGTCAATGTAGGCCAGAAAGCGCGACTGCTCGATCATCGTCTGGTACATCCGTCCAGTGGCAATGCCGGTCGGATCGCCCACCTGAGTGGTGAAGTTCTGGATCGCCTGGGCGCTTTCGCGAATCGCCAGCTGGAATTGCTCGTTAAACGGCGAAGCGTGGTAAGCCAGATGCGCGCTGTGCGCCTGCGAGCGCTCGGTGATCGCCGCCGTCGAGAGCGAAATCCCAATCGAGCCGGCCACGTTGCGGAACATGGTAAACAGCGCCGCCGCGTCGGCGTTAAGCCGCCTCGGGATCGAGATAAAAGCAATTGTGGTGAGGGGCACAAACAGGAACCCCAGTCCAATCGACTGAGCGCTGCGGAACAGCACCAGCGTTTCGAAATCGATATCCGGCGTCAGCGTGCGGGACCAGAAGAACGACACCGCCAGGCAGGTAAAGCCGAAGGCGATGATCCAGCGCGTCTGCACCACCGGCATCAGCTTCAGCACCAGCGGGATGGTCAGCACAATCAGCACCGCGCCGGGCGAGAGCACCAGCCCGGACCAGGTGGCGGTATAGCCCAAATCCTGCTGTGCCAGTTGCGGAATAACCACCGAACTGCCGTACAGGATCATCGCCATCCCCGCCATCAGCAGGCTGGAGATCGCAAAGTTGCGGTCCTTCATACAGTGCAGATCCACCACCGGCTTTCTGGCATACATCAGCCAGTAGATCGCGCCGATAATACCGACCAGCGTCAGTACAGCGAAGGTGCGGATAAAGTTCGAATAAAACCAGTCATCATCTTCGCCCCGGTCGAGCATCACCTGCAAACAGCCAAGACCGAGGGCGATCAGGCCGATCCCCGTCCAGTCGACGGTGAGCTTCTCTTCCGACTTTTTCTCCCACGGCGGATCTTCCAGCAGCTGATAGATGGCCAGCACCGTCACAATCCCTACCGGGATATTGATAAAGAACACCCAGCGCCAGGAGTAGTTATCGGTGATCCAGCCCCCCAGCGTGGGGCCGAGTACCGGCGCGACGATAATGGCAATGGATGAAAGGCCAAAGGCTTTGCCCCTGTCCTCCGGCTTAAAGTAGTCGAGTAGCACCGACTGCTGGGTAGGCTGCAACCCGCCGCCAAAGAACCCCTGCATCACGCGGAACAGGATGATTTGCCATAGCTCGGTGGCGATACCGCACAGGAACGAGCAGATGGTGAACATCACAATGCAGATCAGGAAGAACTGTTTGCGGCCAAACAGGCGGCTGAGAAAGGCCGAAATCGGCAGCACGATGCCGTTCGCCACCAGGTAGCTGGTGAGCACCCAGGTGGATTCGTCATAGCTGGCCGAGAGCGACCCCGCGACGTGGGGCAGCGCCACGTTGACGATGGTGGTGTCCAGAATTTCCATAAACACCGCCAGGGTGACCACAATCGCCACCGCCCACGGGTTACTGGCTGGCTTCCAGTTATCGTGGCTGTGATCCGTCATTCCACGGTGACCTTCGGTTCAACCGACAGCCCCAGCGGCAGCGGCTTGTTCGGATCCAGCCCTTTATCAATCACGATTTTCACCGGTACGCGCTGAACGATCTTCACAAAGTTACCGGTGGCGTTTTCCGACGGGAAGGCGGAGAAGCGCGAGCCGCTGCCCTGCTGGATGCTGTCGATATGGCCTTCCAGCTCCATATCCGGCCAGGCATCGACGGACACGGTCACTTTGTCGCCCGGCTTCATGCGCTCAAGCTGCGACTCCTTGAAATTCGCCACCACCCACACGTTCGGGGAAACCAGCGAGAACAGCGCCGTGCCGGCCTGCACCAGCGTACCGGGCTGGACGTTGCGTTTGGTGACGAAACCGTCGAACGGGGCGCGGACTTCGGTATAAGAGAGGTTCAGGTTGGCGGTTTCCAGCTGCGCTCTGGCCTGATCGACCTGGCGTTCGCGGGCTTCGACGTTGGTCTCCTGCTGGCGGATTTGCAGCTGGACCTGCTCCGCCACCTCCAGCTGCGCCTGGGCGCTGGCCAGCCCCGCCTGCGCACTGCGCAGCTGAGCGTTCGCGGCATCGATACTTTGTTGCGTGGTCGCGCGCGGGTCAACGTCGCGCTGACGGCGGTACTCCGCCTGCGCGTTGGCCATATCCGCCTGGGCTTTAAGTACCTGGGCTTTGGCTTCATCACGCTGGGCGGGATATTGCACCTTCGAGAGCGCCAGCTGCGCCTGCGCCTGATGCAGCTGCGCAACCGCCAGCCCAAGCTGGGCCTGAGCCTGATCGCGCTGGGCGGTGGTATCACGCGGATCGATCACCACCAGCACATCCCCTTTTTTCACGCGCTGGTTATCCCGTACGCGAAGTTCTGTGACGTAGCCTGCCGTTTTTGGGGCAATGGTCACTACGTCGCCATCGGTAAAGGCGTCGTCGGTGGTCTCTTCGTTACGGGTTAAAAACCACCAGACCAGCGCCACAATCACCATCACGATGACCACGATACCAAGGATAATTAACGGTTTTTTCCCCGGGCGCTTGCGCTCGTTATTGTTTTGATCCTGCTCGTCAGCAGGTGGGTTTTGATCTTCTGCCATAGTTCAGCAACGGTCCTGTCAGTGAGCGGCATCACACTATGCCGTTCACTAAAGCTAGGACGTTGCTATACATTTGCCAGGAAAAACTGACAAATTGCGCACTATATGAGAAGGAATAGTCCGAAACCGACCGCCGCTGACCAGAGCAGCATCGGGATTGACCATAAATGGAAGCGCCACCAGATGCGGCGATCGTTGGCCATCCGCAGGGCGATGAGGTTAGCCAGCGAGCCGGGCAGCAGCCCAAAGCCGCCGACGTTGACCGCCCACGCCAGCAGTACCGTAGGGGGAACATAGTTAAGCAGCAAAATGGTGGACGGCACGTTACTGATCACCTGCGAGAGACCAATCGCCGTCAGCCATAATCCCGGCTGCGACAGACCGCTGACGCTATGGAGAACGTTCTGCAATACCGGGAGCTGGATCAGCAGATGGACGTCAATAAACATCGCCATAAACACCAGCAGCAGCGTCCAGTCAACGCTCACCAGCACCCGCCGGGCGAGGAACAGGAAGCCGCACGCCACCAGCAGCGCGCCCGCCAGCGCCTGGTTTAATTCCAGCGCGGTAAGGAAAACGATATACAGCCCCAGGCAACTCCAGACGAGACGCGGCTGCCACTGGGGGCCGGTTGTACCGCTGTGGTACTGCAACGATTTATTCGGGAAAGCAAACCAGCCCACCGCCAGCAGCGACGCCACGATCGCCAGCGCCAGCGGCGCCATCTGCCCGGTAAATGCGGTAAACGACAGGCCGGAGCGTCCCCACAGCAGAATGTTCTGCGGGTTACCGATCGGCGTGAGCAGCGAGCCCGCATTGACGGCCAGCGCTTCAAAGATAATCAGACGGGTAACCGGTATTTCGCACAGCTTACGCAGCGTGAGCGTAAGCGGCACCACGATAAACAACGCCACGTCATTAGTGAGAAACGTCGACAGCAGCGCCGCCGAAAAGACCATGAACAGGGCCAGCTTGCGCTCGGTGGCGAAGCGGCGCACCATTTTGCGCCCCAGCACGTCAAAATAGCCGCTCAGCTCCACGCCTTTGGTGAGCATCATCAAACCGCTCAGGGTAATTATGGTGCGCCAGTCTATGGCCGCCGGCCAGGTGTGCGGCGTGAAGGGCACAAAGACGCTGAGCCCAACGCCAGTGATAAGTAAAAGATGGAAAAAGCGATCGCGTTTCAGGGCCTGCAAGCCGGGGATGTTCATTCAGCGGAGGGACCGTATTTGAGCGTAAATTCGCGGAACTTCACCAGCGTCTCTTCGCTGACGTGGTGTTCCATACCTTCGGCATCCCGACGGGCAATTTCCGGGCTGACGCCCAGCACCAGTAAAAAATTCTCGACGATCTGATGGCGCTCGCGGCTCTCCTGCGCCAGTTTTTCGCCTTCAGCGGTGAGAAACACCCCGCGCCAGGGGATCATCTCGATCAGCCCGACCGACGCCAGACGTTTTAACATTTTGGCAACGGTTGGCTGCGACACCCCAAGGCGTGCGGCCATATCCACCTGGCGCGCTTCTCCAACCTCACGAATCAGATCAGAGATCAGTTCGACATAATCATCAATCAGCTCCCGGCGATGCGCCTCGCGCACCTGGCGGAAGCCTTCCACATGCTCTTCAACGTTCACCAGTTGCGTCGTTTTTTTTGTTGTTGGCTTACCTGCGCGACGGTTCATTGTGCTTCCTCAATGGGGTTGACGCTTCCAGCGCCCTGTAACGGAGCGCACATTGTAAACCATAGCTCTACAAGCACAAAAAATTAACGAATTAGCCATAGCTATACAATATAGCCTGTGCTATATCTGTATGTAATGCAGTCACCCTTCACGGATCGAAGGGATCATGAATCAGGAGGTCTTATGAATGAATTCAAGAGGTGTATGAACGTGTTTACCCACTCTCCTTTTAAAGTGCGCCTGATGCTGTTGAACATGCTGTGCGATATGTTTAACGCCAAACCCCAGCAGGACGACAACTCTTCCCACTAAGCGGCGTCGCGGTACGCCGCTTCATTTTCCTGTCACACTTTCGCTGTAAGCTGGCCTGTTCCCGATTATTTTTGCGTATTTGCAGCCCCCTTCGCAAAACATCTGTTTAGCAACTGTTGACCTTAATTCACGCTCGCACTATCTTCTTGCAGCCCTGCACAATTTGCGGCTCGCTGAAGCGGACCTCTCATTCCCTTTCCACGCACTGTCCGGCAGGCTTTGACCCTTGACGCCAGGGTGAGCACATGGCGTTTTCGTGATAGTGATCTATGAACGTAACCCTGATTGATACACTTGTTACCCGCAGCCGGGGCTTAAGCCCGTGGACGGGATTCTATTTTTTGCAATCGCTGTTGATTAACTTTGCTCTTGGCTACCCCTTTAGCCTGCTTTATGCCGTCGGGTTCACCTGTATTCTTCACCTTCTCTGGCGAAGCGCACCGCGCATGCAGAAGGTGCTTATCGGGATCTGTTCTCTGGTTGCTGCCGCCTATTTCCCGTTTGGCCAGGCCTATGGCGCGCCAAACTTTAATACCCTGCTGGCGCTCCACTCCACCAATATGGAAGAGTCCACAGAGATCCTGACGATCTTTCCGTGGTACAACTACGTGGTTGGCCTTTTCATTTTTGCCCTCGGCGTGATTGCGGTTCGCCGTAAGCCCGTCGGGAAAAAGGCATGGGGTAAAATTGAAAGCCTGTGTCTGGCCTTTAGCGTGGTGACGTTTTTTGTTGCGCCGGTACAAAATCTGGCCTGGGGCGGCGTGTTTAAGCTTAAAGATACCGGGTATCCGGTGTTTCGCTTCGTCAAAGACGTGGTGGTGAATAACGAGGAAGTGCTCGACGAGCAGGCACGTATGGCCGAGCTTTCCACCATGAAAGACACCTGGAACGTGCTGGCGGTGAAACCGAAGTATCACACCTACGTGGTGGTGATCGGAGAAAGCGCGCGTCGCGATGCGCTCGGCGCGTTTGGCGGTCACTGGGATAACACGCCGTTTGCCAGCGCCGTTAACGGTACGCTGTTTACCGACTACGTGGCGGCCAGCGGCTCGACGCAGAAATCACTCGGTCTGACGCTCAACCGCGTGGTGGATGGAAAACCGCAGTTTCAGGATAATTTTGTCACCCTGGCCAACCGGGCAGGTTTTCAGACATGGTGGTTCTCTAACCAGGGACAGATCGGCGAATATGATACCGCCATCGCCAGCATCGCGAAGCGTGCCGACGAGGTACAGTTCCTGAAAAGCGGTGATTTCGAAGCCGATAAAAACACAAAAGATGAAGCGTTGCTAAAAATGACGGCGCAGGTCTTTGCTACTCAGCGCACCCAGCCGCAGCTGATTGTCCTGCACCTGATGGGGTCACACCCGCAGGCATGCGATCGTACCGGGGGAAAATATGCGGAGTTTGTGCAATCCAAAGAGACGTCCTGCTACCTCTACACCATGACGCAAACCGACGATCTGCTCAGCAAGCTGTACGGGCAGCTGCGCAACAGCGGCGACAGCTTCTCGATGGTCTATTTCTCTGACCACGGCCTGGCGTTTAAGGAGCGCGGTAAAGAGGTGCAGTATCTGGCCCACGATGACAAGTTCCAGCAGAACTTCCAGGTACCGTTTATGGTGCTGTCGAGTGATGACAAAACGCATCGCATTATAAAAGCGCGCCGTTCCGCGAACGATTTCCTGAAATTCTTCTCACAGTGGACGGGGATTAAGGCGAAAGAGATAAAAAATGATTACCCGTTTATCTCCGGGAAGAAGGGCCCGCCAGTTTACATTACCAACTTTAAGTTACAGAAAGTCGACTATAACCATCTTGGGACGGATATTTTCGATATTAAGAGTGAGTAATTTCTGCCGTTTCGTGCGGGCTGATGCTCACCCTGGCCCTCTCCCACGGGGAGAGGGTACAAACAAAAAAAATCCGCCACATTGGGCGGATTTTTTACTGGCTCACCGAAGTGATTAGAAGCGGTAACCTACGCCCGCGATCCAGGTGCCAACGTCAACGTTGCGGATACGGCTCTGCTCATAGGAGAAGTCCAGAGCAACGTTTTCGATTGGGTTGAACTGCATACCTGCGCCATAGGAGAAACCATAGTCGCTGTTGCTTGCAGTACGGTTCAGACCCTGGTTTTCGGTCTGCTGGAATTTACCGTAGCCAACACCTACAACACCGTAGATGCTTGCCCAGTCATTCAGGCGGTAAGCAGGACCCGCGGTGATGCCGTAGTACTGACCTTTATTGTAAGAGCCATTTTCAGTACGATCTTTCTCGGTGTAAGTGAAAGAACCGATCACACCCAGCGGGTTGTTGTCTTGCTCGTAACGGTACTTCAGGTTGAAACCGTTGGTTTTGTTCATCACGCCCTGCATATCGCTCTGAGCGTAACCACCGGTTACAGTAGAAGTTGCCGCTACAGCGGTACCTGCGGAAACAGCCAGAACAGCTGCCAGTGCTGAAAGACATGCAATTTTTTTCATAACCACCTCAAATGTGCTTCAAGTAAGTCCGTAAGTTTTAAATATATCAAAAAATTCTGTGAAACTCTTTGTCATTCACGATGTCTAATGCGACCTTTCCTGTAACAGAACATTTCCAGCACCAGCTATCTCGTTCAAATAACTCCAGATTTTCACCTGTAAATGCTAATAGTGCGCGTCATCGCCATTTAGTTCATCCAGATTATTCCTAATCTTTCAGGCGATAAAATCATCAACGTTTTCTCATTTTACGGATTTTCCCTGGATTTTTTTCAACAGTAGCTCAACCGTTGCAGCATATTTCCATTACACTGCGACTTTTACCTCATTTGACATAAATTGACAGGAGAAAGGATGCCAGGTTTACCCCGTAAATCGTCGGTCTGGATGCCGGTGGCAGTCATACTTATCGCGATGATGTCCATACAAAGCGGCGCGTCGCTGGCAAAATCGCTGTTTCCGCTGGTTGGTGCGCCCGGCGTCACGGCGCTGCGTATCGCATTAGGCACCCTGATCCTCGTGGTTATCTTTAAACCCTGGCGGCTACGGTTTAAAAAGGAGCAGCGACTGCCACTGCTTTTTTATGGGCTGGCACTGGGAGGGATGAACTACATGTTCTATCTCTCTATTCAGACTATCCCGCTGGGGATCGCGGTCGCGCTTGAATTTACCGGCCCGCTGGCGGTTGCCCTCTTCTCTTCTCGTCGTCCGGTAGATTTTATCTGGGTCATACTGGCCGTGCTGGGGCTATGGTTCCTGCTGCCGCTCGGGCAAAGCGTTTCACAAATCGATCTGACAGGGGCAGCTCTGGCGCTGGGCGCGGGGGCATGCTGGGCGGTGTATATTCTCACTGGCCAGCGTGCGGGCGAAGAGCACGGCCCCGCGACGGTCGCCTTAGGCTCACTAATTGCCGCCGTAATCTTTGTCCCAATCGGAATGGCACAAGCGACAGACTCAATATGGCAGTGGTCAATCCTGCCGGTTGGTCTGGCGGTTGCCATTCTCTCTACGGCCCTGCCCTACTCTCTGGAGATGATCGCCCTGACGCGCCTGCCCACGCGCATTTTTGGTACGCTCATGAGCATGGAGCCCGCGCTGGCCGCCATCTCAGGAATGATTTTCCTCGGTGAAACCCTGACCCTGGTACAAACGCTGGCGCTCTGTTCCATTATCGCGGCGTCAATGGGCTCCACCCTGACCATGCGCCCGGAACCTAAAGTGCAAAAAATCGATCTCAACTAGGCCTTAAATTCTGCATGGCTAACCCGCCATGCAGAATATACGCCTCGTCAGTACTTCAAATAATTTCTTACAAACTATCTTGTATTGCCAAAATATTTCACCTTCCCGGCTTCCCGAAGAATGAATTAAGATTGATCTGTATCAACTTTAATAAACTACTTATTTTTCAATAAGTTGATAATACAATCTTACTTTCACTATTAAACCAATAGGCAGAGCCAAACCGCAGAGAAAAAATCCGGTGCTATACTTAGTCCCGTAATTACCTGGGACACAAACATCAAGAGGATATGAGATTATGAGTACCGCTAAACTGGTGAAAACGAAAGCGTCTAATCTGCTTTATACCCGTAACGATGTATCGGATAGCGATAAAAAAGCGACCATTGAGCTGCTGAATCGCCAGGTGGTCCAGTTCATCGATCTTTCGCTGATCACCAAACAGGCTCACTGGAATATGCGCGGTGCAAACTTTATTGCCGTTCATGAAATGCTGGATGGCTTCCGCACAGCACTGGTGACTCACCTGGATACCATGGCCGAACGTGCCGTACAGCTGGGTGGCGTGGCACTGGGTACCACACAGGTGATCAACAGCAAAACGCCATTGAAAAGCTATCCGCTGGATATCCATACCGTTCAGGATCACCTGAAAGAGCTGGCGGACCGCTACGCGATTGTGGCGAATGATGTTCGTAAAGCGATTGGCGAAGCCAAAGATGAAGATACTGCTGATATCTTCACTGCCGCATCACGCGACCTGGATCAGTTCCTGTGGTTTATTGAGTCCAACATCGAATAATCCCTGCGGATTTTCCGAATAACCCTCGCCCCTGGCGGGGGTTTTGCACATTTATGGTGCGCACTTTTGCCCGCAACGGCCGCAAAAGTGAATAAAATGTAATAATCACCTCACACAACCGTTAACGGAAGATTGTTTTTTCGTCAGATTCTGCGCTAAATATCCCCCTGTCAGAAGACCTTAACGAAGCGCACCAAAACGGTGCTCCATTCTGGTGCAACCTGGCAGGATTGCCACGCTTTTCGTGCAATGCGTGACATCATCCCCTTTGCAAAACAACAGCTTGTAAAACTGGCATGATTTTTTCATTGTGCCTGAGGTTCTCGCAGGGGATCGCCCCGTGGATATAAAAGGAAATGCTATGAAGTCTGTATTAAAAGTTTCACTGGCTGCACTTACCCTGGCGTTTGCGGTGTCCTCGCAGGCTGCCGACAAACTGGTTGTGGCGACGGACACGGCGTTCGTACCGTTTGAATTTAAACAGGGTGATAAATACGTTGGTTTTGACGTGGATCTGTGGGCCGCTGTCGCAAAAGAACTCAAACTGGATTACACCCTGAAGCCAATGGACTTCAGCGGCATTATCCCGGCACTGCAAACCAAAAACGTTGACCTGGCGCTGGCAGGCATCACCATTACCGAAGAGCGTAAAAAGGCCATCGATTTCTCTGACGGCTACTACAAAAGCGGCCTGCTGGTGATGGTGAAAGCGGATAACAACGATGTGAAAAGCGTGAAAGATCTCGACGGTAAAGTGGTCGCCGTGAAGAGCGGCACTGGCTCAGTTGATTACGCGAAAGCCAACATCA
This sequence comes from Enterobacter cloacae complex sp. SHL022, assembly GCF_049237785.1. Classification (NCBI taxonomy): domain Bacteria; kingdom Pseudomonadati; phylum Pseudomonadota; class Gammaproteobacteria; order Enterobacterales; family Enterobacteriaceae; genus Enterobacter; species Enterobacter cloacae complex sp. SHL022. The sequence goes on along the minus strand of NZ_JBMKJH010000004.1, from coordinate 279,604 downwards.
AAACCAAAGACCTGCGTCAGTTCCCGAACATCGACAACGCTTACATGGAACTGGGCACCAACCGCGCGGATGCGGTGCTGCACGATACGCCTAACATCCTTTACTTCATCAAAACTGCCGGTAACGGCAAGTTCAAAGCGGTAGGTGATTCTCTGGAAGCTCAGCAGTACGGTATTGCATTCCCGAAAGGCAGCGACGACCTGCGTAACAAAGTTAACGGCGCGCTGAAAACCCTGAAAGAGAACGGCACCTATAACGAAATCTACAAAAAATGGTTCGGTACCGAGCCTAAATAATTTCACCTGACTTCAGGTTTGTAACGCCCGGTGGCGCTTAAGCTTACCGGGCCTACGTTTTTCGTTTTTCACCACGGTATACAGGAATACATCATGCAGTTTGACTGGAGCGCCATCTGGCCTGCCATTCCACTCTTGCTTGAAGGCGCTAAAATGACCCTGTGGATTTCGGTCCTCGGTCTGGTTGGCGGGTTGATTATCGGTCTTGTCGCCGGTTTCGCCCGCACCTATGGTGGCTGGATTGCAAATCACATCGCACTGGTTTTCATCGAAGTGATCCGCGGCACACCCATTGTGGTGCAGGTCATGTTCATCTACTTCGCCCTGCCGATGGCCTTCACCGACCTGCGCATCGACCCGTTCAGCGCCGCCGTTGTCACCATCATGATCAACTCCGGCGCCTACATTGCGGAAATTACCCGCGGTGCGGTGCTGTCGATTCATAAAGGGTTCAGTGAAGCTGGCCTGGCGTTAGGTCTTTCCCGTCGCGAAACCATCCGTCACGTGATCCTGCCGCTGGCGCTGCGCCGCATGCTGCCGCCGCTGGGTAACCAGTGGATCATCAGCATCAAAGACACCTCGCTGTTTATTGTTATCGGCGTGGCAGAGCTGACCCGTCAGGGCCAGGAGATCATCGCGGGTAACTTCCGCGCCCTGGAAATCTGGAGTGCGGTCGCCGTTGTCTACCTGATTATCACGCTTGTCCTGAGCTTTGTTCTGCGTCGTCTTGAAAGAAGGATGAAAATCCTGTGATTGAATTTAAAAACGTTTCCAAGCACTTTGGCCCAACCCAGGTGTTGCACAATATCGATTTGAACATCAGGCAGGGCGAAGTGGTGGTGATCATCGGGCCGTCCGGTTCCGGTAAATCCACCCTGCTGCGCTGCATTAACAAGCTTGAGGAGATCACCAGCGGCGATTTGATCGTCGATGGTCTGAAGGTTAACGATCCGAAAGTGGACGAGCGCCTGATCCGCCAGGAAGCGGGCATGGTGTTCCAGCAGTTCTACCTGTTCCCGCACCTCACGGCGCTGGAAAACGTGATGTTTGGTCCTCTGCGCGTGCGCGGGGCCAGCAAAGCGGCAGCGGAAGCGCTGGCAAAAGATCTGCTGGCGAAGGTTGGTCTGGCGGAGCGTGCCCACCACTATCCTTCCGAGCTGTCCGGCGGCCAGCAGCAGCGCGTGGCCATTGCCCGTGCGCTGGCGGTGAAGCCAAAGATGATGCTGTTCGATGAGCCAACGTCGGCACTCGACCCGGAGCTGCGTCACGAAGTGCTGAAAGTTATGCAGGATCTGGCGGAAGAAGGCATGACGATGGTCATCGTTACCCACGAAATCGGCTTTGCCGAAAAAGTGGCGTCCCGTCTGATCTTCATTGATAAGGGCCGCATCGCGGAAGACGGTAATCCGCAGACGCTGATTGCGAACCCACCAAGCCAGCGCCTTCAGGAGTTCCTGCAACACGTCTCCTGATAACCACACACAGAGCCGGGCATGCCCGGCTTTTTTATGCCGGATTGTTCCCAAAAACTCCCCTCCGCTCCGCGCGCTCTATACTTATCATTTTGCACGATATTTTTGTCGGAGGACGCCGTGCCGTGGATCCTGTTGCTACTGTTTAGCCTGTTTAGCGCGCCATCACTTGCTGTAACCCTTCCCGGCGTCACCACCGGAGCCACCGCCACCCAGCAAAATGCGCCGCCAGAGCCAGACGCTGAAAAGAAAAAAGCCGCTTACGGCGCGCTTGCCGACGTGCTTGAGAACGACACGTCCCGGCAGGAGCTGATCGATCAGCTGAGGAAGGTGGCCGCCACGCCGCCTCAGGATCCGGTTCCAGCTGTTGCGCCGCCGGAAGCCGAAGAAGAAAAAACGGTGCTGGAAAACGTCACCGACATCAGTCGCCGCTACGGGGAAGCCCTGTCGTCGCGTTTTGCCCAGCTCTATCGCAACCTGGTTGGCACCTCACATAAGCCTTTTAATCCTCACACCTTTTCCGCCGCCGCCACCCAGTTTGCTATTCTGGCTGGCGCCGTCTTCATTTTTTACTGGCTGTTGCGCCTGTCTGTCTGGCCGCTTTACCGGAAAATGGGACAGTGGGGACGCAAAAAGAATCAGCATAAAAGCAGCTGGCTGCATCTTCCGGCAATGATTACCGGGGCGTTTGTCATCGATTTGCTGCTGCTGGCCCTGACGCTGTTTGTCGGTCAGCTGCTGGCTGACCGCCTTAATACTGGAAACAAAACCATCGCGTTTCAGCAGGGACTGTTCCTCAATGCGTTTGCCCTGATTGAGTTCTTTAAAGCCCTCCTGCGGTTGATCTTCTGCCCGCGCGTGCCGGACCTTCGCCCCTTCGCCATTTCGGATCAGAGCGCCAAATACTGGGCGGTGCGGCTTAGCGTGCTGAGCGGGTTGATCGGTTATGGCTTGTTGGTTGCCGTGCCGATTATTTCCAACCAGGTTAACGTGCAGTTCGGGGCGCTGGCGAACGTGCTGATCATGCTGTGCATTACCGTCTGGGCGCTGTACCTCATCTTCCACAATAAAAAAGCGATCACCGACAGCCTGCTGCACCTGGCCGATCGCTCCCTCTCCTTTTTCAGCCTCTTTATTCGCGCCTTTGCGCTGGTGTGGCACTGGCTGGCCAGCGCCTATTTTATTGTGCTCTGTTTCTTCTCCCTGTTCGACCCGGGCAATAGCCTGAAATTTATGATGGGGGCGACGTTCAAAAGCCTGGCGATTATCGGCATCGCGGCCTTTGTCTCTGGCCTGCTTTCCCGCTGGCTGTCGAAAACGATCACCCTGTCGCCGCAGGTTCAGCGTAACTACCCGGAACTGCAAAAGCGGGTGAATGGCTGGATGACCGTATCCCTGAAGGTGGCGCGTATTCTGACGGTCTGCGTGGCAATTATGCTGCTGCTGAACGCGTGGGGGCTGTTTGATTTCTGGAACTGGCTGCATAACGGCGCGGGGGAAAAGACCGTTGATATTCTTATTCGTATCGCGCTGATCCTGTTTTTCTCCGCCGTCGGCTGGACGCTGCTGGCAAGCCTTATCGAAAACCGTCTGGTGTCGGATGTCCACGGCAGGCCGCTACCGAGCGCCCGCGCCCGCACGCTGCTAACCCTGTGCCGCAACGCGCTGGCGGTGATCATCAGTACCATCACCATCATGATTGTGCTGTCGGAAATCGGCGTGAATATCGCCCCGCTGCTGGCGGGTGCCGGTGCGCTGGGGCTGGCGATCTCCTTCGGTTCTCAGACGCTGGTGAAGGATATTATCACCGGCATTTTTATCCAGTTTGAGAACGGGATGAATACCGGGGATCTGGTGACCATCGGTCCGCTCACCGGCACGGTCGAGAGGATGTCCATTCGCTCCGTCGGCGTGCGTCAGGATACCGGCGCGTACCACATTATTCCGTGGTCATCGATCACCACCTTTGCCAACTTTGTGCGCGGCATTGGTTCGGTGGTGGCGAATTATGATGTCGATCGTCACGAAGATGCAGATAAGGCGAAGCAGGCGCTGCGGGATGCGGTGAACGAACTGATGGAGATGGAGGATATTCGCGGGCTGGTGATTGGTGAACCATCGTTCGCGGGCATCGTCGGGCTGACGAACACTGCCTTTACCCTGCGCGTGTCGTTCACCACCCAGCCGCTGAAGCAGTGGACGGTGCGCTTCGCCCTCGACAGCATGGTGAAAAAACACTTCGATCTGGCGAACGTGAGAGCGCCGGTGCAGACGTATCAGGTATTGTCGCCGCCCGCTTCGCCGCTCCCTCCGCAGGAGCCGACGCTGTAAACGAGCCGGGTGGCGGCTTCGCCTTACCCGGCCCGAGAAACGATTATTTGCGGCGTTTATTATCGTCCATAAAGGACCAGGCAATAAAGCGGCTCTGCTTCTGGCCCTGCGCCATCTCTTTTTTAACCACTTTCACCGCGCCGACGTCGGTCAGCGCGCGGTAAAGCGGCGGCAGGTTATCGCCACGGGAGACCAGCGTGGTAAACCATTTCACCTGACGACCGAAGCCCTTACTCTCGGTAATCATGCGCAGAATAAATGCCACTTCCCCGCCCTCGCACCACAGCTCCTGCTGCTGGCCGCCAAAGTTCAGCGCGCCATCTTCAGCCTGGCCCAGGTTACGCCGCTTGCGTTCACTTCCCGCACGAGCGGAGGCGGCGGAGTCGTGGAATGGCGGGTTGCACAGGGTGGCATCATATTGTTCGTTCTTATGAATAATGCCGTTGAAAATAGCAGCGGCATCCTTCTGACGACGCAGACGAACGGCCCGGCTTAACCCCGGGTTAGCGTTGATAATGGCCTGCGCGCTGGCGAAGGCCTCGGCACCGATCTCGCTACCGGTAAACCGCCACTGATATTCATGTGCGCCTATCAGGGGGTAGATCAGGTTCGCGCCCGTACCGATATCAAGCACGGTGGCCTGTTTTGGCACCACGCCGCCATTGTCATCCGCCAGCAGATCGGCAAGATGATGGACGTAATCCGCACGTCCTGGCACCGGTGGGCAGAGAAAGCCATCCGGGATGTCCCAGTGCGTAACGCCATAAAAATGGGCCAGCAGCGCTTTGTTCAGCGTCTTAACCGCCAGCGGATCGGCAAAGTTTACCGACGGTTCACCGGCTGGTGTCTGAACAATAAAATCCTGCAATTCGGGGCAGCTCAGGCACAGGGCTTTCATGTCGTAGCGGCTACGGTGGCGGTTACGCGGGTGCAATCCCCGCTTTTGGGAAGTCATGGCATTCTCCTTTAAACAGCCGCGTAAGATACCCTGTGACGGCGCGGGGGTAAATATCTGTCTGAGTCGCACAAAAAAACGACAAAAATCATCGACCTGTATGTCTATGATCTGTCAACAAATTGTCAGAATTTATCGTTCAAAAAATAAGCAGATCATCATCAAATTTTTGCGCTAAATCACACGCGTCAGGCTTCTAAACTTAAGAGGAATCACCTGTTGTTTCCCCTGAGGATGTGATTATGAAAAAATATCTGACCTTTATTATTGCGGGTGCGCTGGCAGGCGCATCTTTCTCAGCCTGGTCCGTTCAACCTCTGACCGACAGCAACGACACCAGCCAGCTACGTGCGGCGGGGACGGTCTCTGTCAGCCGGGCAAGCAACCTTGATGACCTTCAGGACAAGCTGGCCGAAAAAGCGCGTCAGGAAGGGGCTAAAGGCTTCGTGGTGAACGCTGCCGGTGGCGATAACCATATGTACGGCACCGCGACCATCTATAAATAATCGATTTCCTTCCCACACTGCATCTGCCAGGCAGATGCAGTTCTCATTCCCTTCCTTCGCCTTGACTGTGCGTTTTTTAACCCCATATTAAGATGAATGGCTTAAACAGATCAGGAGAACATGATGGCTTCCGGCTGGGCGAATGACGACGCCGTTAACGAACAGATCAACAGTACTATTGAAGATGCGGTCGCGCGTGCTCGCGGTGAAATTCCACGCGGCGAAAGTTTGACGGAATGCGAAGAGTGCGGAGATCCGATTCCTGAGGCACGGCGTAAAGCCATTCCTGGCGTACGGCTATGTATTGCCTGTCAGCAGGAGAAAGATTCGAAAAATTCGATACATTCAGGATATAATCGCAGAGGATCGAAAGACAGCCAGTTACGTTGACTTTCCTTTACCGAAGTTAACCGCGCCAGCCGTTTACTTTACGCTCACGACTTTTAGCGAAACGCGTAGCAAATCGTGCCCTTCCGATGGCTTCTGTAAAGCGCATCCACAAGAAGTGTCAATTCCGCTTCTGAATTTATTAATAATCAATAAGTTATTTGTCATTCAATTTTTTTGATCAACCACGTCAATTCTCTTCGATTTTATCTTCCGCTAAAAACCGTGATACTTATCACATCGACGGAACATCGTCCCTTTAACAGAATAACCTGCGAGAATTGACCTATGAAAACCATCAAATATGCTGTTGCCGCTGTTGCCCTGTCCGCTCTCTCTTTCGGCGCTTTCGCCGTAGAGCCAGTCTCCTCTACGCAGGCACAGGATCTGAACAAAATCGGGGTGGTGAGTGCTGAAGGCGCGACCACGCTGGACGGTCTGGAAGCTAAACTGGCGGAAAAAGCAGCCGCTGCCGGCGCAAGTGGATACACCATCACGTCCACTAACGGTAATAACAAACTGAGCGGTACTGCGGTTATCTACAAGTAATCGAACGAATTATGCTCCACCCTCACCATACCCTCTGGTGAGATGCTCCAACCCTCATTGACCCTGTTGTTGTTACCCTTGTTTGCCCGTCCGCCACTGGACGGGCTTTTTTTTGCTTAAAACGACTGTGCCACGCGCTGCAATCCGGCTTCCACGGATGCCACTTCCCCTGCCGCCAGCAGGCAGCAGGCCATTTGCAGCTTGATCGACTGAGGAACCGGCACCTTTCCGGCCAGACACTGTACGATCCAGTGCGCGGTGACCTGCGGATCTTTTGACTCGGGCAAGATCACATCGCAGTTCTCTTCCCCACGTTCCAGTACGACCCGCGTCCCGGCAGGCTCAATCAGCATCAGCTGTGGACAACGCTGCGGGTTGGCATAAACCTCCCCTTCCGTCCCGTGCATCAGCAGCGCCCGCCCGCCGATTTCGGCAAAAAATTGTCCGACCCGCGTCACGTACTCCGGATGGGAGACGCTGGAAAGACGTAGCGCGGCGTCTTCGGCAAACGGCGTCGCCAGCTTCGCCAGGGTGTGGGCGCTGTTACGTACTCCCATTCGCCATCGCATGTCCAGCTGCTTTTCCAGCGGCGGGCAGAGCGCGCGCACGGGAATATAGACCGGCTGGTTCCCCTCCAGTTTGGCCCGCGCCTGGCCAGCATGGAGAGTAGGTTCGATGCCTAATAATTCCAGAATGGTTTCTGTCAGCACGCGCGTTGGATCTTCGCTCACGCCATGCACCACCACCGGGAAACCGAGTTTCTGCAACAGAATAGCCAGCAGCGGCGTGAGGTTTGCCTGCTTACGCGCGCCATTGTAGGTCGGGATCACTATCGGCATCGGCTTCGTGACGGGCGGGGTTAAACGCATCGTCTGCGACTGCATGGCCTCATAAAAACCCCGCATCTCCGCCTCACCTTCCCCTTTGATGCGCAGCGCAATCAGAATGCCGCCCATTTCCAGCTCCGGCACGTCGCCATTCAGCATATGCGTGTACAACGCACGGGCCGTTTCCTGGTCCAGATCGCGAGCATGGTTTTTCCCACGCCCTACCTCTTTGATAATTTTGCGGTAATCCACGACATTTCTCCTGACAGCATCATCTTGTTAACAATATAGCCCGATGGACACGCACCCGATAGTGTTTTGTGATCATTATCAACCTGCTGTTTTCAGATAAAAAAATAAACTCAAGCATTATTTGCAATATTTGTGATTGGGACAAAAGATTCGTCTCTGTCCTTTTTTTGATTAAATAAACATCGAAAAGTCATTAAAGGTCAACGGTGAAACGTCCAGGCAACGTTTTTGCCAGAAACACATCGGGATTTACTATGAACAAGGTTGCATTAGGGTTGTTTATCGCCGCAACGGTGGGATGTTCTGCATCTGCATTTGCGGCAACCAACGGTGAAGGGCAGATTAATTTCACCGGAGAAATTATCGATTCTGCTTGCCAGGTCGTGAATGGATTAAGTAATCCATTAGATGTTCAGTTGGGAAAAGTATCTAAAACGGTATTTACCGGCGCAGGCTCTACCAGCACATTAACGAAGTTTGATATTAAGTTAACCAATTGTCCGGAAACCGTAACCTCGGCAGCGATTAACTTCGGTGGTACCCCGGATGCGGATAATAATGCCGCGCTGGCGTTAACGCCCGATACCGATGCGGCTACCGGTGTGGCTATTCAGCTGGTTGACACGTCCGGGCAGCCTGTCAGCCTGTATACCCCTTCGAAGCAATATCCTTTAGCCTCCGGCACGGCGGTTAACGATCTGGAGTTCGGTGCGCGTTATATTCAAACCCAGGCGGCAGTCACCGCGGGCCCTGCTAACTCTGTATCAACCTTCACCGTTATTTATAACTGATCTTATCAATCCTGAGATATTAATGCTTTTGCGAGCATTAATATCTCATCTTTTTATTGAGAAATCTTTATGCGCCACGGTTATTTACTGAGCATTCTTTTACTGGTAGCAGCCTCGGCACAGGCGGGGGTCGTGATTAATGGCACCCGGCTGGTCTATCAGGGAGATAAAAAGGAATCATCTCTCGGTCTTTCAAACCCGGATACCACGGATTATCTGGTGCAGTCCTGGGTCGATTCTGGCGGTAAAAACCAGGCCAAAGCCCCGTTCCTGATCACCCCGCCGCTTTTTCGACTGGATGCGAAAGAGGATAACGTCCTGCGCGTAGTCCGTACGGGAGGAAATTTACCGGAAGACAGGGAATCTCTGTACTGGCTGAATATTAAAGCGATCCCGTCCTCGAAGCATGTCGAAGGGGTAAATACGCTGCAAATTGCCATTAATACCCGCATTAAATTGCTCTATCGCCCGTCAGCGGTAAAAGGCAGACCAGAAGATGTGGCCGATAAACTTGAATGGCATCGCGAAGGGAATGATTTAGTGGTGAATAATCCCACACCTTTCTTTATGAATTTTCAGACCGTCACCCTGAATGGACAGAAAGTCAAAAAAGCCACCTGGGCTGTGCCGAAAACTGAAACGCATTTTGCTTTACCTGGCAACGTCGGAGGTTCTACCGTCGCGTATTCCATTATTACCGATTACGGCAGCATCAGTCAGACATGGTCTAAACCCGTTCATTAATCGTATTACCCGGTAATAAAATCATCATGTACAGCCATAAAAAGCCGTTCACCTGCCGATTTTCGTCATTGCTGATGGCTATTTGTTGCCTGGCAATGGCGATCTTTGCGCAGCAGGTTTTGGCTGATGATTATTTTAACCCTGCCCTGCTGGACATTGATAACCCGCAGCAGGGAAAGACCGATCTGTCTGTCTATGAAAAAGGTCCCGGCCAGGCACCAGGTAAATATCAGGTCGCGATCTTTATCAATAACAATAAAATTGATACCCGCGACGTGACCTTCAACTTAGTTAAAGATCCACAGGGCACCAGCACGCTCCAGCCTTGTTTTACACTGGACGAATTAAAGAGCCTCGGGATCAAAACGCAAAAATATCCGCAGCTGAGGGCAGAAGGTCAGTGCGCCGATCTACACGCCATCCCTTCGGCATCCGCGACCTTTCGCGTGCGCAATCAGCAGCTGCTGCTGAGCATTCCGCAAAAGGCGCTCGGTCAGGTTCCTCGCGGTTACATCGACCCGAAAGAGTTTGACGAAGGGATCAACGCGGGCCTGCTTAATTACAGCGTCAACGCCAGCCAGAGCCATGCGCGCCAGCAGGGTGAAGAGAATAGCAGCAGCCAGTACGTTAACCTGCGTCCCGGCTTCAACATCGGGGCATGGCGCGTTCGTAACTACTCCACCTGGAATCGCAGCACCACGGGTCATGAGGAGGAACAGAAATTCACCTCCGTTTATACCTATGCGCAACGCGATATTGTGGCGATGAAAAGTGACGTGACGGTGGGCCAAAGCACCTCACCTTCCGACGTTTTTGACAGCGTCCCCTATACCGGCGTGGAGCTAAAATCCGACAGCGACATGCTGCCGGACAGCGAGAAAGGCTATGCCCCTATTATTCGCGGCAGCGCCCACAGCAACGCGCTGGTGATGGTCCGCCAGAACGGGTACGTAATTTATCAGAATACGGTCGCGCCGGGTGCGTTCGAGATTAACGACCTCTACCCCACCGGCAGCAGCGGCGACCTCCGGGTCACGGTGAAAGAAACAGACGGCAGCGAAAGCCACTTCGTGGTGCCGTTTGCCTCCGTGCCGGTATTGCAGCGTGAAAAAAACCTGCGCTACAGCGTAACCGCCGGGCGTTATCGCTCTTATGACAAAGACGTTGAAAAGACCCCGTTTGCCCAGGGAAGCGCCATCTACGGTTTACCCTTCGGCTTCACGGTCTACGGCGGCGTGCAGCAGAGTAACCATTATCAGTCACAGGCGATTGGCGCCGGGAAAAACATGGGCGATCTGGGGGCGTTCTCCATTGACGTAACCCGCGCCAGAGCTCTGTTGAAAAAACAGCAGTCCAGCAAGGGCCAGTCATGGCGCATCCGTTACAGCAAAGATTTCGCCGGTTCGGGCACCAACTTTACCCTTGCGGGCTATCGCTATAACAGCAAAGGGTTTTACACCCTGGACGACACCATGGAGTCATATACCCGCTCCGACAACTGGTCTGCACCGCAGCAGCGCCGCGCCCGAACCGAAGCCACCATCGACCAGACGCTGCCGGAAGGCTGGGGATCCGTCACCCTGAGCATGGTGAAAGAGACGTACTGGAGTCAGAGCCAGAACATGACCTCGATGAGCGTCAGCTACAACAATAGCTGGCACGGGGTGAGCTACAGCCTCAGCTACAGCATGAACAAAAACACCCAGGACAGCGATGAAGACGGTAACGAGGTGACAAACGACAACCAGTTCTCGCTGAGCGTCTCGGTGCCGCTGGACCGCTGGATGCATAACACCTGGGCCACCTACAACCTGAACAACACCAAAGACGGCACGACGCAGAACATCGGCCTGAACGGCACGGCGCTGAAAGAGGACAACCTGAACTGGAACATCCAGGAAGGGCTGAGCAGCATCGGCAGCGGTAACTCCACCAGCATCAACGCCGATTACAAAGCGACATATGGCGAAGTGAGCGCAGGCGTCAGTCAGGATAAGTATCAGCAGACCCTGAACGTCGGTTTGCAGGGCGGCGTGGTTGCCCATGCGAACGGAATAACCCTGAGCCAGCCGCTCGGTGACACCATCGCGCTGGTGAAAGCGCCGGGCACGCACGGAACCCATATCACGAACCAGACGGGCGTCGAGACCGACTTCCGCGGCTACACCGTCGTGCCGTTTGTTACCGCGTATCGCCGCAACACCATCGCGCTGGATACCGAAACGCTACCGGACAACGCCGACGTCACCCACGCGGCGCAGATCGTGACGCCAACCCGCGGGGCCGTGGTGCGCGCCAGCTTTAACACCCGCGTGGGTAACCGCGTACTGATGACGCTTACGCAAAAGGGTAAACCGCTGCCCTTCGGCGCAACGGTCACCACCGAGGATAAGGACAGCGAATTTATTGTCGGGAATGACGGCCAGACCTACCTCTCTGGTCTGCCGCAGCAAGGGCATCTCTACGTTTCCTGGGGACAGGGGGCGAACGAGCACTGCGTCGCTGACTATGCGCTAACGGATGAGAAAGAGAAAACCAGCATCATTAACGCTGCCGCGCCGTGTCACTGATCCACCGTTCAGGCTAACGATTATGCAAATGATTAAACAGTGCTTTTTCTTACTGGTTCTGGGAACCGCCGCGTTATTTATGCCGCATGCGAAGGCGACCTGTACCACGCCGGATCTGCCCAAAATGATTAACATGGCCTCCATTTCTGTCCCGACGACGCTGGCGGTTGGTGCAACCATTCCGGGTACAGAGCAGAGCGTTCATGTTGCCGGGCACTGCGATCAGAGTATCGACAGCGGACTGGAAATTGTCTCGTGTTACTACGGTACCGGAGCGGAAATTCCGGGGCTGAAGGGAGTATACGAATCCGGCGTACCGGGTGTCGGGGTCGCATTGATGAACGATCAGGGTCAGCGAATCAGCGGAGCAGGCGGAGTACAGTGCGATTCACGCGGAACGCCTGTTGGCTATGTTTCTGGCGATGGCACACAGTCGTTTAACTTTGACGTCACGCTTGAACTGGTCAAAACAAGCGACGCCGTGACCTCCGGCACGCTGGTGCAGTCTCAGACCGAATTTGGCATTGGCGTTTTCGGTCACGAAGGGATCGGCAGCCCTAACCATATTGCGTATGCAGGTAACGTCATTTTGCATCAGGTCACCTGCTCTGTTTCGCCAAAAAATCTCACCGTTAATTTGGGTGATTTTCCCGTCAGTGATTTTATGAGCGTGGGTTTTTTATCCAGCCCCGCTCAAACGTTTAATATCACCGTTAACTGTGACACAACCGTTCAGCCTGAGCTAAAAATCACCAGTGCTAACGGCTACGAGACGGCATTCGAGGGGGTGATCAAACTGACGAAGCAGACAGGCATGGCAACGGGCGTCGGGGTGAGAATGCTGTTTGATGACCGCATTGCGACCTTTGATACCTACGTCAACACTCAAAGCCAGGCCGTTGCCAATGAAACGCTGGAGATCCCCTTTCAGGTTCGCTACGAGCAGATCAACGATGTGGTGACGCCCGGCCCCGCCAACACCGTAGCAACCATCACTCTCGCCTATAAGTGACCAACATGAAAAAGACAATCGCGTTTCTGACGATGGGCTTACTGGCCCAGGCCCACGCAGACGATATTCAGATCCAGATGACGGGAAATATTTACGCCAATACCTGCATCATTGACAGCGCCAGCCGCAACCTGACGGTGGACTTAGGCCAGACGGTGTCGGGCAGTTTTAAAGACGTGGGGGATACCGGCGAGTGGAAAGACTTTTCCCTGTCAGTATCGCACTGTCCTGCCACGCTGGCGCTTGCCACGGCCTTTTTCTATGGCCAGGCAGACAGCGTGCATCCGACCAAATTTGCCAATATCGGCAGCGCAAAGGGGCTGGCGCTGGAGCTGGCAGACCGGCAGGACAAAATACTGATTGCCCCGCAGGCCGCCTTTAACGCCGCCATCAATCCGAGCGACCACACGGCAACCTTTCCCCTGTCCGCGCGCTACTACGCCACCTCAATGCCCGTCACTGCCGGGACGTTCAGCAGCGTGATTCAGGTGACATTCACTTACCAGTAGGACCGCGCCTCTTTGCACGGATGCTTTTTGTACGCCCGGCAGAGGGTTTTGCCGGGCGTTTTTTTACCTCCGGCACTTCTGGCTGCTCAATCGGGAAGATCGGCAGCGCATTCAGCAGCCGTTGGCCGTAGTTTTTGGTGAGCAGTCGTTTGTCATAAATCACCACCTCGCCCCAGCAGCCGTGGCTACGGATCAAGCGCCCGACCTGCTGAATAAGGTTAAACGACGCCGCAGGCAGGCTTTGCACTTCAAACGGATAACGGTTCAGGCTTTTCAGCCATTCGCCTTCGGTGATCACCACCGGGCTGTCGATGGGCGGGAAGGCAATTTTGTGGATATGCACCTGCGTCAGGTAGTCACCTTTCAAATCAAGCCCTTCCGCAAAGGACTGTAACCCCACCAGCACGCTGCGCTCGCCGTTATCAATGCGTTTACGGTGGGTTTCCACCAGCCGATAGCGCGGCTGATCGCCCTGCACCAGCAGGAGCAAGCGCAGATCGGTGACGTGCTCCAGGAAGCGTTGCATCGCGCGGCCGCTGGCAAACAGCACCAGCATACCGGGGTATTTTTTACTCTCAACCTGCTCGCGGAAGTAGGCCGCCATTTCCGCAATATGCTGCTCTTCGTTATCGATAAGCGGCTCATAGTTCATGCGCGGGATCACCAGCTTGCCCTGCTCACAGTGGTTGAACGGCGAGTCCAGGGCCACAAAACGGTCCCCCGCTTTCTCTTTCAGGCCGCTCATTTCCTGCAACCTTGAGAAGCTGTTCAGTGAACGCAGGGTCGCCGATGTCACTACCACGTGCGGCACGCTGCGCCAGATCAGCTTTTCCAGCTGATCGGCCACGCGGATGCCCACGCAGTGGAAGAAAAGATGTACCTGCCCGTCTCGCACTTCGCGGGTGGCCCACTTTGTCACCGGCGCGCCGGACGCCTGCGCCATTGAGGCCAGCCGCCAGAGTTTGCTCTGCGCCTCAAACATGCCCAGCGCGCGGTTCATTTGCAGCAGAATGCGGTGCAAGCGCACCACGTCATGGGTACCGGTTTTCTCGCTGAGATCATTTAAGAACATCTCCGCCAGCCCGCGCAGCTTTTCAAGGTGCTTCGCCAGCTGCTGACAAATTTCCATCACTTCCTGCGGCAACTCCCCCATCGCAAAGCGGTGTTCCGCCTCCTGGGTGGCGGGGAGATACAGGTTAAGAATGTTATTCAGCGAGGCGATGAGGCCGTACACCTCTTCACAGTGCTCGCTCAACCGCTCCGGAACCGCCAGCGGCGGCGTGGTTTTCGGGCGGAACTGCTCCATGCAAGTTGCCACCAGCTTACAGAACAGATCCAGTTGCAGGCGAAACCACGGGGCGGTAATTTCCGCGCTCATCTCCAGCGCATCCCGCGCCACGTCGGGCAGATGATGACCTTCATCGAGCACCAGCAGCAGGTTTTTGGGCTCCGGCAGGACCGCTTCACTCTCCAGTGCGGCCATCACCAGCGCATGGTTGGCGACAACCACCTCCGCTTCCTGAATCTCACGCCGGGCAACAAAGAAAGGGCATTCGCGGTAGTAGTGACAGTTGCGGTTCAGGCAGCTCGCTTTATCGGTGCTGAGCCTGCGCCACAGGTCGTCGCCGATCGCCTGGCTGGTGTGATCCCGCAGGCCGTCCCACCTGTAGCTGTCGAGATCGGCCTTCAGCTTTGCGCACTGCTCCTGCTCCGCCTTGTTGTTTGGCGTCAGCTCGTCATCAAGAAACGCGAGCAGATCCTGCTGGGCGGGTTCACTGCTGGCCAGCGCCGCCAGATTGCGCGGGCAGACGTAGCGCCCGCGACCAAAGGCGGCGGTGAAGCGTAAATCGGGGATAATTTTGCGCAGCAGCGGCAAATCTTTGCTGAAGATCTGATCCTGCAAGGCCACGTTGGCGGTGCTGACCACCAGCGTTTTGTCCTCCTCCCGCGCGATGGCGATGCCGGGAATGAGATACGACAGGGTTTTCCCGACGCCGGTCGGGGCTTCAATCGCCAGATGTCGCCCGTCGTCCCCGGCGAGCGTTTTTGCCACGTCGGCAATCATCTGCCGCTGCGGCGCTCGGGGGATAAAATCGGGGATCTGCTGCTGTAGCGCCTTATACCAGGCGCCTATTTGCGCTTTCAGCGCAGCGGTTAAAGCCATCGGTAAACCTGAAATACTGTATAAACAGCCACTATTGTGGCACTTTCTCTCCGCTGCCGCAAAAAGAAAAGCCCGGCTTTACGACCGGGCTTCCAGATTACTGCGGGTTAGCAGGTTTACGCGGGCGGCGTCGGCGCTGCCCCTCGCCTGCCGGTTTCCCTTCGCCGCTACGCCACGGGTTTTCACCGGCTGGTTTGCTGTCGTTATTACGACGCGGCGGTTTGCCCGAAGATTTCGGCGCGCCACCTTCTGAACGGCGCGGCTGCTGACCGCGACCACCGCCGCCCTGACCGCGCCCGCCACCCTGACGACCGTTCTGAATTGGCTCGGCTTTGATCGACGGGTCCACTTCATAGCCCGGGGTTTCAATGCGCGGGATCTCTTTCTTCAGCAGGCGTTCAATGTCGCGTAGAAGCTTGTGTTCATCCACGCAAACCAGAGAGAGCGCTTCCCCGGTTGCCGCCGCACGGCCGGTACGGCCGATACGGTGAACGTAATCTTCCGGCACGTTTGGCAGCTCGTAGTTCACCACGTGCGGCAGCTCTTCGATATCCAGACCGCGTGCGGCGATGTCGGTCGCCACCAGCACGCGAATGTCGCCAGATTTAAAGTTCGCCAGCGCGCGGGTACGCGCGCCCTGGCTCTTGTTGCCGTGGATCGCCGCGCTGCGGATGCCGTCTTTATTCAGCTGTTCCGCCAGGTGGTTGGCGCCGTGCTTGGTGCGGGTAAAGACCAGCACCTGCTGCCAGTTGCCCTGACCGATCATCTGAGAGAGCAGCTCCCGCTTGCGCTTCTTATCCACAAAGTGAACGTGCTGCGTCACCTGCTCAGAGGCGGTGTTGCGGCGCGCGACTTCCACTTCCAGCGGGTTATGCAGCAGCTTTTCCGCCAGCGCCTTGATCTCGTCGGAGAAGGTCGCGGAGAAGAGCAGGTTCTGACGACGCGTCGGCAGCTTCGCCAGCACGCGGCGAATGTCGTGGATGAAGCCCATGTCCAGCATACGGTCGGCTTCGTCCAGCACCAGGATTTCGATGTTATCGAGCTTCACCGCGTTCTGGTGTTCCAGATCTAGCAGACGCCCCGGTGTTGCCACCAGCACGTCCACGCCGCCGCGCAGCTTCATCATCTGCGGGTTAATGCTTACCCCGCCGAAAACTACCAGCGAACGAATGTTGAGGTAGCGGCTGTATTCACGCACGTTCTCGCCAATCTGGGCCGCCAGCTCGCGGGTTGGGGTGAGGATCAGCGCACGCACCGGACGACGGCCTTTGGCGTGCGGCTGGTTTTTTACCAACAGCTCCAGCAGCGGCAGGGTAAAGCCCGCGGTCTTACCGGTACCGGTCTGCGCGCTTGCCATCAGGTCACGGCCCTGCAAAACGGCCGGAATGGCCTGCTGCTGGATAGGGGTTGGCTCAACGTAGCCCTGCTCTGCGATGGCGCGCAGAATTTCCGGGTTCAGACCAAGGGAATCAAAAGACATAAAAACTCCGAACCGCCCCGACCATCACAGGTGTAGTTTTCAGGGAGATATAACGAATAGAAGGACAAAAACCACAATGTCGCGAAGGTGCGGAGTGTAGCAGCTTTTGTGACGTGGCGCATAAAATATCCCCGGCGATGACTCGACGTTTGCGCAAATCAGGCATAATCTTAATCAATCGATTGATTAATTTTTAATGCTGCTATGAATACAACCCCAACGACAACCAAAGGCGAACAGGCGAAAAGTCAGCTTATCGCCGCCGCGCTGGCGCAGTTTGGCGAGTATGGTCTGCATGCCACCACGCGGGATATCGCCGCTCAGGCCGGGCAGAATATTGCGGCCATCACCTACTATTTTGGCTCAAAAGAGGATTTATACCTCGCCTGCGCCCAGTGGATCGCGGATTTTATCGGCACCAGCTTTCGCCCGCACGTGGAAGAAGCCACCGCGCTGTTCAGCCAGCCAGAGCCTGACCGGGCTGCCATCCGCCAGCTGATCCTTAACGCCTGTCACAACATGATCCGCCTGCTGACGCACGACGATACGCTGAACCTGAGCAAATTTATCTCCCGCGAGCAGCTCTCCCCCACTGCCGCGTACCAGCTGGTGCACGATCAGGTGATCGCCCCGATGCACAGCCATCTGACCCGGCTGATCGCCGCCTATACCGGACGGGACGCCAGCGATACCGACACCATTTTGCATACCCACGCCCTGCTGGGCGAAGTGCTCGCCTTCCGTCTGGGGCGTGAGACCATCCTGTTACGTACGGGCTGGACACAATTCGATGAGGATAAAGCCGCGCAAATTAGCCAGGTCATTACCTGTCACGTTGATCTGATCCTGCAAGGCTTAACGCAAAGGAGCCAGAAGTCATGAAAAAACCTGTCGCCATCATTCTGGTGGTTGTTGTCTTGCTTGCCGCGGGAACAGGCGGCTGGCTGTGGTATCAGAGCCAGCAGGATCGTGGCCTGACGCTGTATGGCAACGTGGATATCCGCACCGTGAACATGAGCTTCCGCGTTGGCGGACGGCTTGCCTCGCTGAACGTTGACGAAGGCGATGCCATCAAAGCCGGGCAGACGCTGGGGATGCTGGACAAAGCCCCGTTTGAGAACGCGCTGATGCAGGCAAAAGCAGGCGTCTCCGTCGCACAGGCGCAATACGACCTGATGCTGGCGGGCTATCGCGACGAAGAGATCTCCCAGGCGGCCGCTGCCGTTAAGCAGGCAAAAGCCGCCTATGACTATGCGCAGAATTTTTATAACCGTCAGCAAGGCTTATGGAAAAGCCGTACTATTTCCGCCAACGACCTGGAAAATGCGCGCTCATCCCGCGACCAGGCACAGGCGACGCTGAAATCTGCCCAGGATAAGCTAAGCCAGTACCGCACCGGTAACCGTGCGCAGGACATTGCCCAGGCGAAGGCCAGCCTTGAGCAGGCGCAGGCGCAGTTAGCCCAGGCGGAGCTGGATCTGCACGACACCACGTTAATCGCCCCGTCTGACGGCACGCTGATGACCCGCGCCGTGGAGCCGGGCAGCATGCTCAGCGCGGGCAGCACCGTGTTAACGCTCTCCTTAACCCGTCCGGTGTGGGTGCGCGCTTACATTGATGAGCCGAATCTTGGCCAGATGCAGCCGGGCCGCGAACTGCTGCTCTATAGCGACGGTCGCCCGGACAAGCCTTATCACGGCAAAGTGGGCTTCGTCTCCCCTACCGCCGAGTTCACGCCAAAAACCGTTGAAACCCCGGACCTGCGTACCGACCTGGTGTATCGCCTGCGCATCATCGTCACCGATGCGGACGACGCGCTGCGTCAGGGCATGCCTGTTACCGTGACCTTAAACGACGGGGAACGACATGAATGACGCGGTTATCCAGCTCAACAATCTGGTCAAACGCTTCCCGGGAATGGCTAAACCGGCGGTCGCACCGCTGAATTGTACGATTCAGAAAGGCTATGTGACCGGGCTGGTGGGGCCGGACGGCGCGGGTAAAACCACGCTGATGCGGATGCTGGCGGGATTGCTGAAGCCGGATGAAGGCAGTGCCAGCGTGCTTGGACTCGATCCGATCAAAGACGACGCGGCGCTCCACGGCATACTCGGCTATATGCCGCAGAAGTTTGGTCTGTACGAAGACCTGACGGTGATGGAAAACCTCAACCTGTACGCCGACCTGCGCAGCGTCACCGGCGAAACCCGGGAGAAAACCTTCGAGCGCCTGCTGGCGTTCACCTCCCTCGGCCCGTTCACCGAACGGCTGGCGGGCAAACTTTCCGGCGGGATGAAGCAGAAGCTGGGGCTGGCCTGCACGCTGGTGGGCGAACCGAAGGTGCTGTTGCTGGATGAACCCGGCGTCGGCGTGGACCCGATTTCCCGCCGTGAACTGTGGCAGATGGTGCACGAGCTGGCGGGTGACGGCATGCTGATCCTCTGGAGTACCTCATACCTTGATGAAGCAGAACAGTGCCGCGACGTGCTGCTGATGAATGAAGGCGAACTGCTCTATCAGGGCGAACCCACCGAGCTGACGCAAACCATGGCCGGGCGAAGTTTTCTGCTGCACAGCGCGCAGGAATCCAACCGCACGCTGCTGCAACGGGTGCTGAAGCTGCCCCAGGTGAGCGACGGGATGATTCAGGGCCGTTCGGTGCGCGTGATCCTCAAAAAAGAGGCCACCGCCGACGATATCCGGCGTGCGCAGGGGATGCCTGAGATCGACATGACAGAGACCGCGCCGCGCTTTGAAGATGCGTTTATCGATCTGCTGGGCGGGGCGGGAACCTCAGAATCACCGCTTGGCGCCATTCTGCACACGGTGGAAGGTACGCCGGGCGAAACGGTCATAGAAGCGAAATCGCTCACCAAAAAATTCGGCGACTTCGCCGCCACCGATAACGTCAATTTTGCCGTGAAGCGCGGCGAGATATTTGGCCTGCTCGGGCCGAACGGCGCAGGGAAATCCACCACCTTTAAAATGATGTGCGGCCTGCTGGTACCAACCTCCGGCAAAGCGCTGGTGCTGAACATGGATCTCAAAGTCAGCTCCGGCAAGGCGCGCCAGCACCTGGGCTATATGGCGCAGAAGTTTTCGCTCTACGGCAACCTGACGGTGGAGCAAAATCTGCGATTTTTCTCCGGCGTCTACGGCCTGCGGGGACGGGCACAGAATGAGAAGATCGGCCGCATGTGCGACGCCTTCGGCCTGACCGATATCGTCTCACACGCTACCGACGCTCTGCCGCTTGGCTTCAAACAGCGGCTGGCGCTGGCCTGCTCGTTGATGCACGAGCCGGATATCCTGTTTCTTGATGAACCTACGTCAGGCGTGGACCCCCTCACCCGCCGTGAATTCTGGTTGCATATCAATAGCATGGTGGAAAAAGGCGTGACCGTGATGGTCACCACCCACTTTATGGACGAGGCGGAGTATTGCGACCGTATCGGGCTGGTCTATCGCGGCAAGCTGATTGCCCACGGCACGCCGGATGACCTGAAAGCGCAGGCCGCCGACGACGCGCAGCCAGACCCGACCATGGAGCAGGCGTTTATCACCCTCATTCACGACTGGGATAAGGAGAATACTCATGCGCAGTAACGCCCTCTCCTGGCGCCGGGTGCGCGCCCTGTGCGTTAAAGAGACGCGTCAGATCGTGCGCGACCCCAGCAGCTGGCTGATTGCGGTGGTGATCCCCCTGCTGCTGCTGTTTATCTTTGGCTACGGCATTAACCTGGACTCCAGCAAGCTGCGGGTCGGGATTTTACTCGAACAGCAGAGCGAAGAGGCGCTGGACTTTACCCACGCCATGACCGGTTCGCCCTACATTGACGCCACCATCAGCGACAATCGTCAGGAGCTGATCCAGAAGATGCAGGCCGGGAAGATTCGCGGTCTGATCGTCATTCCGGTGGATTTTGCCGCCAACATGGCGCGGGCGAATACCGATGCGCCGATCCAGGTCATCACTGACGGCAGCGAGCCAAACACCGCGAACTTCGTGCAGGGCTACGCGGAGGGGATCTGGCAGCTCTGGCAGATGCAGCGCGCCGAGGACCGGGGGGAAAAGTTTGAACCGCTGATTGACGTGCAGACACGCTACTGGTTTAACCCCGCCGCCATCAGCCAGCACTTTATTATTCCGGGCGCGGTAACGATTATTATGACGGTGATCGGCGCGATTCTGACCTCGCTGGTGATCGCCCGCGAATGGGAGCGCGGCACCATGGAGGCGCTGCTCTCGACCGAAGTGACGCGCGTCGAGCTGCTGCTCTGCAAGCTGATCCCCTACTACTTCCTCGGCATGCTGGCGATGCTGCTCTGCATGCTGGTGTCCGTCTTTATCCTCGGCGTGCCGTACCGCGGCTCGCTGGTGGTGCTGTTCTTTATCACAAGCCTGTTTTTACTCAGCACGCTGGGGATGGGGCTGCTCATCTCCACCATCACCCGCAACCAGTTTAACGCCGCGCAGGTGGCGCTGAACGCCGCTTTCCTGCCGTCAATAATGCTCTCAGGGTTTATCTTCCAGATAGACAGTATGCCTGCCGTCATCCGCGCCGTGACCTACATTATCCCGGCGCGCTACTTCGTGAGCACGCTGCAAAGCCTGTTCCTGGCGGGGAATATTCCGGTAGTGCTGATTATCAACACGCTGTTTTTAATGGCGTCGGCGGTGATGTTTATCGGGTTGACGTGGATGAAAACCAAACGGCGGTTAGATTAAGGAGCGCGCATGTTTCACCGTTTATGGACACTGATCCGCAAAGAGCTGCAATCCCTGCTGCGCGAGCCGCAGACCCGCGCCATTCTGGTGCTGCCGGTGCTGCTTCAGGTTGTACTGTTTCCGTTTGCCGCCACGCTGGAGGTCACCAACGCCACCATCGCCATTTACAACGAAGACAATGGCAAGCATTCCGTCGAGCTGACGCAGCGTTTCGCCCGCGCCAAAGCCTTTACCCATGTCCTGCTGCTGCAAAGCCCGCAGGCGATCCAGCCCACCATCGACACGCAGAAAGCATTATTGCTGGTGCGCTTCCCGGCGGATTTCTCCCGCAATCTGGATACCTTCCAGACCGCGCCGATGCAGCTGATCCTCGACGGGCGTAACTCCAACAGCGCCCAGATTGCGGCCAACTACCTCCAGCAGGTGGTGAAGGACTACCAGCAGGAGCTGATGGACGGCAAACCTAAGCCCAACAACAGCGAGCTGGTGGTGCGCAACTGGTACAACCCGAATCTGGACTACAAGTGGTTTGTGGTGCCGTCGCTGATCGCCATGATCACCACCATCGGGGTGATGATCGTCACCTCGCTGTCCGTGGCACGCGAACGTGAGCAAGGTACGCTGGATCAGCTGCTGGTCTCGCCGCTCGCCACCTGGCAGATATTTGTCGGCAAGGCGGTGCCGGCACTGATTGTCGCGACGTTCCAGGCCACCATCGTGCTGGGGGTGGGAATATGGGCGTACCAGATCCCGTTTGCCGGATCGCTGGCGCTGTTTTACTTCACGATGGTGATTTACGGGCTGTCGCTGGTGGGGTTTGGGCTGCTGATCTCCGCACTATGCTCAACGCAGCAGCAGGCGTTTATTGGGGTGTTTGTCTTTATGATGCCGGCGATTTTGCTTTCTGGGTACGTTTCGCCAGTGGAGAACATGCCGGTGTGGTTACAGGATTTGACGTGGATAAACCCGATTCGTCACTTCACGGATATCACCAAGCAGATCTATCTGAAGGATGCGAGTCTGGATATTGTGTGGGGAAGTTTGTGGCCGCTACTGGTCATCGCGGCCACTACGGGCTCAGTGGCCTATGCGATGTTTAGACGAAACATCGCGTAGCTTTTTCTCTTTGGTGAGCAACGACACCACCGCGGGTCCTGCGAGGATAGCCAGACCCGCCAGGGCCAGCAGCAGGTTGTTTTGCAGCACGCGTGACAACAGCCACAGGACGATCATTGCCGCACCAAAATACCAGGTGGTGGTGAGCTCTTCGAGCACATCTCCCACTTCGCGCCAGCGCGCGTCGTGATGACGCTGTAAAAACAGCATCGACAGCACGGTCACGCCGTAAACCACGCATAACCCTAAGCCAACACGCACCAGCGTGCCGCTCATCCAGCCCATCACCAGTACGGCCACGACCAGTAAATGCAACATTATCTGCCAGCAACTCAAACCGGTTGCGACACGAACGCGTTGTTGCCACTTCATGGCTTCTCTCCTGAAGGATTTTTCTCTGCTAATTCAGACTACCGCACTTTACGGAAAATTCCGTAACGCCGCATCTTTTTGTGACGCCTACTACACTTTATTTTCATCGGGATAGTCACCCAGGAAGGTGTTTATGAGCAAAAAAACGCAGCATTTCTCGCTTAAGGTGCTGACGATAAACATTCATAAGGGCTTCACAGCATTTAACCGCCGCTTCATTTTACCGGAGCTGCGCGACGCGGTGCGCACCGTCAGCGCCGATATTGTCTGCCTCCAGGAGGTCATGGGCGCGCATGAAGTGCACCCGATGCATTTCGAAAACTGGCCCGACACGCCCCACTACGAGTTTCTGGCGGATACCATGTGGAGCGATTACGCCTACGGGCGCAATGCGGTCTACCCGGAGGGGCATCACGGTAACGCGGTGCTGTCGCGTTTTCCTATCGAGCATTATGAGAACCGGGACGTCTCCGTTGGCGAGAGTGAAAAACGCGGGCTGTTATACTGTCGTATCACCCCCCCAGAGCTCGATTTTCCCATTCATGTAGGCTGTGTTCATCTTGGCCTGCGTGAAGCCCACCGTCAGGCCCAGCTACAGATGCTGGCAGACTGGACAAATGCGCTGCCGGAGGGCGAGCCCGTGGTGGTGGCCGGTGATTTCAACGACTGGCGACAGCGTGCCAACCATCCGCTGAAGGTGAATGCGGGGCTGGAGGAGATTTTCACCCGCGCACGCGGTCGTCCCGCGCGAACGTTTCCGGTGCGCTTCCCCCTGCTGCGCCTTGACCGTATCTACGTAAAAAATGCCCACGCCAGCAGCCCGACGGCGCTGGCTTTACTCAACTGGCGACATCTCTCCGACCATGCCCCACTCAGCGCGGAGATCCACTTATGAAATGCACATGGCAGGAAGGTAACCGTATTACGCTGCTGGAAAATGGCGATAACTATTATCCGGCGGTTTTTGAGGCGATTAGCCACGCACAGCAGAAAGTCTTTCTGGAAACGTTCATCTGGTTTGAAGATGACGTGGGCAGGCAGTTGCATAGCGCACTGCTGCATGCCGCTCGTCGCGGTATAAAAATCGAGGTCCTGCTCGACGGATATGGTTCGCCGGATCTCAGCGACGAATTTGTTAACGAGCTCACCGCCGCAGGGGTGGTGTTCCGCTATTACGATCCCGGCCCGCGTCTGTTCGGCATGCGCACCAACCTGTTCCGCCGTATGCACCGCAAAATTGTGGTGGTGGATGAAACGGTGGCCTTCGTTGGCGGCATTAACTACTCCGCCGAGCATATGTCGGATTACGGTCCCGAAGCGAAACAGGACTACGCGATCCGTATCGAAGGGCCGGTAGTGCAGGACATCCAGCTGTTCGTGCTGGAAAACTTACCCGGCAAGGAGGCCGTCCGCCGCTGGTGGCGACGCCGTCACCGCCCGGAGGAGAACCGCAAGCCCGGCGAGGCGCAGGCCCTGTTCGTCTGGCGTGATAACGAGGAGCATCGGGACGATATCGAGCGTCATTACCTGAAGATGCTGGCGAACGCGAAGCGCGAGGTGATTATCGCCAACGCCTATTTCTTCCCCGGTTACCGGATTTTGCATGCCATGCGCAACGCGGCCCGACGCGGCGTGAGCGTGAAGCTTATCGTGCAGGGGGAGCCCGATATGCCGATTGTGAAGGTGGGCGCGCGTCTGCTCTATCGCTATCTGGTCAAAAGCGGCGTGCAGATCTATGAATATCGCCGCCGCCCGCTGCACGGCAAAGTCGCCGTGATGGACGATCACTGGGCGACCGTCGGCTCCAGTAACCTCGATCCACTGAGCTTATCGCTTAATCTGGAAGCGAACCTCATCATCCACGATCGCCAGTTTAATCACACCCTGCGCGATAACCTTCAGGGTCTTATTAATAAAGACTGCGTGCGTGTGGATGAGTCCATGGTGCCGAAACGGAGCTGGTGGAACGTGGGCATCGGCGTGGTGGTGTTCCACTTCCTGCGCCACTTCCCGGCCATGGTGGGCTGGCTGCCCGCGCATACGCCGAAACTGGCGCTGGTGGATCCGCCTGTGCAACCCGAAATGGAAACCCAGGACCGCGTAGAGGCGGAAGATGGAGGGAAAACCTGATGTCGAAATCTCATCCTCGCTGGCGGCTGGCGAAAAAAATCCTGACCTGGCTGTTCTTTATTGCCGTCGCGGTCCTGCTGGTGGTGTATGCCCAGAAGGTGGACTGGGAAGAGGTGTGGAAAGTTATTCGCAACTACAACCGGACAGTCCTGCTGGGTGCCGTTGGGCTGGTGATTGTGAGCTACCTGATGTACGGCTGCTATGACCTGCTGGGACGCGCCTACTGCGGGCATAAGCTTGCCAAACGGCAGGTTATGCTGGTGTCATTCATCTGCTACGCCTTTAACCTGACGCTGAGCACCTGGGTGGGCGGGATTGGTATGCGCTATCGCCTGTACTCCCGCCTTGGCTTACCGGGCGGCACCATTACGCGTATTTTCTCCTTAAGCATCACCACCAACTGGCTGGGGTATATTCTGCTGGGCGGGGTGATTTTCACCATCGGCGTGGTGCAGCTGCCTGCGCACTGGTACATCGATGAGGCCACTCTGCGCATTCTGGGCATCGTACTGCTGCTGATCATCGCGGCCTACCTGTGGGCCTGCGCCTTTGCCAAACGTCGTCACATGACCATTAAAGGCCAGAAGCTGGTGCTGCCGTCATGGAAGTTTGCCGTCCTGCAAATGGTGGTTTCCAGCGCCAACTGGATGGCGATGGGGGCCATTATCTGGCTGTTAATTGGCGAAGATGTGAATTACTTCTTTGTGCTGGGCGTGTTGCTGGTAAGCAGTATTGCCGGGGTGATTGTGCATATTCCGGCGGGTATTGGCGTACTGGAAGCGGTGTTTATCGCGCTGCTTGCGGGGGAGCATGTGTCTCACGGGACGATTATCGCCGCCCTGCTCGCGTACCGCATGATCTACTACTTCCTGCCGCTGGCGCTGGCAACGGTCTGTTATCTGGTGCTGGAGAGTCGGGCGAAGAAGCTGCGCGCGAAGAACGAGAAGGCGATGGCAAAATAAAAGCAAATCGGCAACGAAGTTGCCGTTTTTAGGGTTTGTTCCCTCTCCCTGTGGGAGAGGGTCAGGGTGAGGGCATCAGACAGCGCCACCCTCACTAACGACGGTTGCCGAAGATACGCAGCAGCATCAGGAACAGGTTGATGAAGTCCAGATAAAGCGTCAACGCGCCCAGAATCGAGTATTTGCGCAGGTTTGAACTGTCACGAACATCAATTTGCTCACCGATGTTTTTCAGCTTCTGGGTGTCGTAGGCGGTTAAGCCCACGAAGATCACCACCCCGATATAGGTCACCGCCCACATCAGCGCGTCACTCTTCAGCCACAGGTTCACCAGCGACGCCAGCACAATCCCAATCAGCCCCATAAACAGCATGTTGCCGAAGCCGCTCAGGTCACGTTTGGTGGTGTAGCCGTACAGGCTCATCACACCGAACATCCCGCCGGTCACCACAAAGGTGCTGGCGATGGAGGAGTAGGTGTAAACGATGAAAATACTGGAAAGCGTCAGCCCGGTCAGCGCCGAATAGAGCATAAACAGCGTGGTCGCCATACCCGAGCTGAGCTTGTGCACCAGCCCGGAGAGCACAAATACCAGCGCCAGTTGCGCAATAATCAGCCCAAAGAAGGTGATTTTGCTGGAGAAGATAAACATCATCAGTTCAGGCGTGTTTGCCGCATACCACGCGATAAACGCGGTAAGCAGCAGGCCAACCGTCATCCAGCCATATACCTGAGCCATGTAGGTTTGCAGCCCGCTACGGGTCTGCTGAACTATCGAATCGGAACGCGGAAATCGGTCCATGATTCACTCCTGATTAAGTAAACACACACGTTAAGACTAACACATCCACGTAAACCTGTTACCAACGGCTGGCGGCATGCTTATCGCTGTCGCGTGATTCCACCCAGCGCTCACCTTCCGGCGTCGCTTCACGTTTCCAGAACGGCGCTTTGGTTTTAAGATAATCCATGATGAACTCCCCCGCCGCAAACGCACTCCCGCGATGGGCGCTGGTGACGCCGACAAACACAATCTCTTCGCCGGGCCACATTTCGCCGATGCGATGGATAACCGTAACGCGACCCAGCGGCCAGCGGCCTCGCGCCTCTTCGACAATGGCCGCCAGTGATTTTTCGGTCATCCCCGGATAGTGCTCCAGCGTCAGCGCTTTTACGCTGTCGCCGAGATTATGATTACGCACTTTCCCGGTAAACGTCACGACCGCGCCGTCTTCATCGCGCTCTGCCAGCCAGCTGTATTCGGTACCGACGCTAAAGCGCTCAGGGCCGACCAGAATTCGGGTTTCCGTCATCCTAACCCCCTGTGACCGGCGGGAAGAAGGCCACTTCGTCCCCATCGGCCAGCGGGTGGGTCAACTCCACCAGCGTCTGATTCACGGCGGCCAGCAGTTTGCCTTCATCCAGCGCCAGCGCCCAACGGTCGCCCTGCGCCGCCAGATGCGCACGCAGGGCGGCGACGTTTTCGAAAGAGCCGTCCAGCGTCAGGCTGTCGGTATTGACCAGCTCACGGACATGGGCAAAAAAGAGCACCTTAATCATGGCTTTCCACCTTAAAATCACCGGATTTGCCGCCGCTTTTTGCCAACAGACGCACCGGGCCAATCACCATATCTTTCTGCACCGCTTTACACATGTCGTAGATGGTCAGCGCCGCCACGGAGGCCGCCGTCAACGCCTCCATCTCCACGCCGGTTTTCCCGGTTAAGCGGCACAAGGACTCGATACGCACGCGATTATGCGCCGGCTGCGCCTGCAAATTTACCTCCACTTTGCTGAGCATCAGCGGATGGCAGAGCGGAATGAGGTCCCAGGTACGTTTAGCGGCCTGAATACCAGCGATACGGGCGGTGGCAAACACATCACCCTTGTGATGGCTGCCGTCGATAATCATCGCCAGCGTCTCCGGCAGCATGGTGATGAACGCTTCAGCACGCGCCTCGCGCACCGTTTCGGCTTTGGCGGAGACATCCACCATATGCGCTTCGCCAGCGGCGTTTATGTGGGTCAGTTGTGACATAGCTTATTTCTTTAAATGGGGATGGAAGTTACACGGACGGGTACGAGCATCCAGCTGCGGGGCAATAATGTTTTCCCACGCGGTGCGGCAGGCTTTGGTCGACCCCGGCATGGCGAAGATCAGCGTCTTGTTCGCCACCCCCGCGACAGCACGGGACTGAAGCGTAGAGGTACCAATCTCTTCAAACGAGAGCATGCGGAACACTTCGCCGAAGCCTTCCACTTCGCGATCGAACAGCGGGAGCAGCGCTTCCGGCGCCTGGTCGCCTGCGGTAAAGCCGGTGCCGCCAGTGATCAGCACCACCTGGACGTCATCGTTCGCAATCCACTGTGAGACCTGAGCGCGAATGGCGTAACGGTTTTCTTTGACGATCGCTTTATCAACAATCTGGTGTCCGGCTTCGTGTGCCGCCTCGCGCAGCCAGTGGCCGGAGGTATCATCCTCTTCACCACGACGTTCGGAAACGGTAAGAATAGCAATGCGTGTCGGGATAAATTCCGCGCTTACTTGACTCATCTTCTGGTTCCTTCTAAAGCCTGATTACCCGCCGATATAGGACAGGTTCTGAGTAATGCCGGTGTTGCCCTGATGCAGGAAATGGGTCTGCTTTTTGTGCGTCAGCGCCTCGGAAATGCGTGCTTCAAGCGCGTCCTGTTGAGCGTCATCTTCCAGCAAATCGCGCAGATCGACGCCGCCATCCCCGAACAGGCAAAGATGGAGCTTGCCAACGGAGGAGACACGCAGGCGGTTGCAGCTGGCACAGAAGTCTTTTTCATAGGGCATGATCAGGCCGATTTCGCCTTCATAATCCGGATGACAAAAAACCTGCGCCGGGCCATCGCTGCGCTGGCGGATCTGATGGATCCAGCCGCGTTTCAGCAGCTCGTCGCGCAACACCATGCCGGAAATATGGTGACGGCGGAACAGCTCGCTGCCCTCGCCCGTTTCCATCAGCTCGATAAAACGCAGTTGAATGGGACGGGATTTAATCCACGCCAGGAAGGTGTCCAGCTGATGGTGGTTTACGTCGCGCATCAGCACCGTGTTGACTTTGACTTTTTCGAACCCGGCGGTAAACGCCGCATCGATGCCGTCCATCACCTGGCGGAACTTGTCCTGACCGGTAATGGCGTGAAACTGCCGGGCATCAAGGCTGTCCACGCTGACGTTGATCGCCGTCAGCCCCGCATCGCGCCAGTTCGCCACGTCACGCGCCATGCGGTAACCGTTGGTGGTCACCGCGATCTGGCGGATACGTTCGTTTTCACGCACGGCGGCAATAATGTCAGGGAAATCACGACGCAGGGAGGGCTCTCCCCCGGTAAGACGCACTTTTTCCGTGCCGAGTTCCGAGAACGCACGCGTAACGCGGCGTACTTCATCCACGGAGAGAAAGCCATTATTGGTGACGCTGCCCGGCTTGTAGCCATCGGGCAGGCAGTAGGTGCAACGGAAGTTGCACACATCGGTAATCGACAGACGCAAGTAGTAAAACTTACGCGCGAAAGCATCAGTAAGTTGTGAAGCCATGTACACCTTTCCAGATCGGGAGGCACAGTCATTTCTTTCTGTACCCTGGTGGCAAATCCGCCACGGCCAGGGCGCCATATCTCTCGACACAGGCGCCAGGGCTAGAGTGTATGTTTTCAGTTTTGAAAACGTGGTTATGGCGATAGTAGCGTGGAAATCGCCACTTCGCCATTGTCGCTTATCGCTATATAAATTTATACATAACGATGTTATCGTGCATTTTCACTACAGAATACGCAAAAACAGCGCTTTCGCATTGATATACGTCATTATGGATTGTGAGAGGCATCGTCTTTTAGGAGTAGTTGCGTTACTGTGACGCAAGCTTAACAGGATAAGGAATAGGTATGCGCAATCGCACTTTTGCGGATCTGGACCGCGTGGTCGCTCTTGGCGGAGGTCACGGGCTGGGACGGGTTATGTCGTCGTTATCGTCACTGGGCTCACGCCTGACGGGCATCGTGACAACAACGGACAACGGCGGCTCAACCGGGCGGATCAGACGTGCTGAAGGCGGGATAGCCTGGGGCGACATGCGCAACTGCCTCAACCAGCTCATCACTGAGCCAAGCGTGGCCTCGGCGATGTTTGAGTACCGTTTTGGCGGGAATGGCGAACTTTCAGGCCATAACCTTGGAAATCTGATGTTAAAGGCGCTGGATCACCTGAGCGTGCGCCCTCTGGAAGCGATCAATTTAATTCGTAACCTGCTAAAAGTGGATGCGTTCCTGATCCCAATGTCCGAACAGCCGGTAGATTTGATGGCGATCGATGCTGACGATCACGAAGTGTATGGTGAAGTGAATATCGACCAGCTTCTTCTGCCGCCAAAAGAGCTGATGACCTACCCCAGCGTACCCGCAACGCGTGAAGCGGTAGAAGCGATTGGCGAGGCCGATCTGATCCTGATTGGGCCGGGAAGTTTTTACACCAGCCTGATGCCGATCCTGCTGGTGAAAGAGCTGGCGCAGGCGCTGCGCAGAACGCCTGCGCCCATGGTCTATATCGGTAATTTAGGCCGCGAACTCAGCCCGGCGGCGGCAAGCCTGTCGCTGGCGGATAAGCTGGACCTGATGGAACAGTACGTTGGTAAGAAAATTATCGATGGTGTCGTGGTCGGGCCGAAAGTGGATGTATCGGGGATTGGCGATCGCGTGGTGGTGCAGGAGCCGCTGGAAGCCAGCGATATTAAATATCGCCACGACCGCCATCTGTTGCGCGAGGCGCTGGAAAAGGCGATTCAGGCATTAGGTTAGGTTCGTTTTGTGCGGCCTGATGCCCTCACCCCGGCCCTCTCCCACAGGGAGAGGGAGAAAACGCCACCGGGCAAAAAACTACGATGCCGCAATAAACAGATCCCGCAGCTGATGCAGCTGATCGCGGATTTGCGCAGCCTCTTCGAACTCCAGGTTCTGCGCATGCTGCATCATCTGCCCTTCCAGCTCGTGGATCTTCTGCTGCAACGCTTTCGGCGTCAGCGCGACGGTATCCTCTTCCACCACTGAACGGGCCTTGCCGCGGCCTTTCGCTTTAGTCTTCGCAATGTTCTGACCCAGCGCCAGGATATCCACCACCTTCTTGTTCAACCCCTGCGGCGTGATGCCGTGCTCTTCGTTATAGCGCTGCTGCTTCTCGCGACGACGTTCCGTTTCGCCAATCGCTTTGGCCATCGACGGGGTGATTTTATCCCCGTACAGGATCGCCTTCCCGTTGACGTTACGCGCGGCGCGGCCAATGGTCTGGATCAGCGAGCGCTCGGAACGCAGGAAGCCCTCTTTGTCCGCGTCCAGAATCGCCACCAGCGACACCTCAGGCATATCCAGCCCTTCTCGCAGAAGGTTAATCCCTACCAGCACGTCGAACTCGCCCAGACGCAGATCGCGGATGATCTCCATACGCTCCACGGTATCGATATCCGAGTGCAGATACCGCACCTTCTCACCGTGTTCTTCCAGATACTCCGTCAAATCTTCCGCCATACGTTTGGTGAGCGTGGTAACCAGCACGCGCTCGTTGATGGCGGAACGGGCACGTATTTCCGAGAGCAGATCGTCCACCTGCGTCGCCACCGGACGCACCTCGATAATCGGATCCAGCAGCCCGGTCGGACGCACCACCTGGTCCACCACGTCATCACCGGATTTTTCCAGCTCGTAGTTGCCCGGCGTCGCCGATACGTAGATGGTCTGCGGAGCAAGCGCCTCAAATTCTTCAAACTTCATCGGACGGTTGTCCAGCGCTGACGGCAGTCGGAACCCGTACTCCACCAGCGTCTCTTTACGCGCGCGGTCACCGCGGTACATCCCGCCGATCTGGGGGATCGTAACGTGGGATTCGTCGATCACCAGCAGGCCGTCCGCCGGAAGGTAGTCAAACAGCGTCGGCGGCGCTTCGCCCGGCCCGCGCCCGGAGAGGTAGCGCGAGTAGTTTTCGATGCCGGAGCAGTAGCCCAGCTCGTTCATCATCTCCAGATCGAACTGGGTACGCTGGCTCAGGCGTTGCTCTTCCAGCAGCTTATTGTTCGCCAGCAGCACCTTGCGGCGGTCCGCCAGCTCAATTTTGATCTCTTCCATCGCCTGCACGATACGCTCGCGTGGCGTCACGTAGTGCGTTTTCGGGTAGATGGTGAAGCGCTGGATCACCGACTCGACGTGACCGGTCAACGGATCGAACAGCGACAGGCGTTCAACCTCTTCGTCGAACAGCTCCACGCGCAGCGCCATGTCGTCCGATTCCGCCGGGAAGATATCAATCACCTCGCCACGCACGCGGAAGGTCCCGCGCTGGAACGCCTGATCGTTACGGGTGTACTGCAACTCCGCCAGACGGCGCAAAATCGCCCGCTGATCGATGATCATCCCCTGCGTCAGGTGCAGCATCATCTTGAGATAGAGATCCGGATCGCCCAGGCCGTAGATCGCCGACACCGAGGCCACCACCACCACATCACGACGCTCCAGCAGCGCCTTGGTCGCCGACAAACGCATCTGCTCGATATGTTCGTTCACCGAGGCATCTTTCTCGATAAACGTGTCGGAGCTGGGAACGTAGGCTTCCGGCTGGTAGTAGTCGTAGTAGGAGACGAAATACTCCACCGCGTTTTCCGGGAAGAACTCTTTCATCTCACCATACAGCTGCGCCGCCAGCGTTTTGTTCGGCGCGAGGACCATCGTCGGACGCTGGAGATCGGCAATGACGTTGGCAATGGTGAAGGTTTTGCCCGAACCGGTAACCCCCAGCAGGGTCTGGTGCGCCAGCCCGTCCTCCAGCCCCTCTTCCAGGCGACGAATAGCCTCGGGCTGATCCCCGGAAGGACGGAAAGCAGAATTCAGTTTAAACGGTTTACTCATGGGCGACGACCTGATGACAGAATAAGCGGCAGGTGAGTAATTTTACTCGTTGTGGCCAGGATTGCCAGTAAAAAACACTGGATGAAAAACCAGTAGCGTGTCAGGATATTTAGCGTAGCGCAGAGAGGATTAGTGCGTTCGCGAGCCAAATTTCGACTGTGACAAAATAAAACACCAGCCTCAGGGGGTTATCCCCAGAACTATTACTTTTTTAACATTTGTCAAGGGCGGTTATGAAAGTTTTATGGCAACAGGTGTCGCTGGCGTTGAGGGAATTGCTTTTATCTAATTCGTTAAAAAATAAAGACTAATTTATTAAGCCGCGTTTCCCATCAATTTGGTCGTAACCCGCGTATTCTCTCGCTTATCGCGTGTTTTCTAACTCTAATGCACAAGGTTATCCACAGGAATAGTGGATAACTGCCTCCAGCCCGTACAGCATGCACTTCAGCAAATTCCCGGTTTTTCCCACGAAGCGGCAGTAAAAAATTTTTATCACTCTTTTTTGCCTGGAAAACGTTCATTTTTTCATAAGCAACTGGCGAGATCTTAATCACAATTCCGTCATTTCTCCTGCACCACGATTCGACATACGCGGCACCGGGAGTGTGCAATTCCTATAAACGTTCAGCTTTTGATAGTGAGTCATTCCTAAAAATGGCCTTTTTTTGATCATTATGAAGTTCCTGGCAGGCGTTTTGCAGACATCACTCTTGCATCACCCCACACATTTTTAAGGAGAGAAAGATGTTGAGTCTGCGTGCTGTAAATCAGTTTTACGGAAGCCAACATACGCTATGGAACGTGAATATCGATTTCCCGCAAGGCATCTGTACGGGCATTGTTGGCCTGCCTGGCATGGGTAAATCCACGCTTATGAACTGCATTACCGGAAAGGTGCCCGTCGAGAGCGGCACCATCATCTGGCACGAGGCTGGCGCGCCGCCGCGTAATTTGCTCAGCCCTGCGTCAGCATTCACGGCGCCGCCGACGATAGGCTACGTCCCGCAGGATCGGCGGATATTTTCCCAGCTGACCGTCGATGAAAATCTGCATATCGCTATGCGGGCGACGGGGAAACTCGACCCGACATCAAAAAATGACGTGTACGCCCTGTTTCCGGAGCTCTATCCGCTGCGACAGAGCCGTGCCTCTGCGCTGTCCCCCGACGACCAGTATCAGCTGGCTCTCGCCAGTGCGCTGGTTAATCGCCCGCGCGTGTTGATTCTGGATGAGCCCATGTATGGCGCAGGGCACGGTTTCGCGCGCAGGCTGGGGCAGCTGCTGGTGCGGCTGAATCGGGAGCTGGGAATGACGGTGCTGTTAGCTGAGCAACAGCTGTCGTTTATCCGCCGGGTAGCGGATCGTTTCTGCATGCTCTATCGCGGGCGTAACGTGGCACAGGGCCACGTTAACGAGCTGGATGACGACCTTATTGCGCACTGGATGGCGCGGGACATAAGGCGCTAAGGTCAAGATAGCGTCCGGTTTCCGCCTGCTCTGCGCCGTCGGCAAGCCACGGGATCTCGCCGAGAAACGGCGCAGGCAGCCCCCGCTTCAGCGTCGCCAGGTACTCAGCATGACGTTTACCCGGCGCAACCACGTCATTGGCAATCCACCCTGCCAGACGCAACCCGGCCTGCTGCACGGCCTGAGCGGTCAGCATGGCGTGATTGATACAGCCAAGCTTCACGCCGACCACCAGAATGACCGGAAGCTGCTCGGCCTGCACCCAGTCAGCAAATGTCTGCTCGTCGGACAGCGGGGTAAACCAGCCGCCAGCCCCCTCCACCAGCACCCAGTCGGCCTGCGTTTCCAGGTCGCGTAACCCGGAAGAGAGCACCGAAAAATCAATCGGACGATCTTCATCGGCGCTGACGATGTGCGGCGAGGTGGGTTCAGCAAAGGTATAGGGGTTCACCGCAGAATAGGCCAGCGCAAGGCTGCTATTACGCTGTAGCGCCAGCGCATCGGTATTGCGTAAGCCTTCCGGCGTCATCTCGCTGCCGGAGGCTACGGGCTTATACCCGGCAGTTGTTTTCCCCAGCAGACGCGCCGCCTGCAACAGCGCGGCGCTGGCAACCGTTTTACCGATTTCAGTGTCCGTGCCGGTAACAAAATAACGTTCAGTCACGTTCAATAATCCCATGAAAAAGATGATAAGAGAGCGGGAACCGGCCCCGCTCCTGCGGCCAGGTCAGCTCGAGACGCTGGAGTTGGCCGCGGGTAAGGGGTTTCTTCTCCCGTCCGGCGTGCAGGTGCGTCGCGCCTATGCCCTTAAGCGATCGCATGGCGCTTAACGCATCGCTAAATTCGAGGGTGACGGTCTGGACCACGCTGCGATAGCGCCAGCCTGCCAGCGCCTGAGTGACCTGTTCGTGCGAGAGAAACCGGTTGGCATGAGGCTGTGCATCCACTGCCCTCCACGCCTGATTCAGCTCCGGCAACGAACTTTCCAGCAGGGTGGTAAAGGCCACCGCTCCGCCGGGCCGCGCCACGCGGTATAACTCGCGTAGGGCCTGCGGCAGGCTGGCGCACCACTGCACCGCCAGATGGCTCCAGACGAGGTCAAACAGCGCATCCTCCAGCGGGATGGCCTCGATATCGGCCACCAGATAACGGTCTGCTGACTGCTGCTGGCGGGCTTCATCCAGCATCTGCGCGGATAAATCCAGCGCCGTGACGTGGCTACCTGTTGCGCGCCAGTAACGGCTATTGCCACCTGGCCCGCAGCCTGCGTCGAGCACCTGCGCAAAACGCCCGTCACCGAGCGCGGCCAGCAGCCCGCGGGCGCTCAGGCGTTGCAGCTCATCGTGCTGTGAATAGCTTTGCGCTGCCCGGCCAAACGCGGCGGCAACGGCCTGTTTATTGACGAGAGACATACAGTGCCTCCAGAAGCGTATCGATATCCTGCGGCTCATGCGCTGCCGTGAGCGTCAGACGCAAGCGCGCGGTGCCTGGTGGCACGGTGGGTGGGCGGATCGCCGTGACCCACTGCCCGCATTCTCGTAGCGCCTGTGCCACCATCAGCGCCCGATGGTTTTCACCCACAATTACGGGCTGAATGGCGCTGTGCGAGTCGGTAAGCCGGTAAGACAGCTCGCTTATCCCCCGGCGAAAACGCTGAATATGGTCGGCCAGGCGCGCCCGGCGTTCAGCGCCGTCTTCGCCGCGGATCACCGCAAGCGACGCAGAGAGCGCCACGGCCTGCGCCGGGGGCATGCTGGTGCTGTAGATCAGGTGACGGGCGAACTGCACCAGGTAATCGGCCACCGGCTCGCTGCACAACACCGCGGCGCCGCTGACGCCGAAGCCTTTGCCGAAGGTGACCACCAGCAGTTCCGGCCTGACGCGTTGCTGGTGCGCGCTTCCGCGCCCCTCCTCGCCGGTGACGCCAATGCCGTGGGCATCGTCGACCAGCAGCCAGGCGTTCTGCTGTTTTGCGACGTCATGCAAGGTGGCAAGGGGCGCGCTGTCGCCGTCCATGCTGAATACCCCTTCCGTCACCGCCAGCTGAAGCCCAGAACAGGGTTTACCCAGCAGAACGTTCAGCTGAGAGGCATTGTTATGGGCAAAACGCCGCAGCTGCGCCGGGCTGAGACTGGCCGCTTCAAGCAGAGACGCGTGGCTCAGGCGGTCCGCGACGATGCGGTCATCTTTGCCCATCAGGGCGGCAATCACCGCCTGATTCGCGGCAAAACCGGAGATAAACAGCAGCGCCCGCGGGTAGCCCAGCCAGTCGGCCAGCTCTTCCTCCAGCGCCTGATGCGCCGTGGTGTAGCCGCTGACGTGCCCGGAGCCGCCGCTGCCCACGCCGTAACGATCCGCGCCCTGCTGCCAGGCGCGAACGATCTGCGGGTGCTGGCTCAGTCCCAGATAATCGTTGCTGGAGAAATTACAGAACCGCTCTCCTTCCCGGGTGAGAAAACGGCCTGCACCGTTTTCCACTACCCTGCGCACCCGAAACGCATCCGCCGCCCGCCGCTCGTCGAGCGCGGTCCTGATACGTGCCTGCCAGGTCATACGGCTGCCGCGTTGTAGAACTGGTCGGTGTCGGCGTTAAAAATCTGCTGCTCCAGCTGCTGCTGTTGCTCGTTATCCCCCGCCTGTACCCCGGTCTGGTGTGGGTTCAGCCCCAGCTTGCGGAACAGCTGGACATCTTTGTCCTCTTCCGGGTTTGGCGTGGTCAGCAGTTTACAGCCGTAGAAGATGGAGTTGGCCCCGGCCATGAAGCACATCGCCTGGGTCTGCTCGCTCATCTGCTCGCGACCGGCAGAGAGGCGAACGTAAGAGGTCGGCATCATGATGCGCGCCACCGCGATGGTGCGGATGAAATCGAAGGCATCCACGTCCTCGTTATCCGCCAGCGGCGTCCCTTTTACCTTCACCAGCATGTTGATGGGCACGCTTTCCGGCGGGGTCGGCAGGTTTGCCAGCTGTAACAGCAGGCCGGCACGATCTTTTACCGTCTCGCCCAGTCCCACGATCCCGCCGGAACAGACCTTGATCCCCGCATCACGCACTTTATCCAGCGTGTCCAGACGCTCCTGATAGGTGCGCGTGGTGATGATGTTGCCGTAGAACTCCGGCGAAGTATCGAGGTTGTGGTTGTAGTAATCCAGCCCCGCCGCCGAGAGACGCTGCGCCTGCTCCTCGTTCAGCGTACCCAGGGTCATGCAGGCTTCAAGCCCCATCTCCTTCACCCCCTTCACCATCTGCTCCAGATAGGGCATGTCGCGGTCATGCGGATTTTTCCACGCCGCGCCCATGCAGAAGCGGGTCGAGCCAGCGTTTTTGGCCTTGCGCGCGGAGTCGAGCACCTGCTCCACTTCCATCAGGCGCTCGGATTCGAGACCGGTTTTATAGCGCGCGCTTTGTGGGCAATATTTGCAGTCTTCCGGGCAAGCCCCGGTTTTGATCGACAGCAGCGTGCTGACCTGAACATGACGCGGATCGAAGTGCTGGCGGTGCACCTGTTGCGCCTCAAACATCAGCTCCAGGAAAGGTTTATTGAATAATTCAGTGACTTGCGACATCGTCCAGCGTGCGTGGTGAGCCATCGGGCTTCTCCAAAGGGTTTTGTTAATTGTCGGTTCGGTTTATACTTGTAAACCTAAAACTTTTCAAAATGGTTTACAAGTCGATTATGACCCAGGACGATCTCGCCTTCGACAAGCAGCATATCTGGCACCCTTACACCTCCACGACCCGCCCCCTTCCCGTCTATCCGGTAGCCTCTGCCCACGGCTGCGAGCTGCATCTCGCCAGCGGCGAGCGGCTTGTTGACGGGATGTCCTCCTGGTGGGCGGCGATCCATGGCTACAACCACCCGCGTCTGAACGCGGCGATGAAAGCGCAGATTGACCAGATGTCACACGTGATGTTTGGCGGGATCACGCACCAGCCCGCGGTGGATTTATGCCGTCGCCTGGTAGCGATGACGCCTGAATCGCTGGAGTGTGTTTTCCTGGCCGACTCCGGCTCGGTGGCCGTGGAAGTAGCGATGAAAATGGCGTTGCAGTACTGGCATGCGAAGGGCGAAACGCGCCAGCGGTTCCTCACCTTCCGCAACGGCTATCACGGCGACACCTTCGGGGCGATGTCGGTGTGCGATCCGGACAACTCCATGCACAGCCTGTGGAAAGGCTACCTGCCGGAAAACCTGTTTGCGCCAGCCCCGCAGAGCCGCTTCGACGGCGAATGGGACGAGATGGACATGGTGGGCTTCGCGCGGCTGATGGCGGCCCATCGCCACGAGATTGCCGCCGTTATTCTCGAACCGATTGTGCAGGGCGCGGGCGGAATGCGGATCTATCACCCCGAGTGGCTGAAGCGCATTCGGAAGATGTGCGACCGCGAAGGAATTTTGCTGATTGCCGATGAGATCGCCACCGGCTTTGGCCGTACCGGGAAGCTGTTTGCCTGCGAGCATGCGGGGATCGCGCCGGATATTCTGTGCCTGGGGAAAGCGCTCACCGGCGGCACCATGACGCTCTCCGCCACGCTTACCACGCGCCAGGTTGCCGACACCATCAGCGACGGTGACGCGGGCTGCTTTATGCACGGCCCGACGTTTATGGGCAACCCGCTGGCCTGCGCCGTGGCAAGCGAAAGCCTCGCCATTCTGGAGAGCGGCGCGTGGCAGACGCAGGTGGCGGCGATTGAGGCGCAGCTGAAGCAGCAGTTAAGCGCGGCGGCGGAGGCGGAATACGTCGCGGACGTCCGCGTACTGGGCGCCATCGGGGTAATCGAGACAACGCATCCGGTGAACATGGCCGCGTTGCAGCGCTTCTTCGTTGACCAGGGCGTGTGGGTGCGACCTTTCGGTAAGCTGATTTACCTCATGCCGCCGTACAGCATTTCTGCGGATCAGCTCCGCAAGCTGACCGGGGCAGTGGTTGAAGCCGTTAACACTTCAGCGCATTTCGCGATTTAACCCCATGCGTTACACTTTCTGAATGAGTGAGTAACGAGGAAAATCGGATGAAAATCATCAGTAAAGATTTGCGCGACGGCGAAAAGCTGCCGGAACGTCACGTGTTTAACGGGATGGGTTATCAGGGGGATAATATCTCTCCCCATCTGGCGTGGGACGATGTACCAGCGGGAACCAAAAGTTTTGTTGTGACCTGCTACGATCCGGATGCGCCAACCGGGTCGGGCTGGTGGCACTGGATCGTGGCAAACCTGCCCGCCGACACGCGCGTATTACCGCAGGGCTCCGGTTCCGATCTGGTTGCTCTGCCTGACGGTGCGATTCAGACGCGCACTGACTTTGGCAAAGCGGGCTACGGCGGCGCGGCGCCGCCAAAAGGGGAAACGCACCGCTATATCTTCACCGTGCACGCGCTGGATGTGGACAAGATTGAGGTCGACGAAGGGGCGAGCGGCGCGATGGTAGGCTTTAACGTGCATTTCCATTCGCTGGGTAGCGCGTCGATTACGGCGATGTATTCGTAATCGTGCGGGCTGATGCCCTCACCCCGGCCCTCTCCCACAGGGAGAGGGTTAGGGTGAGGGTAAAAATCACAGCACGGAAGGCAATAACCCCACCAGCCGCCCTTCTTCCAGAAGCTGCATCGCCTTATCAATATCCGGCGCAAAGAAGCGGTCGTCATCGTAGTGCGTAACGTGCTCGCGCAGCGTATGACGCGCCTGCTCCAGCAGCGGGCTGGATGTTAGCCCTTCGCGCAAATCAATACCCTGACACGCCGCCAGCCACTCCACCGCCAGCACGCCGCGGGTGTTAGAGGCCATCTCCCACAGACGACGCCCGGCAGCCGGGGCCATCGACACGTGATCTTCCTGGTTGGCTGAGGTTGGCAGGCTGTCCACGCTGTGCGGGTGCGACAGCGCCTTGTTCTCGCTTGCCAGTGCCGCGGCGGTGACCTGGGCGATCATAAAGCCCGAGTTCACGCCGCCGTTACGCACCAGGAATGGTGGCAGCTGGGACATGTGCTTATCCATCATCAGCGCGATTCGACGCTCAGACAGCGCCCCGATTTCGGCAATCGCCAGCGCGATATTATCTGCCGCCATCGCCACCGGCTCGGCGTGGAAGTTGCCGCCAGAAACCACCTCGTTTTCCTGGGCAAACACCAGCGGGTTATCGGACACCGCATTGGCCTCCACCAGCAGCACTTCTGCCGCCTGGCGCAGCTGAGTCAGGCATGCGCCCATCACCTGCGGCTGGCAGCGCAGGGAATACGGATCCTGCACCTTCTCGCAGTTATGGTGTGATTCGGCAATGTCGCTGGTATCGGTAAGTACGTGGCGGTACATGGCAGCGGCATCAATCTGACCGCGCTGGCCGCGCACCTCGTGGATGCGGGCATCGAACGGACGACGCGAGCCGAGCACCGCCTCAGTGGTCAGTGCACCGCACACCACCGCCGAGGCGAACAGATCTTCCGCTTCAAACAGACCGCGCAGCGCGAAAGCGGTCGACGCCTGCGTGCCGTTGAGCAGCGCCAGCCCCTCTTTTGCCGCGAGGGTGATCGGCGTTAAACCGGCTTTTTTCAGCGCCTCTTTCGCAGGCAGCCACTCCCCTTGCCAGCGCGCCTGGCCTTCACCCAGCAGGAGCAGCGACATATGCGCCAGCGGCGCCAGATCGCCGGAGGCGCCGACGGAGCCCTTCGCCGGGATCCACGGATAAACTTCCGCATTGACCAGCGCCATCAGCGCCTGGATCACGCTCAGACGAATGCCGGAAAACCCACGCGCCAGGCTGTTGATTTTCAACACCATCATCAGGCGGACGATCTCATCGTCCAGCGGCTGGCCAACCCCCGCCGCGTGCGACAGCACCAGCGAACGCTGTAAATTCTCCAGATCGTGCGTGGCGATGCGGGTCTGCGCCAGCAGGCCAAACCCGGTATTGATGCCGTAGGCGGTGCGCCCCTCCGCCACAATCGCCTCCACGCAGGCCACGCTGTCGTTAATGGCACGGTGGGCGCTTTCATCAAGGGAGAGTGTCACCGGCTGACGCCAGACGTGACGCAGCTGTTTGAGCGTCAGCGAGCCGGGAGTAAGTGTTAACGCGTTCATGCAGGCTTTCCTTGTGTGGCGGGGATCATCGGCAGGTTCAGGCCCTGCTCTTTGGCACAATCAATGGCAATCTCGTAACCCGCATCCGCGTGACGCATCACGCCGGTTGCCGGGTCGTTGTGCAGCACGCGAGCGATACGCGCGGCCGCTTCATCAGTTCCGTCACAGACGATGACCATCCCGGAGTGCTGGGAGAAGCCCATCCCGACGCCGCCGCCGTGGTGCAGCGACACCCAGGTCGCGCCGCTGGCGGTGTTCAGCAGGGCATTCAGCAGCGGCCAGTCGGAGACCGCATCCGAGCCGTCGCGCATGGCTTCGGTTTCACGGTTCGGACTGGCGACAGAGCCGGAGTCCAGGTGGTCGCGGCCAATGACGATCGGCGCGGAGACTTCGCCGCTGCGCACCATTTCGTTAAAGGCGAGGCCGAGTTTTTGCCGCCACTCCAGCCCGACCCAGCAGATACGCGCCGGCAGGCCCTGGAAGTTAATGCGCTCGCGCGCCATATCCAGCCAGCGATGCAGGTGTTCGTCATCGGCGACAATCTCTTTCACTCTGGCATCGGTTTTGTAGATATCCTCCGGATCGCCGGACAGGGCAACCCAGCGGAACGGCCCAATGCCGCGGCAGAACAGAGGACGGATATAGGCGGGCACGAAGCCGGGGAAGTCAAAGGCGTTATTCACACCCATCTCTTTCGCCATCTGGCGGATGTTATTCCCGTAATCAAAGGTCGGAATACCCATCTTACTGAAGGCCAGCATCGCGGAGACGTGTTCCGCCATGGCGCGTTTAGCCGCCAGTACCGTGCCCTCAGGATCGGTTTCCGCTTTTTGCTGGTAGTCTTCCCACGTCCAGCCTTTTGGCAGATAGCCGTGGAGCGGATCGTGAGCGCTGGTCTGGTCGGTGACCAGATCCGGACGCACGCCGCGCGCCACCAGTTCCGGCAGAATATCCGCCGCGTTGCCGCACAGGGCAACCGACACGGCTTTGCCTTCAGCGGTGTACTTTTTGATGCGCGCCAGCGCGTCATCGAGGTTGTCGGCCTGTTCATCGACATAGCGGGTACGCAGACGGAAATCGATGCGGCTCTGCTGGCACTCAATGTTCAGGGAGCACGCGCCCGCCAGCGTCGCGGCCAGCGGCTGCGCGCCGCCCATGCCGCCCAGTCCGGCGGTGAGCACCCAGCGGCCTTTCAGTGAGCCGTTATAGTGCTGACGGCCCGCTTCCACGAAGGTTTCATAGGTGCCCTGCACAATCCCCTGGCTGCCGATGTAGATCCAGCTACCCGCGGTCATCTGGCCGTACATGGCCAGCCCTTTTGCGTCCAGCTCGTTGAAGTGTTCCCACGTCGCCCAGTGCGGCACCAGGTTGGAGTTGGCAATCAGCACGCGGGGCGCATTTTTATGGGTTTTGAATACGCCAACCGGTTTGCCGGATTGCACCAGCAGCGTTTCGTCGTTTTCGAGATTCGTCAAAGACTCGACAATCGCGTCATAGCACGCCCAGTTGCGTGCGGCGCGGCCAATGCCGCCGTAGACCACCAGCTCGTGGGGATTTTCTGCTACCTCAGGATCAAGGTTGTTCATCAACATGCGCAGCGGTGCTTCGGTGAGCCAGCTTTTTGCGGTGAGCGTGGTGCCGCGCGCGGCGCGGACATCCTGCTTGCGGTATTTATCTGACGACATTGTGTGTTCCTCATAAGGGACAGATGATGCATTTAGATATACT
This sequence comes from Enterobacter cloacae complex sp. SHL022, assembly GCF_049237785.1. Classification (NCBI taxonomy): domain Bacteria; kingdom Pseudomonadati; phylum Pseudomonadota; class Gammaproteobacteria; order Enterobacterales; family Enterobacteriaceae; genus Enterobacter; species Enterobacter cloacae complex sp. SHL022. The sequence goes on along the minus strand of NZ_JBMKJH010000004.1, from coordinate 236,257 downwards.
TGTATAGACAAGCACACACAAGGTCGGATTTAACAAAAAAGATACAATTTTGCTATATTGCGTTAGCGATCACGCTTATAAAACTTATGACATAAAGTGGCCCTGCAACCGGTAGCGATTTCCCGGGAACAGCAGCTTCGCATGCGACACAATTTGCGAGGACGACCAGGTACGACGGCGGATCAGCAGGCAGGGATCGTGCTCTTTAATACGCAACAGCTCGCATTCCTGCGGCGTGGCGCGCACGGCTTCCACGATATGCTCCCCTTCCGTCAGCGGGGCGACGAGCGAGAGATACGCATGCGGTGTGGTTTGGGTGTAATCCTGATTCAGATAGTCCGGTATCCGCTCCGCGTTGACGCAGCGATCTTCAATCTGGACCGGAATGTCGTTCTCATAGTGCACCATCACCGAATGGAAAATCCGGGTGCCCTCGGTAACGTTCAGCTCGATGGCCTGTTCGGCGCTGGCCTGCGTCTCTTCAAGCACCAGCACCTCGCAGTGGTGCTGATGGTTGCGGGCGGCAATTTCATCGGCAATGCTGCGGATTTCAAACAGCGCCGACTGTCCTTTTGGCTCCGCCACAAATGTCCCGACCCCTTGCAGGCGCACCAGCAACCCTTCATCGGTCAGTTCACGCAGTGCGCGGTTGATGGTCATTCGGCTAAAGCCAAACTGCGCCACCAGCTCGGCCTCGGACGGAATGCGGTCGTGCGGGCGCCAGACGCCGGCGGCGATTTTTTCGCTGATCGCCTGCTTCACCTTTTCGTAAAAAGGCGCGGGAGGACTCGGCTGCGGCAGGGGCGAGCGTGAAAACATCATGACTCCTTGAATGTTGTTATGCCCACCAGTGAGCAATTTGCCAGGCCAGTCGGGCGGCAAGCTTCGCCCCCTGACCGTCCCGATCGTAGTGCGGATTAAATTCCACCAGATCCGCCGCCTGTAGTTTACCGCTTCGGCAGATACGCTCAATCACCGGGAACAGATCCAGCGCCGGGATCCCCAACGCCGCAGGGGCGGACACGGCGGGCATTTCTGCGGCAGGCAGCACATCGAGGTCAACGGTGAGATAAACCCGGTCTGCCTGCGTAAGCACGCTATCCAGCGCGGATAGCGCATCCCGGCGAAAATCGAGATCTTCAACCAGCGTCACGTTCAACCGCTCAGCTTCCTCCCACAGCGCCTGAGTATTCGCCGCACGGCTTACCCCCAGGCAGGCGTAGTGAAACACCCGAGACTGAGACGCGCAGTAGTGCGCCAGCTGGCGGAACGGCGTGCCGGACGTTGCCCGTTCAGCCTTGCGTAAATCGAGGTGCGCATCCAGGTTGATCACCGCAATGCGATCGTTCGGAAAGGCGTCCAGCACGCCGCGCCCGTGCGCCCAGGCGGTTTCATGTCCACCGCCGAAAACCAGAGTACGCATCCCGGATTGCTGGCACGCGGTTATGGCCTCGCTCAGCGCCTGCTGTGCCGCCTCCAGCGCGTGGCCTTCAACATAAACAGAACCCATATCCACGAGGCGCGCATGCCCCTGATGGCTCGCCATATTCGCCAGCGCGCCGCGCAACACATCGGGCGCCTGTGCAGCACCGGGCCTGCCCTGGTTACGCTTAACCCCTTCATCACATTCAAAGCCCAGCAGGGCAATGCCTGACGGCACGGGAGAAAAGTGTTCGCGCTGCTGTATGGTCTGGAAGAGACGTTTCGCGGTGCTGGACTCGGCGCTGTCGTCACGCCCCTGCCAGACCTGCGGGGAGACGGGATGCCATAGTTTCATGCTACCTGCCCCCGAAACACGCGTTGATGCAAAGGATTCCGCCCCGGCTCGTAAACCATCTCAACCGGATGATTCGCCTCCCAGACGACGAAATCAGCCACATAACCGGGCTTTAACTGCCCGTGCGTCGCAGCACGTCCTAGCGCCTGCGCCGCATGCCGCGTCACGCCAGCCCAGGCCTCTTCCGGCGTGAGGCCAAACTGGACGCAGGCCATGTTCATTGCCAGATGCAGGCTGGCAAACGGACTGGTGCCCGGGTTGTAGTCGGTAGCCACCGCCATCGGCACACCCTGCTCTCTGAGCTGCGCCACCGGTGGACGCTGGCGCTCCTGAAGAAAATAGAACGCGCCGGGGAGCAATACCGCCACCGTGCCGCTTTGCGCCATCGCCTGAATACCTGCATCATCGAGATACTCAATATGATCGGCCGACAGCCCTTTATACTGGCTGACCAGCGCCGCGCCGCCAAGATTCGACAGTTGTTCTACATGCCCTTTTACCGGGATCCCGAGCGCGGCGGCGGCCCGGAACAGGCGCTCGGTTTGCGCCGGGGTAAAGCCGACGTTTTCACAAAACACGTCCACCGCTTCAAATAACTCTTTTTGCCACAGCGTGGGCATGATCTGCTCACAGACCAGCGCCAGATAGGCATCCGGATCCTGTCGGTACTCGGCAGGAACGGCGTGCGCGGCCAGCAGCGTCGGGCTGATATCGACCAGATTATTCAGGCTGAGCTGGCGGGCAACCAGCAGCATTTTCTCTTCGGCTTCGGCATTCAGACCGTATCCTGATTTGATTTCAACGGTCGTTACGCCTTCATTCATCAGCCGCTGGAGTCGCTGCTGCGCCACCGTCAGGAGCGTTTCCGGCGAACTGTTGCGGGTGGCCGTGACCGTGGCGTTAATTCCGCCGCCCTGCGCGCTAATGGTCTGATATGACACGCCGTTAAGCCGTTGCTCCCATTCCGCTGCACGATCGCCGCCGAACACCAGGTGGGTGTGGCAATCGATCAGGCCGGGAGTAACCAGACGCCCGTCGAGATCGACACACTGACAATGCCCGGAGGGGATCTCGGATTCAGGAATAATGGCCAGAATCGTCTGGCCGCGCACAACGAGGGCATGTTGTTCTCTCAGGCCGTAGGGTTCCGCCTCGCCTGTCGCCAGGGTTGCCAGTCGCGCATTTCGCCATATAACATCATCGGGATTAAGCTGCTGCATGTGCCTTCCACTTGTCATGGGTTGTATAGACATTTATTTTCATCTGCCGCCTGCTGTCAACCGCATTGGGGGAAAATGTTATTTATTTGTGATGACTTTCCCGTCGCCTGCGGGCAAAAATGCAACTTTTCCGGTTTTTATCTTCCCGTTTCGCTCAACTTAGTATAAAAAAGCAGGCTATTTCGTCTATCCAGATAAGACTTGCATACCCAGGAGCATTACCTTGAATATTTCCAGGATTTCCCGTCTGGCGTTGGCACTCGCCTTTGGCGTGACTTTATCCGCTTGCAGTTCAACACCACCGGATCAGCAACCTTCTGAGCAGGTTGCTCCGGGCACCGCTTCCCGTCCGATCCTGTCAGCGGCTGAAGCGAAGAACTTCACCCGTGCGCACTATTTCTCGGCGATGGATCCCAATGCAGCCCCGTGGACGCCTTCTTCTATTAACCTGCCGAAACAGCCAGACTTCGTTGTCGGCCCGGCCGGGGCGCAGGGCGTTACACACACCTCTATTCAGGCAGCCGTTGATGCCGCAATCACCAAACACAGCGCATCTCGTCAGTACATTGCCATCCTGCCGGGTGAATACGAAGGAACCGTTTATGTTCCGGCGGCACCGGGAAGCATTACACTTTACGGCCTGGGCGAAAAAGCGGTCGACGTAAAGATTGGCCTGGCGATTGATTCAGAGATCGACAGCACCACCTGGCGCCATCTGGTAAACCCGGCCGGTAAATACATGCCAGGTAAACCGGCGTGGTATATGTTTGATAACTGCCAGCGCAAGCGTGCCGCCACCATTGGCGTGATGTGTTCGGCGGTATTCTGGTCACAAAACAATGGCCTGCAATTGCAAAACCTGACCATTCAGAACACCCTGGGCGACAGCGTTGACGCAGGTAATCATCAGGCCGTGGCGCTGCGTAGCGATGGCGACAAGGTACAGATTAACAACGTCAATATCCTGGGCCGCCAGAACACCTTCTTCGTGACCAACAGCGGCGTGCAGAATACCCTTCAGAACAACCGTCTGACGCGTACTCTGGTCACCAACAGCTACATTGAAGGCGACGTGGATATGGTCTCTGGCCGCGGCGCGGTGGTATTTGATATCACCGACTTCCGCGTGGTGAATTCACGTACGCAGCAGGAAGGTTACGTCTTTGCACCGGCCACGCAGTCTAACCTGTTCTATGGCTTCCTGGCCGTGAATAGTCGCTTTACTGCTGCTGGCGATGGCGTGGCGCAGCTTGGTCGCTCTCTGGACGTGGACTCCGCCACTAACGGCCAGGTAGTGATCCGCGACAGCGTGATTAACGAAGGCTTTAACATGGCGAAACCGTGGGCGGATGCGGCGATCTCGAAACGTCCTTTCTCCGGCAACACCGGCACGGTGGATGATAAAGACAACGTGCAGCGTAACCTGAACGACGCTAACTTCAACCGCATGTGGGAATACAACAACCGCGGTCTGGGTAGCAAAGTGGTTGCTGAGCCGAAGCAGTAAAATGCCTGCTGCCGGGTGGCGGCTGCGCCTTACCCGGCCTGCCACATGCATTAACCGCGCATAAAAAACCTCGCATTTGCGAGGTTTTTTTTCGTCTACGGATCAATGAGCGTTAATCACAACCCACATCGGCCCTTGTCCGACCGCATAGCGTCCTTTCTCTTCCAGTAGACCCTGCACGCCCTGGATTTCATAGAGCGCAATGTGGTGGGATTTCTGCCCCGCCGCAATCAGGTACTTGCCGCTGTGGTCGACATTAAAGCCGCGCGGCTGGGTTTCAGTTGGCTGGAAGCCTTCAACTGCCAGAACGCTGCCGTCTTCAGAGACGCTGAAGACGGTGATCAGACTGGAGGTACGGTCACAGGCATACAGGTGACGGCCATCCGGCGTGATGTGAATGTCTGCCGCCCAGCGTGTGTCAGAGAAATCAGATGGCATCATGTCCAGCGTCTGTACGCACTCGATCTGCCCGTTAGGATCGTTCAGCTCCCACACGTCTACCGAGCTGTTCAGCTCGTTAACGACATAGGCATACTGCTGATTCGGATGGAAGACCATGTGGCGCGGGCCTGCGCCTTCAACGGTGGTGACTTCCGCCGGGCTCTGCGCGACCAGATGGCCGTCATCGCTCAGGGTAAACAGGCAGATGCGGTCCTGCTTAAGCGCTGGCACCCACAGCGTGCGGTTATCCGGCGAAATGTTGGCTGAGTGGCAACCTTCGAGCCCTTCTACCACGTCGACGGTTTCAACGGGAATACCGTCTTCCAGGCGGGTGACGCTCACGGAGCCTGCATTGTAGGAGCCGCTGAAGATAAAGTTGCCTTTATGGTCAGTGGAAATATGGGTCGGGCTGCCCGGCAGCGGGGCTTCTGCGGTATAGGTCAGCGCGCCGTCATCCGGGGAGATGCGGTATGCCAGTACGCGGAATTCGGGGCGTACGCCGACATAAAGAAAACGTTTATCCGGGCTGACGACCATCGGCTGCACCTGGCCTGGCACATCAACAACCTGAACCAGCGTAAGCGAACCTTCTGTATTCAAACGCCAGACATGGATCTGCTGACTTTCAGGACTGGCGGTATAAACGGTTTGTTTCATGAATACTCCTGATTATTTTTAACGGTGAATGCTGAATTGTAGTCCGGGATTTTGCAGGGTTCCGCTCTCGGTGTACCATCCCGACAGACCTTAAATTCAACATTAACCCGGAAGAAAAAATGACCTCGCGAGTGATTGCCCTGGATTTAGACGGAACACTGCTTACCCCTCAGAAAACCCTGCTCCCCTCTTCTCTTGAGGCCCTCAAACGAGCCCAGGAAGCGGGGTATCAACTTCTCATCGTAACGGGTCGACATCACGTAGCCATTCATCCTTTTTATCAGGCACTGGGCTTAGATACACCTGCAATTTGTTGTAATGGCACCTATTTGTATGATTATCAGGCAAAAAAGGTTTTAGCCTCCGATCCGCTTCCCGTTACGCAGGCGCTGCAATTGATTGATTTACTGGATGAGCACGCCATTCACGGCCTGATGTATGTGGATAACGCCATGGTGTATGAACGCCCTACCGGCCATGTGATCCGCACCAGCAACTGGGCTCTGTCTCTGCCGGAAGCGCAGCGTCCGGTGTTTACTCAGGTTTCCTCCCTGCGCCAGGCGGCGGAAGACGTCGAAGCAATCTGGAAATTTGCCCTGACCGATGAAGACACCGCCAAACTGAATACCTTCGCAAAACTTGTCGAGCATACGCTGGGTCTGGAATGTGAATGGTCCTGGCACGATCAGGTGGATATCGCCCGCAAAGGCAACAGCAAAGGAAGGCGTCTGACCCAGTTCGTTGAATCGCAGGGCGGATCAATGCAGGACGTAATTGCTTTCGGCGATAACTATAACGACATCAGCATGCTGGAAGCGGCCGGAACGGGCGTGGCGATGGGTAATGCCGATGACGCGGTGAAAGCGCGCGCTGACGTGGTGATTGGTGATAACACCACCGACAGCATCGCGCAGTATATCTATACCCACCTGCTGTGATCAGGCGGTTATGGAAACGCTCTTGATTTGCGCGTAAAGCCACAGGCCAGGCTTGATACCCAGCTCATCCCTGGCCCACGGGCTGATGCGCGCCCACAGCGTTCTGCTGCCCACTTCCAGCTGCACTTCCACCTGGCCGTTATCATCAAAACACTGCGCCACTTTTGCGCGCAAAATATTGCGGATACTGGTTTGCAGCGGCGGTTGCAGGACCAATGAGACATCCGACGCCTGAATGCGGATCCGTAACGTGGACTGAATCGGCGTATCGATTTTATTCACCCACAAATGCTGATCGCCCAGCGCCAGCGCGGTCATCGCGTAGTGCGGATGGTGCTCCAGCACGCTCACCTTCAGAATGCTGCTCTGCTGCTCCTTTGGCAGCCATGGATGCATAACGCTGCTGCCCCACACCTCCTCCAGATTGCCGAATGCCTTCACCCTGCCCGCTTCGAGCACCAGCACTTTGTCGGCCAGATGTAAAATCTCATCCAGCGAATGGCTGACGTAGAGCATTGGCACATTGATTTCCCGCGCCAGACGTTGCAGATACGGCAGCAGCTCGCGCTTGCGCGGAATATCCAGCGAGGCCAGCGGCTCATCCAGCAGCAGCAGTTCCGGCGCGGTTAACAGGGCGCGGCCAATCGCCACACGCTGTTTTTCACCACCCGACAGCGACGACGGCAGACGATCCAGCAGCGGTTCGATGCCCAGCAGCGCCACCAGCTTATTGAACTGTCCGGCCATGCTTTTTGCCATGCCGTAACGCAGGTTCCCGCGAACGCTGTAGTGCGGAAACAGGCGCGCATCCTGAAACACATAGCCGATACGGCGTTTGTCCGGTGACAGGCAGACCTTCTTCTCCGCGTCATTTAAGACGCGGTTATTTAGCACAATACGGCCAGACTGGGGACGCGTCAGGCCGCTAATCGCATTAATCAGAGACGTTTTCCCCGCCCCGGACACGCCAAAAATGGCGGTGATACCGCTGGCAGGCAGCGTTTCGTTCAGCGTCAGGGTGTGACTGCCCAGGGTTTGCGTAAAGTTGAGTTCCAGCATCACGATTTCCCCATCCGTTCACGGCTGAGGCGCGCCAGCCACTCAGACACCAGCAGCGAGACCAGAGCGAGCACAATCGAAATAATACACAGCCGGGCCGCCGCACCTTCGCCGCCCGGGGTCTGAATCAGGGTATACATGGCCGACGGGATGGTCCGCGTCTCGCCGGGAATGTTCGACACAAAGGTGATGGTCGCGCCAAACTCACCCAACGAGCGGGCGAAGGCTAACACCGTACCGACGATAATGCCCGGTAACGTAAGCGGAAGCGTAATGGTCAGGAATACCCGCCAGCGGCCTGCGCCCAGCGTGCGGGCGGCCTGTTCTAACCGGATATCCACCCCTTCCAGCGCCAGGCGGATAGCGCGCACCATCAGCGGGAAGGACATTACTGCCGCGGCCAGAACCGCGCCGCGCCAGCTGAAAGCAAAGGTCAGTCCGAACCAGTCGTACAGCCACTCGCCAATAACGCCGCGTCGCCCCATGGAGATCAGCAGCAGATAGCCGACCACCACAGGCGGCAAGACGAGCGGAAGATGAAGAACACTGTCGAGCAGGGCTTTGCCTGGAAACTTCACGCGAACCAGTAACCAGGCAAAGAACACCCCAAAGGGCAAACTCAGCGCAACCGCCAGGGAAGAGACTTTCAGGCTCAGCAGCACGGCCTGCCATTCAGGTTCGGTCAATATCATTCGTGAGTCGTAAATCCGTAACGTTTAAAGATAGCGGACGCTTCCGGCCCCTTCAGGTAGTCAACGAAGGCCGTCACGCTCGCATTTTTATGCCCATCAACTATCGCAACAGGATATTCCACTTTCTTATGCGAGTCTTCCGGGAAGGTACCCACTACCTTCACGCCTTTACTGGCGACGGCATCGGAGCCGTAAACGATCCCGAGTGGCGCTTCGTTACGCTCCACCAGCGCCAGCGCGCCACGCACATCTTCTGCGGGAGCCAGCTTCGGCGATAAGGTTTCCCATGCGCCAAGTTTTTGCAGCGCTTCTTTCGCATAAATCCCGGCAGGAACATGCTCCGGATCGCCCACCGCCAGACGACCACCGTTGAGCAGACGGGTCCAGTCCGTCTGTTTGTTGATGGCGATGTCGCCCTGCTTGCTGTTTGCGGGTGCAACCACCACCAGGCTATTTCCCAGCAGCGTTTCGCGGGTAGCCGTATCAACAGATTTTTTCTCCACCGCGTAATCCATCCATTTCTGATCGGCAGAGATGAACAGATCCGCGGGCGCCCCCGCTTCAATCTGGCGGGCCAGCGTGGACGAGGAGGCAAACGACGAGACCACCTCGACGTTTTTCTCTTTTTTGTATACCGCAGCAATATCCTGCATCGCGTTAGTCAGCGACGCCGCCGCAAAGACCGTGATTTTTCCTTCATCCGCCAGCGCGTGGCCGGTGAGTGAGAGAGTCAGCGTTGCCCCTGCGAAAAGGCGTACCCATGAACGTGCCATTTGAAGCTCCTGTGCGTATCGTTATATACAAATAAATATAACGATATATCGCAGGCGTTCCTAGCGCTAAATCGTACCCATTAATGCGTAAACTCAAGGAACGTTGTAAAAGATATCGGCGGGAGAGGAATAAACTTGAGAGCAAAACGCCCGGGCTGGCCGGGCGTTTTGGAGGAAATCATTGCTGCTTTTTAGGCTGGTCACGACGATGACCAATGTTCGAAAAGACGTTGAACACTTCACCCAGGCCGTAGATGGCACCGAGGATGATAGCCATCACTACTGGCACCATGATTACCGCGAATACCAGACTTTTCAACAACTCTAACATGGTTTTCTCCAGATCTTGTGAACGGCTTATTCTACCCTGAAAAGTAAGAAAAACATCCCCTTTTGTGCGGTGCGCTTTCCGCCCCCGGGCATTTGGGTCACAATAGCCTTTTTGCCGGGACACTGTTATGCAGGCCGAAATTCTCCTCACCCTACGACTTCAGCAGAAGCTTTTCGCCGATCCGCGACGTATCGCCCTGTTAAAACAAATAGAACAAACTGGCTCGATTAGCCAGGGAGCAAAAAACGCCGGCATCAGCTATAAAAGCGCCTGGGATGCGATTAACGACATGAACACCCTGAGTGAACACACGCTGGTTGAGCGCGCCACCGGCGGGAAAGGCGGCGGCGGCGCCGTGTTGACGCGTTACGGGCAACGTCTGATCCAGCTCTACGATTTACTGGCGCAGATCCAGCAAAAAGCATTTGATGTGCTGAGCGATGACGACAACCTGCCGCTGGACAGCCTGCTGGGCGCCATCTCCCGTTTCTCTTTGCAGACCAGCGCTCGTAACCAGTGGTTTGGTACGGTGACGGGGCGCGATCATTCGCAGGTGCAGGAGCATATTGAGATCCTGCTCGCGGACGGCACGACGCGCCTGAAAGCCGCCATCACCGCGCAAAGTGGTCAACGCCTTGGGCTGAACGAAGGTCAGGAGGTGCTGGTATTACTCAAAGCGCCCTGGATCGGCATCGCGCTGAACCCTGAGCAGGCCGCAGAGGCCGACAACCAGCTGCGGGGACGCATCAGCCACATCGAGCGCGGCGCAGAACAGTGTGAAGTGCTGATGACCCTGCCGGATGGACAGTCGCTCTGCGCCACCGTTCCGGTGAACGACGCGACCGAATTAGACGAAGGTGCTGTGGTGACCGCATATTTCAATGCAGACAGGGTAATTATCGCCACATTGTGCTAAGCGCATTGACAACCCTGCTTACACTGAGTATCCCTGACATCTGTTGCTGCAAAAAATGGGATAACACATGTCATCATTGCATATTTCGCAAGGCACGTTTCGTCTTAGCGATACCCGTACCTTATCGCTGCCAGAGTTAACCCTTCGCGCCGGAGAAAGCTGGGCGTTTGTGGGCTCTAATGGCAGCGGAAAATCCGCGCTGGCCCGCGCTTTGGCTGGCGAAATAACCCAACTGAAGGGTGAACGTCGGTGCACCTTTACCCGGCTGACGCGCCTTTCCTTCGAACAGCTGCAAAAGCTGGTCAGCGATGAGTGGCAGCGTAACAATACCGATTTGCTCAGCCCCGGCGAAGAAGATACCGGCCGCACGACGGCGGAAATTATCCAGGATGAGATAAAAGATCCTGCCCGCTGTCAGCAGCTGGCGGAGCAATTTGGCATTACCGCCCTGCTTAACCGCCGTTTCAAATATCTTTCTACCGGTGAGACGCGCAAAACGCTGCTGTGTCAGGCGCTGATGAGCGAGCCGGAACTCTTGATCCTGGATGAACCGTTTGACGGACTGGATGTACAGTCCCGCGCGCAGCTGGCAGCGTTGCTGGCGTCGCTTAACCAGCAGGGATACACCCTTGTACTGGTCCTGAACCGCTTTGATGAGATCCCGGATTTCGTACATTATGCAGGCGTGCTGGCGGACTGTAGCCTGACCGAAACCGGCGAGAAAGCCGTACTGCTTCGGCAGGCGCTGATTGCGCAGCTGGCCCACAGCGAGAAACTGGACGGTATTGCCCTGCCGGAGCCGGATGCGCCTTCGGCGCGCCACGGGCTGGATCCTGACCAGCCGCGCATTGTGCTGCGCGATGGGGTGGTTGCTTACGACGATCGCCCTATTCTTAATCACCTCAGCTGGACGGTTAATCCTGGTGAGCACTGGCAGATCGTCGGCCCCAACGGGGCGGGTAAATCCACGCTGCTGAGCCTGATCACCGGGGATCACCCGCAGGGATACAGCAACGATCTCACCCTGTTCGGCCGTCGCCGCGGCAGCGGGGAAACCATCTGGGATATCAAAAAGCACATCGGCTATGTCAGCAGCAGCCTGCATCTGGACTACCGGGTGAGCACCACGGTGCGAAACGTGATCCTCTCTGGCTTCTTCGACTCCATTGGTATTTATCAGGCGGTATCCGACAAGCAGCACAAGCTGGCGCAGCAGTGGCTGGATATTCTGGGTATGGATAACCGGGTCGCCGATGCACCCTTCCACAGCCTGTCGTGGGGGCAGCAGCGGCTGGCATTGATCGTCCGCGCGCTGGTCAAGCACCCTACGCTGCTGATTCTGGATGAACCGTTGCAGGGGCTGGATCCGCTCAACCGTCAGCTGATCCGCCGCTTTGTGGATGTCCTGATTAGCGAAGGTGAAACCCAGCTGCTGTTTGTGTCCCACCATGCTGAGGATGCCCCGTCCTGCATCACCCATCGGCTGGAATTTGTGCCTGACGGCGAGCAATACCGCTACCTGCTGAGCAAAATCGATTAACGCTCGGAGGGCGCTGCCCTCCGCTTTTCAGACAACCTGCAACAATACATCTTTATCTCTTTGATCTACAATGCACTCAGTCTGAGAAAAAGCGCGTGTGAAAACCAGTGTAAACGATACCACTATTTTATCCCATGTCACACTTTTCGCGTCTCTGATATGCTATGGTTAATTCATACCATAAGCCTAATGGAGCGAAATATGCGAGTTCTGGTAACAGGTGGTAGCGGTTACATAGGAAGTCATACCTGTGTGCAACTGCTGCAAAGCGGCCACGATGTCGTCATTCTTGATAACCTGTGCAACAGTAAGCGCAGCGTGCTGCCGGTCATTGAACGCCTTTCGGGTAAACAGCCGACTTTCGTTGAAGGCGATATCCGCAATGAAGCATTGATGACTGAAATCCTTCACGATCACGCGATTGAAACCGTTATCCACTTCGCGGGCCTGAAAGCGGTTGGCGAATCGGTGGCAAAACCGCTTGAGTACTATGACAACAACGTCAACGGTACCCTGCGTCTGATCTCCGCCATGCGTGCGGCCAACGTTAAAAACTTTATCTTCAGCTCTTCCGCAACCGTCTACGGCGATCAGCCAAAAATTCCTTACGTTGAAAGCTTCCCGACCGGTACGCCGCAAAGCCCGTATGGCAAAAGCAAGCTGATGGTAGAGCAGATCCTGACCGACCTGCAAAAAGCCCAGCCTGAGTGGAGCATCGCGTTGCTGCGCTACTTCAACCCGGTCGGCGCGCATCCTTCAGGTGATATGGGCGAAGATCCGCAGGGCATTCCTAACAACCTGATGCCGTATATCGCGCAGGTTGCCGTAGGGCGTCGCGATTCCCTGGCGATTTTTGGTAACGATTATCCCACCGAAGATGGCACCGGCGTGCGCGATTACATTCACGTCATGGATCTGGCCGACGGCCACGTGGCGGCGATGCAGCAACTGGCGGACAAACCGGGCGTGCATATTTACAACCTCGGCGCCGGGATTGGCAGCAGCGTGCTGGATGTGGTGAATGCTTTCAGTAAAGCCTGCGGCAAGCCGGTGAAGTATCACTTCGCTCCCCGCCGTGATGGCGACCTCCCGGCTTACTGGGCCGATGCCACCAAAGCGGATAAAGAGCTCAACTGGCGTGTCACCCGCACGCTCGATGAAATGGCACAGGATACCTGGCACTGGCAATCACGCCATCCGCAGGGCTATCCGGACTAAGGATTTGTCATGACGCAATTCAATCCCGTCGATCACCCGCATCGTCGTTTTAACCCGCTCAGCGGGCAATGGATTTTAGTTTCACCGCATCGCGCCAAGCGCCCCTGGCAGGGGGCGCAAGAGACGCCTGCCAAACAGACGCTGCCGCAGCATGATCCGGACTGTTTCCTCTGCCCGGGCAATACCCGCGTGACGGGCGATAAAAACCCGGACTACAAAGGCACCTTCGTGTTTACTAACGACTTTGCCGCGCTGATGACCGATACGCCGGACGCGCCGGAAAGCCATGACCCGCTGATGCGCTGCGAAAGCGCCCGCGGCACCAGCCGCGTGATCTGCTTCTCGCCCGATCACAGCAAAACGTTGCCGGAGCTGAGCGTGGATGCCCTGAAAGAGGTGGTCAGCACCTGGCAGGTGCAAACCGCGGAGCTGGGCCAGAGCTATCCGTGGGTGCAGGTGTTTGAAAATAAAGGCGCGGCGATGGGCTGCTCCAACCCACATCCGCACGGTCAGATCTGGGCGAACAGCTTCCTGCCGAACGAAGCCGAGCGTGAGGACCGACTGCAAAAAGCGTATTTCACCCAGAACGGTTCGCCTATGCTGGTGGATTACACCCAGCGTGAGCTGGCGGATGGCAGCCGTACCGTGGTGGAAACCGAACACTGGCTTGCGGTAGTCCCTTACTGGGCGGCGTGGCCATTTGAGACGCTGCTGCTGCCGAAAGCCCATGTTCAGCGCATTACCGAACTCAGCGACGCCCAGCGTGACGACCTGGCGCTGGCGCTGAAAAAACTGACCAGCCGCTACGACAACCTCTTCCAGTGCTCCTTCCCCTACTCCATGGGCTGGCACGGCGCGCCGTTTAACGGCGAAGAGAATCAACACTGGCAGTTACATGCACACTTCTACCCGCCGCTGCTGCGCTCAGCAACGGTACGTAAATTCATGGTGGGCTATGAAATGCTGGCGGAAACCCAGCGCGACCTGACGGCGGAACAGGCGGCAGAACGTCTGCGTGCCGTTAGCGACGTCCATTACCGCGAATCAGGAGTCTAAAAATGAGTCTGAAAGATAAAACACAATCCCTGTTTGCTGAAAAATTTGGCTACCCTGCCACCCATGTTATCCAGGCGCCAGGCCGCGTTAATCTGATCGGCGAGCACACCGACTATAACGACGGTTTTGTCCTGCCGTGTGCCATCGACTACCAGACGGTGATCAGCTGTGCGAAACGCGACGATCGTCATGTGCGAGTAATCGCCGCGGATTACGGCAACGAAATTGACGAATTTTCCCTCGATGCGCCGATCGTGACCCACGACAGCCAGCAGTGGTCGAACTATGTTCGCGGCGTGGTGAAGCACTTGCAAAAGCGTAACAAGAATTTCGGCGGGGCCGATCTGGTGATCAGCGGCAACGTGCCGCAGGGGGCGGGATTAAGCTCTTCCGCATCTCTGGAAGTGGCGGTCGGCACCGTGTTCCAGCAGCTTTATCATCTGCCGCTGGACGGGGCGCAGATCGCCCTGAACGGTCAGGAAGCGGAAAACCAGTTCGTGGGCTGCAACTGCGGCATTATGGATCAGCTGATTTCCGCGCTGGGCAAGAAAGAACACGCTTTGCTGATTGACTGTCGCTCCCTCGGGACCAAAGCGGTTCCGCTGCCTAAAGGTGCGGCTGTGGTGATCATCAACAGCAACTTCAAACGCACCCTGGTGGGCAGCGAGTACAACACCCGTCGCGAACAGTGCGAAACCGGCGCGCGCTTCTTCCAGCAGCCAGCCCTGCGTGATGTCTCACTTGATGAATTTAACAAGGTCGCCCACGAGCTGGACCCGGTTGTCACGAAGCGCGTGCGCCATATACTGACCGAAAATGCCCGTACCGTAGAAGCCGCCTCCGCGCTGGCGAAAGGTGACCTGAAACGGATGGGCGAGCTGATGGCCGAATCGCATGCCTCCATGCGTGACGATTTCGAAATCACCGTGCCGCAAATCGACACCCTGGTTGAAATTGTGAAAGCCACGATTGGCGACAAAGGCGGCGTGCGTATGACCGGCGGCGGATTTGGCGGGTGCGTCGTCGCCCTCGTGCCGGAAGAGCTGGTCCCTGCCGTCCAGGACGCCGTGGCTAAGCAGTACGAAGCCAAAACGGGCATCAAAGAAACTTTCTACGTCTGTAAAGCATCACAAGGAGCCGGACAGTGCTAAACGAAATACCTACACTCGCACCGGATGGTCTGCCGTATCGCCTGTTAACCCTGCGCAACAGCGCCGGGATGGTGGTTACGCTGATGGACTGGGGCGCAACGTTACTTTCTGCCCGCGTACCGATGCCTGACGGCAGCGTGCGCGAAACCCTGCTCGGCTGCGCATCGCCGGAGCAGTATATCGAGCAGACCGCTTTTCTGGGCGCATCCATAGGCCGCTACGCTAACCGCATCGCCAGAAGCCGGTTTACGCTGGACGGCGTAACGTATTCCCTGCTTGCCAGCCAGGGCGAAAATCAGCTGCACGGCGGCCCGGAAGGGTTTGATAAACGTCGCTGGAAGATTGTGCAGCAAAATGACGGTGAGGTCTGGTTCTCTCTGGACTCCCTCGATGGAGACCAGGGTTTCCCGGGCAATCTCACCGCAACGGCGCGCTTCACCCTGACCGAAGATAATCGCATCGCCATTGAGTACCGCGCGACCGTCGATAAGCCGTGCCCGGTCAACCTGACTAACCACGCCTATTTCAACCTTGACGGTAATCAGACCGATGTCCGCAGCCACAAACTCCAGATCCTGTCGGACGAGTATCTGCCGGTCGATGAGATGGGTATCCCTTATCAGGGGCTGAAACCGGTAAGCGGTAATAGCTTTGATTTTCGTCAGCCGAAAACCATCGCCCAGGATTTCCTGAGTGATGACGATCAGCGCAAGGTGAAAGGCTACGACCACGCGTTCCTGTTGCAGGCGAAAGGCGATCTTTCTCAACCTGCCGCACAGGTCTGGTCTGCTGATGAGAAGTTACAGATGACGGTCTACACCACCGCCCCCGCCCTACAGTTCTATTCCGGTAACTATCTGGAGGGTACCACGGCGCGCGAACATGACGCCTACGGCGCCTGGCAAGGACTGGCGCTGGAGAGCGAGTTCCTGCCAGACAGTCCTAACCATCCTGAATGGCCGCAGCCGGACTGCGTGCTACGTCCGGGTGAAGAGTACGTAAGCGTCACCGAGTATCATTTCATTCCGCGCGCTTAATGTCCGGCGGCGCACGGGCCTACAAATGTAGGCCTGATAAGCGAAGCGCCATTCGGCAAAAAAGCCTGGCCCTCACCGCGAGGGCTTTTTTATCTCCGCCTTGCTGAAAATAGCGGCGATCGCAGACAAAATCATAACCCTGGATTCACATGCATCTTACACTCTCGAACTATTTTCGCTATGGTTAGGGTTAAGCGTTGCTGCTGGCACAGTCACGGCAATATAATGAGAATTGTTATCATTCAAAATGCTTGAGGAGTAAGAAATGGCTAATACTAAGCTTGTCCTGGTGCGCCACGGCGAAAGCCAGTGGAACAACGAAAACCGCTTCACCGGTTGGTATGACGTTGATCTGTCCGAGAAAGGCGTGAGCGAAGCAAAAGCGGCAGGTAAACTGCTGAAAGAAGAAGGCTTCACCTTTGACTTTGCTTACACCTCTGTGCTGAAACGTGCCATCCATACCCTGTGGAACATTCTGGACGAGCTGGATCAGGCCTGGCTGCCGGTTGAGAAATCCTGGAAACTTAACGAGCGTCACTACGGTGCGCTGCAAGGTCTGAACAAAGCGGAAACCGCAGAAAAATACGGTGACGAGCAGGTTAAGCAGTGGCGTCGTGGTTTTGCGGTTACGCCTCCAGAGCTGAGCAAAGATGACGAGCGCTACCCGGGCCACGATCCGCGTTACGCGAAGCTGACTGAGGCTGAACTGCCGCAGACCGAAAGCCTGGCGCTGACCATCGACCGCGTTGTGCCTTACTGGAACGAAACCATTCTGCCACGCCTGAAAAGCGGCGAGCGCGTCATTATCGCTGCTCACGGTAACTCCCTGCGTGCGCTGGTGAAATACCTGGACAACATGGGTGAAGATGAAATCCTCGAGCTGAACATCCCTACCGGCGTGCCGCTGGTGTACGAGTTCGACGAAAACTTCAAGCCAGTTAAACATTACTACCTGGGTAACGCCGACGAAATCGCTGCAAAAGCGGCAGCCGTGGCGAACCAGGGTAAAGCGAAGTAATATTTGCCGGACATAAAAAAAGCGTGGAGAAATCCACGCTTTTTTGTTACCCGCAACAAACTTAGCCGCGACGCGCTTTTACCGCATCCGCCAACTGACGCAGGATCGCATCGGTATCGTCCCAGCCAATGCAGGCATCCGTCACGCTCTTACCGTAGACCAGCGGCTCGCTGCCCTCCAGGTTCTGGTTGCCTTCAACCAGATGGCTCTCAATCATCACCCCAATCACTGCGCGTTCACCGCTGGCGATTTGCTGACACACATCTGCGCCGACTTCCATCTGCTTTTTGAACTGTTTGCTGGAGTTGGCATGGCTGAAATCGATCATCACCTGCGGTGCCAGACCTGCTTTCTCCAGCCCTGCTTTTACCTCCGCTACGTGTTTAGCGCTATAGTTAGGCTCTTTACCGCCGCGCAGTATGATATGGCAATCGCCATTACCGCTGGTATTCACGATAGCCGAGTGGCCCCACTTGGTCACCGACAGGAAGCAGTGCGGCGCGCCCGCCGCATTAATGGCGTCAATGGCGACCTTGATGGTGCCATCAGTGCCATTTTTGAAACCCACCGGGCATGACAGGCCAGACGCCAGCTCGCGGTGAACCTGAGATTCAGTCGTACGCGCACCAATAGCGCCCCAGCTCATCAGGTCAGCCAGATACTGCGGGGTGATCATATCGAGGAATTCTCCGGCAGCAGGCAGCCCGCTGTCGTTGATCTCCAGCAGCAGCTTACGCGCAATGCGCAGGCCGTCGTTAATCTGGAAACTGTTGTCCATATGCGGATCGTTGATTAACCCTTTCCAGCCCACGGTGGTACGCGGTTTTTCGAAATAAACGCGCATCACGATTTCCAGTTCGCCTTTCAGCTCTTCACGCAGGGCGAGCAGACGCGACGCATACTCTTTGGCCGCAGCAGGATCGTGAATGGAGCATGGCCCGATCACTACCAGAAGACGATCGTCGCTACCTTTCAGGATCTTGTGGATCGCCTTGCGGGCATGAGACACCGTGTTGGCGGCATTTTCGGTGGCGGGGAATTTTTCAAGGAGCGCTACGGGAGGTAATAACTCATTGATCTCTTTAATGCGTAAATCGTCGTTCTGATAATTCATCTTCTTTCCGGCTCTGCCATATCTTTAGTAATGAAAGCAATCCTTTCAATCTAACTTGTCGGCCACGAAGTGTAAACGGGCTTTTACACTTCGCGCAGATAATTCCTGGAATTCGCCTAAAATACGCAACAAAATAGCGAAAAATGAGATCTGGCCTAAGCTTTTTACTTGTAACGACTGTTTTTAAATATTTATACGCGATTCCATCCTGACATAATTCAGGAGTCCGGAATCTTTCGCCACTGAACAAGATGCACTGTTGGAGAATGTTATCCAGCGTAACGATAAGAACAGGAGCACCATGATGAAAATGACGAAACTGACTACGCTTTTCCTGACGGCAACCCTTACCCTGGCAAGCGGTAGCGTACTGGCTGCTGATGCAGGCTCATCCGGCAGCAACGGCGACGCGAATGCCGCTGCCGAAGCAGGCCAGGTTGCGCCGGATGCAAAACAGAATATCGCGCCAAACAATGTTGATAACAGTAATATCAACACGGGCAATACCAATACTGGCGGGACGAACACAGGCACGATGAACCATGAGGGTATGACTACCGACGAGGTGCATAAAAACTCAGTCTGTAAAGACGGGAAATGCCCGGACCCGAATGACAAAGTGGGCAGCGATGCCAATACCAAAACGGACGGTACTACCCAGTAACCTTCCATAAGGTAAAACAGGGAGAGCGAATGCTCTCCTTTTTTATTTAAGCTCTTAAAAACGCTACACTAAAAATAATAATAAATCAGGAACGATACCATGGCGCACTCCCACTCCCATTCCCACTCCACTGGCGATGAAAATGCCAAAC
Source organism: Enterobacter cloacae complex sp. SHL022 (assembly GCF_049237785.1). Lineage (NCBI taxonomy): Bacteria > Pseudomonadati > Pseudomonadota > Gammaproteobacteria > Enterobacterales > Enterobacteriaceae > Enterobacter > Enterobacter cloacae complex sp. SHL022. The sequence continues at coordinate 216,997 of NZ_JBMKJH010000004.1, read as the reverse complement.
GGCTTTTGCTGGCTTTTGGCGTCACTGCCACCTTTATGATTATTGAGGTCACAGGCGGACTGATATCCGGATCGCTGGCGCTGCTGGCCGATGCAGGACACATGCTTACCGATGCCGCGGCGCTGCTCTTCGCGCTGCTGGCCGTGCAGTTTGCCCGTCGCCCTCCCAATACCCGCCACACCTTTGGCTGGCTAAGGCTGACCACGCTTGCCGCCTTTGTGAATGCGATTGCCTTAGTGGTGATTACCATACTCATCGTCTGGGAGGCTTTTCAGCGCTTTCGGCATCCTCAACCGGTAGCTGGCACAACGATGATGATGATTGCCATTGCCGGCCTGGTTGCCAATATTCTGGCGTTCTGGATATTACATCGCGGCAGCAGCGAAAAAAATCTGAACGTGCGGGCCGCAGCGCTGCACGTGCTCGGTGATTTGCTGGGTTCTGTTGGTGCGATTGTGGCCGCGCTGATCATTATGGGTACGGGCTGGACCCCCATCGACCCGATTCTTTCCGTGCTGGTATCGTGCCTGGTATTGCGCAGCGCCTGGCGGCTGTTAAAAGAGAGCGTCAATGAGCTGCTGGAAGGCGCGCCCACATCACTGGATATTGGCGAACTGAAGCGCAACCTGAGTCGCTCCATTCCTGAGGTTCGTAACGTCCATCACGTTCACGTCTGGCTGGTGGGTGAGAAACCTCTTATGACGCTGCACGTTCAGGTTGTTCCACCCCACGATCACGACGCGCTGCTTGAACGTATTCAGCATTTCCTCGAGCATCACTATGAGATTGCGCACTCCACTATCCAGATGGAGTACCAGCCTTGCAGCGGGCCAGACTGCCACCTTAACGAGGCGCAGTCCGGCCACTCACACGCACATCATCATTAACGGGAAAGCGCGCGAGAGCCACGCTCACGCGCGCTGTTAATCCACATGCGGCTGCCGTTGAGAGCAATGAAGGTCAGGAGCATATACTCCAGCGACATGGCATAAACGCCCTGAAGGGCAAAAATCACCACGCTAATCACGTTAATCACCACCCACAACAGCCAGTTCTCAACGTATTTACGGGTCATCAGGATCATTGCGGCAATCGACAGCACCATCATGCAGGAATCCCAGAACGGGAAGGCATCCGGCTGAAGCTCAGGCATCGTCACGTTCAATCCCAGTCCCGACATCACCGAGACTGCCACGCGCGTCAGGAAGGCAAATACCGGATCAATAAAGACGGTCATAAAGCCGATAGCCACCACGCAGGCCGCGAACCAGGCGATGGCTTTAGGCAACGGCAGCCAGCGGATTTGCAACTCCGCCTCCTGCTGGCTGTTTTGCCGAGACCAGGCGTACCAGCCATAGATATTGGCCGCGAAGAAGAACAGCTGTAGAAGCAGGCTGGCGTAGAGCTGGATCTGGAAGAAGATGATCGCAAACAGCGTGACGTTTATCAGCCCGAACGCATAGTTGCTGATCTTCTCAAGGCTGGCCAGCCAGATACAGAGTAAACCGGCCAGCGTACCCACCGCTTCAATCCACGACAGGTCATAGCCGCCCGCACCAATCGGGATATGAACTAGGATGTTCTGTGTGCTAAAAAAATCCATTTTTTCTCCGGGGCGTAATAAGTTAAGTACGTAGTGTAGCCGCAAAATCCAGCATACGGTTAAGTGGAATTAACGCGCCTTCACGCAGAGCGGCATCCACGTGGATCTCATGCGCTGCGCCACCGTTCTCAAGCGCCTCCGAAATCGCTTTGAGCCCATTCATCGCCATCCACGGGCAATGCGCGCAGCTTCGGCAGCTTGCCCCTTCTCCGGCGGTTGGCGCTTCAAGCAGCTCTTTTTCCGGCACGGCCTGTTGCATTTTGTAGAAGATACCGCGATCGGTCGCCACGATGAGCTGCTTGTGTGGCAGCGTTTTTGCCGCGTTAATTAACTGGCTGGTTGAGCCGACGGCGTCCGCCATGTCGACGATCGACTGCGGAGATTCCGGGTGCACCAGTATCGCGGCCTGCGGGTATAAGCCTTTCATCCGGGTCAGCGCCTGGGTCTTGAACTCATCGTGGACGATACAGGCCCCCTGCCAGCACAGCACATCCGCACCGGTCTGTTTTTGTACGTAGTTTCCCAGGTGACGATCGGGCGCCCAGATGATTTTCTCCCCCAGGCTGTCCAGATGTTCAATCAGCTCAACGGCGATACTGGACGTCACTACCCAGTCCGCCCGGGCTTTCACCGCCGCAGACGTGTTGGCATAGACCACCACGGTACGGTCAGGGTGGGCATCACAGAAGGCGGTGAACTCATCAATCGGGCAACCGAGGTCAAGGGAGCATTCGGCATTCAGCGTCGGCATCAGTATGGTTTTTTCCGGGCTGAGGATTTTTGCCGTTTCGCCCATGAAGCGCACACCTGCAACCAGCAGCGTGGAGGCAGGATGTTTAGCACCGAAACGCGCCATTTCCAGGGAATCTGAGATACAGCCGCCCGTCTCTTCCGCCAGCTGCTGAATTTCCGGGTCGGTGTAGTAATGCGCCACCATCACCGCATCACGCTCTTTAAGCAGGCGCTTGATTTTCTCTCGATAGAACTGTTTTTCATCCCGGCTTAGCGGAGCAGGCTTTGGCGGGAAGGGATAGATTGCGGTTTCGGGATCAAACATCACACTCATTATGGCTTCTCGTTTTACTGGCTTAACAATATTGCCTTTGTTTTGCATGAGATAACAAAAATGAGGCAATGGTGTTTTGTATACTAAACAAGATAGCGAATTTGAGGGGGAATGTCATCGGGAATTGATGCCGGTAGCATCTGTCGGGTGGCGGCTTCGCCTTACCCGACCTACAAGGCACTGGCGAACGACAGATAGCAAAAAGGCGCCTTTAGGGCGCCTTTTTACACTGGTGGGTCGTGCAGGATTCGAACCTGCGACCAATTGATTAAAAGTCAACTGCTCTACCAACTGAGCTAACGACCCCTTACGGGATGTACTTCAAATCTATTCAGGCTGGTGGGTCGTGCAGGATTCGAACCTGCGACCAATTGATTAAAAGTCAACTGCTCTACCAACTGAGCTAACGACCCCTTACGGGATGTACTTCAAATCTATTCAGGCTGGTGGGTCGTGCAGGATTCGAACCTGCGACCAATTGATTAAAAGTCAACTGCTCTACCAACTGAGCTAACGACCCATTCGGGTGTTGCCTGAATTATCACTCGGTACCAATAAAATTGGTGGGTCGTGCAGGATTCGAACCTGCGACCAATTGATTAAAAGTCAACTGCTCTACCAACTGAGCTAACGACCCGAGTGGTGGGTGATGACGGGCTCGAACCGCCGACCCCCTCCGTGTAAAGGAGATGCTCTACCAACTGAGCTAATCACCCACTCTGTACTGCCGGAACTGCTTTAAGTGGTGGGTCGTGCAGGATTCGAACCTGCGACCAATTGATTAAAAGTCAACTGCTCTACCAACTGAGCTAACGACCCACTTTTGCGCTGCTTTCACGTTGTTTGATATCCCGTGGCAACGGCGGCATATATTACTGATTTAAGAATTCTGCGCAACAAAAATTTCGATGAAGATCACTTAACTGCTTAGGAATCATGCTGCACGACCAGAAATAACGCGATTTCTGGTCATGCGATAATCAACCCATCGAACTCAAACGTTTTTGTGCCTGTTTGGCGCCGTCTGTACCCGGGAATTTCGCAACCACCTGCTGATAAACCGCTTTGGCTTTTGCAGTGTCGCCTTTGTCCTGCATGATCACGCCGACTTTATACATCGCATCAGGCGCTTTCGGTGATTTCGGGTAATTTTTCACCACAGAGGCAAAATAAAACGCCGCATCATCCTTTTTACCCTTGTTGTAATTCAACTGACCCAGCCAGTAGTTCGCATTTGGCTGGTAAGTGGAATCAGGGTACTTCTTAACGAAGTTCTGAAACGCAACGATAGCATCGTCCTGGCGCGATTTGTCCTGCACCAGGGCAATGGCCGCGTTGTAGTCCGTATTCGCGTCACCGCTCTGTACAGGCGCACCAGACGACGCGGAGGCATCTGCCGCAGGTGCAGGCGTCGCCGCACCGCTTTGATCGCCTGCTGCTGGCTGTGCTGCTGCTCCGCCGCTGTTCAGGCTATCCATCTGCAACAAAATTTGCTTCTGGCGCTCCACAACCTGATTAAGCTGATACTGACTCTCCTGGATCTGACCACGAAGGGAATCAATATCATTCTGGTTATCGGAAAGCTGCTGCTGGAGTTGAGTTAAAAGCTGGCTGTGAGCGTTAGAAATACGCTCGAGTTGAGTGACTCGATCTTCTACCGAGCCTGAGCCGACACTACTGATTGGTGCCTGAGCAAAAGCGGCCCAGGGGGCCGCTATTCCAACCAGTAACGACAGACTCATCAGATGATGTCTGAAGTTACTGCTCATGCAATTCTCTTAGTAAACGAGTACGGCACGACGGTTTTTGGAGTAAGCCGCTTCGTCGTGACCCAGTACTGCTGGTTTTTCTTTACCGTAAGAAACGATGGAGATCTGGTCAGCAGAAACGCCTTTACCCTGGAGGTACATTTTAACAGCGTTTGCACGACGTTCACCCAGGGAGATGTTGTACTCCGGAGTACCACGTTCGTCCGCATGACCTTCTACGGTGACTTTGTAAGACGGGTTGCTACGCAGGAAGTTTGCGTGCGCATCCAGCATTGCAGCGAAGTCAGAACGAATGTCGTATTTATCCAGATCGAAGTAAACGATGTTGTTCTGCTGTAACTGCTGCATCTGAAGACGCGCTTGCTCTTCAGAAGACATATTGCCATTGCCGTTAGCGTCCATACCGGTGCCGGCACCCATCATGCCTTCGCCGCTCTGGTCATTGCTTGCGTTCTTGTTAGAAGAACACGCTGCGATTGCCATAACAGGCAGAGCGATCATCAGCCCCTTCAGCACTTTGTTCAGTTGCATTTCTAAGATTCCTTTAGTAATCAATTAATTATTATTACAGATACGGCGACCAGGCAGGTGATTTTACCTGTCCATCAGTTGCCGGAAGACGCGCTTTGAAACGCCCATCTGTAGAAACCAGATTCAGCACGGATCCCATCCCCTGAGAAGAGCTGTAGATTACCATGGTGCCGTTAGGTGCCAGACTTGGCGTTTCATCCAGGAACGTTGACGACAGTACTTGTACGCCCCCCGTTACCAGATCTTGTTTGGCAATGTGCTGCTGACCACCCGCAGTACTGACCATTACCATTGTTTTACCATCGGCACTGACGTCAGCATCCTGGTTCTGAGAACCTTCCCAGGTAATACGCTGCGCTGCTCCGCCGTTGATATTCACTTTATAAACTTGTGGACGACCTGCCTGGTCAGACGTAAATGCCAGATTCTGGCTGTCCGGGAACCAGGTTGGCTCAGTGTTGTTGCTACGACCATCCGTGACCTGACGGATCTGACCAGAACCAATATCCATCACGTACAGGTTCAGGCTACCGGTTTTAGACAGGGCAAACGCCAGCTTGGTACCGTCCGGAGAGAACGCAGGCGCACCGTTGTGACGTGGGAATGACGCAACCTGACGCACAGCACCGTTAGAGAGCGTCTGGATGACCAGCGCGGAACGGCCGCTTTCGAAGGTCACGTACGCCAGCTTAGAGCCGTCCGGAGACCATGCCGGAGACATCAGCGGCTGTGGTGAACGGTGTACGGTGAACTGGTTGTAACCATCGTAGTCAGAGACGCGCAGCTCATAAGGGAACTGGCCGCCGTTGGTCTGTACTACGTACGCGATACGGGTACGGAACGCACCTTTAATACCGGTCAGCTTCTCAAACACTTCGTCACTCGCCGTGTGGCCTGCATAACGCAGCCACTGCTTGTTCACCTTATACGTGTTTTGAGCCAGAACGGTACCCGGCGCACCGCCAGTATCCACCAGCTGATAAGCGACGTTATAGCCGCCGTCTGGCGCAGGAGTAACCTGTCCGACAACCACGGCATCAATACCCAGTGCAGACCATGCAGCAGGTTGAACTTCCTGAGCTGTACCCGGCTGCTGCGGCAGACGAGAACGATCTAAGGGGTTAAATTTACCGCTGTTACGCAGGTCAGCTGCAACAATGCCGCCAATATCTTCAGGCGCAGCGCCCGGGCCTGCCCACTGGAACGGAACGACACCGATTGGACGCGCTGAGTCGTTCCAGTCGGTAATGTCGATGCTTACTGTGGCATGCACTGCTGACGTCAACAGTACTAAAAAACCAAAAGCTAATCGTAATGCCTGCTTCATCATATCTCCCTTATCCGAACAATAAGTCCTGGATAATTTAGCAGAAGGTTAACAAACTCAAATACACAAAACTATCAGAACCCGATAACAGCAGCTCTGCTTATGGCTTAAAGTTCAGCGAAGCGTCTTTGAACACTTCATAGACAGCCTGTGATGGAGGTTTTGGCAGTTTTGCCTGATTCACTGCCACAAGTGCAGCCTGGCATAACGCTTCATCTCCCCCTTCTGACTCAACGCTCAGCACCATACCATCCGTAGCCAGTTTAATATGCAGTCGGCACGTTTTCCCGGTATAGAGCGATTTATCGTTAAGTCTGCTGGCAATAGCCGCGGCAATCTGATTCTTATAGTCGTTGATCTCAGCGCCAGAAGCACCGTTGTTCTTAGTGTTACCACTTCCTGCCGGTGCTGCGTTACTTCCTTTCGCCCCTCCGCCCGTTTTCGGTGCATTCTTACCGGAGCTCAGGTCCCCCAGCAGATCGTCAACCCCTGCGGCAGCGGCTTTTTCCGCAGCAGCGGCCTTCTTAGCTGCGGCTTTTTCAGCAGCAGCTTTCTTATCAGCAGCGGCTTTCTCAGCTGCCGCTTTTTTATCAGCAGCGGCTTTTTCCGCAGCGGCGGCTTTTTCTGCCGCAGCTTTCTCGGCGGCGGCCGCTTTTTTAGCAGCATCGGCAGCCGCTTTCTTCTCTGCTTCCTGCGCAGCTTTTTTGGCGGCTTCCGCTTCGGCTTTCTTCTGTGCGTCAGCGGCAGCTTTTTTCGCCGCTTCGGCTTCTGCTTTCTTCTTCGCATCAGCAGCGGCTTTCTTCGCCGCTTCGGCTTCCGCTTTCTTCTGCGCATCAGCAGCCGCTTTCTTCGCGGCTTCTGCGGCTAACTTAGCCTGAGCATCTGCCTGCGCCTTCGCGTCTGCCGCGGCTTTGGCTGCCGCCTCTTCCGCCTGCTTCTGCTGTTCCTGAGCTTTCTTCGCTGCGGCTTCAGCCTGTTTCTGCTGCTCCGCCTGCTCTTTAGCGGCTTCCTGCGCCTGCAAACGCTCTTTCTCAAGCTGCTTCAGACGTTCCTGCTCGGCGGCCTGCTTTTCACGCAGCTCTTCCGCCTGCTGTTGCGCCTGTTTTTCACGCTGTTCTTCCGCGCGTTTTGCGCTCGCCTGCTGCTGTTGCTGGCGATTATAGTTCTGCACTACCGCACCGGGATCCACCATGACGGCGTCGATGGACGAGCCCCCACCGCCGCCTGATGCATCAAGGTGCTCATCGAACGAACTCCAGATCAGCACTGCAAAAAGAATTACGTGCAGCACTGCGGAGACGATTATCGCTCGCTTAAGCTTGTCGTTCTGTTCGGTTGCCTTTGACACTATCGGTTCCCAAAAACTACGCAGATGATCAAATAGGCTGAGTCATTAAGCCAACTGACTTAACGCCCGCGCTATGTAGCAAGTTCAGCGCTTTGATAATTTCATCATATGGTACGTCTTTCGCACCACCGATTAAGAAGACCGTCTTCGGATTTGACTCCAGACGTCGTTGCGCTTCAGCAATAACCTGCTCTGGCGGAAGCTGATCCATACGATCTTTCTCTACCACCACGCTGTACTGCCCTACGCCGGAAACCTCAATGATGACCGGAGGATCGTCATTGGTGCTTACCGCCTGTGATTCTGTCGCATCCGGCAGATCAACTTCCACGCTCTGGGTGATGATGGGCGCTGTCGCCATAAAGATCAGCAGCAGCACCAGCAGCACGTCCAGTAACGGAACGATATTGATTTCGGACTTGAGCTCGCGACGACCTCGTCCACGCGATCTGGCCATGGTTTACCCCTTGTTGCTCTCGGTGCTGGTAAACGCCTGACGATGCAGAATCGCGGTGAACTCTTCCATAAAGTTGTCGTAGTTCAGTTCCAGTTTGTTCACGCGCTGGTTCAGACGGTTGTACGCCATTACCGCCGGAATTGCGGCGAACAGACCGATTGCGGTCGCGATCAGTGCTTCTGCGATACCCGGTGCAACCATCTGCAACGTTGCCTGCTTCACCGCCCCCAGGGCGATAAAGGCGTGCATGATCCCCCACACCGTACCAAACAGGCCGATATACGGGCTGATGGAGCCAACGGTTCCGAGGAATGGAATATGCGTTTCAAGATTTTCCAGTTCGCGGTTCATGGAGATGCGCATCGCACGCGACGCCCCTTCTACCACGGCTTCCGGCGCATGGCTGTTAGCGCGATGTAAGCGAGCGAACTCTTTGAAACCGCTGTAGAAAATTTGTTCGGAGCCTGAAAGGTTATCACGGCGTCCCTGGCTTTCCTGGTACAGACGAGAAAGCTCAATTCCCGACCAGAACTTATCTTCAAACGCTTCGGCTTCGCGGCCGGCGGCATTAAGGATACGCGTTCTCTGGATGATGATGGCCCAGGATGCGATTGAAAAACCAATCAAAATCAACATGATAAGTTTAACCAGAAGGCTTGCCTTCAGGAACAAATCAAGGATATTCATGTCAGTCACTGCTTAAACTCCGCGACAATAGACTTAGGAAGCGCACGAGGCTTCATTATGGTTGGATCAACACAGACAATCAGGACTTCAGCTGAGTTCAGTACCGTGTTCTCTGCATTGACTATCCGCTGCGTGAAAACCAGTGAAGTTCCGCGCATTGATGTAATTTCTGTTTGAACTTCGAGCATATCGTCGAGTCTGGCAGGCGCAAAATACTCAAGCGTCATCTTGCGTACCACGAAGGCAACTCGCTCAGCCAACAGCACCTGTTGACTAAAGTGATGATGGCGCAGCATCTCTGTGCGTGCCCGTTCATAAAAAGCAACGTAGCTGGCGTGGTAGACCACACCACCGGCATCGGTATCTTCGTAATAGACACGTACCGGCCATCGAAACAGCGTTGTATTCACTTTACATCCCGGTAATACAAGAAAAGTTGGAGCTTTCAAACTTCGCTACTATACGCGCGGGAATGATGGTTTGGAATGGGGGAAAGTAAACGGAGAGTAAATTTTTATGGGCCATGGTAAGCCCATAACGTTAACGGACATTTCTTATTCAGAAGAAGAAGAAAATCAAACCGGCGAGGAGAACCAGATCGGCAATCAGTGGGCAGAAGATGCCCTGCCAGTGTAGCGCTTTCGGACGAAAGCCGACACCGTGAATCACGCCTGCGCACACAGCCCACATAATCAGGAAACCGTGCCAGATTTCAAGCTCGCTGGTTTTCGCCGCGAAGCGCGACGGGTCCCAGAAGATACAGCCTGCCAGCAGTAATGCCATAATGAGGGAAAGCGCCCTCAAGGGGCGCTTATCCATTACCGCATATAAGGTTGCGATAATATTCATTAGTGCTTTTCTTCACCTGCTTTGGTCGCTTCTACATGCTCAAGCGCCAGGGCAGTGATGACACCAAACGCACAGGCAAGAAGCGTCCCTAAAATCCATGCGAAATACCACATATTCAGCTCCTTACTTAGTACATAGAGTGGGTGTTGCTTTCGATATGTTCTTTAGTGATGCGACCGAACATTTTCCAGTAACACCAGGTGGTGTAGAGCAGGATAATCGGTACGAACACGCAAGCAACATAGGTCATTAAGTTCAGCGTCAACTGACTGGACGTTGCATCCCACATGGTCAGGCTGGCATTCATCATGGTGCTGGATGGCATCACGAACGGGAACATCGCAATCCCCGCCGTCAGGATGATGCACGCCAGCGTCAGTGAAGAGAATACGAACGCCAGAGCGCCTTTCTCCAGACGAGACGTCAGCACGGTCAGCAGCGGCAGCAGCACACCCAGAGCCGGGATAGCCCACAGCGCAGGAGTATTGTTGAAGTTCACCAGCCATGCACCGGCCTGACGCGCCACTTCTTTGGTCAGCGGGTTAGACGGTGCAGTATGGTTGATCGCGGAGGTCACCACGTAACCATCAATACCGTACACCACCCACACGCCAGCCAGCGCGAAGCAGACCAGCGTCACCAGCGCCGCCACCTGAGCGGTAGCGCGGGAACGCAGGTGCAGTTCACCTACGGTACGCATCTGGAGATAGGTTGCGCCCTGGGTGATGATCATCGCCACGCTCACCACGCCCGCCAGCAGACCAAACGGATTCAGCAACTGGAAGAAGTTACCGGTGTAGAACAGACGCATATATTCGTCGACGTGGAACGGTACGCCCTGCAACAGGTTACCGAACGCCACACCAATGACCAGCGGTGGAACGAAGCTACCGATGAAGATGCCCCAGTCCCACATGTTACGCCAGCGGGTGTCTTCAATCTTGGAACGGTAGTCGAAACCCACCGGACGGAAGAATAAAGAGGCCAGCACCAGAATCATCGCCACATAGAAGCCGGAGAACGCAGCCGCGTAGACCATCGGCCAGGCAGCGAACAGCGCGCCGCCTGCGGTGATCAGCCACACCTGGTTACCGTCCCAGTGCGGGGCGATGGAGTTGATCATGATTCGACGCTCGGTGTCATTACGACCGAGGAAACGGGTGAGCATGCCCACGCCCATGTCGAAACCATCGGTGACCGCGAAACCAATCAGCAGAACACCGATCAGCAGCCACCAGATAAAACGCAATACTTCATAATCGATCATTTGATGACTCCTGTCTTAGCGTGCCGGCTGAGTAGTCGCAACAGACTGCTCGTAGTGATAGCGACCGGTTTTCAGGCTGCTTGGGCCAAGGCGCGCGAACTTGAACATCAGGAACAGTTCAGCCACCAGGAACAGGGTGTACAGACCGCAAATGAGCAGCATGGAGAAGATCAGGTCGCCTGCGGTCAGGGAGGAGTTCGCTACCGCTGTTGGCAGCACCTCACCGATCGCCCACGGCTGACGGCCATATTCCGCAACAAACCAGCCGGACTCGATAGCAATCCATGGCAGTGGGATACCGTAAAGCGCGGTGCGCAGCAGCCATTTTTTCTCACCGATACGGTTACGAATGACTGACCAGAACGAGGCCGCGATGATCAGCAGCATGATAATGCCGCAACCCACCATGATGCGGAACGCGAAGTACAGCGGCGCAACGCGTGGAATAGAGTCTTTGGTTGCCATCTGAATCTGCGCTTCCGTCGCGTCAGAGACGTTCGGGGTATAGCGTTTCAGCAGCAGACCGTAACCGAGGTCTTTCTTCACGTCGTTAAATTGATCGCGAACGGCCTGGTCGGTAGAGCCGGCGCGCAGCTGTTCCAGCAGCGAGTAAGCTTTCATCCCGTTACGGATACGCTCTTCATGCTGCACCATCAGATCTTTCAGGCCAGTCACCTGTTTGTCGACGGAGCGCGTGGCGATAATACCCAGAGCGTAAGGAATTTGAATGGCGAAGCGGTTTTCCTGCGCTTCCTGGTCAGGCACGCCGAACAGGGTAAACGCTGCCGGTGCCGGCTGGGTTTCCCATTCAGCTTCAATTGCGGCGAGTTTGGTTTTCTGCACGTCGCCCATTTCGTAACCGGATTCATCACCCAGAACAATAACGGACAGAATCGCGGCCATACCGAAGCTTGCTGCAATAGCAAAAGAACGCTTGGCGAACGCGAAGTCACGGCCGCGCAGCATATAGTAGGAGCTGATGCCCAGCACGAACATCGCGCCGCACACATAGCCAGACGCCACGGTGTGAACGAATTTAACCTGGGCAACCGGGTTCAGGACCAGCTCAGCGAAGCTGACCATCTCCATACGCATGGTTTCGAAGTTGAAATCAGATGCGATTGGGTTTTGCATCCAGCCGTTCGCCACCAGGATCCACAGTGCGGACAAGTTGGAGCCTAATGCCACCAGCCAGGTTACCGCCATATGCTGGACTTTACCCAGACGGTCCCAACCGAAGAAGAACAGACCTACAAAGGTGGATTCGAGGAAGAAGGCCATCAGACCTTCAATGGCCAGCGGCGCACCGAAAATATCCCCCACATAGTGGGAATAGTAAGACCAGTTTGTCCCGAACTGGAACTCCATGGTCAGACCGGTTGCCACGCCCAGCGCAAAGTTGATACCAAACAACTTGCCCCAGAACTTGGTCATATCTTTATAAATCTGTTTGCCGGAGAGGACGTAAACCGTTTCCATGATGGCCAGCAGGAACGCCATACCGAGCGTCAGCGGCACAAACAGGAAGTGGTACATCGCGGTCAAGGCAAACTGTAAGCGCGACAGTTCGACTACGTCTAACATTATGACTCCTTGCTCATCGCATGAAGACTCCGAGAGTGAACCCCGTTAGATAAGGATCCACACGCATGCCCCAATACAAAGTTATCTGCTTCCCTTCTTCGTTGCTTATTCTCTACAAGAGGAAAAAGCAATGATGAAAGGTTACAAATACGTTAAGAAAAAACCAAATTGATCCCGTAAATATAATACGCTGCAAAACCCTTACAATAAACAGGTTTTTATTCGAACAGATTTACGTTTTTCGACGGCGATCAATTTATAGCAAAATTACCACTTTTCGGCCATTTTGATAGGGAACAATTTAACGCCTTTTGGAGCCTTTTTCCAAGGATTAAACATTGATTTAAATCAAAAACGGCCAGAGCTGTTAATGATGTTTCTTTGTGGTGCGGATAGTAAAAACCTTGTTAATGATATGTACATTTAAAGGCGTTGATGGTTATAAAAGCCAGAAGATAATATAAACAGTTGTGATTTTTATTAACGCGCGTGAAAAAACGCATTTTGCCGGAAGATAAACATATAATGTTATCTGCTTCACAGTATTTTTCTTTCGCTTTGCTACCTGCCGAAACGATTACATTTTATTCACTTTTAATAATCTTAAAATTAACACCCTTTCGTGACTATTTGATGAAATAAAGGCCGCAGGAATGCGGCCTTTATTTTATTTTGAGGATTACCTTTCAATTTTCATGCTGAAGGTACGTGACTGGCCTGGCCGGAAAGACCCCATAATGGCTGAGCCCTCTTCCCCTTGCGCCTTGTACACCTCATTCATGTCCGTTTCGCAGCAGGCCTGGACCTCACGGTTCACAGACAAAGCCACGTCACAGGAGCGGGTCTCCGAAGGGTTGTACAGACGAAGAATCATCTCGTCACGATCCTCCGCTTTTTTCAGCACACTGAGTACGCATCCGTTAGGGGGCAGTGTTAGCAGGCTATAGCTACAGGGGGTGGTGAAAGAGGCGCGGTTAAGCTTCATCGCATCCCACGGAATTTTGTTATAACAGTGCACTGGCGTTAACCACGACTTCGCCTGCTGCGCAACGCCAGCACTGACGGGCAAACCATTAAAACTGAACAGGCTAAAGCGACAGGTTAACTGGCCCCGCATCTGCGAATCAGGCACCGGCATTTTGATCCCGGACGGTCTGCCGGGGCGCAGCAGTAAATCTTCCTTCCCAAGCACCCCCACGCCGCGAAGCAACGTCAGGGCAAACGTTTTTTGACGCTCGCCAGTCACTTCAAATTCGCGTAACCCTTCGGTAAACAGCGCCATCCCGTTACGCCGTTCCTGGAGCACCGCGTAGTTAAGCAGATTCCACACCGGCAGCGGCGCTTCCTTCCAGCCCTCCTCCTGCCAGTTCGCCATCGCTTCATCCTGTACAGGTCGCGTCAGCGAACCGAACTGGGTATCGGCTAACACCGTGTCTGTGGTAAATGGCGTCGGGATCAGCACCCGCACACGGTGGTCATCCGCGTGATTTCCGAGACGCGCCTCAACGTCGATACGTCGGCTGTTATGGCTGAGCGTGACCGTGAGCTCTGCCTCAAGCGTTCCCGTCTGCTGACGCGCAGAACGTTCAGCGAGATCCGCCGGCACCGCCATGCGATGGCGGATCACCGCCCTGCTCTGCCAGGCCTCGTGGATCACCTCAACCTCATGTTCGCCTTGCACGGAAGTGAGTCTCCACTCTTCCCGTGAAGGCGAGTAGTCGTACTCATCGCCATCGTCCGAGCTCTCTTCTATTTCCAGCGCGCGGTCATAGATAAGCCCGGACGCTTTATCGAGCAGACGCAGGGTGCCGTCGTCGTTTAACGTTATTTCCCAGAAAGCATTTTCCAGTAATGCCTCCGACGTTGTTTCTGGCGCCAGCAGCTTGCCAGCCACGTGCGGCTCGATATAGAGCGTGCGGTAACCCATTGATGGCAGGATCTGGTTGAGCTGGATATCAAACTCCATAAAGGGATCGTAGTTGCCGTAATGCACAATCTGCCGGTCTATTAAGCCGGGGTCGATTTCACGCGCGCTGCGCAGGCAGTAAGGGATTTCATTCCCCCTATCGTCCAGCAGGCGGAACTGGCTGGCGCGCAGACGTATCGTAGTGTTAATCACTTCCTCACGCGGCCAGGGCGTGAGGTTAAACATCACCAGTTTGTCTTCCTCGCACTGCGGCATGTTGTCGACAATCTTGCGCATATAGAAGCATGTCAGGTTATCGGCCATGTCTTCCGCCAGCTCGAAGCGTGACATCACCTCACGATGCACTTTGTCACTACAGCAGCAGCCGATACTGTCATGGGCGTGATTCTTGAGGATCTCTTTCCACATTTTTTCCAGCAAGCCGTGGTGATACTCAAAGCCCAGCGTCCAGGCAAGCGTGGCCAGCGGCTCAAGGACATTGACGATTTTATGCTCTATCCGGGCGTGGGCGATTTTGATGTCCATTCGCGTGGAGCCTATTGTCCGGTGCACCCGCATATATTTACCGTCAATAAACTCTCCTTTCAGCGTCGCCAGTTCATCGCGGTGCTCGTCAATGTGGTCAAACACCTCCTCGAAGCGGCTCATCACAAACTGACGCTGCGGATAGATTTCGCGCAGCTTATCCATCACCGCAAAGATGTTCTGCTGGAGCGGCATCTGATCATGGCCGTTAGGCAGCAAAATTTCTTTCGTCACGGAGGCTTTTTCCAGCACCTCGAAGTACGTGTCGAGCCGTTTGCGCAGCCCGGCCTCATCCTCCGGTAAGTACTTACCAATCGCGTAGCCCAGCGGTAGCACCTGTGCCGTCACTTCACTGCCGTCCTGACTTTGCCAGAGAAATTCGGTTTTATCGGTACCATGCCGCTCGGAACACCCGCGCCAGAACATGGTGCGCGTGATGCCAAAACCGTTGTAAATGTGTGGCAGCTGGGAAGACATGCCGAAGGAGTCCGGCAGATAGCCAATTTTCATCGGCTCGCCAAAGGCCAGACAGTCGCGAATGCCGTACATCAGATTTCGGACAATCGACTCGCCGGAGACAAGGGTGGTGTCCGTCTGGGTATACCACGGCCCGATAATCAGCTTCCCGGCCGCCACCAGCGCCTTCACGCGTGGCCTGTTTTCCGGTTTCACGGCAAAATAATCTTCCAGCACCGCCGTCTGGCCGTCGAGAACGTAGTATTTATACTCTGCGTCCTGCTCAAGACGGGTGAGGATCTCTTCCATATTATTGACCAGAAGAATACGTGACGCTTCGGTGGTGAAGTACCACTCCCGGTCCCAATGCATATGTGGCGTGATATGAACGCGAGATACAGCTTTCATCTTCGTTTCCTGTCAGTGCGTGTTTAGGATGTTATGTCTTCAGTCACGTAGGTGCCGCTCTTCACGGCCTGGCGTCGCCAGAGGAGTAAAATGAGCGTAGAGATTGCGGCGCCAATCAGCGCGGCGCCAAACCAGCCGGCAGCGGCCAGCACGCCGCCCAGCCCGGCATCATGCAGTAAGAAGAGAGAGAAAATGCCCGCGCCCGGGGTGGATAGCCCAATCCCCATCGCCCCGACAATCGCTCCGGTCGCCATTGACCCCAGAACAAATGAGCCGATGACCCGCAACGGATCCTCGATAGCCATCGGAATTGCTCCTTCGGTGATGCCCGCCAGCCCCAGCAGCCAGGTGGACTTGCCGGTTTCAATTTCGAACTGTTTGAACAGGTTCGGAGCCAGCATCGTTGATGCCGTCACGGTAAAGGCCGATACCATTTTGACGGAGGCAAAAATCGCATAAGGCCCGTATACGCCATTGGCCATCGCCCCCAGACAGAACGCGTAAGAGGCTTTGTTGACCGGACCGCCCAGATCGAACGAGCACATAAAGCCCAGGATCGCCCCCAGCAGCAGCGCGTTCGCGCCGGACAGACCGTTAAGCCAGGCGGTGAGGGCGTTATTGATCCAGGCCACCGGTTCGCCGATCACAAACAGCATCAGGCTGCCTGCGCCCAGCACGCCAATCACCGGATAAAGATAAAAGGTCAGAAAGCCGTTGTAGCGGCTACTCAGCCGGATGTGGTTTTTCACCCAGCGCATCAGGTAGCCCGCAATCAGCCCGCCGACGATGGCCCCCAGAAAGCCGGAGCCGATCATATTGGCGGCAAGACCCGCCGCAAAGCCTGGCGTTAGCGCAGGTTTATCCGCCAGCGAATAAGCGGTGTAGGCCGCCAGAACAGGCACCATCAGAATACCGAGCATCCCGCCGCCCAGTTTGCGGTACATCCACAGCCACGAATTTTCCTGATCGAACAGATGCTGCAAGCCCAGGATTTGCGCCAGCAGTACCGACACGGCCAGCACCGTGCCGCCAGCGACAATCAGCGGCACCGCAAAGGAGATACCGCTGAGCAGCGCCTGCTTGAGTTCGGTTTTAACGCACTTTTTCGCGTCCGTGTCGACGTGTGCAGGACGCACATCGGATACAGGCTGTAGCGCCAGCGCACGCTCAATGAGCGCTTCCGCATGGCGCAAGGGTTCCGCGACGGGCACGGAAATGGCGGGGATCCCCTGAAAACGCTCGCGCTCTTTAATCGCCACTTCCGCCGCGAAGATACACGCTTTTGCCTCCTGCAACTGCTGCGCGGTGATGCGCCCCTCAATACCGTTTGCCCCCTGCTTTTCGACCACCACATTGACGCCGAGCTTTCGTCCCGCTTTTTCGAGATACTCCGCTGCCATGTAGGTATGGGCGATCCCGGCCGGACAGGCGGTAACGCAGACGATCGTCGGGGCATTCTCCGCAACGGCGGTTTCTTGCGCCTCAGGCGCCGTTTCCAGCGCTGCAAGCACCGCTTCCGCGCTGGTCGCCGTCATCACGCGCGCCCTGAGATCGTCATCCGCCAGGCGAGACGTCAGTTCCGTCAGGACCTGAATATGCGTTGACCCCGCTTGTGCGGGGGGAATGGCGAGCAGAAAAATCAGCTCGACCTCCTCCGGTCCGTCTACGCCTTCCCAGGCCAGCGGCTCGCACAGTGTGGCCACGGCAAAAGCCGCTTCCTTTACCGCCGCTGATTTACCATGAGGTACGGCCAGCCCCTCGCCCAGCGCCGTCGGGCCAAGCGATTCGCGATGGAAAACCTCTGCCAGAAACGTATCGGCGTCGGCTATTTTGCCCAACGCTACCAGCCGCGTCGCAAGCTGACGGATTGCCTCATCACGGCTGGTAAACTGCGCCTGCACGCAGACAGCACGGGGGTCGGTCAGAGTCGTCAGGTTCATAAAGATCCTCACCTATCCAAAGTTATTGTCTGGGGAGGATTGTGGCAGAGCGAATAATACATTTATGTGATCATTTTCACTAACACCGAAATTTGTATCTTATTTGTATTATTTACAAATCCGACGCTGAAGGCATAATTCCCTGAAAAGGTATTAAATAGGCGTGACCCAATGGGCAATAAACCGATGTACCGGCAGATCGCCGATGCGTTCCGCGAGAAAATTAATGCCGGTGAGTTAAAACCTGGCGACGCGCTGCCGACAGAATCCAGCCTTCAGGAGGCGTTTAGCGTCAGCCGTGTCACCGTGCGGCAGGCGTTGAAGCTGCTCGCCGACGAGCAGATCATCGAAAGCATTCAGGGCAGCGGCTCGTATGTAAAAGAGGAGCGGGTGAATTACGATATTTATCAGCTTACCGGCTTTTACGAAAAACTGGCGGATCGCAACGTCGATACGCACAGCGACGTCAGCGTCTTCGAAGTGGTGAAAGCCGATGAGCGGCTCGCGGCAAAACTGGCGCTCAATCCAAATGATAAGGTCTGGCACGTCAAGCGCGTACGCTTCATCAGGGAAAAGCCGGTGAATCTGGAAGAGACATGGATGCCGCTGGCGATGTTCCCCGACCTCACCTGGGAAGTGATGGAACAGTCGAAATACCATTACATTGAGCAGATCAAAAAGATGGTTATCGATCGCAGCGAGCAGGAGCTGGTGCCAGTCATGCCATCGGACGAGGCGATTGCCGCCCTGGCGCTCGATCCGGCAAAACCGATTCTGGAAAAAGTCTCCCGTGGCTTTCTGAAAGACGGCCGGATATTTGAATACAGTCGCAACGTGTTTAACTCCGACGACTATAAATTCACTCTGGTGGCTAAACGCAGACAATAAAAAAAGGCCGCTTTACAGCGGCCAACCATGTCGAAACGGACATTTTTTTATACTTCAACGCGCCCCATACGGGGAGCAGAGAGGACTTACTTAATGATGGATTTCAGTGCTTCACCGATATCCGCCAGGCTGCGAACGGTTTTCACGCCTGCGGCTTCCAGTGCTGCGAATTTCTCATCAGCCGTACCTTTACCGCCTGCGATAATCGCGCCCGCGTGACCCATACGTTTGCCTTTCGGCGCGGTCACACCCGCGATGTAACCCACCACCGGCTTGGTCACATGATCTTTGATGTAAGCAGCCGCTTCTTCTTCCGCGCTACCACCGATCTCACCGATCATCACGATCGCTTCGGTCTGTGGATCTTCCTGGAACAGCTTCAGGATGTCGATGAAGTTAGAGCCCGGGATCGGGTCACCGCCGATGCCCACGCAGGTGGACTGGCCGAAACCGTAGTCGGTGGTCTGCTTAACCGCTTCATAGGTCAGGGTACCGGAACGGGACACAATGCCCACTTTGCCTGGGCGATGAATGTGGCCCGGCATGATGCCGATTTTGCATTCGCCCGGGGTGATAACGCCTGGGCAGTTCGGGCCGATCATGCGCACGCCTGCTTCGTCCAGCTTCACCTTCACGGTCAGCATATCCAGCGTCGGGATACCTTCGGTGATGGTGATGATCAGCTTAATGCCTGCGTCGATCGCTTCCAGAATGGAGTCTTTGCAGAACGGCGCCGGAACGTAGATCACGGTCGCGGTTGCGCCCGTCGCTTCTACGGCTTCACGCACGGTGTTGAACACCGGCAGGCCCAGGTGCGTGGTGCCGCCTTTACCTGGCGTTACGCCGCCTACCATCTGCGTACCGTAGGCAATTGCCTGTTCGGAGTGGAAAGTCCCCTGGCTACCGGTGAAGCCCTGGCAGATAACCTTGGTATCTTTATTAATTAAAACGGACATTATTTCCCCTCCACTGCGGCAACAACCTGCTGAGCTGCATCCGTCAGACTTTTCGCTGCAATAATATTCAGGCCGCTGTCAGCCAGTTTTTTCGCGCCGAGTTCAGCGTTGTTCCCTTCCAGACGTACAACAACCGGAACGTTAACGCCCACTTCTTCTACCGCGCCGATGATACCGTCGGCGATCAGGTCGCAACGTACGATACCGCCGAAGATGTTCACCAGAACCGCTTTCACGTTGCTGTCAGAGAGAATGATTTTGAACGCTTCGGTTACGCGCTCTTTGGTTGCGCCACCGCCCACGTCGAGGAAGTTCGCTGGCTCACCGCCGTGCAGCTTAACGATGTCCATGGTGCCCATTGCCAGGCCCGCACCGTTAACCATGCAGCCGATGTTGCCATCCAGCGCCACGTAGTTCAGTTCCCACTGTGCAGCCTGCGCTTCACGCGGATCTTCCTGAGACTGGTCACGCATTTCGCGCAGATCGGACTGGCGGAACAGCGCGTTGCCGTCAGCGCCCAGCTTGCCGTCGAGGCAGATCAGGTCGCCCTGGGTGGTGATCACCAGCGGGTTGATCTCGATCAGCGCCAGATCGCGCTCCAGGAAGATGGTCGCCAGACCCATGAAGATCTTGGTGAACTGCTGAACCAGCTTGCCTTCCAGACCCAGTTTGAACGCCAGCTCACGACCCTGGTAAGGCATTGGGCCCGCCAGCGGATCGATAGCCACTTTGTGGATCAGGTGCGGGGTCTCTTCCGCCACTTTTTCGATTTCCACACCGCCTTCGGTAGACGCCATGAACACCACGCGACGGGAGCTACGGTCTACGACTGCGCCGAGGTACAGTTCTTTCGCGATGTCGGTCGCCGCTTCAACCAGGATCTGGTTAACCGGCTGGCCGTTCGCATCTGTCTGGTAGGTTACCAGACGCTTGCCGAGCCAATGTTCAGCAAACGCACGGATCTCTTCTTTGCTCTTAACAACCTTCACACCGCCCGCTTTACCACGGCCACCAGCGTGAACCTGACATTTAACTACCCACGGGCCGGCACCGATTTTAGACGCGGCTTCTTCTGCTTCACGCGGGGTAGTACAGGCATAACCCACCGGAGCCGGTAAGCCATACCGGGCAAACAGCTGTTTGGCCTGATATTCATGTAAGTTCATGTGTTCTATCCATCCTTCAGGTAATCGTTAGGTAGTGCTTTTGTAGGCCCGGCAACCAACGCGCCGCCGGGCAAGACTGCAAAAACTAGACGTCCAGCAGCAGACGCGTTGGATCTTCCAGCAGCTCTTTAATGGCAACCAGGAAGCCTACGGACTCGCGGCCGTCGATCAGGCGGTGATCGTAAGAGAGCGCCAGGTACATCATCGGCAGGATCTCCACTTTACCGTCTACCGCCATTGGACGATCTTTAATGGCGTGCATACCCAGGATCGCGCTCTGCGGCGGGTTGATGATCGGGGTAGACATCAGCGAGCCGAACACGCCGCCGTTGGTAATGGTGAAGTTACCGCCGGTCAGGTCCTCAACGGTCAGCTTGCCGTCGCGGCCTTTCACGGCCAGCTCTTTGATTTTCTTCTCAATTTCAGCCATACCCAGGGTATCTACGTCACGCAGAACCGGGGTCACCAGGCCGCGTGGAGTAGAAACCGCCATGCTGACATCGAAGTAGTTGTGGTAAACCACGTCATCGCCATCGATAGACGCGTTCACTTCCGGGTAGCGTTTCAGCGCTTCAACTACCGCTTTCACGTAGAAGGACATGAAGCCCAGACGGATACCGTGACGTTTTTCAAACGCGTCACCGTACTGCTTGCGCAGGTCCATGATTGGTTTCATGTTGACTTCGTTGAAGGTAGTCAGCATCGCGGTGGAATTTTTCGCTTCCAGCAGACGCTCGGCCACGCGCTTACGCAGGCGGGTCATTGGCACGCGTTTTTCGCTACGTGCGCCCAGAGCGGGCTGTGCCGCTGGTGCTGCCGCAGGGGCTTTCGCTTCCGCTTTCGCCTCAGAAGGCGCTTTTGCCAGATGCTTGTCGATGTCTTCACGCGTCAGACGGCCACCCACGCCGGTGCCTTTGATGGCTGCCGGATCGAGGCTGTGCTCAGCCAGCAGGCGACGGATCGCCGGGCTGAGCGCGTCGTTGGTCTGATCGGACAGAGACGCCTGCTGGCGCTGGGCCGGGGTAGACGCTTTTTCTTCAGATTTGGCGCTGGACTCTTTGCCCGCGCTGTTACCTTCACGCAGGCGACCCAGGATCTGGCGAGAAGTGACGGTCGTACCTTCATCTTCCAGGACTGCATCCAGAATGCCATCCGCTGAAGCCGGTACTTCCAGTACCACTTTGTCAGTTTCGATTTCTACCAGCACTTCGTCACGGGTTACCGCGTCGCCTGGTTTTTTGTGCCAGGTGGCGACGGTTGCATCTGCTACGGACTCAGGCAGGTCGGGAACAAGAATATCTACGCTACTCATTATGTATCCTTTAATTAATCGACGTTCAGCGCGTCATTGACCAGATCTTGTTGCTGCTTCTGGTGAACGGACATATACCCTACCGCCGGAGAGGCGGAGGCCGGGCGACCTGCATAACGCAGGGCAGACCCAAATGGAATCACTTCACGGAAATGATGCTGGCTGCAATACCATGCGCCCTGGTTGAGCGGCTCTTCCTGGCACCAGACAAAATCATGAACGTGAGCGTACTGTTTCAGCACTTCCTGCATCGCCTGATGCGGGAACGGATAAAGCTGTTCGATACGCACGATGGCGACATCTTTCTGATCGTTCTTACGGCGCTGTTCCAGCAGGTCGTAATAAACCTTACCAGAACACATTACGACACGCTTAACGGCCTGCGGATCCAGCTCGTCAATTTCACCGATGGCCGGCAGGAAGGTGCCGTTTGCCAGCTCTTCCAGGCTGGAGACCGCCAGTGGATGACGCAGCAGGGATTTTGGCGACATGACTACCAGCGGACGGCGCATACCGCGCAGCGCCTGACGACGCAGCATGTGGTAAACCTGAGCTGGGGTCGACGGCACGCAAACCTGCATGTTCTGCTCGGCGCAGAGTTGCAGATAACGCTCCAGACGCGCGGAGGAGTGCTCCGGCCCTTGTCCTTCATAGCCGTGCGGCAGCAGCATCACCAGACCGCACATACGGCCCCACTTCTGCTCACCGGAGGAGATGAACTGGTCGATAACCACCTGCGCACCGTTGGCGAAGTCACCGAACTGCGCTTCCCAGATTGTCAGGGTGCGGGGTTCTGCGGTGGCATAGCCGTATTCGAAGGCCAGAACCGCTTCTTCTGACAGCACGGAGTCCCAGACCTTGAACTGGCCCTGACCGTTATGCACGTGCTGAAGCGGAGTATACGTTGAACCGTTAGACTGGTTATGCACAACCGCGTGACGGTGGAAGAAGGTGCCACGACCCGCATCTTCACCGGACAGACGAACCGGAATACCTTCGTCAACCAGCGTCGCATAGGCCAGCGTTTCCGCCCCGCCCCAGTCGAACAGCTTCTCACCCGCCGCCATGGCCTGGCGATCGCCATAGATCTTGGCCACGCGGGACTGCATCTCGATCGCTTCCGGCACGGTGCTGATGCGTTTAGCCAGCTCCTGCAAACGCTTCATCTCAACCTTGTTCGGGTAGCTCTCGTCCCACTCGTGGTTGAGGTACGGCGACCAGGTAAAGGAGTGCATGTTCATTGGACGCAGCTCTTTGACCACGCATTCACCCGCGTCCAGCGCGTCGCGATAAAGATTGACCATTTCGGTCGCATCTTCAAGCGTCGCCACTTTTTCGCTTTCCAGCTTGTCAGCATAGATTTTACGCGGCGTCGGATGTTTTTTGATTTTCTGGTACATCAGCGGCTGGGTTGCACTTGGCTCATCCGCTTCGTTGTGGCCGTGACGGCGGTAGCAGAAGAGGTCAATGAACACGTCGCGCTTGAAGGTGTTACGGAAGTCCAGCGCCAGACGGGTAACGAAAGCAACGGCTTCAGGGTCATCCGCGTTAACGTGGAAAATTGGCGCCTGAACCATTTTACCGATGTCGGTGCAGTACGGGGTGGAACGCGCATCCAGCGGGTTAGAGGTGGTGAAGCCCACCTGGTTGTTGATTACGATGCGAACGGTACCGCCCACTTCATAACCACGCGCTTTCGACATGTTCAGGGTTTCCTGAACCACGCCCTGCCCTGTGACCGCCGCATCACCGTGAATGGTGATTGGCAGCACTTTATTGCTGCTCGGCTCGTCCAGACGATCCAGACGCGCACGCACGGAACCGATAACCACCGGGCTAACGATTTCCAGGTGCGACGGGTTAAATGCCAGCGCCAGGTGAACCTGACCGCCCTCGGTTTCGATATCAGACGAGAAGCCCATGTGGTACTTCACGTCACCGGTGCCGAGGTGCTCTTTATGTTTACCCGCAAATTCGTCGAACAGATCCTGCGGCTTTTTACCCAGCACGTTAACCAGCACGTTAAGGCGTCCACGGTGCGCCATGCCCAGCACCACTTCGCGCGTACCGCTCTTACCGGCATGACGAATCAGCTCTTTCAGCATCGGGACTAACGCATCGCCGCCCTCCAGTGAGAAGCGTTTTGCGCCAGGGAATTTCGCGCCCAGATAGCGCTCAAGGCCTTCCGCTGCGGTCAGTTCGCTGAGGAAACGTTTTTTCTCTTCTGCTGAGAAATTCGCGTGGCCTGCCACGGATTCGATACGCTGCTGGATCCAGCGTTTCTCTTCGGTGGAGGTAATGTGCATATATTCCGCGCCGATGGAGCCGCAGTAGGTTTGCTTGAGCGCGTCAATCAGATCGCCCAGCTTCATCGTGTCTTTGCCGATGGCAAAAGAACCTACGTTAAAGCTTTCCTGGAAATCGGCCTCGGTCAGATCGTGATAAGCCGGATCGAGATCCGCTACACGTTCCTGCTGCCACAGTCCCAGCGGATCGAGATTCGCATGCTGGTGACCACGGAAGCGATAAGCGTTGATAAGTTGCAGGACTTTTACCTGCTTCGCATTGGTGTCAGGGTCGGAAATCGCAGAAGAGTAACGTGAGGCATCCTTCGCCAGACGACGGAAATAATCACGTGTTTTTGAATGGAATTGATCCGGTTTGACCCCTGTACCAGGCAACTGCTGGAACATGGAACGCCAGTTTGCGTCCACTGAGTCAGGATCGGTTAAGAAGTCTTCATAGAGCTGTTCTATCCAGCTCTGGTTTGAACCAGAGAGGTAAGAAGAGTCCAGCCAGGCTTTCATTGCGCCGTTCTGCATCGTGATCCCTTAAGCATTTTTATGCTTACTTTCGCCGTAGAAACTACCACGCACACCACGTGTACGTGCCGGGGTTCACCTGCGAGCTCTTTTCATTTGGCCCGCGAAGGAACCTTTAGAAACTGTCTAAACTTCAGGGCAGTTTTTAAAGGTTTCTGCAATCTGTCCCCTCTCCCTTTGGGAGAGGGTTAGGGTGAGGGGAACAGCGCTCCCCTCTCACTACTTACGCACTGCGCTGCAACAACATCGACTTAATATGGCCGATGGCGCGCGTTGGGTTCAGCCCCTTAGGACACACACTGACGCAGTTCATGATGCTATGGCAGCGGAATACGCTGAAAGCGTCACTTAGCCCTTCCAGACGATTCTCGGTTTCGGTATCGCGGCTGTCGATCAGGAAGCGATAGGCAGCCAGCAGACCCGCAGGGCCGATAAATTTATCCGGATTCCACCAGAACGACGGGCATGACGTTGAACAGCATGCACAGAGAATACACTCGTACAACCCATCGAGTTTTTCACGCTGCTCAGGAGACTGTAAGTGCTCGCGAGCGGGTGGATTTTGCCCATTATTCAATAAGTAAGGCTTAATCTTCTCATATTGTGCATAGAATTGCCCCATGTCCACCACCAAATCACGCACGACCGGCAGGCCAGGCAGAGGACGGATAACAATTTTCTGGCCAGGGCGGTTTAGCGCAGAAATTGGCGTGATGCAGGCCAGGCCATTTTTGCCGTTCATGTTCACACCGTCAGAACCACACACCCCTTCACGGCAGGAGCGGCGGAACGACAGCGTAGGATCTTTCTCTTTCAGCTGGATTAAGGCATCCAGCAGCATCATGTCGCGACCTTCTTCCGCTTCGAGGGTGTAATCCTGCATACGCGGAGCATCGTCTACATCCGGGTTATAACGATAAACTGAGAATTCGAGTTTCATTATCCTGTCTCCGCATTAGTAAGTACGAATCTTCGGCGGGAACGCCGGACGCAGTTTCGGTTCCATATTAACGCTACGACGCGTCATGGTTTCCGACTCTGGCAGATACAGGGAATGGCACAGCCAGTTTTCGTCATCACGATCCGGGAAGTCGAAGCGGCTATGGGCGCCACGGCTTTCGGTACGGAAGTTTGCCGACATCGCAGTGGCGAACGCGGTTTCCATCAGGTTATCCAGCTCAAGGCACTCAACGCGCTGGGTGTTGAACTCGCTGGAGGTATCGTCCAGACGGGCATTCTTCAGACGCTCGCGAATCGCTTTCAGCTGCTCAAGCCCTTTGGCCATCGCGTCACCTTCACGGAATACCGAGAAGTTGTGCTGCATACACTCTTGCAGCGCTTTACGAATTTCCACCGGATCTTCGCCGTTACGGTTGCCGTTCCAGCGGTTGAGGCGCTCAAGAGAGGCATCGATTTCGTCGTCGGTCGCATCACGCAGCGCGCCCTGCTCGGCAATAGATTCCTGGAGATGCAGCCCCACCGCACGACCAAATACCACCAGGTCCAGCAGGGAGTTGCCGCCCAGACGGTTTGCGCCGTGCACGGATACGCAGGCGATTTCGCCTACCGCGAACAGGCCTGGGATGACCACGTCTTCGCCCTGCTCGTTCACGGTCAGCGCCTGACCGGTCACTTTGGTCGGAATACCGCCCATCATGTAGTGACAGGTTGGGATAACCGGAATTGGCTCTTTCACCGGGTCGACGTGCGCGAAGGTGCGGGACAGCTCCAGAATGCCCGGCAGACGGGATTCCAGCACTTCTTTACCCAGATGGTCGAGTTTCAGCTTCGCGTGTGGACCCCAAGGGCCGTCACAGCCGCGGCCTTCACGAATTTCGATCATGATGGAACGCGCCACCACGTCACGGCCCGCCAGGTCTTTCGCGTTTGGCGCATAACGCTCCATGAAGCGCTCGCCATGTTTGTTCAGCAGGTAGCCACCTTCACCACGGCAGCCTTCTGTCACCAGTACGCCCGCCCCGGCGATACCGGTTGGGTGGAACTGCCACATCTCCATGTCCTGGACCGGCACGCCCGCGCGGATAGCCATACCGACACCATCACCGGTGTTGATGTGGGCGTTGGTGGTGGACTGGTAAATACGGCCTGCACCGCCGGTCGCCAGCACCGTAGCGCGGGCTTTGAAGTAGACCACTTCACCAGTTTCGATGCACAGGGCGGTACAACCCACCACGGCGCCATCGGCGTTTTTCACCAGATCCAGCGCATACCACTCGGAGAAGATGGTGGTGTGGTTTTTCAGGTTCTGCTGATATAACGTGTGCAGCAGCGCGTGGCCGGTACGGTCAGCCGCCGCTGCGGTACGTGCCGCCTGCTCGCCGCCGAAGTTTTTCGACTGGCCGCCAAACGGACGCTGATAGATGGTGCCATTTTCCAGACGGGAGAACGGCAGACCCATGTGGTCCAGCTCCAGAATCGCTTCCGGGCCGGTTTTACACATATATTCGATGGCATCCTGGTCACCGATGTAATCGGAACCTTTTACCGTATCGTACATGTGCCATTCCCAGTTATCTTCATGGGAATTACCCAGCGCAACGGTGATACCGCCCTGCGCAGACACTGTGTGGGAACGGGTCGGGAATACTTTAGAGAGCAGCGCACAGGTCTGGCCGCTCTGGGAAATTTGCAGTGCGGCGCGCATACCTGCGCCACCCGCACCAATCACAACAGCATCAAATTCTCTGACTGGCAGTTTCATTACACACCCCACACCACAACAAATCCATAAATGACGTAAACCAGCAGAGCAACAACAATAATCAGTTGCAGCGGAAGGCGAATCGCCAGCGGTTTAACGTAATCGGTCAACACCTGCCACATGCCAATCCAGGCATGAATAAGGATGGAGAACAGGGCCAGCAGGGTGAACACTTTGGTGAAGGCCGATCCGAAGAAACCACTCCAGATTTCCCACGTCAGCGTCCCGCTGGTCGCGAAGAAACCGATCATATAGATGATGTAAAGGGTGAGAACGATGGCGGTAGCACGGACCAGGATGAAGTCATGTACGCCGTTGCGTCCTAATGCGGAGGCGTTGCTTACCATACGAGAACTCCTGCGAGAAGTGAAAGCACGACAGTGATCACAAATGAAATGTTAGCGGTACGTTTACCGGCCTCGAACGTCTCTTCCAGGTAGCCAAAGTCCATCAGCATATGGCGAACGCCACCAACCACGTGATAGGCCAGCGCGGTCAGAATGCCCCACATGATAAATTTCACGAAGAAGCTGTTCATGATGGCTGAGGCCTGGAGGAATCCTTCAGGGGATGAGAGGCTGGTTCCCAGTAACCACAGCAAGATACCGACCGCCACAAACGTAATCACACCAGAAACACGGTGCAGAATGGACGCTATTGCTGTTACAGGGAATCGGATCGTTTTGAGATCCAGATTGACAGGTCTTTGTTTTTTCACATTTCTTATCATGAATAACGCCCACATGCTGTTCTTATTGTTTCCTTCCTCCGGACTGCGATGCGGGTCAGACAGCGTTCCTTTTCTATAACTGCGCGTCATGCAAAACATTGCTTCCAAATGCTAAAACGACACGTTACAACGCTGGGTGGCTCGGGATTGCAGGGTGTTCCGGAGACCTGGCGGCAGTATAGGCCGTTCACAAAATCATTACAATTAACCTACATACAGTTTGTTGGGTTTTCTCTGGAACAGTGATCGGGGTCACGATAACAACATCTTTTTAAATTTTAATCATCTGATTTGACAAATGTTAAACAATATTGTTACAAACGTCATCAGAAAAGGCATATAATGCGCAAAAGTTATGAGGTCTCTCTTTCACCTGACAAATAGTTATGTAACAGTGTGATGGTATTGACCGAAGTTATCAGGACAGTTATTAGTGATATACAGGTTTGAATAATTCGGACTGCAAAAACGCTGATTTGCTGTTGTTTCACTGATATTTCATTCGTTTACCTGCAAGGCGCCATAGCTCTGTACCCTGGTTTCTCCTCGTGAGCTGAGCGGTAAGCCAAATAACAATCTGGTAACGATGATTAACAGCTGAAAGCAAATCCGGTAAAGCGCAGTCTTAAGCATAAGGCGCTAAGGAGACCGTAAATGGCTGATACAAAGGCAAAACTCACCCTAAATGGTGATGATGCTATTGAACTGGATGTGCTAAAAGGCACGCTCGGTCAGGATGTTATTGATATCCGTACGCTGGGTTCCAAAGGGGTATTCACCTTTGACCCTGGATTCACCTCCACCGCATCTTGCGAATCCAAAATCACCTACATTGACGGTGACGAAGGTATCCTGCTCCATCGCGGCTTCCCCATCGATCAGTTAGCCACCGAATCCAACTATCTGGAAGTGTGCTACATCCTGCTGAACGGCGAAAAACCGACGCAGGCTCAATACGATGAATTTAAAACCACCGTGACCCGTCACACCATGATCCATGAGCAGATTACCCGTCTGTTCCATGCGTTCCGTCGTGACTCTCATCCGATGGCGGTTATGTGCGGTATTACCGGTGCGCTGGCGGCGTTCTACCACGATTCTCTGGACGTGAATAACCCACGTCACCGTGATATCGCGGCGTTCCGTCTGCTCTCCAAAATGCCTACCATGGCGGCGATGTGTTACAAATACTCTATCGGTCAGCCGTTTGTGTATCCACGCAACGACCTCTCCTACGCGGGTAACTTCCTGCGCATGATGTTCTCCACGCCATGCGAAGAGTATGAAGTGAACCCGGTGCTGGAGCGCGCGATGGACCGTATTCTGATCCTGCACGCTGACCACGAACAGAACGCCTCGACCTCTACCGTCCGTACCGCAGGCTCTTCCGGCGCGAACCCGTTCGCCTGTATCGCTGCGGGTATCGCCTCCCTGTGGGGACCGGCGCACGGCGGCGCGAACGAAGCAGCGCTGAAGATGCTGGAAGAGATCAGCTCCGTTGAGCATATTCCTGAGTTCGTGCGCCGCGCGAAAGACAAGAATGACTCCTTCCGTCTGATGGGCTTCGGTCATCGTGTTTACAAAAACTACGACCCTCGCGCGACCGTCATGCGTGAGACCTGCCACGAAGTGCTGAAAGAGCTGGGCACCAAAGATGATCTGCTGGAAGTGGCGATGGAGCTGGAACACATCGCGCTGAACGACCCGTACTTCATCGAGAAGAAACTCTACCCGAACGTCGATTTCTACTCTGGCATTATTCTGAAAGCGATGGGCATTCCGTCTTCCATGTTCACCGTGATCTTCGCCATGGCGCGTACCGTGGGCTGGATTGCGCACTGGAACGAAATGCACAGCGAAGGCATGAAAATCGCCCGTCCTCGTCAGCTGTATACCGGCTACGAGCAGCGTGATTTTAAGTCTGACCTGAAGCGCTAAAAGTTAAGCCCGGTGGCGCTACCGCTTACCGGGCCTACAAATGCGAAACATAGGCCGGGTAAGGCGTAGCCGCCACCCGGCTTTTTTATTTTTGACAATGTGGACACCAGTAAAAGGGTCTCGAAGAGAGCATAATCCTGTCGATAATCCCGCCGCACCGCTCGCACTTCTTCCCCGCCCGATGAAACACCTTGAACCGGAACAGCGCCCCGTGATGCTTGTTCTCATCCACCATGCCGCGCGTGTTGTACGACAGCCGCGGGATGTCCAGCAGCGCGTGGGACAGCGCCTCAAGCTGTTCATCGCTCAACTGCGACGCTTTGTGCTGCGGTGCCAGCCCGACTTCCCAGAGGATCTCCACCCGCAGGTAGTTTCCCAGCCCTGCCAGAAATGCCTGATCGAGCAACAGCCCGGAAAACTGCCGGTTGCGGAATGTGGGCGATAGCAGTCGGGTCTTCACATCGCTCGCCGTCAGGCGCATATCCAGCACGTCCGGCCCAACCCGCTGTAAGAACGGATGCGTGAGCAACTGCTCTGGCGTTAACATTTCGATATCAGAGGCGCTGTAGAGCAGGATCGCCTTATCCGCCGTTTGTAGCCGCACTCGCAGCACGCGGGTCGTTTGCGGCTGCTCGTCCGCCTCCACCACCCGCCAGACGCCGTAAAGCTGATTATGGCTGTATAACGTCAGGTTATGGGAAAAGTGGGTGAGTAACGCTTTGCCGCGCGTTTCAATGTGGGTCACCGTCTGCCCCACCAGCTGCGATTCAAACGGCTTGAGTTGAGGAAAGGCAAACCAGACGTGTGTCAGAGGTTTGCCCTTTATCGCCGCCTCCAGGCTATCCGCCGCGCGGCGGATCTCCGGACCTTCTGGCATGTTATTGTCCTTTCATGATTATTCTGCGCTGACAACAATGCCCTCTTCCGAGAACGCCGCCCGCAGGCGTCGCGCAAACTGGAGCGCATGCTCGCCGTCACCGTGTAAGCACACCGTATCAGCCTGAACGTTTGCCGTTGTACCCTCCGTTGAGGTTACTCGCCCGAAGCGCACCATCTCCAGCGTCTGCGCCAGCGCTTTACCTTCGTCGGTGATCAGCGCACCGGCCCGCGTGCGCGGAACCAGGCTGCCGTCCGGCAGGTATCCCCGATCGGCAAACACTTCCTGCCGCGTGCTCAGCCCCAGCCGTTCGCCGGCACGAATAAGCTCGCTGCCCGCCAGGCCCACCAGCACCAGACGCGGATTGCAGTCCCGCACCGCGCGGGCAATGGCATCCGCCAGCACCGGATCTTTCGCCGCCTGGTTATAGAGCATGCCGTGCGGCTTGACGTGGCGCAACACGCCATTCTCAGCGCGCACTATCGCCTCCAGCGCGCCGATCTGGTAGAGCATTTGCGCGTAAACCGTCTCAGGCGGCAGATCCATCGCCGTGCGGCCAAAGTTTTCCCGGTCCGGAAAGCTGGGGTGAGCGCCTATCGCCACGCCGTTTTTCATGGCATTGCGCACGCTCGCCAGCATGGTCTGCGCATCGCCGGCATGAAACCCGCAGGCGATATTCACCGAGGAGACCAGCGTCATCAGCGCCGCATCGGCGCTGCTGCCCTCTCCCAGATCGGCGTTTAAATCAATCTTTACCATCGAGCCTCCACGCCAGCTGTTCGAGATAACGCTGCTGATCCTGCCGGGCTTTCAGTGCCTCCTCCAGCGAACACTGCACAAAATGAATTGGCTGACCGAGAGGAATTTGCGCCAGATGGTAGCGATCGGCTTCGATAATGCAGGCAATACGCGGATATCCTCCCGTGGTTTGCGCATCGTTCATCAGTACGATGGGCTGTCCGTTGCCTGGCACTTGAATCACCCCCGGCAACAGACCATGGGAAAGCAGCTCCCGGTCAGTCGTGCGGGTCAGCGGCTGTCCCTGAAGCCGGTAACCCATGCGGTTACTCTGCGGGCTGATCTTCCACGGCGAGCGCCAGAAAGACTCTTTCGCGGCTTCATCAAACTCCTGGTATTCCGGTCCTGGTAAGGCGCGGATCACGTTCCCCCACAGCAGCTGTTTCACGCCCTGCGTGGTGGTGAAATGGCGCGTTGAGGTCTTTATTCGCAGACGATCGCCGTCGCGCAGCAGCCGTCCTTCATGGCCGCCCATTCCCGCTTTCTGGTCGGTGCTGGATGAGCCCAGCACCTCCGGCACGTCGATCCCCCCCGCTACCGCAAGATAGCTACGCACGCCGTGCAGAGGACGCTTGAGCGTCAGACGCTGCCCGGCCTTCGCCCGCAGGCGCCAGCCGGTCCACACCGCTTTGCCGTCCAGCGTCGCGTCACAGCCCGCGCCGGTTAAGGCAAACCAGGCTTCCTGACCAAACTCAATCACGCACTGACCCAGCGTAATTTCTAACGCCGCCGTGCTGCCTGCGTTACCTACCAGCAGGTTGGCAATCTCCAGCGAGGGACGATCAAGCGCACCGCAGTAGCTCACGCCCGACTGACGCAGCCCAAAACGCCCGGCATCCTGTACCGAGGTGTAAAGCCCTGCGCGAATAAGCGTTAACATACTCCCTCCTTCTGCGGGATAAAGCGCAGCGTATCCCCCGGACGCAGGAGTATGGGCGCGTCCTGGCCTGGTTCGAATAACGGCGTGGACGTGTGCCCAATCAGCTGCCAGCCTCCCGGTGAAGCGAGCGGATAAATTCCCGTTTGCTCGCCACCAATCGCCACGCTGCCCGCCGGTACGCTCAGGCGCGGCTCAGCCCGGCGCGGCGTATGCAGCTGGGGCGATAACCCGCCCAGATAAGGGAAACCCGGCTGAAATCCCAAAAACCAGACAACATAGTCGACTGAGCTATGCAGCTCCACAACCTGCTTCTCCGTTAATCCACAGTGCTCGGCCACCACGCCAAGGTCGGGGCCTCCCTTGCCGCCATAGACAACCGGGATCTCAATCGTGCGCGATTCCGGCTCCAGCGCCTCGCTCTCCTCCCACCAGCGTTGCAGACGCTCAATGGCATCCAGCGCCCCCGTGTGCGGATCACGCAGCACCACGGTGATATTATTCATACCCGGAATAGCTTCAACCACGCCGGGTAGCTCGGGCAGTCGCTGAGCCAGACGCCAGATACGCTTTTGCGTAGCAAGCGTCACCGGAGGCTCAAGTTCCAGAACCACTGCGGTTTCACCCAGAAGATAACAACGCGCTCGCTGCACTTAACTACCTCTCATCAGGCCGGATTAGGGATATCAATAAACGTCACATCCAGATCGGTATTTTCCGTCAGCCACTCGCTGAGGGCGCGGATGCCGCCACGCTCGGTGGCGTGATGGCCCGCCGCGTAAAAATGCAGGCCTTGTTCACGGGCTGAGTGGATAGTCTGCTCGGAGACTTCGCCGGTAATGAAGGCGTCGACACCAAAACGCGCCGCGCTGTCAATAAAGCCCTGGCCGCCGCCGGTGCACCATGCCACGCGCTTCACGGTATCCGGCCCGGTGTCGCCGCACCACAGCGGACGACGCCCCAGGCGCGCTTCGATCCACGAGGCCAGCTCCAGACCCGGAACTGGCATCGACAGTTCGCCCCACGGCACCAGGGGTTCAATTTCACCCATCACGGTAATCCCCAGCAGTTGCGCAAGCTGAACGTTGTTCCCCAGCTCAGGATGCGCATCGAGCGGCAGGTGATAGCCGTACAGGTTGATGTCATTCGCCAGCAGCGTTTTGAGTCGGTTGCGCTTCATGCCGCGAATAATCGGTGATTCGTTTTTCCAGAAATAACCGTGGTGGACAATCACCGCATCGGCTTCCTGACGCACCGCCTCATCCAGCAGCGCCTGGCTTGCCGTCACGCCGGTGATGATTTTTTGCACCGTCTCGCGCCCCTCCACCTGCAAGCCATTCGGGCCGTAGTCGCTAAACGAAGCCGTGTTGAGTTTTTCGTTAATCAGGCGTTCCAGTTCACTGTTTTTCATCATCATTCTCTCAAACTTTTCGGGCGGCTTCGTACGCCGCCAGCGTGGCGACGCGCGCCTGTTTATGGTCGACAATGGGACGGGGATAGTTCAGGGTAACACGCTGTTTATCCGCCCATACCCAGGGTTCATGAATGGCTTTGGCCGGGACATCCTTAAGCTCAGGCAGCCAGCGACGGATAAACTCGCCGTCGGCGTCAAATCGTTGCCCCTGCGTGGTCGGATTGAAGATCCGAAAATAGGGAGCCGCATCCGTTCCGGTGGAGGCCGCCCACTGCCAGCCGCCGTTATTCGCCGCCAGATCGCCATCGATCAGCTGAGAGATAAAATAACGCTCTCCGGTTCGCCAGTCGATAAGCAGATCCTTCACCAGGAAGCTGGCGGTAATCATACGCAGACGGTTATGCATCCACCCGGTTTCATTGAGCTGCCGCATAGCCGCATCAACAATCGGGAAGCCGGTGAGCCCATGCTGCCATGCCTTAAGCAGCTTCTCATTCGACTGCCACTGTACCTGTTCGGTCCAGTGAATAAAGGGCCGATGTTTACACAAATCAGGATGATACGTCATCAGATGGCGATAAAACTCACGCCAGATTAGTTCGTTCAGCCACACTGCGCCCGCCCCCCCGTCTAAGGCCTGAGGCTGTTCCGCCAGCAGGCGATGTAAACACTGGCGTGGAGAGAGCGCGCCCAGCGCTAAACAGGCCGACAAGCGGCTGGTGCCTTCAATCGCTGGAAAATCCCGTCGCGCCTCGTACTCCGCCGCCCCCTGCGCGCAGAACTGACGCAACCGGGCGATGGCCGCTTTCTCGCTGGCGGGGAACACTGTTTCATCGAACGACTGCTGGGGATAATTCAGCCTGATCGCCGGCAGATCCGTTATCGTTTCCCCTCTCACGGACGGGGCGGTAACGCACTCAGGTAGTCCCTCTTTCAGGCGTTTGATAAAGGCATTTTTAAACGGCGTGAAAACTTTATACATCTCGTGACTGCCGGTCATTACGCTGCCAGGCGCGAGCATCACGCTGTCATCAAAGCCTTCACAGACCACGCCCGCGAGGGATTTCTCCAGCTGACGATCCCGCTGCTGCTCGTTGAATTCATACTGATAGTTGTAATAAAGATGCGTTACTGCGTGCTGCTGGCAGATTGCCTGCACCGTCTGGCGCTGCGCGGCAAAATCATGGACCTCTTTATAGATCAGCGGAATGCCTTTTTCGGCCAGTGAATGTTGCAGGTCATTCAGATACGCGCTGAGTAGTGCCGCTTGCCGGGGCGCCATGTCGTGCTGCCGCCACTGTTCAGGCGTGGCGATAAACAGGGCCAGCACATTCGCGTCTTTAGCGCGGCAGGCCGCCGCGAGAGCGAAGTTGTCGTGAATGCGTAAATCCGCGCGAAACCAAACCAGATGGGTGGGCATAAAACTCCAGGCAATTGTCCATTATGTCCGTAAGGGCATGCCGTAAAAGGAAAAAGGCATGCATTGAACTACTTTGCCATGAAGTGTAGACGGGATGAAATAAAAAAGGCCGCCCGAGGCGGCCTTAACGCTACTTGTCCTGCGCTATCGGGGTAAAGGCAATAAACACATCCGGTTTATCACACTTTACAACGAGTGCGCTGGCGACAATGAACGCGATGCATAAATAGCGTTTCACTATGCGGTCCCTGCTGCTAACCGCTCCACCTATCACCACCGGTGATAAATCGGTGGACACAAGCCCGGGTAGGTGGGCTGCTTTACGGCTATGGATACACCTTTCCCAGGACCGATGCCCATTTGCGAGATGGCGGAAAGGGACGTGGCATCATAATTAACACCAACGCCAAAAGTAAGTTATTTCAGTAAAATTAGGAATTTATAAAGGTGAAGTGGATTGCGAACTTTTTAAAGAAGGGTATGATAAAAATCCCGGGTAGGGGCTGCAAGATTACCCAACGGACCGCGAATCCCGAGGGACAAAAAAACCGCCACTTTGCTGTAGGCGGTTTTTTTATGGCTACGATGTCACACCGTATCAGTAGAAATCGCAGGTTGCTTTCTCGGCCTGATCCATCCACACCGGCTTCTCGCTGGTTTTCGCCCAGACGCGATGCAGGTAACTGTAGAAACGTGCGCGATCTTTCCAGAACAACATCACCGGCAGGGCCAGCACGCCAGCCACAACGGCGAAAGTGCGACGCATGAAAATGATATGAGCCGGAAACTCTTTATAAAGATCCATATTTTTCTCCCCTGTAGTTGGCCGGAAACCGTCTCCGGAAAATGTGAAATCTGTGACCTGGTTAAAATAATACCGCTTTGTTTGTAATTTTACTACTCATCCGACCACTTATTTTCATCCATTTCGTGAATATTTTCATTCATGCCTGTAATTAAGTTACAAAAAAGTTAACGATTTACTTACCAATAGTTAAATTGTGGCTTTTCGCTTTTTTATACTTTTTTTACACCTGCCCTTCTGATTTTTGCGAAATCTTTGCGCCACAAATCCTACCGTTTGTACAACAACAAAAGTCACCCGGAGGTGGAGTGTGAGTGCAGGTCTGATTGCCGGCATCGTGCTGGTGTTCCTGTTATTGGGTTATCTGATTTATGCCCTGATTAATGCGGAGGCATTCTGATGGCTGCTCAGGCGTTTTTGCTTATTGCCAGCTTTTTACTGGTACTGTTTGTGTTCGCCAGGCCGCTGGGAACAGCGCTGGCGCGGCTGATAAACAACGTGCCATTGCCGGGCACGCGAAATATTGAAAATGTGCTCTGGCGCATTTCAGGTATCAGCGACCGGGAAATGAACTGGCGCCAATACCTGATGGCGATACTGCTTCTGAATATCGTGGGGCTTATTGCCCTCTTTACGCTGCTAATACTCCAGGGCAGTCTGCCGTTGAACCCGCAGCATTTACCGGGGTTATCCTGGCATCTGGCACTGAACACGGCGGTCAGCTTTGTCACCAACACCAACTGGCAGTCTTACGCCGGTGAAACCACGCTCAGCTACTTCAGCCAGATGGCCGGGTTAACCGTGCAGAACTTTCTTTCTGCGGCCAGCGGTATCGCGGTGATCTTCGCCCTGACGCGCGCGTTTGCCCGTCAGAATGTCAGCACTCTCGGCAACGCCTGGGTTGATGTCACACGCATCACCCTTTGGATCCTGGTGCCTGTTGCGCTGATTATTGCCCTGTTCTTTATTCAGCAAGGCACTCTGCAAAACCTGCTGCCTTATACCCCTTTCACCTCGCTTGAAGGGGCCAGGGAACTCCTGCCAATGGGGCCGGTGGCGTCGCAGGAAGCAATCAAGATGCTGGGCACCAATGGGGGCGGCTTCTTCAACGCCAATTCATCGCATCCGTTTGAAAACCCAACGGCGTTAACCAATTTTGTACAGATGCTGGCAATCTTCCTGATCCCCACCGCGCTCTGCTTCGCCTTTGGCGATGTAGTTAACGATCGCCGCCAGGGCCGTACGCTGCTGTGGGCCATGTCGTTAATCTTCGTGGTCTGCGTAGCACTGGTGATGTGGGCCGAATGGAACGGCAACAGCCACTTCATGCAGCTGGGGGCTAACAGCAATATCAACCTGGAAGGCAAAGAGAGCCGCTTCGGCATTCTTGCCAGCAGCCTCTATGCGGTGGTCACCACGGCGGCCTCCTGCGGGGCGGTGAACGCCATGCATGACTCTTTCACCGCGCTCGGCGGCATGATCCCGATGTGGCTGATGCAGATTGGCGAGGTAGTTTTCGGTGGGGTCGGTTCGGGGCTGTACGGCATGCTGTTGTTCGTCCTGCTCGCCGTGTTTATCGCCGGGCTGATGATCGGCCGCACGCCGGAATATCTCGGCAAAAAAATCGACGTCCGCGAAATGAAATTAACCGCGCTGGCGATCCTGGTCACCCCCGCCCTTGTGCTGCTCGGTACCGCGCTGGCGCTGATGACCGACGCCGGGCGCAGCGGCATCTTTAACCCGGGCATTCACGGCTTTAGCGAAGTGCTTTACGCCGTTTCGTCTGCCGCAAACAACAACGGCAGCGCCTTTGCAGGGTTAAGCGCCAACTCACCGTTCTGGAACTGTCTGCTGGCGTTCTGCATGTTCGTCGGTCGTTTCGGCGTGATTATTCCCGTCATGGCGATCGCCGGAACACTGGTGAATAAGAAGATCCAGCCGACCACCACCGGTACGTTACCGACTCACGGCGCGCTGTTCGTCGGCCTGCTGATTGGCACCGTTCTGCTGGTAGGTGCCCTGACCTTTATCCCCGCCCTCGCGTTAGGCCCGGTTGCGGAATATCTCTCTTTACGCTGATTTTGCGGAGAATTTTTCATGAGTCGTAAACAACTGGCCCTGCTCGAACCGACCTTAGTTCGTCAGGCCCTCATGGATGCGGTAAAAAAACTGAGCCCGCGCGTCCAGTGGCACAACCCGGTGATGTTTATTGTCTGGACTGGAAGTTTACTCACCACCGTACTGGCGATTGCCATGGGAACGGGACACCTTTTGGGGAATGCAACCTTTACCGGCGCCATCAGCCTGTGGCTGTGGTTTACCGTGCTGTTCGCCAACTTCGCCGAAGCGCTGGCGGAAGGCCGCAGTAAAGCGCAGGCCAACAGTCTGAAAGGGGTCAAAAAAACCGCCTTTGCGCGCAAATTACGCGAACCTAAATACGGCGCGCACATGGACCACGTACCGGCGGATGAACTGCGTAAAGGTGACGTGGTGCTGGTGGAAGCCGGCGACATCATCCCCTGCGACGGGGAAGTGATTGAGGGCGGCGCGTCGGTAGACGAAAGCGCCATTACCGGGGAATCCGCACCGGTGATCCGTGAGTCGGGCGGAGATTTCGCCTCAGTTACCGGCGGAACGCGCATTCTTTCCGACTGGCTGGTGATCCAGTGCAGCGTTAACCCGGGCGAAACCTTTCTCGACCGGATGATCGCCATGGTGGAAGGCGCACAGCGTCGTAAAACGCCGAACGAGATCGCCCTGACCATTCTGCTGGTGGCGCTCACCATTGTCTTCCTGCTGGCAACGGCGACCCTGTGGCCCTTCTCCGCCTACGGCGGTACAGCGGTCAGCATCACCGTACTGATCGCCCTGCTGGTCTGTCTGATCCCCACCACTATTGGTGGCCTGCTTTCCGCGATTGGCGTGGCGGGGATGAGCCGTATGCTGGGCGCTAACGTCATCGCCACCAGCGGACGCGCCGTTGAAGCGGCGGGGGACGTAGACGTGCTGCTGCTGGATAAAACCGGGACCATCACCCTGGGCAATCGTCAGGCCTCTGACTTTTTACCTGCTCCCGGCGTGGATGAAAAAACGCTGGCTGACGCGGCGCAGCTTTCCTCGCTGGCCGATGAAACCCCGGAAGGCCGCAGTATCGTGATCCTCGCCAAGCAGCGCTTTAACCTGCGCCAGCGCGACGTACAAAGCCTGCACGCTACGTTCGTTCCCTTCACGGCGCAAACCCGCATGAGCGGCATTAACATTCAGGACCGGATGATCCGTAAAGGGTCCGTTGATGCCATTCGCCGTCATATTGAAGCCAATAATGGACACTTCCCCCCGGAAGTCGACCATCTGGTGGAAAGCGTGGCGCGTCAGGGGGCAACCCCGCTGGTGGTGGCGGAAGGTGCAAGCGTTCTGGGGGTGATCGCTCTGAAGGATATCGTTAAAGGCGGTATAAAAGAGCGTTTCGCCCAGATGCGTAAGATGGGCATTAAAACGGTGATGATCACCGGGGATAACCGTCTGACTGCGGCGGCCATTGCCGCCGAAGCGGGCGTGGATGATTTCCTTTCCGAAGCGACGCCGGAAGCAAAGCTGGCGCTCATTCGCCAGTATCAGGCGGAAGGTCGTCTGGTGGCGATGACCGGCGACGGCACCAACGACGCCCCGGCGCTGGCGCAGGCCGACGTGGCGGTGGCAATGAACTCCGGTACCCAGGCGGCAAAAGAGGCGGGCAACATGGTGGATCTCGACTCGAACCCGACCAAGCTGATCGAGGTGGTGCACATCGGGAAGCAGATGCTGATGACGCGCGGCTCGCTGACCACGTTCAGTATCGCCAACGACGTGGCAAAGTATTTCGCCATCATTCCGGCGGCGTTTGCGGCAACCTACCCGCAGCTAAATGCCCTGAACGTGATGCACCTGCACTCTCCGGCCTCGGCCATTCTGAGCGCGGTGATCTTCAACGCGCTGATTATTGTCTTTCTTATTCCGCTGGCGCTGAAAGGGGTGAGCTATAAGCCGCTGACGGCCGCCGCCATGCTGCGCCGTAACCTGTGGATTTACGGTCTGGGTGGGCTGGTGGTGCCCTTTATTGGGATCAAGGTTATCGACATGTTGCTAACGCTGTTCGGGCTAGTTTAAAAGGTGGATCCAATGACGATGTTACGTCCCGCTATACTGTTGTTTATTCTGCTGTCTCTGATTACCGGCGGGCTTTACCCGCTGATGACTACCGCGCTGGGCCAGTGGTGGTTTCAGGATCAGGCCAACGGCTCGCTGATTATCCAGAACGGTGAAAACCGCGGCTCGCGTCTGATTGGGCAGAACTTTACGGACCCACGCTACTTCCAGGGACGCCCTTCCGCCACTGCGGAAAGCCCGTATAATCCAATGGCCTCCGGCGGCAGCAATCTGGCGGGCAGTAACCCTGACCTGGACAAAGCCATTGCTGAACGCGTTGCCGCCCTGCGCGCTGCGAATCCGCAGGCCAGCCGTGAGGTGCCGGTTGAGCTGGTCACCGCCTCCGCGAGCGGGCTGGATTACAGCCTGACGCCGGACGCGGTGGTCTGGCAGATCCCACGCGTGGCCGCCGCCCGTCAGCTGACCGTCGAGCAGGTGAGCCAGCTGGTTGCAGAACATACGCAAAAGCCGCTGGTCAGCTTCATCGGCATGCCGGTAGTGAACATTGTTGAGCTGAATCTGGCGCTGGATGCGCTAAGGAAGAACTAAATGACCGACGAGCCCATGCGCCCGGATCCGGACAGGCTGCTTGAACAGACGGCTGAAGCCCACCGTGGCAAGCTGAAAATTTTTTTCGGCGCCTGCGCGGGTGTCGGGAAAACCTTCGCCATGCTGACGGAAGCCCAGCGGCTTCGGGCGC
Source organism: Enterobacter cloacae complex sp. SHL022 (assembly GCF_049237785.1). NCBI lineage: Bacteria > Pseudomonadati > Pseudomonadota > Gammaproteobacteria > Enterobacterales > Enterobacteriaceae > Enterobacter > Enterobacter cloacae complex sp. SHL022. The sequence continues at coordinate 175,643 of NZ_JBMKJH010000004.1, read as the reverse complement.
AGGGGCTTGATATTCTCATCGGCGTGGTGGAAACCCACGGTCGCAAAGAGACTGCTGCGCTGCTGACGGGGCTGGCGACGCAGCCGCCCCAGCGTATCAGCCATCGCGGGCGGCTGGTCACGGAGTTTGATCTTGATGCCGCCCTCGCCCGCCGCCCTGCCCTGATCCTGATGGACGAACTGGCGCACAGCAATGCGCCAGGCTCCCGCCATCCGAAGCGCTGGCAGGATGTTGAGGAGCTGCTTGAGGCAGGCATTGACGTCTTCACCACGGTGAATGTTCAGCATCTGGAAAGCCTGAACGACGTGGTGAGCGGCGTAACCGGTATCCAGGTGCGGGAAACCGTCCCCGATCCGTTTTTTGATTCTGCCGATGAAGTCGTACTGGTTGACCTGCCGCCGGACGATCTGCGCCAGCGCCTGCACGAAGGCAAAGTGTATATTGCCGGCCAGGCCGAACGCGCCATCGAACATTTTTTCCGCAAAGGAAACCTGATTGCCCTGCGCGAGCTGGCCCTGCGCCGCACCGCCGATCGCGTTGATGACCAGATGCGCGCCTGGCGAGACCTACAGGGACAAGAGCGCGTCTGGCACACGCGGGACGCCATTCTGTTATGCATTGGTCACGGCAGCGGCAACGAAAAACTGGTTCGCACCGCCGCCCGGCTGGCAGCGAAATTTGGCAGCGTCTGGCACGCGGTCTACGTCGAAACGCCGCAGCTGCATGGCCTGCCGGAAAATCAGCGCCGCGCCATTTTGAGCGCGCTGCGGCTGGCGCAGGAGCTGGGCGCCGAAACCGCAACCCTTTCCGATCCGCAGGAAGATAAAGCCATTCTGCGCTACGCGCGGGAGCACAACCTGGGCAAGATTGTCATTGGACGTCGCCAGCACCGCCGCTGGTTTAGCCGCGAATCTTTTGCCGACAGGCTGGCCCGCCGCGCGCCGGATCTTGATTTAGTCATCGTCGCGCTGGATGACAAGCCCGCCCCCCTGCCCAACCGTACGCCGGACGCTCGCACCTTTGGCGATAAATGGCGCATTCAGATCCGGGGCTGCATGGTGGCCGTGGTCCTCTGCGCCCTGATTACGGTGATTGCCAGCCAGTGGCTCATCGCCTTCGACGCCGCCAATCTGGTCATGATTTATCTGCTCGGCGTCGTTGTGGTCGCGCTCTTTTATGGCCGCTGGCCGTCGGTGCTGGCGACGGTGATCAACGTCATCAGCTTCGATCTCTTCTTTATTGCTCCGCGCGGGACGCTTGCTGTCTCGGACGTGCAGTACATTCTGACCTTTGCCGTGATGCTTACCGTCGGGCTGGTGATCGGGAATCTGACGGCAGGCGTGCGCTACCAGGCACGCATTGCCCGCTATCGCGAGCAGCGCACGCGCCATCTGTATGAAATGTCAAAATCGCTGGCGGTTGGCCGCACGCAGCGAGATATCGTGCAGACCAGCGAGCAGTTTATCCGTTCGACCTTTCATGCCAGTAACCTGATTTTGCTCCCCGACGAACAAGGGCGCCTTCGCCCGCTGACCTCCCCTTCGGGGATGACGCCCTGGGATGAAGCGATTGCCCGCTGGAGTTTCGATAAGGGTTTACCTGCCGGAGCCGGCACCGACACGCTGCCCGGCGTGCCTTACCAGATCCTGCCGCTGCGCAGCGCGGATAAAAATCACGGGCTGGTCATCGTCGAGCCGTCTAACCTGCGTCAGCTGATGATCCCCGAGCAGCAGCGCCTGCTTGAAACCTTCACCCTGCTGGTCGCCAGCGCCCTTGAACGGCTGGCGCTCACCGCCAGCGAAGAGCAGGCGCGGCTGGCAAGCGAGCGCGAAAGTATTCGCAACTCGCTGCTGGCAGCGCTGTCTCACGATTTGCGCACGCCGCTTACCGTGCTGTTTGGCCAGTCCGAAATTCTGACGCTGGATCTGGCGGCGGAAGGATCAAAGCACGCGATGCAGGCTAGCGAAATTCGCCAGCACGTGCTGAATACCACGCGCCTGGTGAACAACCTGCTGGACATGGCGCGCATTCAGTCCGGCGGGTTTAACCTCAAAAAAGAGTGGCTCACCCTTGAGGAGGTTGTCGGCAGTGCGCTGAAGATGCTGGAGCCGGGTCTCGGCGGGCGCCATATTGAGCTGGACATGCCGGAACCCCTGACGTTAATCCATGTGGATGGCCCGCTGTTTGAGCGCGTGCTGATTAATCTTCTGGAAAATGCCGCTAAATACGCCGGGGCAAAGGCCCGGCTGGGGATTGCTGCCAGGGTGGATAAACGTGTGCTGCGGCTCGACGTCTGGGATACCGGGCCGGGTATTCCGGCCGGACAGGAGCGCGCTATATTCGAAAAATTTGCGCGCGGTAATAAGGAATCCGCCATTCCTGGCGTTGGGCTGGGGCTGGCGATCTGCCAGGCGATTGTCGACGTGCATGGCGGCACCATTTCCGCAGAGAACCGCCCGGAAGGTGGGGCACGCTTTTGTGTTACACTTCCTCTGGAAAGCCCACCAGAACTTGATGAATTACCAGAGGATTTGTGATTAACGTTCTGATTGTTGAAGATGAGCTCGCTATCAGCCGATTTCTGCGTACCGCGCTGGAAGGCGACGGTTTGCGCGTTCATGAAGCCGGAACGCTTCAACGAGGGTTGATTGAAGCCGCGACCCGCAAGCCAGATCTGGTGATCCTGGATCTGGGACTTCCGGATGGCGACGGCATCGATTTTATTCGTGAGGTGCGTCAGTGGAGCCAGATGCCTATTCTGGTGCTCTCTGCCCGCACCGAAGAGACGGATAAAATCGCCGCGCTGGATGCCGGAGCGGATGATTATCTGATCAAACCGTTTGGCATTGGCGAGTTACAGGCCCGGCTTCGTGTGGCGCTGCGTCGACACAGTGCCACCTCCCCTTCCGACCCGGTGTACGCCTTTGGCGATATCCGCGTCGATCTTGCTGCACGCCGCATCGTAAGAGGAGAAGAAGAGATCCACCTTACGCCTATTGAGTTTCGTCTGCTGGCCGTGCTGCTCAATAACCATGGTAAAGTGTTAACGCAGCGACAGCTGTTAAGCCAGGTCTGGGGGCCGAATGCTGTCGAGCATAGTCACTATTTACGCATTTATATGGGACACCTTCGCCAGAAGCTTGAAGCCGATCCCGCGCGTCCTCGTCATTTATTAACAGAAACCGGTATCGGATATCGGTTTATGATCTGAATAAGTATTCACTTTAATTTTAAATAAAAACTTACCAGCCTGAATATAGCCATGAAAATAACGATGAGATTATTTTCACGGCTATATTCGCCCTCTTTAAACACAATTAAAACATCGATTTAACACCGAACCAACAAAACAGCATTTTGATCTGTGTTATTCACTCAAAACGACTAATTATTTCTGAAATGATCGGTTATTGGTGATCTGTTTCACAGTTAATCCCTTTTCCCTGGATAAAATGACCATGCTTTCAATTACTGAAAGGAAACTGAACATGGAAAACAATAATCGTTTAATGCCCCATATAAGGCGGACAACACATATCATGATGTTTGCCCACCGAAACTGTTTTGACTTTCATCTCTTTAACGCCCGGTAGTCCTTCGACTTCTGGCGCATCTGCTTACAGGTCATCCTGAAAAACGCTATTTTACAGGCTGTTGCCTGTGAACACCTGCGCTCATTCCTTGTGATTCAGATTCTCTGCAACCGGGCGGACTGAATTCTACTCAGCAAAAAAGCAATTAACTGATTTCGTATCAGCGGACACGCTTTGCTTTTTTTTCCGGAAATAATCGATTTCTTTACCGCAAGAAGTCGAGGGCCCCATATTGCCTGAAATAAAGAGATAAAGATGAAAACGTTAAAAATTGCCGTCAGCCGTGCCTGCCCTGAATGCTTTACCACTTCGCGCGACATTGTGGATATCACCGCATCGGATTATATTGATGTGGCAGCCGTGGTTCTGGCCGTCAGCGATATTTTCAATGGCGCCATAGAAGAAATAGAAGCCACGGGATTCGGTATTCCGGTGTTTATTGCCACGCATAAAGAAGAAAGGGTTCCGGCTGAATTTCTGTCGCGTATTCACGGCGTTTTTGAGTACTCCGACACCAGCAATGCGTACTACGGACGCCAGCTTGAAGCGGCTGCGCAGAAGTACGAAACCCAGCTCCGCCCGCCGTTCTTCCGCGCGCTGGTCGATTACGTCCAGCAGGGGAACAGTGCGTTTGACTGCCCCGGACATCAGGGAGGCCAGTTCTTCCGCCGCCATCCGGCCGGAAACCAGTTTGTCGATTTCTTTGGCGAAACGCTTTTCCGCGCCGATCTGTGCAATGCCGACGTGGCAATGGGCGATCTGCTGATCCATGAAGGCGCGCCATGCATCGCCCAACAGCATGCGGCAAAAGTCTTTAATGCGGATAAAACCTACTTCGTGCTGAACGGCACCTCCTCTTCCAACAAGGTGGTGCTCAATGCCCTCCTCACGCCAGGCGATCTGGTGCTGTTCGATCGCAATAACCATAAATCTAATCACCACGGAGCACTGTTACAGGCAGGCGCGACGCCGGTGTATCTGGAAACGGCGCGCAACCCGTACGGGTTTATCGGCGGTATTGACGCACACTGTTTCGACGAGAGTTACCTGCGGGAACTGGTGTCAGAGGTCGCGCCTGGTCGCGCGCGGGATGAACGTCCCTTCCGTCTGGCGGTGATCCAGCTGGGCACCTACGACGGTACCATTTATAACGCCCGTCAGGTGGTGGATAAGATTGGTCACCTGTGCGATTACATTCTGTTTGACTCCGCCTGGGTGGGTTACGAGCAGTTTATCCCGATGATGGCCGACTGCTCACCGCTGCTGCTGGAGCTGAACGAAAACGATCCAGGCATTCTGGTTACCCAGTCGGTGCATAAGCAGCAGGCGGGCTTCTCGCAAACCTCGCAAATCCATAAGAAGGACAGCCATATAAAAGGCCAGGCGCGCTATGTCCCGCATAAGCGCCTCAACAACGCCTTTATGATGCACGCCTCCACCAGCCCGTTCTATCCGCTGTTTGCCGCCCTGGATATCAACGCCCGCATGCACGAGGGGCAAAGTGGGCGCAACATGTGGATGGACTGCGTGGTGACCGGTATCGAAGCACGGAAACTGATCCTTCAGAACTGTCAGTTTATTCGTCCGTTCGTGCCAGAGACGGTGGATGGCCGTCCATGGGAAAGCTGGGATACGGCAGAGATTGCTACCGATCTGCGCTTCTTCCATTTTGTTCCGGGCGAACGCTGGCACGCCTTTGAGGGATATGCCGAGCATCAGTATTTTATCGATCCCTGCAAACTGCTGCTGACCACGCCAGGCATCAACGCCCGCACCGGCGAGTACGATGATTTCGGCGTGCCCGCCACCATCCTCGCAAACTTCCTGCGTGAAAACGGCATCGTGCCTGAAAAATGCGACCTCAACTCCATTCTCTTCCTGCTCACCCCGGCGGAGGACATGGGCAAATTGCAGCAGCTCGTCGCCCAGCTGGTGCGCTTCGAAAAACTGCTCCAGAGCGATGTGCCGCTGAAAGAGGTTCTGCCCTCTCTTTATAAGCAACATCCGGAACGTTATGCGGATTATACCCTGCGTCAGATTTGTCAGGAGATGCACGACCTCTATGCCCGCCATAACGTGAAGCAGCTGCAAAAAGAGATGTTCCGCAGGTCTCACTTCCCGCGCGTCATGATGAACCCGCAGGAGGCGAACTATGCCTATCTGCGCGGTGAGGTCGAGCTGGTGTCCCTGCGCGACGCGGAAGGCCGTATCGCCGCGGAAGGCGCGCTGCCTTACCCACCGGGGGTGTTGTGCGTGGTTCCGGGGGAAGTCTGGGGCGGTTCCGTGCTGCGCTACTTCGCCGCGCTGGAAGACGGGATCAATCTGCTGCCGGGCTTTGCGCCGGAGTTACAGGGGGTTTACGTCGAGGAGTGTGACGGTCGAAAACAGGTGCGCTGCTACGTCATCAAACAACCTGCCGCTCAGCCATCGCTGCTGAAAGGAGAAAAATTATGAGTAAGGCCAACAAGATGGGCGTGGTGCAACTCACTATTCTCACCATGGTGAATATGATGGGTTCGGGGATCATCATGCTGCCCACCAAGCTCGCTGAAGTGGGGACGATTTCGATTATCTCCTGGCTTGTTACCGCCGTGGGTTCGATGGCGCTGGCATGGGCCTTTGCCAAGTGCGGAATGTTCAGCCGCAAGTCCGGCGGGATGGGTGGCTATGCCGAATATGCGTTCGGTAAGTCCGGTAACTTTATGGCGAACTATACCTACGGCGTGTCGCTGCTGATCGCCAACGTGGCGATTGCCATTTCCGCTGTCGGTTACGGCACGGAGCTGTTTGGGGCGACGCTGACCCCGGTGCAGATTGGGCTGGCAACCATCGGCGTGCTGTGGATCTGTACCGTCGCCAACTTTGGCGGCGCGCGCATCACCGGACAACTTAGCAGCATTACCGTCTGGGGCGTGATCATCCCGGTTGTCGGCCTGTGCATCATCGGCTGGTTCTGGTTCAGCCCGACCCTGTACGCCAACTCCTGGAATCCGCATCACGTACCGTTCTTCACTGCCGTGGGATCGTCCATCGCCATGACGCTGTGGGCCTTCCTCGGGCTGGAGTCAGCCTGTGCGAATGCGGAAGTGGTGGAAAACCCGGAGAAAAATGTGCCGATCGCGGTACTCGGCGGGACGCTGGGGGCGGCGGTGATCTATATCGTCTCGACCAACGTGATTGCGGGAATTGTGCCCAACATGGATCTGGCCAACTCCACGGCGCCGTTCGGGCTGGCGTTTGCGCAGATGTTTACGCCGGAGGTAGGGAAAGTGATCATGGGACTGATGGTGATGTCCTGCTGCGGCTCGCTGCTGGGCTGGCAGTTCACCATCGCTCAGGTGTTTAAATCCTCGGCTGACGAAGGCTATTTCCCGAAAATCTTCTCCCGCGTGACCAAAGCGGATGCGCCAGTGCAAGGGATGCTGGCGATTGTCATCTTCCAGAGTGGTTTGTCGCTGATGACCATCAGCCCGTCACTGAACAGCCAGTTTAACGTGCTGGTCAACCTGGCGGTGGTGACGAACATCATTCCGTACATTTTGTCGATGGCGGCGCTGGTGATTATTCAGAAGGTGGCGAAGGTTGATCCGCGCAAAGCCCGTGCGGCCAATATTGTGGCGCTGATTGGCGCAATTTACAGCTTCTATGCGCTCTATTCCTCCGGCCAGGAAGCGATGCTGTATGGTGCGATGGTGACCTTTATGGGCTGGACGCTGTACGGTCTGGTGTCGCCGAGATTTGAATTGAAGAACAAGCACAGTTAGGTAAAAGCAAAACGGCAACCCTGAGGTTGCCGTTTTTAGTGTTTTCTCCCTCTCCCCGTGCGAGAGGGCCGGGGTGAGGGCATCAGCCCGCACCAAACACCACTTACGCGTTTTTCAGCACTTCGCTGACAATCTCTACCGCTTCTTTCTCAATCTGCTGACGATGCTCAGCGCCGAGGAAGCTTTCGCAATAGATTTTGTACGCATCTTCCGTACCGGATGGACGCGCGGCGAACCAGCCGTTTTCGGTCATCACCTTCAGGCCGCCGATGGATGCGCCGTTACCCGGTGCCGCCGTCAGACGCGCGGTGATCGGGTCACCTGCCAGGGTGCTGGCGCTGACCATCTCCGGAGAGAGTTTTGACAGAGCTGCTTTTTGCGCAGACGTGGCGCCAGCCTGGATACGGTTATAGCTTGGCGCACCAAAACGTTCCGCCAGCTCGTTGTAATGTTCCTGCGGGTTCTTACCGGTGACCGCGGTGATTTCCGCCGCCAGCAGGCACATGATGATGCCGTCTTTATCGGTTGACCATGGGGTGCCGTCGAAGCGCAGGAAGGATGCCCCCGCGCTCTCTTCACCGCCAAAGCCGAAGCTGCCGTCGTGCAGACCGTCAACAAACCACTTGAAGCCCACCGGCACTTCCACCAGCTTGCGGCCCAGCGCATCGACCACACGGTCAATCATGGCGGAAGAGACCAGCGTTTTACCCACCGCGACCTCTTTGCCCCACTGCGGACGGTGCTGGAAGAGATAATTAATGGCCACAGCCAGGTAGTGGTTCGGGTTCATCAGCCCAGCCGGGGTGACGATACCGTGACGGTCGTAGTCCGGGTCGTTAGCAAACGCCAGATCGAACTTGTCGCGCAGCGCCAGCAGGCCAGCCATTGCGCATTCGGAGGAGCAGTCCATACGGATCGCGCCGTCTTTGTCCAGGTGCATAAAGCGGAAGGTCTGATCGACGTGATCGTTCACGATGGTCAGATCCAGCTTGTAGTGCTCGGCAATGCGTTTCCAGTATTCAATACCGGAGCCGCCCAGTGGATCCACGCCCAGCTTCAGACCGGCTTTCTGGATAGCGGCCATATCGACGATATCCGCCAGCCCTTCCACGAACGGCTGAACCAGATCCTGCTCTTTAACGTGGCCGGAGGCCATGGCTTCATCCAGTGAGATACGCTTCACGCCGTTCAGACCGTTAGCCAGTAACGCGTTGGCGCGATCTTCCACCACTTTCGTGACGTTGGTATCCGCCGGGCCACCGTTTGGTGGGTTGTACTTGATGCCGCCATCTTCCGGTGGGTTGTGGGACGGGGTGATCACAATGCCGTCAGCCTGCGCGCCACCTTTTTTGTTGTGTACCAGAATAGCGTTAGACACCGCAGGCGTTGGCGTGAAACCGTTGTTCTCCTGAACAATCACGTCTACGCCGTTCGCCGCCAGCACTTCCAGCACGGAGATAAAAGCAGGTTCAGACAGGGCGTGGGTATCTTTCCCTACATAGCACGGACCGGTGACGCCATTTTTGGCGCGCTCTTCCGCGATGGCCTGAGCAATGGCCAGAATGTGCGGTTCGTTAAAGCTGTGGCGCGCCGCGCTGCCGCGGTGGCCAGATGTACCAAACTTCACTGCGTGTTCTGCGTTGCCCACCACCGGTTTCAGCACGTAGTACTGCGCGGTCAGTTGAGCGACGTTAATCAAATCGCGTTGTTGCGCAGGTTGTCCTGCACGGCTGTGATTTGCCATTGCCTGGTCCTTCTGATGCAAGGGTTAAATTGTACCGCAAACCTTTTCGATCAATTCCGCCGGGAACTGCATGGACTGCATGATATGTTCGATCATGCTGCACTTGCGGCCCGTATTGGTATTGGTGATCACCCAGTATGGCGTACCGGGAACGTGTTTGGGTTTGGTTTGGTTGCCATTTTGCAGCAAGGTCTGCTCGTCGCCTGCGAAATAAACGCGCGTGCGACCGTGCAGCGACTCTGTCGCTTCTGCAAATGCGTTGTTATCCAGTGAGTAAAGTGTAGACAGCACCAGCATAAAGCGGTTAACGGCCTTTTTCTGCTCGGCATATTCATCGGACAGCAGCAGCTCGCGCATCGCGCGCACTTTGTCCTTTGCCGGCATGACGGCAGGTTTTACTTGTGCAACAACGCTCGGCTGAGACACGACATCTTTAGTGACAGGAGTGGGCTGTGAGGCGGCGGAAATTTTAAGCATGCGCCGTAAAATGTCGGACGCGCTCTCCCCAATATGCCGCGTCTGGCTGGCAATATACTGATAGAGTTCGTCATCAACTTCGATTGTTTTCATCTTAATCCAGTGCGATATCTTATCTGAATACAAGTCGTTGAGATTATAAGGTCAAATCCCAACAGCGGATAGCGTCAAACCAGGTTGGCGGCAAAAGTCAGATTAAACTGGATCCTTGCCCCCGGGCGGCAGAATGGTCAACATGATACCCTAACCTGACAAACCTAAAAAAAGAACTTTGCCATGAAATTGAATACCCGAGCGCAAACTGCACAATCGCCGAACAATAATTCTCCCATCGTACTGGTTCACGGCCTGTTTGGTAGCCTGGATAATCTGGGTGTGCTGGCGCGCGATTTAGTGACCGATCACGAGATCCTCCAGGTTGATATGCGCAATCACGGTCTTTCAGGGCGCTCGGAGGAGATGACGTACGCAGCCATGGCGCAGGATCTGCGGGACACCCTCGATGCGAATAATATTCAGAAAGCGACGCTTATCGGGCATTCAATGGGCGGTAAAGCGGTGATGGCGCTCACTGCGCTGGCACCTGAGCGAATTTCCGGGCTGGTGGTCATCGACGTTGCGCCCGTCAATTACGACGTTCGCCGTCACGATGAGATTTTTGCCGCCATCAATGCGGTCACCGAAGCGGGTGTCGCAACCCGCCAACAGGCGGCTGCCGTTATGCGCGAGCATCTTGATGAAGAAGGCGTGGTCCAGTTCCTGCTGAAATCGTTTGTTGACGGGCAATGGCGCTTTAACGTCCCGGTGCTGTGGGATCAGTATTCGCATATTGTGGGCTGGGAAGCCGTCCCCGCCTGGCCGCACCCTACCCTTTTTATTCGCGGCGGCAACTCCCCTTACGTCACTGACGCGTACCGTGACGCGCTGCTGGCGCAATTCCCGCAGGCTCGCGCTCACGTCATTGCGGGTGCCGGGCACTGGGTACACGCGGAAAAACCGGATGCCGTCCTGCGCGCCATTCGCCGCTATCTTACTGATACAGCGAATTGATTAAAAAGCCAGCGACCGGAAGACGACGGGCTTCCAGTCGTTGGCGTGTGGATTTGGGTGATGTATGATGGCGCGCTTATCGCCCGGGCATTAGCAGGGCGGCGTGTTTCCCCCGAAGTCTCAGAATCATGGCCAAAGAACAAACGGACCGTACGACACTAGATCTGTTCGCGAATGAGCGTCGACCGGGACGACCGAAAACGAATCCGCTTTCGCGCGATGAACAGCTGCGTATCAATAAACGCAACCAGCTTAAACGCGATAAAAATCGTGGGCTTAAGCGTGTCGAACTGAAGCTGAATGCCGATGCCGTCGATGCGCTTAACGAATTAGCTGACGCGCGCAACATCAGCCGCAGCGAACTGATCGAAGAGATGCTGATCGCCCAGCTTGAGACGTTACGCGGCAAGGCGTGAGTCAGAAAATCCCCAATATTACCTTTTTCATGTAGCACAGAGTGCAGTCCTGCGTGATAGCTGTTTCCGCAGGGTTGCCTGTTCTGCTATTATTGCCCTTATCCGTGGACAATTTGCGCCACCATACCATTAAGTTTCAAGAGGTTATTTTACTCATGGCAATCATCGGCATTTTCTTTGGCAGTGATACCGGCAATACTGAAAATATCGCAAAAAACATTCAAAAACAGCTCGGTAAAGACGTTGCTGATGTGCATGACATCGCCAAGAGCAGCAAAGAAGATCTCGAGGGCTATGACATCCTGCTGCTGGGCATCCCCACCTGGTACTACGGTGAAGCACAGTGTGACTGGGACGATTTCTTCCCGACGCTGGAAGAAGTAGACTTCAACGGCAAGCTGGTTGCCCTGTTTGGCTGTGGCGATCAGGAAGACTATGCTGAGTATTTCTGTGATGCGCTGGGCACTATTCGCGACATCATTGAGCCACGCGGTGCGGCGATCGTCGGTCACTGGCCAACGGCGGGTTACCATTTCGAAGCTTCCAAAGGTCTGGCAGATGACGATCACTTCGTTGGCTTGGCCATTGATGAAGACCGTCAGCCAGAGCTGACCGCTGAGCGTGTAGAAAAATGGGTTAAGCAGGTTCGTGAAGAGCTGAACCTGGACGATATCCTTAACGCCTGATATCCCTGCGGCGCAACTCCGGTTGCGCCCGTTTTCCAGGTAAAACCGATTAAATTAATTGCTACAAACTTTTAACTTTTTCGCCCAGACCTGTACAATATCCCCCTGGTAAAAAGTGGGTGCCATCGAACAAGTTTGTTGGTGATACCACGTTTTTATAAGCATACTTTGCTTGAGACTTGCAGTTTTCATTTAGCCATGGCAGTTCTATAATGAGACGCATTATCCCAAGTGCATTTTCTGTCACTTCTTCTTTTGAAGTGAATCGTTTAGCAACAGGACAGATTCCGCATGACTGACAACAATACCGCATTAAAGAAAGCTGGCCTGAAAGTAACGCTTCCTCGGTTAAAAATCCTTGAAGTGCTTCAGGGGCCAGACAATCACCATGTCAGTGCGGAAGACCTTTATAAGCGTCTTATCGATATGGGTGAAGAGATTGGGCTGGCAACCGTCTATCGTGTGCTGAACCAGTTTGATGACGCGGGCATTGTTACTCGTCATAATTTCGAAGGCGGTAAATCCGTGTTCGAGCTGACTCAGCAGCACCACCACGATCACCTGATCTGCCTCGACTGTGGCAAGGTCATTGAATTTAGCGATGATTCCATTGAATCGCGCCAGCGTGAAATCGCCGCCCGTCATGGCATCCGCCTGACCAACCACAGCCTGTACCTGTACGGTCACTGTGCTGAAGGTGATTGCCGCGAAAATGAACATGCGCACGACGCAAAATAAGTGAGTGTTCATACTCTGAGCCAGCCGTGAGGTTGGCTTTTTTTTGCCTGAAAAAAGCCCGGTGACGCTGCGCCACCGGGCGTAAAGCAACTTATTTATTGTTATTGCGTATCTCGTTCCAGATCTTATCGCAACGCTTCGCCACTTCCTGATCGTTACCGGTTTTACGCGCCTGAATACAGGCCTGGTAATCCATTACGCGAACGTTTTCCTGCGTGGCGAATTGCTCATGGGCTTTGTCTTTTTTCAGCACGTTCAGCACGCTTTGACAGGCCTCAATCTTCTCAGGTGAACCCTGTGCGGTATTGATGCACGCGCTGTAGGCCTCTTTCAGACGGGAGTCCTCTTTCGGCACCTGATCCTGCGCGCATGCCACCAGCCCGAAGGTCAGCAACGCAACGATTACCCTTTTATTCATCATGTTCAGTCTCCATAACGGCGGGACACCGCCCGCCGCAGCATTCCTCAGAAGATGGTAAATGGCGCAATGACCATGAATTTCACGTCACGTTCATCCTGGAAGATGTTGCCGTAGCCGCCCGCGTAGCTCGGGATATCGGAGTGGTTGTCATACTGGGTGAAGTGCAGTTTGAACATCGTGCCTTTCGCACGGCCCTCCTGAAGGGTATAAATCGCATCCAGACTGTATGAAGACTCTTTCAGACGGTAGTTCGGATCGTAGTACGCGTCTGGCGTTGCCATATCCCCGGGCTTCGCATCCCAGGCGTACGCGTAGGATGCTCCCACTGCCCAGCCGGGCAGGTTCCAGTTTTTCAGGTCATACATTGCCCCGAAGAAGACCGCCTTTTCGCCGTCGGCGTTAAAGTCAGAGCGGTTATCCCACCAGATATCCAGACGACCGTTAGAGGAGGCGTAGGTAGGCGTCATACGTTGCAGGAAGTAACCCTGCTGCCCTTCTGCCTTGACCCATGTTCCCTCCAGACGCAAATCAACCTGACCTACCTTGTAGCCGAAGGTCAGCGCCTGTAACCACGCGGTGCCGTCATAGATATCATTTACGCTGCCATCACTGACCTTGTCGCGCGTACCGTAGAACTGATAGCTGGTGCTCAGCGGGCTACCCGCGATATCAAATTTGTAGCTGGCTTTAGCAAAGTACTGATCGATATAGCCTTCAGCCTGACCAAATGCAGCTTCCAGCACCAGATCGTTTTTAAAGTCGTACTTCGCTCCCAGCGAGTGGAGATAATCAACTTTGGTTTTTTTATCGTTCTGATAGAACTTGTCCATCTCAATGTGCCACGGCGCTTTGTACTCGTTGGTCCACATATAGGAGAAGCTCAACGCCCCCGCATCGCCGTAGTCAAAATTAGCACCGGCTTCCGCCCCCTGATAGGTGCCTGGCATAAAGCTCCAGTGCGGCGCTAACAGCGTCTGACCGGTTGGCTGGATATAACCTCCGCGCGCCCAGACCGGACCATATTTGAATTTTGCAGCCGCTTTATACAGGCTGATTCCGCTTTTATCGCCGGACCAGTCTTCGTCGTAGGCTTTATTGCTGGAGGAGAACGCAATTTCGTTCGGATGGCCGCTGTCGCCATTTTCGGCCATTTCAATTGCGGTGAACGCTGCAATATCGATCCCGAACATATCGGCGGCATATCCCGACTGGAAATCAAGGTTGGCGTTCCAGGTCGAGTGAGAAAGGTTGGTTTTGTATTTATCTTCAGTGACGTCTTTACGGTCACGCTCACGCTGCCAGTAATAAATACCGCCCGTGAGGGTGGAATCTTCGATGAAACCTGCTGCTTTTGCCTCTGGCGCAACCACCAGGCCCGACATTGCTGTCACACCGGCGATAGCCAGCGCCAGCGCACTACGTTTGCCACTGAACGTACGCATAGATTATTCCTCTTTGACGAATTAAAACGCCTTAAACGGCGAAAAACAGAAAAGACCAAGTGGTCAGGGGTAGTCAGAAATACCCTCGAATTAACTACCGTCTTTAGGTTATTTTTCGCGACGCGAATTATCAATGCTTTTAATCAGGCAAAAGTCAGGATTATGACGAAGAGCACATATTTCGTAGTGCTTTGTAACATTTACCGGGAAGCGAGTACTGGCGGGGGAATGCGCTAATTTTCAGTAAGTAACATTGATATTGTGAATATATTTTTCAGTGTTTCTGTTTTTGGAAAACAACAAACTTTTTTTAAATAAAATAAGTAGCACCACATTGACCTGGAATGTTGGGTTTAAATGATTATCCCGATGCTTAACGACATGATCGTTAAATAAAAAAACGCCGCATTACGCGGCGTTTGTTTCTCATTGACCAGAGCAGCGTTATTATTCGCCGATCTTAGTCCAGGTATCACGCAGACCGACGGTACGGTTAAATACCGGTTTTTCTGCCGTGCTGTAACGGCTGTCCAGGCAGAAGTAACCCTCACGTTCAAACTGGAACGCTTTACCGGCTTCAGCGGCTTTCAGAGACGGCTCGGCATACCCCTGCTTGATAATCAGAGACTCAGGGTTAATGACCGCCAGGAAGTCCTCCGCAGCGCCTGGATTAGGCACGCTGAACAGACGATCGTAGAGACGGATCTCAACCGGCAGCGCATGCTGCGCGCTCACCCAGTGGATTACACCTTTTACTTTACGACCATCCGCCGGATCTTTACTCAGCGTCTCTGCGTCGTACGTACAGAAGATGGTCGTGATGTTACCTTCCGCATCTTTCTCTACTCGCTCTGCTTTGATCACATAGGCGTTACGCAGACGCACTTCTTTGCCCAGCACCAGACGCTTGTACTGCTTGTTCGCTTCTTCGCGGAAGTCGGCGCGATCGATCCAGATTTCACCGCTGAACGGCACGTCGCGGGTGCCCATTTCCGGTTTGTTCGGATGGTTAGGCATCGAGACCTGTTCGCTTCCGCCCTGCGGATAGTTTTCGATAACCAGTTTCACTGGATCGATCACTGCCATCGCGCGCGGCGCGTTTTCGTTCAGGTCTTCACGAATGCAGGATTCCAGAGACGCCATTTCGATGGTGTTGTCCTGCTTGGTGACGCCAATACGTTTGCAGAACTCACGAATGGACGCCGAGGTGTAGCCACGACGACGCAGGCCAGAGATGGTCGGCATACGCGGGTCGTCCCAGCCTTCAACGTGCTTGTCGGTGACCAGCAGGTTCAGCTTACGCTTGGACATCACGGTGTATTCCAGGTTCAGACGAGAGAACTCGTACTGACGCGGATGCACAGGAATGGTGATGTTATCCAGCACCCAGTCGTACAGACGACGGTTGTCCTGGAATTCCAGCGTGCACAGAGAGTGCGTAATGCCTTCCAGCGCATCGCTGATGCAGTGGGTGAAGTCGTACATCGGGTAGATGCACCACTTGTTACCGGTCTGGTGGTGTTCAGCGAACTTAATGCGGTACAGCACCGGATCGCGCATCACGATGAACGGAGACGCCATATCGATTTTGGCACGCAGACACGCTTTACCTTCTTCGAAGCCACCGGCACGCATTTTTTCAAACAGCACCAGGTTCTCTTCCACGCTACGATCGCGGAACGGGCTGTTTTTACCAGGCTGAGTCAGCGTACCGCGGTATTCACGGATTTCGTCAGCTGACAATTCGTCGACGTATGCCAGACCTTTGTTAATCAGTTCAACCGCGTAGGCATACAGCTGATCGAAATAGTCTGAGGAGTAGCAGATATCGCCAGACCAGTTGAAGCCCAGCCATTGCACGTCGTTTTTTATCGACTCAACGTATTCGATGTCTTCTTTTACTGGGTTGGTGTCATCGAAACGCAGGTTGCACTGCCCCTGGTAATCTTGCGCAATACCAAAGTTCAGGCAGATCGATTTGGCGTGACCAATGTGCAGGTAGCCATTTGGCTCCGGCGGGAAACGCGTGTGGACTGTGGTGTGCTTACCACTGGCCAGATCTTCATCGATGATCTGACGAATAAAGTTACTCGGGCGGGCTTCTGCCTCACTCATCGTGGATTCCTCAAAGCGTAAACAACGTATAACGGCATATGATCTTATAAGCCGGACGTAGTGACAACCCTTAAAACGTCCCGGAAGAAAATAATGGGGGCAATTGCTGCAAAAAAAAGCGGCGGAGGATATCCCCCCGCCGCTAAAGGCATAACTCTACTCAGGAGCGATTACTTGCCTTTAATCTCATACAGTGGCGTCTGGCCTGCAACTACCTGCCCCTGCGCCTGGATCACCAGACCGCTGAAGTCGTCGATGTTGCTGCACACGACCGGGCTTATCATGGAGCGCGCGTTGGCATTCAGGAAGTCCAGATCCATTTCCAGAATCGGCTGGCCTGCCGCCACTTCAGCACCCTCTTCCACCAGGCGAGTAAAGCCCTGGCCGTTCAGCGCAACGGTATCGATACCCATATGGACAACGATCTCCGCGCCTTTTTCCGTTTCCAGGCAGAACGCATGGTTGGTGTTGAAGATTTTCACGATAGTACCGGCAGCCGGAGAGACCACGGTTTTGTCCGTTGGTTTTACCGCCACGCCGTCACCGACCGCTTTGCTGGCGAACGCTTCGTCAGGCACCTGTTCAAGCGCAACAACGTCACCTGTCACCGGAGAAACCAGCGCAGCGATGGTCACCGCGTTTGGCACAGCCTGCGGTTTTGCAACCGGCGCGTCAGCTACTGGCGCGTTATCCGTTGAGGCGGCAGCTACCGGCCCACGGGCAACCACTTTTTTCATTTCATCGCCGATAGATTCGGCTTTCGCACCCACGATAACCTGGATGGTTTGTTTGTTCAGTTTCACCACACCAGACGCACCCAGGCGTTTGCACATCGCATCGCTCACGCGCGCGGAGTCACCTACGGTCAGACGCAGACGGGTAATACAGGCATCGATCGCTTTCAGGTTGTCGGTGCCACCCACAGCGGCAATGTAGCTGGTTGCCAGTTGGGTTAAACCCTCTTCGGTATTGCTGTTGGCTTCACTGGTCACAACATCATCTTTCGTATCTTCGCGGCCAGGCGTCTTCAGGTTAAACATACGAATAACCGCGCTGAACAGAACGAAGTAGATAACGAAGAAGATCAGGCCCATCACCATCAGGATCCAGACGTTGCTGCTTGCCGCCGGCAGGTTGTACATCAACACATAGTCGATGGCGCCTGCGGAGAAGGAGAAGCCAGCATGGATACCCAGAAGGGTGGCGACGAACAGGCTGATACCGGTCAGGATCGCATGCATCAGATACAGCAGCGGAGCCAGGAACATGAACAGGAATTCCAGTGGCTCGGTCACGCCGGTCAGGAAGGCGGTGATCGCAACGGACAGCAGCATCCCGCCAACCATTGGCCGACGCGCTTTCGGCGCAGCCAGGTACATTGCCAGCGCCGCGCCAGGCAGACCAAACATCATGATTGGGAAGAAGCCAGACATGAACATGCCCGCGGTGCCGTCGCCTGCGTAGAAGCGGTTGATATCACCGTGGAATACCGCGCCGGCCGCGTTGGTGAACTCACCAATCTGGAACCAGGCGATGGTGTTCAGTACCTGATGCAGACCGGTTGGGATCAGCAGACGGTTAATGAAACCGAAGATGCCCGCACCCATTGCGCCCGCAGACACGATCCACTCGCCACCCGCATGGATAGCATGCTGCACCGGTGGCCAAACGTAGCCAAAGATGGCGGCGAGGATCAGACAGAAAAAGCCCGTCGCAATCGGCACAAAACGTTTACCGCCGAAGAAGCTCAGGAAGTCAGGAAGTTTGATACCTGCCCAACGGTTGTACACGGCGCCACCCACCAGGCCAGTAATGATACCTGCCAGCACACCCATGTTGATTTCAGGATTGATGGTTACCATCGCTTTCGTGAGGATGAAGTAACCGACAGCCCCTGCCAGTGCCGCGGCACCCGCGCTGTCTTTTGACCAGCTTGACGCCACACCGATGGCGAAAATCAGCGCCAGGTTGTCAAAAATTGCGCCGCCTGCCTGGGCAATAAACGGCACGTTAAGAAGATCGGGTTGCCCGAATCGCAGCAGCAATGCTGCAACCGGTAGCACGGCGATAGGGAGCTGCAAAGCCCTACCGAGGCGCTGGAAAAAACCTAAAATATTCATCCTATTCCCCCTACGAGACCCTTTGTTAAGACTCGCGCATAAACTATGTTTTTATTGTGTCACGAACGATAGATACAGTTGATGATTCGCTGGCAGTGTGAGTGTGTGAAAAATTAATTCGTATCGCAAATTAAACACCTATTTTTTGTGATTATTGTCACCAAATATCGTATTAAACCCTCCCTGTCACTGGCTAACGACGAAAACTTATTTTATCATTCAAAAAATCAAGACGGATTGATCCGGCCTGAAAGGTTCCAGGTTACGCTTAGTTCAGGTTGCACTAATCATCCGCCCACTTTTACTTAAACTTTAGAGGTGAATAATGAGACTGATTCCCCTGGCAACAGCTGAACAAGTCGGAAAATGGGCTGCTCGTCATATCGTTAATCGCATCAACGCGTTCAAACCAACAGCCGATCGTCCTTTCGTTCTCGGTCTTCCAACCGGCGGCACGCCCCTGACCGCTTATAAAGCTCTGGTTGAAATGCACAAAGCGGGCCAGGTTAGCTTTAAACACGTTGTGACCTTCAACATGGACGAATATGTCGGCCTGCCAAAGGAACATCCGGAAAGTTACCACAGCTTTATGCACCGTAATTTCTTCGATCACGTTGATATTCCGGCTGAAAACATTAACCTGCTGAATGGAAACGCGCCTGATATTGACGCAGAATGCCGTCAGTATGAAGAAAAAATCCGTTCCTACGGTAAAATCCACCTGTTTATGGGCGGCGTAGGCAACGATGGTCATATCGCGTTCAACGAACCGGCATCTTCACTGGCTTCCCGTACCCGTATTAAAACGCTGACCCATGATACGCGCGTGGCTAACTCCCGCTTCTTTGACGGCGACGTCAATCAGGTGCCTAAATACGCGCTGACCGTGGGCGTGGGCACGCTGCTGGATGCCGAAGAAGTGATGATTCTGGTGCTGGGCGCGGTGAAAGCGCAAGCGCTTCAGGCTGCCGTTGAAGGCAACGTGAACCATATGTGGACGATCAGCTGCTTACAGCTGCATCCAAAAGCGGTTGTCGTGTGTGACGAACCGTCCACCATGGAGCTGAAAGTGAAAACGCTGAAATACTTCAACGAGCTGGAAGCTGAGAACATCAAAGGTCTGTAATTGAATAACCGCCTCTTTTATCCGGGGCGGTCGCTTTTTTTAACCGGGGGTCGATATGTACGCTTTAACTCACGGTCGGATTTATACCGGCCATGAAATTCTGGATGACCATGCGATTGTAATCGCCAATGGCCTGATTGAACGTGTTTGCCCGCTGGCGGAACTGCCGCCGGAGATCGAACAGCGTTCACTCAATGGAGCTGTAATCTCCCCCGGTTTCATCGACGTACAGCTTAACGGCTGCGGCGGTGTCCAGTTTAACGATACCGCAGAGGCGGTGACGGTTGAAACGCTGGAAATCATGCAGAAAGCCAACGAGAAATCGGGCTGCACCAGCTATCTGCCAACGCTGATCACCAGCAGCGATGACCTGATGAAACAGGGTATCCGCGTCATGCGCGAATACCTGGCAAAACATCCGAATCAGGCGCTGGGGCTGCACCTGGAAGGGCCCTGGCTGAATATGGTCAAGAAAGGCACCCATAACCCAAACTACGTGCGCAAACCGGATGCCGAGCTGGTGGATTACATGTGCGCCAATGCCGATGTGATCACCAAAGTGACGCTGGCCCCAGAAATGACCGGCACGGACGTTATCAGCAAACTGGCCGCCGCCGGGATTGTGGTATCTGCGGGCCATTCGAACGCGACGCTGAAAGAGGCGAAGGCCGGTTTCCGCGCAGGCATTACATTTGCCACACACCTTTATAACGCGATGCCCTATATTACTGGCCGCGAACCGGGACTGGTTGGCGCAATTCTGGATGAACCAGACGTCTACTGCGGCATTATCGCCGACGGCTTGCATGTCGATTACACCAACATCCGCAACGCCAAACGCCTGAAAGGCGACAAGCTCTGCCTGGTGACGGATGCTACCGCTCCGGCAGGAGCGAATATTGAGCAGTTCATTTTTGCTGGTAAAACAATATACTACCGGAATGGACTGTGTGTGGATGAGAACGGCACGCTGAGCGGTTCTTCTCTGACGATGATCGAAGGGGTACGTAACCTCGTTGAACATTGCGGCATCGCGCTTGAGGAAGTGCTGCGCATGGCCACGCTTTATCCGGCGCGCGCCATTGGCGTCGATAAACAGCTCGGTGGTATTGCGCCAGGTATGGTTGCAAACCTGACGGCGTTCACACACGATTATAAAATTATTAAGACCATCGTTAATGGTAACGAGGTCGTCACTGAGTAAGTAAAAGTATGACACCAGGCGGACAAGCTCAAATCGGTAATGTCGATCTCGTTAAACAACTTAACAGCGCGGCAGTTTATCGCCTGATTGACCAGCACGGGCCAATCTCACGCATTCAGATAGCCGAACAAAGCCAGCTTGCTCCCGCCAGCGTGACAAAAATTACACGTCAGCTTATTGAGCGCGGCCTGATCAAAGAAGTCGATCAGCAGGCCTCCACCGGGGGCCGCCGCGCGATTTCCATCGTCACGGAAACCCGCAATTTTCAGGCCATTGGCGTTCGCTTAGGACGTCATGACACCACTCTTACGCTCTACGACCTGAGCAGCAAGGCCATTGCCGAAGAGCATTACCCCCTTCCTGAGCGCACGCAGGAGACGCTTGAACATGCGTTACTGAATACCATTGCGCAGTTTATCGAAAGCTGTCAGCGCAAGATCCGTGAACTCATCGCCATCTCGGTGATTTTGCCCGGCCTGGTTGACCCGGAAAGCGGCGTTATTCGCTACATGCCGCATATTAAGGTAGAGAACTGGGGGCTGGTTGAGGCGCTGGAAAAGCGCTTCAAGCTGACCTGCTTTGTTGGTCACGATATTCGCTCGCTGGCGCTGGCGGAGCACTACTTTGGTGCGAGCCAGGACTGCGAAGACTCTATTCTGGTGCGCGTTCACCGTGGTACAGGTGCGGGCATCATCTCGAATGGCCGCATTTTTATTGGTCGTAACGGTAACGTAGGCGAGATTGGTCATATCCAGGTGGAACCGCTTGGCGAGCGCTGCCACTGCGGTAATTTTGGCTGTCTTGAAACCGTTGCCGCCAACGCCGCCATTGAACATCGCGTTCGCCATCTGCTGGAGCAGGGTTACCAGAGCCGCGTCACGCTGGACGATTGTAAGATCGGCACCATCTGCAAAGCGGCAAACAAAGGCGATGCGCTGGCCTGCGAAGTGATCGAACAGGTAGGACGCCACCTGGGTAAGACCATCGCCATTGCCATCAACCTGTTTAATCCGCAAAAGGTGGTGATTGCCGGCGAGATCGTTGAAGCCGAAAAAGTGTTACTGCCCGCCATTGAAGGCTGCATCAATACCCAGGCGCTGAAGGCATTTCGCCAGAATTTGCCGGTGGTGCGATCTACGCTCGATCACCGCTCGGCAATTGGCGCATTCGCCCTGGTAAAACGTGCCATGCTGAACGGGATCCTGCTGCAACATTTGCTGGAATCCTGATCGGATCTTATAGTAACGCCTTCTTTTTTTGATGTCGGATTGTCCATGACCATTAAGAATGTAATTTGTGATATCGACGGCGTGCTGATGCACGACAACGTTGCCGTGCCGGGTGCTGCGGAGTTTCTTCACCGCATCATCGACAAAGGAATGCCACTGGTTCTTCTCACGAACTACCCTTCACAGACTGGTCAGGATCTGGCAAACCGCTTTGCTACTGCGGGCGTCAACGTCCCGGACAGCGTGTTTTATACCTCTGCGATGGCGACCGCGGATTTCCTGAAGCGTCAGGAAGGCAAAAAAGCCTATGTGGTTGGTGAAGGTGCGCTGATCCACGAGCTGTATAAAGCGGGCTTCACCATCACCGACGTGAACCCGGACTTTGTCATCGTGGGCGAAACGCGCTCCTTTAACTGGGAGATGATGCATAAGGCAGCCTACTTTGTCGCCAACGGTGCGCGTTTTATCGCCACCAACCCGGACACGCACGGTCGCGGTTTTTATCCCGCCTGCGGTGCGCTGTGTGCCGGTATCGAAAAAATCTCGGGCCGTAAGCCGTTTGTTGTCGGTAAACCGAGCCCGTGGATTATCCGCGCCGCACTGAATACGATGCAGGCACACTCAGAAGAAACCGTCATTGTGGGCGACAACCTGCGTACCGATATTCTTGCTGGCTTCCAGGCGGGGCTTGAAACCATCCTGGTGCTTTCTGGCGTTTCACAGCTTGATGACATTGATACGATGCCGTTCCGGCCAAGCTGGATTTACCCCTCTGTCGACGAAATCGACGTTATTTGATTCAGAACCACGCCTCAGGGCGTGGTTTTTCATTTCTGCTGTCTTAAAACATCACTTCATCTAACGAAATCAGCTCTTCATTGAGAAATCATCAATAGAATCGCTTAAGGCATACTCTTTTTTTAAGATTCGGCAATTGCCATTGCACTTTTTACGTTTTCATCGGTAAAACGCTTGCGCCCCCTCCCCTTTTTGCGGCATTTTCATAAGCAAGCAACATCACAACGCAACAGGGTTAACGGAGAAGGTTATGTGTTCTATTTTTGGCGTACTGGATATTAAAACTGACGCGGGCGAACTGCGTAAAAAAGCACTCGAATTGTCCCGCCTGATGCGCCATCGCGGTCCGGACTGGTCAGGCGTTTACGCCAGCGATAAAGCGATTCTGGCTCACGAACGTCTCTCCATTGTTGATGTCAACGCTGGCGCACAGCCGCTGTATAACGAGAAAAAAACGCACGCGCTGGCTGTTAACGGTGAAATTTACAACCATCAGGCGCTGCGCGCTGAGTACGGCGATCGCTACGCGTTTCAGACCGGCTCAGACTGCGAAGTGATCCTGGCGCTGTATCAGGAGAAAGGCCCGGAGTTCCTCGACGACCTGCAAGGTATGTTCGCCTTCGCCCTGTACGACAGCGAAAAAGACGCTTACCTGATTGGCCGCGACCATATTGGTATTATCCCGCTGTACATGGGACACGATGAACACGGTAACTTCTACGTTGCCTCAGAGATGAAAGCCCTGGTACCGGTATGCCGCACCATCAAAGAGTTCCCGGCAGGTAGCTACCTGTGGAGCCAGGACGGCGAGATCCGCCCGTACTACCAGCGCGACTGGTTTGATTATGAAGCGGTGAAAGACAACGTGACGGACAAAGCGGAACTGCGTCAGGCGCTGGAAGAGTCAGTGAAAAGCCACCTGATGTCAGATGTCCCCTACGGTGTACTGCTCTCCGGCGGTCTGGACTCCTCCGTGATCTCCGCGATCACCAAGAAATTCGCCGCACGTCGCGTGGAAGATCAGGAGCGCTCTGAAGCCTGGTGGCCACAACTGCACTCCTTTGCCGTGGGTCTGGAAGGGGCACCTGACCTGAAAGCCGCCCAGGAAGTGGCGAACCATCTTGGCACGGTGCACCATGAAATTCACTTCACCGTACAGGAAGGTCTGGATGCGATCCGCGATGTGATCTATCACATTGAAACCTATGATGTGACCACCATTCGCGCCTCCACGCCGATGTATTTGATGTCGCGGAAGATCAAAGCGATGGGCATCAAGATGGTGCTCTCCGGCGAAGGTTCTGACGAAGTGTTTGGCGGTTACCTCTATTTCCACAAAGCGCCAAACGCCAAAGAGCTGCATGAAGAAACGGTGCGTAAGCTACAGGCGCTGCACATGTTTGACTGCGCGCGCGCCAACAAAGCGATGTCCGCCTGGGGTGTGGAAGCCCGCGTGCCGTTCCTCGATAAGAAATTCCTCGATGTGGCGATGCGCATCAACCCACAGGACAAAATGTGCGGCAACGGCAAAATGGAGAAACATATCCTGCGTGAATGTTTTGAATCCTACCTGCCGGCGAGCGTGGCGTGGCGTCAGAAAGAGCAGTTCTCCGATGGCGTAGGCTACAGCTGGATCGACACCCTGAAAGAGGTGGCGGCGAAACAGGTTTCTGATCAACAACTGGAAACTGCGAGCTTCCGTTTCCCGTACAACACGCCAGCCTCGAAAGAGGCGTATTTGTACCGTGAGATCTTTGAGGAGCTGTTCCCGGTTCCAAGCGCAGCCGAGTGCGTACCGGGTGGTCCTTCGGTCGCCTGCTCTTCTGCTAAAGCCATTGAATGGGATGAATCCTTCAAAGCGATGAACGATCCGTCAGGACGCGCGGTGGGCGTTCACCAGTCTGCTTATAAATAATGTCCAGACTATAATCAGGCCCTCCGGGGCCTGATTTTTTTGCCTCTCTTTTCCCGGCATAAAATCGATTAATAACCAATAATTGTCGAATATTCGGCCTCGCTGTTCGCAACCTAACCAAACAGTCACATTCCGGCTATTTTCATTGAAAAAGGTGTTGACGCTGCAAGGGTCTATACGCATAATGCGCCCCGCAACGCCGATAAGGTAACGCGAAAAAAAGATGGCTACGTAGCTCAGTTGGTTAGAGCACATCACTCATAATGATGGGGTCACAGGTTCGAATCCCGTCGTAGCCACCATCTTTTTTGCGGGAGTGGCGAAATTGGTAGACGCACCAGATTTAGGTTCTGGCGCCGCAAGGTGTGCGAGTTCAAGTCTCGCCTCCCGCACCATTCCCAGGTAAGCGTTGCACGGATGGGGTATCGCCAAGCGGTAAGGCACCGGTTTTTGATACCGGCATTCCCTGGTTCGAATCCAGGTACCCCAGCCATATTTCTTCGATCATGCGGTTCTCCGCGGTATTGGGGTATCGCCAAGCGGTAAGGCACCGGTTTTTGATACCGGCATTCCCTGGTTCGAATCCAGGTACCCCAGCCATATTTCTTCGATCATGCGGTTCTCCGCGGTATTGGGGTATCGCCAAGCGGTAAGGCACCGGTTTTTGATACCGGCATTCCCTGGTTCGAATCCAGGTACCCCAGCCATCGAAGATTGCAGTACTGGCTACGTAGCTCAGTTGGTTAGAGCACATCACTCATAATGATGGGGTCACAGGTTCGAATCCCGTCGTAGCCACCATATTTACGTTATCGAATACGATTCGGTAAACTGAACATTGTTGGGGTATCGCCAAGCGGTAAGGCACCGGATTCTGATTCCGGCATTCCGAGGTTCGAATCCTCGTACCCCAGCCACTTTAAAGTCGTTAAGCAGTTTGTTTAACGCAATTGGGGTGTCGCCAAGCGGTAAGGCTCTGGTTTCTGATACCAGCATTCCGGGGTTCGAATCCCTGCACCCCAGCCACTTTAAACAAACAAGCCCGCTCTGCGGGCTTTTTTGTTTTTGTTGTTCAGAATAGTGCGGCCTGATGCCTTCACCCTAACCCTCTCCCACGGGGAGAGGGAATAAAGATCAGAGTCCGAGGGCGTACTTCAGGGCCTGACGCTTCAGACCACCGGCACGTTCCGCTGCCATCAATCCAATATTGCGCACTATACGCACCGGACCAACATCATTGCTGAACCCGGCATAGAACAGATCCATCCCCGACTGCATAATGAAGTTATCCGCCATACGGCGCGTCTGGTAGCGCTTCAGAACCTGATGGCTGGCCCAGGCTTCCGCGTGGGCGCGAGCGTTACCCAGCACATCCAGTAACGCATCGACGTCACGGTATCCCAGATTCACCCCCTGCCCCGCCAGCGGATGAATGGTGTGCGCCGCGTCCCCCACAAGCACCAGTCCTTCACGGGCATACTGCAACGCATGGCGTCGCATCAGCGGGAATGCGCCGGCGGCAACCGGGGTCACGTTGCCCAGACGGCTCGGGAAGTGCTGGCGGATTTCGCGCTGCAACTGATCCATGGACAGCCCCTGCAACTGCCGAATGCGCGCCGGTTTGTCGTACCACACCAGCGAAGCCCAGTTATCAAACAGCGGTAAGAATGCATGCGGGCCGTTCGGCGTAAAATGCTGCCAGGTGCTTTCGCCCGGCGCGTTTTCTGACTGAACGGTGATCAGCATGCAGGACTGCTGGTACTGCCAGGCATGGATCCCAATGCCTGCCATCTGCCTGACCTGCGAGTTCGCGCCATCCGCTCCCACCACCAGCTTTACGGCCAGCTCATCGTTGTTGTCCAGCGTCAGGAGATACCCGCCCTCATGACGATGCAGGCCTTTCAGCGAGTCCGGCACGCGCAGCGTCACCTTCGGGTGCGCCTCCAGCGCCTGCCAGAGTGCCTGCTGGAGCACGTTGTTTTCCACCATATAGCCCAGGCGCGGCAGTTTCAGCTCGGCGGCATCAAACGACACATGAGCATTTTCCCACTCCCAGGTTTCGAGACGGCTGTAAGGATGCGCGCGCATCGCCAGCACCGCCTCCCAGACGCCCAGCCCGCGAAGCAGATCAACAGAGGCCGCGCTGATGGCGGAAATACGTACGTCCGGTTGGCTGGCAGGATCGAATGCCGGCGGAGCCGCCTGTTCAATAACGGTTACGTCAAATCCCTGCTGCGCCAGCCCCAGCGCCAGTGCGCCGCCGACCATACCGCCGCCAACAACGGCAACTTCGGTGTTCAGGAGTGTCATGGTCACTATTCCTTATTGAAGAATACCTTAAGTTTACCGGATTTTTGCGGCCCTGAGGTTGACAACCTTCATACTGGTCACAACCGCACCAAAGCATTACAATACGCGGCTTGCAATCCTGAGCTGAGCAAGTCGATGACTAAAAAACTCCATATAAAAACCTGGGGCTGTCAGATGAACGAATACGATTCATCGAAGATGGCCGATCTGCTGGATACCACCCACGGATACCAGCTGACTGAAAATGCGAAAGAAGCCGATGTGCTGCTGCTGAACACCTGTTCAATTCGTGAAAAAGCACAGGAAAAAGTCTTTCATGTGTTAGGCCGCTGGAAGCTTCTCAAACGGAAAAATCCGGACCTGATCATTGGCGTGGGTGGCTGCGTCGCATCGCAGGAAGGTAAGCTGATCCGCCAGAGAGCCCCCTATGTGGATATCGTTTTTGGCCCTCAGACCCTGCACCGCCTGCCAGAGATGATTAACCAGGTTCGCGGCAGCCGTAGCCCGGTGGTTGACGTGAGCTTCCCGGAGATCGAGAAATTTGACCGTCTGCCAGAGCCGCGCGCTGATGGCCCGACCGCCTTCGTCTCCATCATGGAAGGCTGCAACAAATACTGTACTTACTGCGTGGTGCCTTACACCCGCGGTGAAGAAGTGAGCCGCCCGGCAGACGATATCCTGTTTGAAATCGCGCAGCTTGCCGCGCAGGGCGTTCGCGAAGTGAACCTGCTGGGGCAGAACGTGAACGCCTGGCGCGGGGAAAACTACGACGGCACCACCGGCAGCTTTGCTGAACTGCTGCGTCTGGTGGCGGCGATTGACGGCATCGACCGCATTCGCTTTACCACCAGCCATCCGATGGAATTTACCGACGACATTATTGACGTCTATCGCGATACGCCAGAGCTGGTGAGCTTCCTGCACCTGCCTATCCAGTGCGGCTCTGACCGCGTGCTGAACCTGATGGGTCGTCCACATACGGTGCTGGAGTATAAGTCCACCATCCGCAAGCTGCGTGAAGCGCGCCCGGATATCCAGATTAGCTCCGACTTTATCGTCGGCTTCCCTGGCGAAACCGCTGATGACTTCGAGCGCACCATGAAGCTCATCGGCGAGGTGAATTTCGACGTCAGCTACAGCTTTATCTTCTCTGCGCGCCCGGGCACCCCTGCGGCCGATATGGTTGATGATGTACCGGAAGAAGAGAAAAAGCAGCGTCTGTATATTCTACAGGAGCGTATCAACCAGCAGGCCAACGCCTGGAGTCGTCGCATGCTCGGCACTGTCCAGCGTATTCTGGTGGAAGGCACCTCCCGTAAGAGCATCATGGAACTATCTGGTCGAACCGAAAATAACCGCGTGGTGAATTTTGAAGGCACCCCGGACATGATCGGTAAGTTTGTGGACGTCGAGATTGTCGAAGTGCTCACGAACTCGCTGCGCGGGAAGGTGGTACGCACTGAGGATGAAATGGGTCTGCGAATTGCACAGACTCCGGAATCCGTTATCTCTCGCACCCGCAAGGTCAACGACTCTGGCGTAGGTATTTACCAGCCGTGATCCTCCTGGCCTGCCTGTCCGGCAGGCCTTGTATTTCCTCTCATCACCCCCAATATCTACCGCAACGCTTGCGCCTTTATTCTGTGGCGTGAATAATTTCGGTAATGACCGTTTTATTACGCCGTGTGGCCACAGGTCAGTTAACCAATTAAAGAGGAACAGTTTGAACATAGATACGCGTGAAATTAGCCTTGAGCCCGCAGACAACGCTCGCCTGCTGAGCCTGTGCGGGCCGTTTGATGACAACATCAAACAACTGGAGCGACGTCTGGGTATCGAAATCAATCGTCGCGATAACCATTTCAAACTCACCGGACGCCCAATCTGCGTCAACGCCGCGGCAGATATTCTCCGCAGCCTGTATGTTGATACCGCCCCGATGCGCGGTGAGATCCAGGACATTGAACCTGAACAGATCCACCTGGCCATCAAAGAGGCGCGCGTGCTTGAGCAGAGCGCGGAGAGCGTGCCGGACTATGGCAAAGCCATCAACATCAAAACTAAACGCGGCGTGATTAAGCCTCGTACCCCGAACCAGGCGCAGTACATCGCCAATATTCTCGACCATGACATCACCTTCGGCGTGGGCCCGGCGGGTACGGGTAAAACCTATCTGGCCGTTGCTGCTGCGGTCGATGCGCTTGAGCGTCAGGAGATCCGCCGTATCCTGCTGACCCGCCCTGCTGTTGAAGCCGGTGAAAAACTGGGCTTCCTGCCGGGCGATCTGAGCCAGAAGGTCGACCCGTATCTGCGCCCGCTGTATGACGCGCTGTTCGAAATGCTCGGCTTCGAGAAAGTTGAAAAGCTCATCGAGCGTAACGTGATTGAAGTGGCCCCGCTGGCCTACATGCGTGGCCGTACGCTTAACGACGCGTTCATCATTCTGGATGAGAGCCAGAACACCACTATCGAACAGATGAAGATGTTCCTGACGCGTATTGGCTTTAACTCGAAAGCGGTTATCACCGGTGACGTCACCCAGATTGACCTGCCGCGTAACACCAAATCGGGTCTGCGTCACGCCATCGAAGTCCTGGCCGAGGTAGAGGAAATCAGCTTCAACTTCTTCCACAGTGAAGACGTGGTACGCCATCCGGTGGTCGCGCGTATCGTTAACGCTTATGAGGCCTGGGAAGAGGCAGATCAGAAGCGCAGGGCCGAACTGGCCGCAGAACGTAAGCGCGAAGCGCAGGAGCATGAACAGAAATGAGTCAGGTGATCCTCGATTTACAGCTGGCCTGTGAAGATAATTCCGGCATGCCAGAAGAGGCACAGTTTCAGAAATGGCTGGATGCCGTTATCCCCCAGTTTCAGGAAGAATCAGAGGTCACGATTCGCCTGGTGGATGAAGCAGAAAGCCATGAGCTCAACCTGACCTACCGCGGGAAAGATAAGCCGACCAACGTGCTCTCTTTCCCGTTCGAAGCCCCTCCGGGCATTGAGATGCCGCTGCTGGGCGATCTGATCATCTGCCGTCAGGTGGTTGAGCAGGAAGCCAAAGAGCAGCAAAAGCCGCTGGAAGCGCACTGGGCACACATGGTGGTGCACGGTAGCCTGCATCTTCTGGGTTACGACCATATTGAAGATGACGAAGCGGAAGAGATGGAATCCCTCGAGACAGAGATAATGCTTGCTCTGGGCTATGAGGATCCGTACATTGCCGAGAAAGAATAGTCAGTCACTGACTACCATGCCGCCGCGCAGGGACATAGCGCGGCGGTTAACGTTGAACTAACAAGAGAACCCTTAACAAACGCCATGAGCGACGACAATTCACACAGTAGCGACACGACAACCACTAAAAAGGGATTTTTCTCCCTCATTCTGAACCAGCTTTTCCACGGCGAACCGAAAAACCGTGATGAACTGCTGGAGCTGATTCGTGATTCCGGGCAGAACGACCTTATCGACGAAGATACGCGCGAAATGCTCGAAGGGGTGATGGACATCGCCGACCAGCGCGTCCGCGACATCATGATCCCCCGCTCGCAGATGATTACCCTGAAACGCAACCAGACGCTGGACGAGTGCCTCGATGTGATTATCGAATCGGCTCACTCACGTTTCCCGGTCATCAGCGAAGATAAAGATCACATTGAAGGGATTTTGATGGCGAAAGATCTGCTGCCGTTTATGCGCAGCGATGCCGAAGCCTTCAGTATGGAAAAGGTGTTACGCCCGGCCGTGGTTGTGCCGGAAAGTAAGCGTGTGGATCGGATGCTGAAGGAGTTTCGCTCCCAGCGCTATCACATGGCGATTGTTATTGATGAATTTGGTGGCGTTTCCGGTCTGGTCACAATCGAAGACATCCTTGAGCTGATCGTGGGCGAAATCGAAGACGAGTATGACGAAGAAGAGGATATCGACTTCCGTCAGCTGAGCCGCCACACCTGGACCGTGCGCGCGCTGGCCTCCATTGAAGACTTCAACGATACCTTTGGCACCAGCTTCAGCGATGAAGAAGTGGACACCATTGGTGGTCTGGTGATGCAGGCCTTCGGCCATCTTCCGGCCCGCGGTGAAACCGTTGACATCGATGGTTACCAGTTCAAGGTCGCAATGGCTGACAGCCGACGTATTATTCAGGTTCACGTCAGAATGCCGGACGACTCACCGGTGCCAAAACTGGAAGATTAATGTAAATGGCATTTGCCCCACTCGTTGAACGCCAGCGCGTCCGTTTGCTGCTGGCGCTGTTACTCGGAGCCAGCGGTACGCTGGCTTTTTCTCCTTACGATATCTGGCCAGCCGCTATTCTCTCCCTGATGGGGCTACAGGGGCTTACCCTGAACCGTCGTCCGGTACAGGCCGCGGCCATCGGCTACTTCTGGGGGCTGGGACTGTTTGGCTCTGGTATCAACTGGGTCTACGTCAGTATCGCGCAATTTGGCGGAATGCCGGGGCCGGTTAACGTCTTCCTGGTTGTGCTGCTCGCCGCCTATCTCTCGCTCTACACCGGCCTGTTCGCGGGCATCCTGTCTCGCCTGTGGCCAAAAACGACCTGGCTGCGCGTAGCGATAGCGGCACCCGTTGTCTGGCAAATCACCGAATTTCTGCGCGGCTGGGTACTGACCGGCTTCCCGTGGTTGCAGTTCGGCTATAGCCAGGTAGACGGCCCGCTGAAAGGCCTGGCCCCGGTCATGGGCGTGGAAGCCATCAACTTCCTGTTGATGATCGTCAGCGGCCTGCTGGTGCTGGCCCTGGTGACACGTAACTGGAAGCCGCTGGTTGCCGCGTTAATCCTGTTTGCCCTGCCCTTCCCGCTGCGTTATATCCAGTGGTTTACGCTGGAGCCCGCGCGCGCCACGCAGGTTTCTCTGGTCCAGGGCGATATCCCGCAGTCCCTGAAATGGGATGAGAATCAGCTGCTGAACACGCTGAAAATCTACGCCAACGCCACTGAAAAGGTGATGGGCAAATCGCAGCTCATCATCTGGCCTGAGTCTGCGATCCCAGATCTGGAGATCAATCAGCAGCCCTTCCTGAAGATGATGGACGATCTGCTGCGCGCACGCGGCAGTACGCTGATCACCGGAATTGTGGATGCGCGTCTCAATCAGCAGAACCGCTATGACACGTACAACACGATCATTACGCTCGGTAAGGGCAGCGAATACAGCTATACCTCCACCAATCGTTACAACAAAAACCACCTTGTACCGTTTGGCGAATTTGTTCCGCTGGAGTCTATTCTGCGCCCACTGGCACCGTTCTTTGATTTGCCGATGTCCTCATTCAGCCGGGGCCCTTACGTTCAGCCGCAGCTGCATGCGCACGGTTTTGCCCTGACGGCCGCCATTTGCTACGAGATTATCCTCGGCGAGCAGGTGCGCGATAATTTCCGCCCGGACACCGACTATCTGCTGACCATCTCAAACGATGCGTGGTTCGGTAAATCGATTGGCCCGTGGCAGCACTTCCAGATGGCGAGAATGCGTTCTCTGGAGCTGGCGCGTCCGTTGCTGCGCAGCACCAATAACGGCATTACCGCCGTGATTGGTCCGCAGGGTGAAATCCAGGCCATGATCCCGCAATTTACCCGTGAGGTGCTGACTACTAACGTCACGCCAACTACCGGGCTCACCCCTTACGCGCGCACCGGGAACTGGCCGCTGTGGATTTTGACCGTGCTGTTCGGCTTTGGCGCAGTGCTGATGAGCCTGCGTCAGCGTCGTAAATAACCTTACCTTCTGTTGCCGGGTGGCGGCTACGCCTTACCCGGCCTGCTCTCCGGCGCCGGCGCCGCCCGACAATTTCCTCCCAAACTTCAATTCTGGCACGCCTGTTGCTTTGTTTACTTACATCAACGCTGTCTGGCTTAACATGCAACCTTGTCGCACCAGCGTAGATCATCGGTAGCACCGAAACGGTGCAACGAGGGATTATTGCCTCTGAATGGTGCGGCGCGCTTCGCAAAAATAAACAATAACGCAGCAAAATCTTTACATTAAGCCAGACTAAATGTTAACAAGCTTGCATAACACTGCACTCGCATTGCGCGAGATATAACAACATCACAATGGGTATCTATGCGTCACTGGCGCTGATAAGAAAGGAGTTGGGTATGCAATTACGTAAACTGGCCACAGCAATGCTGGTTATGGGAATGTCTGCGGGGGTTGTCCACGCTGAAGACGCTCCGGCAGCAGGAAGCACTCTCGACAAGATTGCCAAAAACGGCGTGATCGTGGTCGGCCACCGTGAATCTTCTGTCCCGTTCTCTTACTACGACAACACGCAAAAAGTCGTGGGCTATTCACAGGATTACTCCAACGCCATCGTTGAAGCCGTGAAGAAAAAGCTGAACAAACCTGACCTGCAAGTGAAGCTGATCCCCATCACTTCACAGAACCGTATTCCTCTGCTGCAAAACGGCACATTTGATTTTGAATGTGGCTCAACCACCAACAACCTTGAGCGTCAGAAACAGGCCGCGTTCTCGGACACCATCTTCGTTGTGGGCACCCGCCTGCTGACGAAGAAAGGCGGCGACATCAAAGATTTTGCTGACCTGAAAGGCAAAGCGGTTGTCGTGACCTCCGGTACCACGTCCGAAGTGCTGCTGCACAAGCTGAACGACGAAAAGAAAATGGACATGCGCATCATCAGCGCGAAAGACCATGGCGACTCCTTCCGTACCCTGGAAAGCGGCCGTGCCGTCGCGTTTATGATGGATGACGCTCTGCTGGCAGGCGAGCGCGCCAAGGCGAAGAAACCAGACAACTGGGAAATCGTCGGTACCGCCCAGTCGAAAGAAGCCTACGGCTGTATGCTGCGTAAAGGTGACGAGGACTTCAAGAAACTGATCGATGACACCATCGC
Source organism: Enterobacter cloacae complex sp. SHL022 (assembly GCF_049237785.1). Classification (NCBI taxonomy): domain Bacteria; kingdom Pseudomonadati; phylum Pseudomonadota; class Gammaproteobacteria; order Enterobacterales; family Enterobacteriaceae; genus Enterobacter; species Enterobacter cloacae complex sp. SHL022. The sequence goes on along the minus strand of NZ_JBMKJH010000004.1, from coordinate 141,613 downwards.
TCAGGCGCAAACCTCCGGCGAAGCGGCAAAATGGTTCGACAAATGGTTCAAGAACCCAATTCCACCAAAAAACCTGAACATGAACTTTGAACTGTCTGACGACATGAAAGCGCTGTTCAAATCACCAAACGACAAAGCTCTTAACTAATTAGAACGACAGGGGCGGGATCTCCTGCCCTCTCGATTGTCGGGAAGCATGGACAGACTATACGTTGAGTGGTCGTTCCCCACTCAGCGCAAAAATTGAGCTTCTCACCAATCTTCGAGGGTAGCGCTGCTACCCTTTTTTTTCTGGAGTTTACTATGTCAATTGACTGGAACTGGGGCATCTTTCTGCAACAAGCCCCGTTCGGCAACACCACCTATCTCGGCTGGCTGTGGAGCGGCTTTCAGGTTACCGTTGCGTTATCGATAACGGCGTGGATTATCGCGTTTCTTGTCGGTTCGCTGTTCGGTATTCTGCGTACCGTCCCTAACCGTTTTCTCTCTTCAATTGGCACGCTCTATGTGGAACTGTTCCGTAACGTTCCGCTGATCGTGCAGTTCTTTACCTGGTATCTGGTGATCCCGGAACTGCTGCCGGAAGATCTCGGCATGTGGTTTAAGGCCGAGCTGGATCCTAACGTACAATTTTTTGTCTCCTCTATGCTGTGTCTGGGGCTGTTCACCGCTGCGCGCGTCTGCGAGCAGGTACGTGCCGCCATACAGTCACTGCCGCGCGGGCAAAAGAATGCGGCACTGGCGATGGGCCTGACTCTGCCTCAGGCCTACCGTTACGTACTGCTGCCGAACGCTTACCGCGTCATCGTTCCGCCGATGACGTCCGAGATGATGAACCTGGTAAAAAACTCGGCTATCGCCTCAACCATTGGTCTGGTAGATATGGCGGCGCAGGCGGGCAAACTGCTGGATTATTCCGCTCACGCATGGGAATCCTTCACGGCGATCACGCTCGCCTATGTTCTGATTAACGCATTCATCATGCTGGTGATGAACCTGGTTGAACGCAAAGTACGCCTGCCGGGCAATCTGGGGGGCAAATAAATGTACGATTTTGACTGGAGTTCCATTGTTCCCTCCATGCCCTATCTGCTGGATGGACTGGCAATCACCTTAAAGATCACCGTTATCGCCATTATCGTCGGTATTGTCTGGGGCACCCTGCTGGCTGTGATGCGCCTGTCGAGCTTTAAGCCGCTCGCCTGGTTTGCCACGGCTTACGTTAACGTGTTCCGCTCCATTCCACTGGTCATGGTGCTGCTGTGGTTTTATCTGATTGTTCCCGGCTTTTTACAGAACGTACTGGGACTGTCGCCAAAGACCGATATCCGCCTGATCTCTGCCATGGTGGCGTTTTCCATGTTTGAAGCCGCCTACTACTCAGAGATCATCCGCGCCGGTATTCAGAGTATCTCGCGCGGGCAGTCCAGCGCTGCGCTGGCGCTCGGTATGACGCACTGGCAGTCTATGAAGCTCATTATTCTGCCGCAGGCGTTTCGCGCCATGGTTCCGCTGCTGCTGACGCAGGGCATCGTCCTGTTCCAGGATACCTCCCTGGTCTACGTGCTGAGCCTGGCAGACTTCTTCCGTACCGCCTCCACCATTGGCGAACGTGACGGAACGCAGGTTGAGATGATCCTCTTCGCGGGCGGGGTCTATTTTGTGATTAGTTTAAGCGCATCGCTGTTGGTCAGCTGGCTGAAGAAAAGGACGGTATAATGATTTCCCTGAAAAATGTTTCTAAATGGTATGGGCACTTTCAGGTGCTGACCGACTGCTCAACAGAAGTGAAAAAAGGCGATGTGGTGGTGGTCTGCGGCCCGTCCGGTTCCGGTAAGTCCACGCTTATCAAAACCGTTAATGGGCTGGAACCTGTCCAGCAGGGCGAGATTGTCGTTAACGGCACCAAAGTGAATGACCGCAAAACCAACCTTGCCCAGCTTCGCTCCCACGTAGGGATGGTGTTCCAGCATTTTGAGCTGTTCCCTCACCTCTCCATCATTGAGAACCTGACGCTGGCGCAGGTGAAAGTGCTGAAGCGCGACAAAAAAGCGGCGCGCGAAAAGGGGCTGAAGTTGCTGGAACGCGTCGGGCTGTCTGCACATGCGGATAAGTTCCCGGCGCAGCTTTCGGGCGGCCAACAGCAGCGTGTGGCAATCGCGCGTGCGCTGTGCATGGATCCGGTGGCTATGCTGTTTGATGAGCCGACGTCCGCGCTCGATCCTGAGATGATCAACGAAGTGCTGGACGTCATGGTGGAGCTGGCGCACGAAGGGATGACCATGATGGTGGTGACGCACGAAATGGGCTTCGCCCGTAAAGTGGCCAACCGCGTGATCTTCATGGATGAAGGGAAAATTGTTGAAGACTCACCAAAAGAAGAGTTCTTCGCAAATCCTAAATCTGAACGTGCAAAAGACTTCCTCGCCAAAATCCTGCATTAATCTTTTTAGTGCGCAATCTGCGGATTGCGCACTGCTTCACGCTTTAGATCTCTTTTTCTATTCGGCGTCACATCGCAGCGTTAACCTTGTCACAAATAATGCTGAGAATGGAGAACGCTATGGCACAGCCAATTATTCTCGACTGCGATCCGGGTCATGATGACGCGATCGCACTCGTCCTTGCTCTTGCTTCCCCTGAACTGGACGTAAAAGCTGTCACCTCCTCCGCCGGAAACCAGACGCCGGATAAAACCTTGCGAAACGTGTTGCGCATGTTGACGCTGCTGAAACGCACCGATATTCCTGTCGCAGGTGGCGCCGTTAAGCCGCTGATGCGCGAGCTGATCATTGCGGATAACGTTCACGGTGAAAGTGGGCTGGATGGTCCGGCGCTGCCGGAGCCGGATTTCGCACCGCAAAACTGCACTGCCGTCGAGCTCATGGCGAAGGTGCTGCGTGAGAGCGCAGAGCCCGTGACGCTGGTGGCGACCGGCCCGCAGACCAACGTTGCGCTGCTGCTGAACAGCCATCCTGAACTGCACAGCAACATCGCCCGTATCGTCATCATGGGCGGGGCAATGGGGCTGGGGAACTGGACGCCAGCAGCAGAGTTCAACATCTTCGTTGACCCGGAAGCCGCGGAAATCGTCTTCCAGTCGGGCCTGCCGATTGTGATGGCGGGGCTGGACGTTACCCACCGCGCACAAATTATGGCGCAGGACATCGAACGATTCCGTTCTGTGGGTAACCTGGTTGCAACAACCGTGGCAGAGCTGCTCGATTTCTTTATGGAGTATCACAAAGCCGAGAAGTGGGGCTTCCACGGTGCCCCGCTGCATGACCCATGCACCATCGCCTGGCTACTGAAGCCGGAAATGTTTACCACGGTCGAGCGTTGGGTTGGTGTGGAAACACAGGGGAAATATACCCAGGGAATGACGGTGGTGGACTATTACTCGCTGACGGGAAACAAGCCGAATACCACGGTGATGGTGGATATCGATCGGGAAGCGTTTGTGGATTTGTTGGCGGAGCGGCTGGCTTATTATTCTGCGGCCTGATGCCCTCACCCCGACCCTCTCCCTGTGGGAGAGGGAATAAACCTGCGCTTTTACTTATGGCTCAAACGGCCGACGCTGGAACTGGTCGTGCCCGCACTTCGGACACAGCGACAACACCTCCGGCGTATAAACGGCGATATGGTGGTGGCACTTCTCACACACCAGGTTCCCCAGCCCCACTACTTCGCCGCTGTGATAGACACCGTGGTGGTTTAAATCCTGGAACACCTCGCGCCACTCCAGCTGAGTTTTATCGGTAATATCCGCCAGCTCCTGCCACAGGCTCTCTTTAATTACCCGCATAAAAACACTGTCGGCGATCTCGTCCTGGCTCTCTTCATAGCTTCGCGCGAACTCCTCAAGGTCGCGGCGCACGGCGCGCGTTACCTCTTCCACTTCGGTTCGCGTTAACTCACCCGTTTGCGTCACGCGTGCGCGTGCCTGTTCGACCAGCGCGTCGATATCACGCTCGCCGTTACGCAGTCGTTCCGTCAGAGTCGCTACCAGTTCACGGTAAAATTGAGCAACCTTGTTCATCATTTTGCCTCCCGGGTAAGTAACTGTCTCTAATAATAGACCTTATTTCGTCGCCGCTTTGTCAGGTGAAGCACAGACCCGGTAAATTCCTGCAAAGTGCATTTGCGTGAAAGGCTGTTTTGACGCGGGCGTTTGGGCTATGCTATGCGGATCTGAATTACCACATCCATTGGCTACATTTGTAGCTGTATTGAACACAGGACCACTGGCTGCCATGCAAGAGCAATACCGCCCGGAAGAGATAGAATCAAAAGTCCAGCAACACTGGGACGAGAAGCGCACCTTTGAAGTAACCGAAGACGAGAGCAAAGAGAAGTATTACTGCCTGTCGATGCTTCCCTATCCTTCTGGTCGACTACACATGGGCCACGTGCGTAACTACACCATCGGTGACGTGATTGCACGCTACCAGCGCATGCTGGGCAAAAACGTTCTTCAGCCTATCGGCTGGGATGCGTTCGGCCTGCCTGCTGAAGGCGCGGCGGTGAAAAACAACACGGCACCGGCTCCGTGGACGTACGACAACATCGCGTACATGAAAAACCAGCTGAAAATGCTGGGCTTCGGCTATGACTGGAGCCGCGAGCTGGCAACCTGTACCCCGGAATACTACCGCTGGGAGCAGAAATTCTTCACCGAGCTGTATAAAAAAGGCCTGGTGTACAAGAAGACCTCTGCCGTTAACTGGTGCCCAAATGACCAGACCGTTCTCGCGAACGAACAGGTTATCGATGGCTGCTGCTGGCGCTGCGACACCAAAGTAGAGCGTAAAGAGATCCCGCAGTGGTTTATCAAAATCACCGCCTACGCTGACGAACTGCTGAACGATCTGGACAATCTGGACCACTGGCCAGATACCGTTAAGACCATGCAGCGCAACTGGATCGGCCGTTCCGAAGGTGTGGAAATTACCTTCAACGTTGAGAACTACGATCAAACCCTGACCGTCTACACCACCCGCCCGGACACCTTCATGGGCGCGACCTACCTGGCCGTGGCCGCAGGTCACCCGCTGGCGCAGAAAGCGGCAGAAAACAATCCAGAACTGGCGACCTTCATCGACGAATGCCGCAATACTAAAGTGGCCGAAGCCGACATGGCGACGATGGAGAAAAAAGGCGTTGATACCGGCTTTAAAGCTATTCACCCGCTGACAGGCGAAGCGATCCCTGTCTGGGCCGCCAACTTCGTACTGATGGAATACGGCACAGGCGCCGTGATGGCCGTGCCGGGTCACGACCAGCGCGACTACGAATTTGCCACCAAATACGGCCTGACCATCAAGCCTGTTATTCTTGCTGCTGACGGCTCTGAACCCGATCTCTCTGAGCAAGCGCTGACTGAAAAAGGCACCCTGTTTAACTCCGGTGAGTTCAGCGGCCTGAGCTTCGAAGAGGGCTTCAACGCCATCGCCGACAAGCTGGCCTCCCTGGGCGTGGGCGAGCGTAAAGTGAACTACCGTCTGCGCGACTGGGGCGTTTCCCGTCAGCGTTACTGGGGTGCGCCAATCCCAATGGTGACGCTGGAAGATGGTACCGTGATGCCAACGCCAGAAGATCAGCTGCCGGTGATCCTGCCGGAAGACGTGGTCATGGACGGCATCACCAGCCCGATCAAAGCCGATCCTGAGTGGGCGAAAACCACCGTCAACGGTCAGCCAGCGCTGCGTGAAACCGACACCTTTGACACCTTTATGGAATCCTCCTGGTACTATGCGCGCTACACCTGCCCGCAGTACAAAGAAGGCATGCTGGATTCTGATGCAGCAAACTACTGGCTGCCGGTAGACATTTACATCGGTGGCATTGAACACGCCATCATGCACCTGCTCTACTTCCGCTTCTTCCACAAACTGATGCGTGACGCAGGCCTGGTCAACTCCGACGAGCCGGCAAAACAGCTGCTGTGTCAGGGTATGGTGCTGGCAGATGCGTTCTACTACGTTGGCGCGAACGGCGAGCGTAACTGGGTTTCTCCGGTTGATGCGATTGTCGAGCGCGACGAGAAAGGCCGTATCGTGAAGGCGAAAGACGCTGAAGGTCATGAACTGGTTTATACCGGCATGAGCAAGATGTCCAAGTCTAAAAATAACGGCATCGACCCGCAGGTGATGGTTGAGCGTTATGGTGCGGATACCGTGCGTCTGTTCATGATGTTCGCCTCCCCGGCAGATATGACCCTTGAGTGGCAGGAATCCGGCGTTGAAGGGGCCAACCGCTTCCTGAAGCGCGTCTGGAAACTGGTTTACGAGCACACCTCTCAGGGCGATGCGCCAGCGCTGAACGTAGCTGCACTGACTGAAGATCAACAGGCGCTGCGTCGTGATGTTCATAAAACTATTGCGAAAGTCACCGATGATATTGGTCGTCGTCAGACCTTCAATACTGCAATTGCGGCTATTATGGAACTGATGAACAAGCTGGCGAAAGCCCCGCAGGATGGCGAGCAGGATCGCGCGTTAATGCGTGAAGCGCTGCTGGCGGTCGTTCGCATGCTTAACCCGTTCACGCCGCACGTTAGCTTTACCCTGTGGCAGGAGCTGAAAGGCGAAGGCGATATCGACAATGCGCCGTGGCCAGTGGCGGATGAATCCGCTATGGTGGAAAACACCACGCTGGTGGTGGTGCAGGTTAACGGTAAAGTGCGCGGTAAAATTACCGTCGCGGTCGACGCAACCGAAGAACAGGTTCGCGAGCGCGCAGGCCAGGAGCATCTGGTCGCTAAATACCTTGAGGGCGTTACCGTACGTAAAGTGATCTACGTACCTGGTAAACTGCTGAATCTGGTCGTTGGCTAAGCGCGGGAGGAAACGTGCGACAACTGGCAACAATACTCTTATCTCTGGCGGTGCTTGTCACCGCTGGCTGCGGCTGGCACCTGCGCAACACCACGGCAGTGCCTGCGCAGATGAAAACGATGATCTTCGACTCATCCGATCCGAACGGACCGCTGAGCCGGGCCATTCGTAACCAGCTGCGTTTGAACGATGTTGAACTGATCGAGAAGGGAACCCTGCGTCAGGATGTTCCTTCGCTTCGCGTCCTGAAATCAACGCTGGCAAAAGACACTGCGTCAATCTTCCAGGATGGGCGGACGGCGGAATATCAGATGGTGCTGACCGTTAGCGCGGCTGTTCTGATGCCAGGTAAAGATATTTACCCTATCAGTACCAAAGTCTACCGTTCGTTCTTCGATAACCCGCAGACGGCGCTGGCGAAAGACGCCGAAGAGCAGATTATCATCAAAGAGATGTACGATAAGGCTGCGGAACAGCTGATCCGTAAGCTGCCTACCATTGCCGCGTCGACGAAAAAAGGCGCTGACGTCATCGAAACACCGGATGCCCGCACGCCGGATATGCCAACGTCGCTGGGTAACTGATGATCAGGTTGTATCCTGAACAACTCCGCGCGCAGCTCAACGAAGGGCTGCGCGCGGCCTATCTGCTACTCGGCAACGACCCCCTGTTACTCCAGGAAAGCCTTGATGCGGTTCGCCATGCGGCAGCCGCGCAGGGTTTCGATGAGCATCATACGTTCCAGATCGATAACAGTACCGACTGGAACGCTATCTTCTCGCTTTGTCAGGCCATGAGCCTGTTTGCCTCTCGTCAGACAATCCAGATCCTGCTGCCTGAGAATGGTCCTAACGCTGCCATCAATGAACAGCTGGCTATGCTGGTGAGTTTGTTACACGGCGATCTGCTGCTTATCGTACGCGGCAACAAACTCACAAAAGCGCAGGAAAACGCTGCCTGGTTTACCCGGCTAACCCCCAGTGCGGTGCTTGTCTCCTGCCAGACTCCAGAGCAGGCGCATCTGCCAAAATGGGTTGCCGCGCGAGCAAAGCAGCACAATTTGCAGCTGGATGAGGCCGCCAGTCAGCTCCTGTGCTACTGCTACGAAGGCAACCTTCTGGCACTGGCGCAGGCGCTGGACAGGCTCGCCCTGCTGTGGCCCGATGGCAAGCTGACGCTGCCGCGCGTGGAACAGGCGGTGAATGATGCCGCGCACTTTACCCCCTTCCACTGGGTTGATGCGCTGCTGTCGGCGAAAAGTAAACGTGCTCTGCACATCCTGCAACAGCTGCGCCTGGAAGGGAGTGAGCCGGTCATCCTTCTCCGTACGCTCCAGCGCGAATTACTGCTGCTGAACAACCTTAAACGCCAGTCAGCACACACGCCCCTGCGCGCCTTATTCGACAAACATCGCGTCTGGCAAAACCGTCGGGCGATGACCACGGAGGCGATAAACCGCCTGAGCCAGGAGCAGTTGCGTCAGGCAGTGCAACTTCTGATGCGCGCCGAACTGACGTTAAAACAGGATTACGGTCAGTCTGTCTGGGCGGAGCTGGAGAGTCTCTCTTTGCTGCTCTGCCATAAGGCGCTGGCAGACGTATTTATCGATGGGTGATATGCATTCTTTACAGGCAATGTATGGCGGGACCTTCGACCCGGTACACTATGGGCATCTTAAGCCGGTAGAAATCCTCGCGAATTTGATTGGGTTGCAGCGGGTAATCATCATGCCCAACAATGTTCCGCCGCACCGTCCTCAGCCAGAAGCAACCAGCGAGCAGCGTAAAGCGATGCTCGCGCTGGCTATCGCCGATAAGCCTCTCTTCACGCTGGATGAGCGTGAACTGCGCAGGGATACCCCTTCCTGGACATCGCAAACGCTGCGGGAGTGGCGCGCTGAGCAGGGGCCCATGAAACCGCTGGCGTTTATCATCGGCCAGGATTCCTTGCTCAACTTTCCCAGCTGGTACCAGTACGAAACCATTCTGGAAAACAGTCATCTGCTGGTCTGCCGCCGTCCGGGCTACCCGCTGACCATGCGCGACGCGCAGCATCAGCAGTGGCTTGACGCACATCTGACGGACAATATAGAAGACCTGCACAGTCTCCCCGCCGGGAAAATTTACCTCGCTGAAACGCCGTGGTTTGATATTTCCGCGACCCTCATCCGCGAGCGTCTCCAGCAGGGTTTAGACTGTGACGATCTCCTCCCCTCGCCCGTGCTGGCCTATATCCTTGCGCACGGTCTGTATCAGAAAAGTACAGATGTCTGAGCATCGCCGGCGAAATTGTCCGTTAATGATTATCCTGCCTTGACAGGCTAAGCCATACTGATATCCTCCGCTGCCAGACTTTCCCGCCGATCGCTGCTTTACAGAAATTGTTTTACAAAAATGGCGATGCAATCTCAGGCGGAGGGTGGGATGATACCCGCCTTCAAAAGCCGGGCGGTGACATTTGTCCCGCGACTGGCGTCAGTTCAGGTATACTGACTGGCCACGAATTCATAGTTGTACAATCTCATTCACCCAGGGGGAAAACTTGCAGGGTAAAGCACTCCAGGATTTTGTTATCGACAAAATTGATGACCTGAAAGGTCAGGACATCATCGCTATCGACGTTAAGGGTAAATCCAGCATCACCGACTGCATGATCATCTGCACCGGCACCTCAACTCGTCACGTTGTTTCGATTGCTGACCATGTTGTTCAGGAATCGCGCGCGGCAGGGCTGCTTCCGCTGGGCGTTGAAGGTGAAGCGACCGCTGACTGGGTGGTTGTCGATCTCGGCGATGTGATTGTCCACGTCATGCAGGAAGAGAGTCGTCGCCTGTATGAGCTGGAAAAACTCTGGGGTTAATGCGTGAAGTTGCAACTGGTCGCCGTCGGCACCAAAATGCCGGACTGGGTACAAACCGGTTTTACTGAGTATCTGCGTCGTTTCCCAAAAGATATGCCGTTCGAACTGGTGGAGATCCCAGCAGGAAAGCGCGGCAAGAACGCAGATATCAAACGTATTCTCGATAAAGAGGGAGAGCTGATGCTGGCTGCCGCAGGCAAAAACCGCATCGTGACCCTCGATATCCCGGGCAAACCCTGGGATACGCCGCAGCTGGCGCACGAACTGGAGCGCTGGAAGCAGGATGGTCGGGACGTCAGTCTGTTGATTGGCGGACCAGAGGGGTTATCTCCCGCCTGCAAAGCGGCAGCAGAACAAAGTTGGTCACTCTCGGCGCTGACGCTGCCCCACCCGCTTGTACGGGTTCTCGTGGCAGAAAGTTTGTATCGCGCATGGAGCATCACTACCAACCACCCTTATCACCGCGAGTAATGACTGACCAGGGTAATTTAAGCAGCGGATGAAACTACAGAATTCTTTTCGCGACTATACGGCTGAGTCCGCGCTGTTTGTGCGCCGGGCGCTGGTCGCCTTTACGGGGATTTTGCTGCTTACCGGCGTGCTGATCGCCAACCTCTATAATCTGCAAATTGTCCGCTATACCGATTACCAGACCCGCTCAAACGAAAACCGTATCAAGCTGGTGCCCATCGCGCCCAGCCGCGGCATTATCTACGATCGTAACGGCACGCCGCTGGCGCTTAATCGCACCATCTACCAGATAGAGATGATGCCCGAGAAAGTGGATAACGTGCAGGATACCCTGAACGCGCTGAGAAGCGTTGTCGACCTGACTGATGACGATATCGCTGCGTTCAAAAAAGAGCGCGCACGTTCTCACCGCTTCACCTCCATTCCGGTAAAAACCAACCTGACAGAAGTGCAGGTCGCCCGTTTTGCCGTTAACCAGTACCGTTTCCCCGGAGTGGAAGTCAAAGGCTATAAACGCCGCTACTATCCTTACGGCTCCGCGCTGACGCACGTCATTGGTTACGTCTCCAAAATCAACGATAAAGACGTCGAACGCCTTGATAAAGACGGCAAGCTGGCTAACTACGCCGCAACCCATGATATTGGCAAGCTGGGGATCGAACGTTATTACGAAGATGTGCTGCACGGTCAGACCGGGTATGAAGAGGTTGAAGTTAACAACCGTGGCCGCGTGATCCGTCAGCTGAAAGAGGTGCCCCCGCAGGCGGGGCATGACGTCTATCTGACGCTCGACCTGAAGCTACAGCAGTATATCGAGACGCTGCTGGCGGGTAGCCGTGCTGCGGTTATTGTGACCGACCCGCGTACCGGCGGCATTCTGGCGATGGTTTCGATGCCAAGCTACGATCCGAACCTCTTCGTGGATGGCATCTCCAGCAAGGATTACTCCGGCCTGCTCAACGATCCAAACACGCCGCTGGTAAACCGCGCGACGCAGGGGGTTTATCCTCCAGCTTCAACGGTTAAACCGTATGTGGCCGTGTCTGCGCTGAGCGCGGGCGTCATCACCCGTAATACCAGTCTGTTTGACCCCGGCTGGTGGCAGTTGCCTGGCTCTGAGAAACGCTACCGCGACTGGAAAAAATGGGGCCACGGCCATCTGAACGTGACCAAATCACTGGAGGAGTCGGCGGATACCTTCTTCTATCAGGTCGCCTACGACATGGGTATTGACCGTCTGTCTGAATGGATGAGCAAGTTCGGCTACGGGCATTACACCGGTATAGATTTGGCGGAAGAGCGTTCCGGCAACATGCCAACCCGCGAATGGAAGCTGAAGCGCTTTAAAAAACCCTGGTATCAGGGTGACACCATTCCGGTGGGGATCGGCCAGGGCTACTGGACGGCAACGCCGCTGCAAATGAACAAGGCGATGATGATCCTCATCAACGATGGCGTCGTGAAAGTGCCGCACCTGCTGCAAAGCACCGTTGAAGACGGCAAAAAAGTGCCATGGATACAGCCGCACGAGCCGCCGGTGGGTGACATTCATTCCGGATACTGGGAAATCGCGAAAGACGGCATGTACGGTGTAGCCAACCGCCCTAACGGGACGGCGCACAAATATTTCGCTGGCGCACCGTATAAGGTAGCCGCGAAATCAGGTACGGCTCAGGTCTTCGGTCTTAAAGCGAATGAAACTTACAACGCACATAAAATTGCCGAACGTCTGCGTGACCACAAGCTCATGACGGCGTTTGCCCCTTATGATAACCCGCAGGTTGCGGTGGCGATGATTCTGGAGAACGGCGGCGCAGGCCCGGCGGTGGGTACCATCATGCGTCAAATCCTCGACCACATCATGCTGGGTGACAACAACACCGAACTGCCAGCTGAAAACCCGGCAGCCGCTGCGGCGGAGGACCAATAATCATGACGGATAATCCGAATAAAAAATCGCTGTGGGACAAGATCCACATCGACCCAGCCATGCTGCTGATTCTGCTGGCTCTGCTGGTCTATAGCGCCCTCGTTATCTGGAGCGCCAGCGGCCAGGATATCGGCATGATGGAGCGTAAAATCGGCCAGATCGCCATGGGTCTGGTTATTATGGTGGTGATGGCGCAAATACCGCCGCGCGTGTACGAGGGCTGGGCGCCCTATCTCTATATTTTCTGTATCATTTTGTTGGTGGCAGTAGATGCTTTCGGCGCCATCTCGAAGGGGGCACAGCGCTGGCTGGATCTGGGGATTGTCCGCTTCCAGCCGTCGGAAATCGCCAAAATCGCCGTCCCGCTGATGGTGGCGCGCTTTATTAACCGCGACGTCTGCCCGCCGTCTTTGAAAAATACCGCCATTGCGCTGGTGCTGATTTTCCTGCCGACGCTGCTCGTGGCCGCACAGCCGGACCTCGGTACCTCGATTCTTATCGCCCTCTCCGGCCTGTTCGTCCTGTTCCTGTCCGGCCTGAGCTGGCGTCTGATTGGTATCGCCGTGGTGCTGGTTGCCGCGTTTATTCCTATCCTCTGGTTCTTCCTGATGCATGATTACCAGCGTCAGCGCGTTATGATGCTGCTCGATCCCGAGACCGATCCGCTGGGCGCAGGCTATCATATTATTCAGTCGAAGATTGCGATTGGCTCCGGCGGCCTGCGCGGCAAAGGCTGGCTGCACGGTACGCAGTCGCAGCTCGAATTTTTACCGGAACGCCACACCGACTTTATCTTTGCCGTTCTGGCTGAGGAGTTAGGGCTGGTTGGCATCCTGGTTCTGCTTGCACTCTACGTGCTGCTGATCATGCGAGGTTTGTGGATTGCCGCACGCGCCCAAACCACCTTTGGTCGCGTGATGGCAGGCGGATTAATGTTGATTTTGTTCGTTTATGTCTTCGTAAATATTGGTATGGTGAGTGGGATTCTGCCGGTTGTCGGCGTACCGCTGCCGCTAGTGAGTTACGGGGGCTCGGCACTGATCGTGTTGATGGCCGGGTTTGGTATCGTCATGTCGATCCATACCCACAGGAAAATGTTGTCCAAAAGCGTATAAAAATAAGGGGATCGCAATGCGTAAGCAGTGGCTGGGGATCTGCATCGCAGCAAGTTTACTTGCCGCCTGTACAAGTGATGATGGTCAGCAACAGGCAACCGTCGCGCCGCCGCAGCCTGCGGTCTGTAATGGCCCGATTGTTGAGATTAGCGGTGCCGATCCCGTTTATGAACCGCTGAACGCCAGCGTGAATCAGGATTATCAGCGCGACGGTAAAAGTTATAAAATCGTTCAGGATCCTTCCCGTTTCAGCCAGGCTGGCTTTGCTGCCATCTATGACGCTGAGCCCGGCAGCAACCTGACCGCGTCGGGTGAAACCTTCGATCCGATGCAGATCACGGCGGCACACCCGACGTTGCCTGTCCCGAGCTATGCACGCATCACTAACCTGGCGAATGGCCGAATGATCGTGGTGCGTATCAACGATCGCGGGCCTTACGGCACCGATCGCGTGATCTCCCTGTCCCGCGCGGCGGCCGACCGTCTGAACACCTCAAACAATACTAAAGTGCGTATCGACCCGATTATCGTGGCGCAGGATGGTTCACTGTCTGGCCCGGGCACGGCCTGTACCACGGTCGCGAAACAGACCTATGCCCTGCCCGCTCGCCCGGATCTGAGCGGTGGTATGGGGGGCGCTTCAACGCCGGCAGATCCCACACAGCCGCAGGGTGAAGTGCGTGCTATCAGCAACGATACGCTGCAAAGTGAAGACGCGACAGGCGCCCCGGTGAAAAGCAGTGGTTTCCTTGGCGCACCCACCACGTTAGCGCCGGGCGTGATTGAATCAAATGAACCTGCCCCAGCGCCTGCGCCCGTCGTTGCTGCACCCGCTGCACAACCCGCCCCGGTGACCGCGCCTGCTGCTACGCAGACTGCGGCGCCTGCGACGGCGAGCGGCAGCTACGTGGTTCAGGTTGGCGCTGTCAGCGATCGGACCCGTGCAGAGCAATATCAGCAGCGTTTAAGCAAACAGTTTGGCGTGCCAGGCCGCGTTGAGCAAAACGGTGCGGTATGGCGTATCCAGATGGGTCCGTTTGCCAGCAAATCGCAGGCAGCATCCCTGCAACAGCGTTTGCAGAGCGAGGCGCAGCTCCAGTCGTTTATCGCTGTTGCAAAATAATTATTCGGTGGTATCCGAAATGTCAGTTTGTGTAAACCACGTTAACACTCTCATGATGAAAGTCGGATGCCTGCCCGTATAGCATTTGCTATAGTAAGGCACTTTTTTAATTCCATCACGGATGTCGTAGTTCTGACCATGAAGACCACTTTTTCTGCTCGTTTTGTGCAGCGCATGGCGCTGACCACGGCCCTTTGCGCTGCTGCGTTCTCCGCAGCTCACGCGGATGACCTGAACATCAAGACCATGATCCCTGGCGTTCCGCAGATCGACGCGGAATCCTACATCCTGATTGATTACAACTCCGGCAAAGTTCTGGCAGAACAGAACGCCGATGCCCGCCGCGATCCGGCCAGCCTGACCAAAATGATGACCAGCTATGTTATCGGCCAGGCTATGAAAGCAGGCAAATTCAAAGAAACCGACCTGGTGACTATCGGTAACGATGCGTGGGCAACCGGCAACCCCGTGTTCAAAGGTTCATCGCTGATGTTCCTGAAACCTGGCATGCAGGTTCCGGTCTCTCAGCTTATCCGTGGCATCAACTTGCAGTCCGGTAACGACGCCTGCGTGGCCATGGCTGATTTTGCCGCGGGCAGCCAGGACGCGTTTGTGGGCCTGATGAACAGCTACGTCTCCGCGCTGGGTCTGAAAAACAGCCACTTCCAGACCGTTCACGGCCTGGACGCCGAGGGTCAGTACAGCTCCGCGCGTGACATGGCGCTGATCGGTCAGGCGCTGATCCGCGACGTGCCAAACGAGTACTCTATCTACAAAGAGAAAGAGTTCACCTTCAACGGCATTCGTCAGACCAACCGTAACGGCCTGCTGTGGGACAACAGCCTGAACGTCGACGGTATCAAAACCGGCCACACCGACAAAGCTGGCTATAACCTGGTGGCCTCCGCCACTGAAGGCCAGATGCGTCTGATCTCTGCCGTGATGGGGGGGCGTACGTTTAAAGGACGCGAAACGGAAAGCAAAAAACTGCTGACCTGGGGCTTCCGCTTCTTCGAAACCGTGAACCCGCTGAAAGCCGGTAAAGAATTTGCCTCTGAACCTGTCTGGTTTGGCGATAACGACCGCGCTTCCCTGGGCGTGGACAAAGATCTCTATCTGACTATCCCACGCGGTCGTATGAAAGATCTGAAAGCCAGCTACGTGCTGAATACCACCGAGCTGCACGCCCCGCTGCAAAAGAATCAGGTCGTGGGTACTATCAACTTCCAGCTGGATGGCAAAACCATCGATCAACGCCCGCTGGTGGTGCTGGAGGAGATTCCTGAAGGCAATTTCTTCGGCAAAATCATTGATTACATTAAGCTGATGTTCCATCACTGGTTTGGTTAAAAATTGAACACTTGAAAGTGTGATTTTGATCCCCATATACTACGTATCAGTAAAACTCCCGCCCCGTGGCGGGAGTTATTATTTTTTACACACACGCCGGAGCTGACATGAAAACCAAACTTAACGAACTGCTTGAATTCCCTACCCCTTTTACTTACAAAGTAATGGGTCTGGCGAAACCTGAGCTGGTTGATCAGGTGGTTGAAGTGGTACAGCGCCATGCGCCGGGCGACTACTCTCCATCAGTCAAACCGAGCAGCAAAGGTAATTACCACTCGGTCTCAATCACCATCACTGCGACACACATTGAACAGGTTGAGACGCTGTACGAAGAGCTCGGCAATATCGAAATTGTTCGTATGGTGCTGTAGTCCCTCTGCGGTTACCCGGTTTGCCGGGTAACCCACTTCCCCGCTGTGATATACTCCGCGTTACCTATTCTCCCTTGTCTTCGGAGACGTCCTTTTGTACCAGGATAAAATTCTTGTTCGCCATCTTGGGATACAGCCTTACGAGCCAGTCTCTCAGGCTATGCATGACTTTACCGATATGCGCGATGACACCACCCCTGATGAAATCTGGCTGGTTGAACACATGCCGGTGTTTACTCAGGGCCAGGCAGGAAAAGCCGAACATTTATTGATGACGGGTGATATCCCGGTGATCCAGAGCGATCGCGGTGGACAGGTAACCTACCACGGCCCGGGCCAGCAGGTAATGTATGTCCTGCTTAACCTGAAACGCAGAAAGCTGGGCGTACGTGAGCTCGTGACCTTACTGGAACAGACCGTGGTGAACACGCTCGCTGAGTACGGTATCGACGCTCATCCTCGCGCCGATGCCCCGGGCGTCTACGTGGGAGAGAAGAAAATCTGTTCGCTGGGGCTGCGTATCCGTAAAGGCTGCTCGTTCCACGGGCTGGCGCTGAATATCAATATGGATCTGACCCCTTTCCAGCGCATCAACCCATGCGGGTATGCGGGTATGGAAATGACGCAAATGCGCCAGTGGGTCGCTACCGCCACGCCTGAGAATATCCGCCCCGTGCTTTTGAAGAAGTTTTTAGCGCTGCTTAACAATCCTGACTACGAATATATTGCTGCTTAACACACTTCCGGCAGTGGTTCGGTTATTTGACCAGCCACTGCTTAATTGCCGCATTTACGCTTTACAATAAACCGCATATTCTATATTTTCGAGTCGCCCATATATTAGCGTCCCATATTAATTAGAACCTTAATAGTACCATCACCGGGTATCGTGTAACGTGCGTGATAATCACCCAACTGCTTGTTTTCGATAAACAAGGGAAACTTACGAAACACTTTACGAATCTCTGCAAGCATAATAAATAAATTCAACTATCATTCATATTGTGAATGGATACGGAGTAAGAGCGTGGAGCCTACTAATTTACCAGCCAAACGCCTGAATGAAACCAGCGGCGAAGATAAGCCGCAAATTTTCCGGACTTTACGTAATATTGATCTCAATTTATTGACTATTTTTGAGGCGGTATATGTCCACAAAGGTATCGTTAATGCTGCGAAAATTCTTAATCTCACACCCTCTGCTATTAGCCAGTCAATTCAAAAATTGCGCGCGATATTTCCCGATCCCTTATTTATTCGTAAAGGCCAGGGCGTAACCCCCACCGCGTACGCCACCCATCTGCATGAGTACATCAGCCAGGGTCTGGAATCGATTCTGGGCGCGCTGGATCTCACCGGCAGTTACGATAAGCAACGAACCATCACCATAGGCACCTCTCCCTCTGTGGGCGTTCTGGTCATGCCCGCTATTTACCAGGCTGTTAAACAGCATGCGCCACAGCTGCTGATCCGCAATGTGCCCGTTAACGATCCGGAAACTCAGCTGGCGCAATTCCAGACGGACCTGATCATCGACAGCAACAGCTTCGCGGCCAGAGCATTAGGGCATAACGTTCTCTATACCGACTCTCTGGCGCTCGTTTGTCGTCAGAATCATCCTGTATTGAGCGCACCTTTGACGCCTGAAAATTTGCGTCATTACGAACATGCAACCTTTATGTCCGAGGGGCAGGGCCCGGATCCGCTGCGCCAGCGTATTGACGAACTGTTCCCGGACCGTCTGATCAGCTTCAGCAGTTACAATATGTTTACCCTCGCGGCCCTGATTGGCAGCAGCGATTTGCTCTGTATTATGCCTGTGCGTCTCTTCGCTTTGCTTCAAAAATGCTGGCCGCTGGAGAGGATTCCATTGAGTCAACTTACGACGGAATCTGTTGAAATCTCACTGCATTACAACAAGCTAAGCCTGCGCGATCCGGTGCTGGAAAACGTCATTAACGTGATCCGCCAGGCTTTCTGATCCCGCCTTTCAGCGCAAGCCCCTGCCGCAAGCGGGGCAAAAGGCACAAAACAACAACTATTTTACAAATTGGCGACCTGGCAGGCTGCTTTATCGCCCCTTTAAATGATATACTGCCTGTCGTTCGTTCAAAAATAGTTGATAATTACAACATTCCCTTGAATTGAAACGCTTTCCTTCGATATTCGCAACTGGAACACGCACGCTATGAGTAAACCCATTGTGATGGAACGCGGTGTTAAATACCGCGATGCCGATAAAATGGCCCTTATCCCGGTTAAAAACGTGGCTACAGAGCGCGAGGCGCTGTTAAGAAAACCGGAATGGATGAAAATCAAACTTCCGGCCGACTCTTCGCGTATCCAGGGGATCAAAGCGGCGATGCGCAAAAATGGTCTTCACTCTGTCTGTGAAGAGGCCTCGTGCCCTAACCTTGCTGAATGTTTCAATCACGGTACCGCGACATTTATGATTCTGGGTGCCATCTGCACCCGCCGTTGTCCGTTCTGTGACGTTGCCCATGGCCGTCCCGTTGCGCCAGACGCTAACGAACCGCAAAAACTGGCGCAGACGATTGCCGATATGGCGCTGCGTTATGTTGTTATTACCTCCGTTGACCGTGACGATCTGCGCGATGGCGGTGCTCAGCATTTTGCTGACTGTATTACCGCCATCCGCGAAAAAAGCCCGAACATTAAGATTGAGACGCTGGTGCCGGATTTCCGTGGCCGTATGGATCGCGCGCTCGATATCCTGACCGCGACGCCACCAGACGTGTTCAACCACAACCTGGAGAACGTACCGCGTATCTACCGTCAGGTACGTCCCGGTGCAGACTACAACTGGTCGCTGAAGCTGCTGGAACGCTTTAAAGAAGCCCATCCGCATATTCCAACCAAGTCTGGTCTGATGGTCGGCCTGGGTGAAACCAACGCTGAGATCATTGAAGTGATGCGCGATCTGCGCCGCCACGGCGTCACCATGCTGACGCTGGGCCAGTACCTCCAGCCAAGCCGTCACCACCTGCCTGTACAGCGTTACGTAAGCCCGGATGAGTTCGATGAAATGAAAGCCGAAGCGATGGCGATGGGCTTTACCCATGCCGCGTGCGGTCCGTTTGTTCGCTCCTCTTATCACGCCGATATGCAGGCGAAGGGCGAAGAAGTGAAATAAAGCTGTAAAATTTATTTACAGTAAAACAAAAAACCGGCCTCGTGAGCCGGTTTTTTTATGCAAGCCTTGCAGCATTGCCATTACTCTTTGTGTGAAAGCTTCTGTGCAGTGATGTCATCTTCGGCACTTTTCTTCGCTGCCGCGTCGTCATCGTTCATTGCTTTCTTAAAGCCCTTAATGGCAGCACCCAGGTCTCCACCCAGCGTGCGTAACTTCTTGGTACCGAACAGCAGGACGACCAGTGCGGCAACCACCAGCAGTTTGGTAATACTAATCTCACCCATAAATACCTTCTTTACATGAAACAGGCTGCATTCCGCCAAAAAACCTGAACGTATTAACGGTCATTTGGCGCGTGCACACAATAGCAATCTGTAACAAGGTGAATCAAGCATTGTTGAAAAAAACATCACATTAATTGCGGTGGCGCAAACCTGCGGTTGCGCAGAACAGGTAATTGCTGCCGCGCAAGCGCTATTCGGGCTGAAATTATCTCCGTCAGCAATAACGCAGGCGTCTCCGCTGCCGCAACAACCGTCACCCCCAGCGGATCGACAACCCTGCTCTGCCCAATATTTTTGTTACCACATTCACCCGCGGCTACCACGTAACAGGTGGTATCCAGCGCGCGTGCTGCCAGCAGCGTCGCCCAGTGATGCTCCTTAAGCGGTCCTTTGACCCACGCGGCGGGCAGAACCAGCACCTCCGCCCCCTGCAATGCCAGGTTCAGCGCCAGCTCGGGAAAACGGATATCGTAGCAGGTCATCAGGCCAACCTTAAAACCCTCCACCTCAATCAGCGGCGGAATTACACTCCCCGGATCGACCAGGCGCGACTCCTGAACGCTGAACGCATCATACAGATGAAGTTTGGCGTAGCTCGCGACAATGGCACCCTCACGTATCGCCACCAGCGTGTTCACCGCGCGCCCCGGCGAGGACGGAATATGGACCGTCAATATGGTGGTGAGCGTGTTGCCAACGCTTTCGGCCAGCAGTCGTTTCAGAAACCCCCCTTCCAGCGTTTGCGCAGACTTTACCGACAGATCCGGATCGCCATCATCACGGGCCAGTAACGCCTCGGGAAGTACCAGCAACGACGCCCCCTTTTGCTTCGCCGCATGCATCAGGGAGACGCATTTATCCGCGTTTTCATTCCAGTCCGGCGTCACCGCGAACTGCCCTACTGCAACATACATAATTGTCTCCCGGTCAAAAACAGCGTTACACTCGACGCACTTACACAGCAAATAGCAGGTATTGACAGTGTTACAACTACTTATAGCCGTTTTTATTGGTGGAGGCACGGGTAGCGTTGCGCGGTGGCTCTTAAGCATGCGGTTTAACCCTCTGCATCAGGCCATTCCGATGGGGACACTGGCGGCAAATCTGATCGGGGCGTTTATTATTGGGATGGGGCTGGCCTGGTTTAATCGCATGACCAACATCGACCCTATGTGGAAGGTTCTGATTACAACCGGCTTCTGCGGCGGCTTAACAACGTTTTCTACCTTCTCTGCGGAGGTGGTGTTTCTGTTTCAGGAAGGCCGGATGGGCTGGGCGCTGACGAACATTGCCGTTAACATGCTTGGCTCGTTTGCGATGACTGCGATCGCATTCTGGTTATTTTCCTCCGCCAGCGGACATTAAGCACGGCAACCTTAATGTTGGCTTAATTTTTCTCTGTCACTCTTGGCTCAATATTGAACGAGGGTGATAGCATGAAAGAAAATCTCTTAGGCGTGGGTATGGTATTGCTAAGCGTCGCGATCGTCGCCAGCTTCCTGAAGATCTATCTTATCGGTTGATTCAGAACGAAAAAAACCCGCTCATTGAGCGGGTTTTGAAATTCTTGCTGACGCGTCTGAATTACAGAGCGATTACGTTAGCAGCAGAAGGGCCTTTGGCACCGTTAGTGATTTCGAACTCTACGCGCTGACCTTCAGCCAGAGTTTTGAAACCATTAGACTGGATTGCAGAGAAGTGTACGAACACGTCTTTGCTGCCATCTTCAGGAGTAATGAAACCGAATCCTTTGGACTCATTAAACCACTTAACGTTACCTTTAATCTTAGACATCAAAATTACCTTTACATTAAAAAACGACACAAATGCTGTGTCGGGTATCAGTACAACAATTGTGAGGCGTTTTGTCCAGCGGATCTTTGATAAAAAGTGACAAAAGTCGCGTTAATTTTCGCTGTCCGATTTTTATTCTTTACATTTCCATGTCTGTGCATTTTTTGGCCGATTTAGCAGAAAAACTCAGTTAAAACTGAAACCGCATCCAGGCAAAGTAAACGTTACCGTTGTTATAGGTACCCGGTATGTAGGTCATCTGAAACGTCGCCGGACCGTAACCAATGGAGGCAAGCGGCAGCAGTACCGGAACAGGAATGTATTTCCAGTTATCACGCGCCGTAAACCCTGCCGTATAGCCCAGCCCGAGACGGAAGTTGTCGTCTGATAACGGACGCCAGTTTTTTTCCCAGCCGTAACCGCCAATAGGCTCCCATTTATTGTAGGAGTCCTTAAACGCCATCAGGTACAGGCCATGCCAGTTACCTTTTTCATCCCAGCGAGACTGACCGAAGCCGGCCCCCCACGGACGTTCGTTATAACGGTCTGTTTTTTCTTTATCGTAGGCGAAACGTGCATGCCACGTAATGGCCGGAATATAGAGATCGTAATGCTCAGGCTCATTCCATGTTTGCGCGACGTTATCCGTGAAGGTGGTGAACCAGCCTTTATCCGCTGTATTGCTGTCTGCATTAACAGCAGACGCAAACGATAACTGCCCAATAATAAACAACAAAATCAGGGGGAATTTAATTCGTACAATCACAATGCCATTACCATATTTAGTATTCGGTGCAGACCTTAACACAGAATACTTGAATGAACGCTTAACAGCATGGGTGTTATTCCTAATTACCATCCCGTTCCTGGGAATAATCTGAGGATACATAAACTGCATGCCTGAATAAGCACATGCAGTTGACATATTTAACGTTGATGTAACAATTTGTAGAGTGCGGGAATAACTAACATCGACAATAACGGTGCCGTTACCATGCCACCAATCATCGGCGCGGCAATACGTTGCATCACCTCCGAGCCACTCCCACTCCCCCACATGATGGGCAGCAGTCCTGCCATAATAGTGGCGACCGTCATCACCTTCGGACGCACGCGCAGCACGGCACCTTCGTGGATCGCCCGCATCAGCACCGTATTTCCCCCTTCTGGCTCCAGCCTGTGATATTTATCGATCGCATGATTCAAATAAAGAACCATAATTACGCCGAATTCTGCCGCCACCCCGGAAAGGGCGATAAAGCCAACGGCCCCCGCCACTGACAAATTATATTCAAGCAGCCACAATAACCACACGCCCCCAATAAGCGCGAACGGCAATGTCCCCATTATTATCAGGACATTTGATATCCGCCTGAAGGTTAACCATAAAAGGACGAATATAATCATCAGCGTGACAGGTAAAACTATTTTGAGCCTCGCGGTCGCCCGTTCCAGATATTCAAACTGCCCGGACCAGGAGAGAGACACGCCCTGCGGCAATACCACCTTCTCCTCCACCCGTTTTTGCATTTCATCCACGGCGGACTTCAGATCGCGCCCGCGCAAGTCAACATAGATCCAGCTGGAAAGGCGCGCGTTTTCACTTTTTAGCATCGGTGGGCCTTCCGTCACGACGATATCGGCCAATTCCCCCAGCGCCACCTGGCTACCGCTGGCGGTCACTACCGGCAACACCCGCAACGCGTCGACGTTATCACGCAAATCGCGGGGATAACGCAGGTTGATGGGATACCGCTCGCGTCCCTGGATCACCTCGCCAATGTTATCGCCCCCGACCAGCGTGGAGACCAGGCTTTGCAGTTCATCGACGGAAACGCCGTAGCGCGCGGCTTTTTGCCGATCGATACGAATATCCACGTAGCGTCCGCCTTCCAGACGCTCCGCCAGCGCAGAGGAGACGCCAGGAACGTCCTTCACCACCTGCTCAATCTGCCGGGCCACACGCTCAATGTCGGCAATATTATTGCCGTTCACCTTAATGCCGACCGGGCTTTTGATCCCGGTTGCCAGCATGTCCAGACGGTTACGGACAGGCGGCACCCACACATTGGCAATGCCCGGCAGCGACACGGTTTTATCGAGCTCCTCCACCAGCTTTTGCGGCGTCATTCCTGGCCGCCACTGCTCGCGGGGCTTAAAGTGGATGGTTGTTTCCAGCATGGTTAATGGCGCGGGATCGGTTGCCGACTCTGCCCGACCGGCTTTGCCAAACACGCTCGCCACCTCCGGGACGCTTTTGATCAAGCGGTCCGTCTGCTGAAGCAGCCGTGATGCCTCGCGAGCAGAGATCCCCGGCAGCGTGGAGGGCATATAGAGTAAATCTCCTTCATCCAGCGGCGGCATAAATTCGCTTCCCAGGCGGCTCAGCGGCCAGAGCGTGGCGATCAGCAGCAGACATGCCAGTGCCAGCGTCATTTTCGGGAAGGTCAGTACCTTGTCCAGCAGCGGCTCATACAGGCGGATCAGGAGGCGGTTGATCGGGTTTGCCTTCTCATCCGGGATTTTCCCGCGAATGAAAAAGCCCATTAGCACCGGCACCAGGGTGATCCCAAGCCCGGCGGCCACGGCCATCGACCAGGTTTTGGTGAACGCCAGCGGCGAGAACATTCTGCCCTCCTGCGCTTCCAGCGAAAAAACCGGTATAAATGACAGCGTGATGATTAACAGGCTGCAAAACAGCGCCGGTCCCACTTCAACCGCCGCCTTTTCCGCCAGACGCCAGTATTCCCCCGGCGCGGGCTCCTTGCCCGGATTATCATGCCGCCACAGCTCCAGCACCTTGTGCATGTTTTCAATCATCACAATTGCGGCATCCACCATCGCCCCGATGGCAATGGCGATCCCGCCGAGCGACATCATATTCGCGTTAATGCCCTGATAGTGCATCACCACAAAAGCCCCGAGGATCCCCAGCGGCAGAGAGACCATCGCCACCAGCGCGGAGCGCAGGTGGAACAGGAACAGCGCACACACCAGTACCACCACGGCAAACTCTTCGAGCAGCTTGTGCGTCAGCGTTTTGACCGAGTCCTCAATCAGCGTGGAACGATCGTAGACCGGAACAATCTCGACGCCCTGCGGCAGCGTTTCTTGCAGCTCGCTCAGTTTCGCTTTTACCGCATGAAGCGTTTCCAGCGCATTCTGCCCGTAGCGCATCACGATCACGCCGCCAGCGACCTCCCCTTCACCGTTAAGCTCCGCCACACCCCGGCGGATCTCCGGGCCAATGCCAATGGTGGCGACATCTTTCAGCAGGACAGGTACGCCATCGCGGGTAGCGATCACCACATTGCGAAAATCCTCCAGCGAGCGCAAATAGCCCGTTGTCCGCACCATATACTCCGCTTCGCCCATCTCCAGCAGGGCGCCGCCGCTCTCCTTATTGGCGGCCTGCACCGCGCCGGATAGCTGGCTGTGGGTAATATTCAGCGCGCGCATTTTCGCCGGGTCCGCCACGATCTGATACTGACGCACCATTCCGCCAATACTTGCCACCTCAGATACATTCGGTACCGTCTTAAGCTCGAACTTAAGCGTCCAGTCCTGTAGGGCCCGCAGATCTGCCAGGCTGTGTTTTCCACTACGGTCGATCAGTGCATATTCGTAGATCCAGCCGACGCCCGTCGCATCTGGCCCCAGCGACACCTTTACGCCCGGCGGAAACTGCGCCTGTACCTGGCTTAAATATTCCAGCACCCGGGATCGCGCCCAGTAGAGATCGGTGCCATCCTCAAACAGCACATACACATAAGCGTCACCAAACATTGAAAAACCGCGCACGGTTTTGGCGCCCGGCACAGACAACATGGAGGTTGTCAGCGGCCAGGTCACCTGATCTTCAATCACCTGCTGCGCTTTTCCGGGGTAACTCGCTTTGATAATGACCTGCACATCAGACAGATCGGGCAACGCGTCCAGCGGCGCGCGCTGCACCGCCCACCAGCCCCAGCCTGCCATCATCAGTGCGGCCAGGATCACCAGCAGGCGGTTATGCAACGAGGCGCGAATCACAGCGGCAATCATGGCGTCACCTCCGGCATCACGCTACGCAGGCTGGCTTCGGAATCAATGAAGAATTGCCCGGACGTCACCACCTTATCGCCCTCTTTGACCCCGGACAGGATCGCCGTCCAGCCCTGCGCCGTCAGGCCGGTTGTCACCGTCACAGGCCGGAAATAACCGTCCCCGGTAGCCAGCAGCAGACGCGCAGACTCTCCGCTGTTAATCACCGCCTCTTCCGGCACCGCCAGCACCGGCGGGCCTTTCATCTCTTCCGCACGCCTGACGGAGAGGTACATACCCGGCTTCAGCTTATGTGCGGAATTTTCCAGCACGATACGGGCTTTCAGGGTTCGCGTGGTCGTCTCCATCTGCGGCAGCAATTCGCTGACCGTGCCGTGGAATTGCTCCCCCGGCCAGCTTTCTGACGTTGCGACCACGTTGCTGCCCACTGCCAGAGACTGCGCCTGCGTTTGCGGGTAATCGACCACCAGCCAGACCGGATCGAGCCTGGCGATCTCAAACAGCGGCGCCGTTGCGGTGATTTGCGCCCCTTCCCGCACGTCCAGCTTCACCACATAGCCGGCCCGGTCAGCGCGCAGGGTGAGCGTGGTCTGCGGCTTACCGCTACGCTCCAGCAAACGAATGACCTCTTCCGGCATAAACTGCAACGCCAGCCGCTCGCGTGCGGCGCGGGTCAATGCGGCATCGCCAAGCTGACGAACCGCGAGATACTCCTGCTGGGCGGTGGTCCACTGCGGGATCCACAGTTGCGCCAGCGCCTCTCCGGCTTTCACCTGCTGCTGCGGCGCATTAACAAACAATTTTGACACCACGCCATTGGCCGGGGCTGACACCACCGAGACGTTACGTTCATCCGTTGCAACCGTGGCAAAGGCCGAGAACGGCGAAACCAGCTGGCGCATCTCAACGTTGGCGGTTTTCATCCCCAGGTTTTGCTGCTGTTGAGTGCTGATGGCCACGCCTGACGCCGCCTGTGCTTCATCGGCGTAGCGCGGGACCAGATCCATATCCATAAAGGGGGATTTACCCGGCTTATCGAAGCGCTGACCGGGCACCATAGGGTCGTACCAGTAAAGCACCTTACGTTCAGAGGGTTGTGCAGCCGCAGCCGGCTGATGCGTCTGCTTCTTTCCGACAAAATAGCCGCCAGCGGCAGCTATCGCGATGGCAATCGCCATTAACGTTGTTTTTTTCATTGCGCCAGCTCCTGCGGGATCAGCCAGTTCACGGCAGCCCAGGTTCGCGCCATTTCGCGCTCCGCCTGGTTCACCGCCAGTTCCGTATCCAGTACGCCACGACGCGCCTCCAGCAGGGCCGGAAGCGCCGACTGTCCAGAGCGATATTGCGCCGTCAGTACCGCCAGCCGTTGACGCTGCAACGGTAGTACCTCGTCCCGCTGTCGCTGCCACACCGTTTGCGCAGCCTGATACTGCGCCACCAGCGTTTGCACCTGGGCAATGTGTTCGCGCTTGAGCAGCGTCAGTTGATCCACCGCCTGCATAGAGCGGGAAACATCGGCGGCGTAATCCTTGTCCTGACGTTTTGACTGGAACAGAGGCAGATCCACGCTGAACATCACGCCAGCCATATCGTCATAGCCTTCAGCGCGGTGGGCGTAATAGACCTCCACATCCACATCGGGTATCGCCGCCACAGCAGATTGCGCTGAACGCGCTTTCGCGGTCTCGGCTTCACGTCGTGCGGCCTCCACTTCCGGGTGCCTGACGATCCCCTCCTGCAACGTTTTTTCATCGGCAGGAAGACGCTGATAGCGCGGCAGCGGACCGCGAACCGCCGTAATCGCGTGCCCCGTAAGCTCCAGCAGACGGCTTTGCGCCAGCTGCACATCCCGCTGCGCCAGCGTCTCTTTGTCGCGCATGGAGCTGAGGATCATTTGCAGGGCCAGTACGCTGTCCGGCATTGCGCTTCCCGCCCCGACGCTCGCCTTCTGCACGCCCCGCTGACGTTCCGTTTCACGGACCAGCGTTCTGGCCGTGTTCAGTGCCTGCTGGGCCAGCGCCAGATCCAGCCAGGCCTGGGCGGTATCACGCTGAAGCGCGGCGCGGACGGCTTCGGATTTTGCCAGCACGCTTCGCGCCTGCGCCTGCAAGGTCTGCGCTTTACGTTCCCGCTTCTCTGAGCTGACGTAGCTTTGCATGATGCCAACCTTCTGCATGGTCATCCCTTCGCGCGTCAGCCGCCGATCGTTGCTGCCCTGTACCGGCACGTTTTCGATACCGAATTTCAGTTTTGGGTCAGGTAATTGCGTGGCGGAATCCGCCATCGCATCCAGCGCCTGCGCTTCGTTACGGCTGGCAGAGAGTTCTGCCGAGTAGCGCTGGGCTTCGGTCAGGGTGTGTTCGAGCGTCCACGGCTCCGCCTGCGCGGCGGAGGTTAACAGGCCGAACAATACCCCACCGAGCCACAGGCTCAGTGTGTGTTGTTTCATGGTGACCTCGCTTAGCGCGCTGGCGTCAGCGAGATAATCTGGAAACCGTCACCCGCACGCTGAAGCGTGAAGGTCACCTCATCCCCCGGTTTGGCGCCATTCAGCGTAGCGCCGGCAGATAAAGTAAACGGCATGGTCATTGCTGGCCATTTTAGTTCCGGTATGGCCTCGTGCCGGAGCATGACGGCGCTGTCAGAGATCGACTGAACCACGCCGCGGCCCTGCCAGGTCTGGTTTGCCTGAACGGTATAAGAAGCGAAAGAGACGGACGCGCCAACCAGCGCGGAAAGGAATACGGTACGCATGATAAAACTCCTGTTAAACGTTAAGTAAATAAAATCAACGAATTAACAGGTTTTTACTCCCGAAACCGGCAATAGCGGATCGTTGCCGGCGGCCCCACAGCAGGAGGGGTAACGGACCACGCAGAATGGCTTGAAGACGAGCACTCTGGCGGAGTTAAGGTCAGGGTCATGGCGGCAGGCAGCGCCACCAGATGCGGCTGGGCAGGATCTTTTTGTACCTGATCCGGCACACAATGTTTTTCACACAGCGGTGAAGCACCGGCAGCATAATGCGGCCCCGGTTGCGCCATCATCTCCATATGCTGGATGGTGGCCACCTCGCCGCGCAAATCCATTGAACATTGATGGGACGCGACGGCCACCTGAGTCTGGATCAACAGCCAGCCAAACGCCAGCAAAAACATCAGCAGATGTTTTTTGATAAAGCGCAGGCGATATGTCCAGCTGGCGTGCATATTCAGATCGTCGGACAGGAGAAAGTGAACCGAGTATAAGCAGGCAAAAGAATGAAAGAGAAGTGGTTTTAAAGAGATTTACGTTTTAAATCGATTGTCGGCAAGTAATACTCAAAACCTTAACACTTCACCATCAATTTAATGACATATAATATCTATTCATCAGGTCAATAACGTCTTAATATAAATGACGCAGGGTTAGCAAAAATATCGTCATCAGTGCCTTTAGTAGTCTCTTTCTTGATTTTAATCAGCAAGGACTGGACATTTATTCGGCACATTTCAGCTTCTTTTTTATTGATTATTTGTCTCTCGGGCAGCAAGGAAACAGGGGAAATCATGCTTACTTTTCTCGAACTCCTCATTGGAGTCGTGGTCATTGTCGGTGTAGCACGCTACATCATTAAAGGTTACTCAGCCACCGGCGTGCTATTTGTCGGCGGCCTGACGCTGCTGATCATTAGCGCGCTAATGGGTCATCAGGTTTTACCCGCCAGCGAAGCCAGTACCGGATATACCGCTACCGATATTGTGGAATATATAAAAATTCTGCTGATGAGCCGCGGCGGCGATCTGGGCATGATGATCATGATGCTCTGCGGATTTGCTGCCTATATGACCCATATCGGCGCGAATGATATGGTGGTAAAGCTGGCTTCTAAGCCGCTGCAATATATTAACTCCCCCTATCTGCTGATGGTCGCGGCCTATTTCCTGGCCTGTCTGATGTCATTAGCCGTTTCCTCAGCAACGGGCCTTGGCGTGCTGTTAATGGCAACTTTATTCCCGGTAATGGTTAACGTCGGGATCAGCCGTGGTGCAGCGGCGGCTATTTGCGCCTCTCCGGCGGCGATTATTCTCTCCCCTACTTCCGGTGACGTAGTGCTGGCCGCGAAAGCCGCGGAAATGTCGCTAATTGACTTCGCCTTCAAAACCACACTGCCGATCTCCATCACCGCTATTCTCGGCATGGGCGTGGCGCATTTCTTCTGGCAGCGCTATCTCGATAAGAAAGAGAACGTCAGCCACGAAATGATGGACGTCAGCGAAATCACCACTACCGCCCCGGCGTTTTATTCCATCCTGCCCTTCACGCCGATTATTGGCGTGCTTATTTTCGACGGCAAATGGGGCCCGCAGCTGCACATCATCACTATCCTGGTGATCTGTATGCTGCTGGCGGCCATCCTGGAGTTCGTTCGTGGTTTTAACACCCAGAAAGTGTTCACGGGTCTGGAAGTAGCCTTCCGCGGTATGGCGGATGCCTTCGCGGGCGTGGTGATGCTGCTGGTTGCCGCGGGGGTGTTTGCCCAGGGGCTGAGCACCATCGGCTTTATTCAGAGCCTGATCTCTATCGCCACCTCGTTCGGCTCGGCCAGCATTATCCTGATGCTGGTGCTGGTGGTGCTGACCATGCTGGCGGCGATGACCACCGGCTCCGGTAACGCGCCGTTCTACGCCTTTGTTGAGATGATCCCTAAGCTGGCACACTCCTCCGGCATCAACCCGGCTTACCTGTCCATTCCAATGCTTCAGGCCTCCAACCTGGGTCGTACCATTTCTCCGGTATCGGGCGTGGTGGTTGCGGTTGCGGGGATGGCGAAAATCTCTCCGTTTGAAGTGGTAAAACGCACGTCAGTGCCGGTGCTGGTTGGCCTGATTATCGTTATTATCGCCACCGAAGTACTGGTTCCCGGCGCTGCCTAAGCGAAATTCCTGATTTCCAAAAAGCGCCTGCGGGCGCTTTTTGTGCTTTAATAACCCCCAGAAATTAATCGCGCCCAACCAATCAGGAAAGCAAATGTTCAGGAAGGATATCGTTATCCCGTCTGGCGCAGTAGCGCTTGCACTCTGTGTCTTCTCAATTCAGGCAGATCCGCTTAAGCCAACCCAGTACGGCGATTTCGATCGCTACGTTCTGGCCCTTTCCTGGCAAACCGGATTTTGCCAGAGCATGGTCGAACGTAACCGTGACGAACCGGAAGAGTGTCGCCTGCAAAAAGAGAGCAGCAACAAAACCGATTTTCTGACCGTCCACGGCTTATGGCCAGCATTGCCGAAATCGATTGCTGCTCGCGGAGTGGATGAACGCCGCTGGATGCGCTTCGGCTGCGCCACTCGTCCGGTTCCGAATATGCCGGAAGCAAAAGCCAGCCGCAAATGTGACGCCGCAGAGACCGGACTATCGCTAACGGGCGCGGCGAAGCTGAACAGCGTGATGCCCGGCGCGGGCGGCAACTCCTGCCTTGAACGTTATGAATACGCGAAACACGGCGTCTGCTTTGGTTTTGATCCCGACGCTTACTTCGGCACCATGGTGCGCATGAACCAGGAAGTGAAGCACAGCGCGGCAGGAAAATTTCTGGCGGAAAACTATGGCAAAAGCGTCCGCCGCAGCGACTTCGATACAGCCGTGGCCAAAAGCTGGGGAAAACAGAGCGTAAAAGCGTTCAAGCTTACCTGCCACGGCAATCCGGCTTATCTGACCGAAATGCAGATCTCGCTGAACGCCAGCACCATCAACAACCCACTCTCTGACGGCTCCTTTGCGCCACAGCCGCATCCGGGCAACTGCGGCAAACAGTTTGTCATTGATAAAGCCGGTTACTGATGCTGCGCCGGGCAACTTTTTGCCCGGTTTTTCATTGGCTTCCGTGATATGACGATTAACCTCACACTTCCGCTCACACGCATCATTTTTCCAGCAAAAGCATTATTAATCTGGTAAACATCACTGAAACCTCCCCGTCATAATCGTGGCGTTATCTACAGGAGGAATTTCACATGGCTAAAAAACTGATTGCACTGTGCGCCTGCCCGATGGGCCTGGCACATACCTTCATGGCAGCCCAGGCGCTGGAAGACGCGGCGACGGAAGCCGGTTATGAGGTAAAAATTGAAACCCAGGGCGCGGACGGGATCCAGAATCGCCTGACCCCGCAGGATATTGCCGACGCTGACATTATCATCCACGCCATCGCGATCACCCCGGAAGACAATGAACGCTTCGAAATGCGCGACGTGTATGAGATTACGCTTCAGGACGCCATTAAAAACGCGGCAGGCACCCTGAAAGAGATCGAAGAGATGATTGCAGCAGAACAATAATAATCTTCACATCCAGGGGTTTTCGTCATGGCTATTAAAAAACGCAGCGCGGTTCGCCCGGACAGTCACGAGGGTGACACTCTTGCCATCAAATCCGCACCGGTTGCCGCCGGTGCGTCTTTCTGGAAAGAGCTTCCACAGCACATTATGTCGGGGATATCCCGCATGGTGCCAACACTTATCATGGGCGGGGTTATCCTCGCCATTTCACAGCTTATCGCCTACGTCTGGCTGGAGATCCCGCCTGACACCGGTATTCTCGACGCGCTTAACTCAGGCAAATTCACCGGTTTCAATCTCTCGCTATTGAAATTTGGCTATCTGACTGAATCGTTCGGCGGGCTGCTGTTCAGCTTCGCCATCCCAATGTTTGCCGCCTTTGTCGCCAACTCTATCGGCGGAAAACTGGCCTTCCCGGCCGGGTTTATCGGTGGCCTTGTCGCCACGCAGCCGACGCTGGTGCTGAACTTTGATGCGGAAAAACTGACCTGGCTTGCCACCAAACCCGTGCCCTCCACGTTTATTGGCGCACTGATTATCGCCATAGCCGCAGGCTATCTGGTCAAATGGCTGAATAGCCGCATTAACGTTCCACAGTATCTGCTGGCCTTTAAAAGCACCTTTCTGATCCCAATCCTCTCGGCGCTGTTTGTGATGCTGGCGATGTATTACATCATCACGCCGATTGGCGGCTGGCTGAATGCAGGTATGCGGACCGTACTGCTGGCGGCGGGTCAGGCGGGCTCCATGATGTACGCCATCGGGATGGCGGCGGCCACGGCGATTGATCTTGGCGGCCCCATTAACAAAGCGGCGGGATTTGTTGGCCTGGGGCTGACAACCGATCATGTCCTGCCCATCACCTCCCGCGCCGTGGCGATTGTTATTCCGCCCATTGGTCTGGGGCTGGCCACGCTGATTGACCATCGTCTGACCGGCAAACGCCTGTTTAGTCCGCAGCTTTATCCGCAAGGCAAAACGGCCATGTTCCTCGCCTTTATGGGCATCAGTGAAGGGGCCATCCCGTTCCTGCTGGAAAATCCGCTTGCGACGCTGCCGGCGTATATGGCGGGCGCGATCGCCGGTGCAATGACCGCCACCGCGCTCGGTGCCGTGCAGTGGTTCCCTGAATCGGCGATCTGGGCGTGGCCACTGGTCACCAATCTGGGGGCGTACATGCTCAGTATTGTGGTCGGGGCGGCGATCACCGCGCTGTTGGTAGTGATTATTCGTAACAGTCTGCACAAGCGCGGGAAACTCGCTATCGACACGCTGTAACGGGGTGAACCATGGAATTACTGAGAAGGCTTCGTGCCTGGCTGGCTGCGGAAAAACTGGACGGCGTGCTCATCTCTTCGCGCCAGAATAAACAGCCGCACCTGGGCATTTCAACCGGTTCGGGATATGTGCTGGTGACACAAACCGCGGCACATATCCTGGTGGATTTCCGTTACTACAGCGATATCGCTTCACGAGCGGCGGGCTATGAGATGCATCTGCTTAACACGGAGAACCCGTTTGCGCAGGCGGTGAACCAGATTATTGCGAAGGAAGCTCTCACCCGTCTTGGCTTTGAGGGTGAATACGTGAGCTGGCAAACAGGCGTGCTGTGGCGCGATACGCTGAATGCCACCCTTTGCAGCACCTCGCTTGACGCGCTGCGGCAGATAAAAACCGCTGACGAAATCGACCGTATCCGTGCAGCATGCGGCATTGCCGACCGCGCCGCACAGCACATCCGGCGTTTCATTCAGCCCGGTATGCGCGAACGTGAAGTCGCTGCCGAGCTGGAGTGGTTTATGAAGCAGGAGGGCGCGGACAAGCCCTCTTTCGACACCATTGTCGCCAGCGGGCCGCGCGGTGCGCTGCCCCACGGCAAAGCCTCTGACAAAGTGATTATGCCTGGCGAGATGATCACCCTTGATTTCGGCGCCCAACACCAGGGGTATTGCTCGGATATGACAAGGACCTTTCTTGTCGCCGGGCAAAACACGCCGCCGGAGGAACACCCTCTCTATGCGGTGTACCAGATCGTTCTGGCGGCACAACAGGCAGCTATTGATGCCATCCGCCCCGGCGTTTCCTGTCATCAGATCGATAGCGCCGCACGTTCCGTGATTGAACGTGCAGGTTACGGTCCGCAGTTCGGGCATAACACCGGCCATGCCATTGGTATTGATGTTCATGAAAATCCACGTTTTTCCCCTACCGACCGCACCCCGTTGCAGCCCGGCATGGTGCTGACCGTTGAGCCGGGGATCTACCTTGAACACCTGGGCGGGGTACGAATTGAAGATGTGGTGCTGGTGACGGAAACGGGCGCCGAGGTGCTTTATACCTTCGACAAACGGCTATTGCTGACGGGAGAATAAGAGTGGACAGAGATTTACTGCGCGCCCTGAGCGAAGCAGACGCCATTGCGGCCTCAGAGCAAGAGGTGCGCGACATCCTGCTCAGTGAGGCGCAAAAGTACCATAAAGAGGTTCAGTTTGATGGGCTGGGTTCCGTGCTTATCCGCGTCAACCAGAGCCGGGGCCCGAAGGTGATGGTCTGCGCCCATATGGATGAAGTCGGTTTTATGGTGCGCAGCGTCTCGCGCGAAGGGGCCATTGATGTCCTGCCCATCGGCAACGTGCGCATGATGGCCCGTACCCTTCAGCCGGTGCGCATCACCACGCGTAACGGGAAAAAAATACCGGGACTGCTGGATGGGGATCTGAAAGGAGAAAACGTTGACAATTTGCGTGTCGACATTGGCGCGACGTCGGCGGAGGAGGTGTTCGCCGCCGGTATCGACGCAGGCGACCGCGTGACGTTCGATACACCCTTTCAAATCCTTCCCCACAATCGGGTGATGGGTAAAGCCTTCGACGATCGTCTCGGCTGTTACCTGCTGATCGCGCTGCTGCGCGAGCTGCACCAGACGCCGCTCGACTGCGAGCTTTGGCTGGTGGCCAGCTCAAGTGAAGAGGTCGGCCTGCGCGGCGGCCAGACCGCCACGCGCGCCATTCATCCTGATATCGCGCTGGTGCTGGATACCGCCTGCTGGTCAAAAAATTTCGATTATGGCAGCGCCAACCATCGCCAGATCGGTGCGGGCCCGATGCTGGTGCTGTACGACAAAACGCTCATCGCCCCAGCCAAACTGATTGCGCTGGCTGAGACAATCGCGCGCTCGCAGGGGATCCCGCTGCAAAAAGACATGTTCAGCAACGGCGGAACGGACGGCGGGGCGATCCATCTCTTCGGCACTGGCGTGCCGACTCTTGTGCTTGGTCCCCCTACCCGACACGGGCACTGCGCGGCATCCATTGCCGACGAAAAAGACATTCATCACACCCAACAACTGCTTGTCGCGCTTGTGGCAGGCATGAACCGTGAGACCGTGGATCATCTGACGGACTTCAGATGCTGATCTCACGCGGCCAGGAGGAAGTATGCTTTCAATTGAATTTTTCTGCCCACTGCCCAACGGCCTGCATGCGCGTCCGGCCTGGGCGTTAAAAGAGCAGTGCAGCGCATGGCGCAGCGACATCCGTTTTATCAACAGACGGCTTCACACTCACGCGGATGCCAAAAGCTCGCTGGCGCTGATCAGTACCGGTACGCTGTTTAATGACAGCTGCGTGCTGGAAATTAACGGCAGCGACGAGGAGCAGGCCCGACGCGTGCTGGAGGCGTATCTCACCGGCGCGTTTATCGACAGCGACAGTATTCCCTCCGGCGACGCGCCGCACGTTGCGCATCCCCTGCCCCGCTCGCTTGTAAGGCTTGCTCCCCATCTTCAGCACGGCATTACGCTCGCCAGTGGCATCGGGGCTGGCACTCTGCGAGGCTGGCAGAGCGATAACCTCAAACGTTATTGTCAGATCCCCGCCTCGCCGGAAGATATTACCCGCCTGGAACACAGCCTGGCGACGCTGGCCGAACGGCTCAACCACCGCCTGCGCGGGCTCGACGGCGAGAGTAAAACCATTCTTAGCGCGCATCTTTCGCTGATCCAGGATGAGGAGTTTGGCGGCACCATACGCCGACTGATCGCCGAGGAGCGGCTAAGCCTTGCGGAGGCGATCATTCGTAATATGGAGCTGATCTGCGACAAGCTGTCACTCTCCGCCAGCGACTACCTGCGTGAACGCGTCAGCGATATTCGCGACATCAGCGAGCAGCTTCTTAACATTACCTGGCCGGAGTTGCAGCAAACCTCCGCATTCACCCTCAGCGCCCCCACTATTCTGGTGGCGGAAGATCTGACGCCCAGCCAGTTTCTCAGCCTCGACACGCAGTACCTGAAAGGCATGGTGCTTGAAAAAACAGGCCGGACGTCGCATACGCTGATCCTGGCACGCGCGGCCTCCGTGCCTGTGCTGAGTGGTTTTACGGTCGCCTCACTGGCGCCGTTGATGGGAAAAGAGGTCATTCTGGACGGCATCTGTAGCGTGCTGGTCGTTGAACCCAACGACGCGGTGAATGATTACTACAGCGTGGCGCAGCGCCTTGCCGACCGACGCCACCAGCAGCAGATCAAAGATGCGGGTCTTCCAGCGCTCACCCGCGACAACGTACCGGTAGAGATTGCCGCCAACATCGGCAGCGCGCTGGAAGCGCCCGGGGCGTTTACCTGCGGCGCGCAGGGTATCGGGCTGTTTCGCACTGAAATGCTGTATATGGACAGAGACACCGCGCCGGACGAGCAGGAGCAATTCGAAGCCTATCAGCAGGTGCTGCTCTCCGCGCAGGGCAAGCCGGTCATCTTTCGCACAATGGACATCGGCGGCGATAAGCAGATCCCTTACCTGAACATTCCCCAGGAAGAAAACCCGTTCCTCGGCTATCGCGCCGTTCGCATTTATCCCGAATTTGCCGATCTCTTCCGCACCCAACTGCGCGCGATCTTACGCGCAGGCGCAAGCGGCAATGCGCTGTTGATGATCCCGATGGTGCACAGCCTCGATCAGATTTTATGGATCAAACAGGAGCTGCAAAACGTTCGTGACGCCCTGGCCTCACAGGGGTTACGTCACACCGCGCGCCTGCCGCTGGGGATCATGGTTGAAGTGCCTTCAGTCTGCTTTATCATCGATCACTTCTGCGAAGAGGTGGATTTCTTCAGTATCGGCTCGAACGATATGACTCAGTATCTCTACGCTGTCGATCGCAACAACCCGCGCGTTTCGGGGCTGTATAACCCCATCACACCGTCTTTTTTACGCATGGTTCGCCAGATCGTCACCGCAGCGCATCGTCACGGGAAATGGGTCGGCATTTGCGGGGAACTTGGCGGAGAGCAGCGCTACCTCCCTCTTCTGCTTGGGCTGGGCTTGGATGAGTTCAGCATGAGCGGGCCGCGCATCCCTGCGGTAAAAACCCAGTTGCGTCAGCTGGACATGGCGACCTGCCGGGCGCTGGCAGATAAGGCCTGCGACAGCCGCAGCGCAGAGGAGATTGAAGCCCTGCTGGCGGATTTCACACCGGAAGCGCCGCCGCGTCCATTGCTGGCGCTGGAGACTATCGTGGTCAATGAGCCGCTGACCTCAAAAGAGCAGGTGCTTCAGTTCTTATGCGGAAATCTTGCGATTCATGGCAGGACCGAAAACCCGCTCGAGCTTGAAGAAGATCTCTGGCAGCGCGAAGAGATTGTCACTACCGCCGTCGGGTTTGGCGTGGCGATCCCTCACACCAAATCGCAATGGATACGCCATTCCAGCATCAGCATTGCCCGTCTGGACAAGGCGATTGACTGGGAGTCGGATTTGGGCGACGTCGAGCTGGTGATCATGCTGACGCTCGGCGCTCAGGAAGGGATTAATCACGTGAAGGTCTTTTCCCAGCTGGCGCGGAAGCTGGTCAATAAAACATTTCGCGAGTCGCTGTTTGCAGCAACGACGCCGCAAAGTATCCTGGATCTGTTGAACGCTGAAATCACGTTCTGACTGTCACTGAAAGCGTGCGCGATACTCCCCCGGCGTCAGGCCAAACTGGCGCCGGAAAAGACGGCTAAAATAGTCGCTATCGGCATAGCCACAGCGCTTCGCCACTTCCCCCACCGGCAGGTGGTATTTTTGCAGGATGGTTCTCGCCTTCGCCATACGCACCCAACGAACGTAATCCACAAAACTCATCATCCCCTGTTGAGAGAACAGGCGTGACAGATGGTTAGCCGAAATATTAAACAGCGAAGCGACGCTGTCCCGCGACAGGGGTTCAGCATAGTTTTCCTGCACCCAGTTACAAATGCTCTGATAGAGGAAATCCCCGCGCGACACTCCCGGTTCAGGCAGCGACGACACCACTTTACGGCACCAGTGCAGCAGGCTCAGCACCAGTGGTTGAATAATAGCCTGGTCCTGCGGGGAAGCGCTCAGGTGCGTCAGGGCCATCAGCATCGCGGCACATTCACCTCGTTCAGGGTGAGGAAGCTCCACGTGTCGCTGCGCAGGCACGGATCGCCCGTGCCGGGTATCATGAAACACCAGCCCCAGCCACGACGGCGCGAAAAGAATGCTCAGCAGCATGACCGGTCGTTCAAACACCGGGACGCTGGCGGCCTGGGCGGGAAGAAACAGCATTTCCCCCTGGTGGAGGGGCTGCTGCCCGGCAACCAGTCTGTTGCCATATTCCCCGCGAAGAACGACGTCAAGCCGTGGCCAGTCGCGGCTCACGCTTCCGACAGCGTCAGACGCGCCACGATGAGCAAACCAGACTCGCCCCAACTGCTGTGGGTTGAGCACCAGGCCGCTCAACAGATCGGCAAAAAACTGCTGATCGGCGGGCAACAGGGTTGCGCGCATATTACCCCCTGCGCGCATCCGGGCGTACCAGGTCGAAGCGATGGCTATCACTGATGGCATAGTAGGCCGTCGGTCCACCCGCACGCAGAATGGGCTGCGCTTTCGCGGTCTGGTAAATCCCCTCTTCCAGCAAACTCTCGGCGATATGGACGCCCACGACTTCGCCGAGCACCAGCCAGGTATCAATCGGTGTCCCATCCGCGCCGGTAAGCTGAATGCACTGTGACAATCGACACTCGAAATTCACCGGGCTTTCCGCCACGCGCGGCGAGCTCACAAGCTGGCTGGCTACGGGCGTCAGGCCGGCAAAGGTAAATTCATCCTCGCCATGAGGGAGCGTGGCGGAGGTTTCATTCATCGCCTCGGCCAGATCGCGCGTTGCGAGGTTCCAGACAAACTCCCCCGTTTCGGTAATATTCCGCACGCTATCCTTCCAGCCATTGCTGGAAAAACCAATGATCGGTGGGCGATAGTTAAAACAGTTAAAGAAGCTGTACGGGGCAAGGTTCAGTTGACCGGCCTTATCACAGGATGAGATCCAGCCAATCGGACGTGGACCGATAATGGCGTTCAGCGGGTCGTGCGGCAGGCCGTGCCCCTGAGAAGGTTGGTAAAAGTACATATCGCTCTCTCTACGCTGGGGCTGCAACGCGCATTGCCCGGGTTCAGTCTTTCCAGCGTAACGAAATTTCCGTTCAGCGTGAATCGGGACGCCGGGTTTATTGCCAAAAATTCATATGGCGCATGATTGTGACCTTCATCACTTCAAACTTACGGTTTCAGACAGTATCATCAGCTAAGTTAAACCCTCGCTGCCAGACGGCGAGGGTTTTCTTTTGGATTGGTTTCTGCGTTACACGCAGCATTAACGACATGGAGTAAAAATGTCCAGACCTACGATTATCATCAATGAACTCGACGCAGAACGTATTGACCGACTGTTGGAGAAACCAGAATTCGCCTCGCTGCCGGTAGCCGATGCGCTGAACGAAGAGCTAGACCGGGCGCAGATGTGTACGCCTGAGACCATGCCGCATGATGTGGTCACCATGAACAGCCAGGTGAAGTTCCGCAACCTGACCACCGGCGAGGAGCTCACCCGTACGCTGGTCTATCCGGCGCAGATGACCGACAGCAGCACGCAACTGTCGGTGCTGGCACCCGTGGGCGCGGCGCTGCTTGGACTGCGCACAGGCGATACTATCCACTGGGAACTCCCTGGCGGTGCCTCAGCTCACCTGGAAGTGCTTGAGCTGCTCTACCAGCCCGAAGCCGCTGGCGATTACCTGCGTTAATCCCTTCTGAACAAGCGACCCCGCTTTGCACAGAGGATGCACCCGCATCCTCTTTCCGCAAATTCACCCGATTGTGTTATATCGGACAAAAACCGCTTAATCCACGCTTACTCTGTTGTGGTGCCGTGGGGACGGTCATGGGTGAGATACTTGTTATCACACTGGTTTTTCTCATCATCCTGGCGATCCTCGTCGTGGCGGTGCTATACCTTGAGCGCCACTGGTGAGTGAGGAACCTCACACAACGCCGCCGGGGAAGGCATTCACCAGTCCCTTCACTTTCTGCTGCGCTGCCTCCGGGGTGTCTGCACCAGGCACCAGGATCACCTTGCGGCACTCCTCCTCCCGTTTTTCGAAGATTTTATAGGCGCGCTCCGCATCAGCCAGCGGAAGATAGTGGGTGACAATATCTTCCGGTGTAAGCAGCCCTTTTTCGATAAGCGGCAGCAGCTCTCCCAGCCAGGCATGGACGTGGGTCTGCCCCATCTTAAAGCTCAGCCCTTTATCGAAGGCATCGCCAAACAGGAAGCCGTGTATAAAACCGGCATACACGCCCGGCACGCTGACCACGCCTCCGCGCCGCACCGCAGCAATGCACTGGCGCAGGGCTTTGCCGCTGCTGCCTTCAATTTTCAGGTTACTGAGGATCGTTTCCGTGGTGCTGCCTTTGGCCTCAAACCCGACGGCATCAATCACCGCATCCACTCCGCGCTGTCCGGCCGTTTGCTCAATGATTTTCTCCGCCGCGTCGTTATCGTCATCAAAGTTAATCGGGATCGCGCCGTAGCG
Source organism: Enterobacter cloacae complex sp. SHL022 (assembly GCF_049237785.1). Lineage (NCBI taxonomy): Bacteria > Pseudomonadati > Pseudomonadota > Gammaproteobacteria > Enterobacterales > Enterobacteriaceae > Enterobacter > Enterobacter cloacae complex sp. SHL022. Next base: position 101,087 of record NZ_JBMKJH010000004.1, on the reverse strand, counting down.
CTCCTGGGCAAACCGCAGTCGATAGGGATGATGATCAACCACAAAAATCTGCTCTGCGCCGAGAAGCCGCGCGCAGGCAATGGTCAGTAGCCCCACCGGCCCGGCCCCGAATACGGCGACGCTGGAGCCTCTCTGAATCTGCGCATTTTTCGCCGCCTGCCAGGCGGTAGGCAGAATATCTGACAGGAAAAGCGCTTTGTCGTCAGACAGCAGTTGAGGCACTTTAAACGGCCCCACGTTGCCTTTCGGGACGCGCACATACTCCGCCTGTCCGCCCGGCACGCCGCCGTAAAGATGGCTGTAGCCAAACAGCGCGGCAGGGGCGGGAATTTGCTTTTTGTTCAGCGCCGCGCCCTGCCCGCGATTCGTGTTTTCGCAGGCCGCGTACTGTTGCATCTGGCAAAAGAAGCAGTCACCGCAGGCAATTACAAACGGGATCACCACCCGGTCACCTTTCTGCACGTTCTTCACTTCGCTCCCGCACTCCACCACCTCGCCCATAAATTCATGACCAAAGATATCGCCATGCTGGACCTTGGGAATTTTTCCGCGATAAAGATGCAAATCAGAACCACAGATCGCCGTGGCCGTTACGCGCAGGATGATATCGTCAGGCTGTTCGATGCCCGGATCGGGGACATTATCGACCCGAACATGATGTGGACCGTGATAGGTGAGAGCTTTCATGCAACCTCCGAAAGGGTGTGGGTAAGCTTATAAAAGGGTAGCTACCTCTCGGGATCTGCCCCGGAATCCGGCTGTTTTGAGATTTATCCTGGCGAGATAAAAAAGTGCTGTCGGGATTACAGAAACCATTTATATTTTGTGGTTGAATGATTTCAGCGTTTATTAACAAGGAGAAACGGTTATGTATCAAACAATCATTATGCCGGTTGATGTTTTTGAAATGGAACTGAGTGATAAGGCTATACGTCACGCGGAATTTCTCGCGCAGCAGGACGGAATTATTCATCTTCTGCATGTTTTGCCGGGCTCTGCCAGCCTGAGCCTGCATCGTTTCGCTGCTGATGTGCGTCGTTTTGAAGAGCATTTACAGCACGAAGCCGAGACGCGCCTGCAAACCATGGTCGGGCACTTCAGCATCGATCCTTCCCGCATCAAAACCCACGTCCGGTTCGGTAGCGTGCGCGACGCCGTTAATGAGCTTGCCGGGGAATTAAATGCCGACGTGGTAGTGATTGGTTCACGTAACCCTTCCATCACCACTCACCTGCTGGGGTCGAACGCCTCCAGCGTGATCCGCCACACCCACATTCCGGTGATGGTCGTCAGATAAAAAAAGAGGCCACCTTTAGGTGGCCTCTGGCATTGCAGGTGTCGTCTTGCTTTCTTTTATTATGCAGTTTTGGTGCGGATCAGGTAATCAAACGAGCTCAGCGACGCTTTCGCACCTTCACCGGTAGCGATGATGATCTGTTTGTACGGCACGGTGGTGCAGTCGCCCGCCGCAAATACGCCCTTAACGCTGGTTTCGCATTTCGCATCGATGATGATCTCGCCCATGCGGTTACGCTCAATAGCGCCTTCCAGCCAGGTGGTGTTTGGCAGCAGGCCAATCTGAACAAAGATCCCTGCCAGCGCTGCGCTGTGGATATCGCCGCTCACGCGGTCACGGTATTCCAGACCAGTCACTTTGCTGCCGTCGCCTTTCACTTCTGTCGTCTGGGCATTGAGCACAATGTCGACGTTATTCAGGCTACGCACCTTATCCTGCAACACCTGGTCCGCTTTCATCTCCGGAGCGAACTCCAGCAGGGTAACGTGTTCCACAATTCCCGCCAGATCGATAGCCGCTTCCACGCCGGAGTTACCGCCACCGATCACCGCGACGCGTTTACCTTTGAACAGCGGGCCGTCACAGTGGGGGCAATAGGTCACGCCTTTGGTGCGATACTGATCTTCGCCCGGGACGTTCATGTTGCGCCATTTCGCGCCGGTGGCAATGATCACGCTGCGCGCTTTCAGCACCGCGCCGGACGCCGTTTCAATCTGGTGCAAACCACCCTCGACCGCCGCCGGAACCAGTTTGCTGGCGCTCTGGCTGTCAATGACATCCACGTCGTAGTCGCTGACGTGCGCTTTCAACGCACCGGCCAGCTTCTGGCCTTCGGTTTTCGGCACGGAAATGTAGTTTTCAATGTCTACGGTATCCAGAACCTGACCACCGAAACGCTCGCCCATCAGACCGGTACGGATCCCTTTACGTGCGGAGTAGACCGCTGCCGCCGCGCCCGCCGGGCCGGAACCGACAATCAGCACATCGTACGCATCGCGTTGGTTCAGCTCTTCCGCCGTGCGTTTTTCTGCGCCGGTATCCACTTTGGCGACGATTTCGGTCAGCGTCATGCGTCCCTGGCCGAACTCCTGGCCATTCAGGTAAACCGCCGGAACGCCCATCACGTTGCGCTCGGTGATTTCGTTCTGGAACGTACCGCCGTCAATCGCCGTGTGCTTAATGCGTGGGTTGAGGACAGACATCAGGTTTAGCGCCTGCACCACGTCCGGGCAGTTGTGGCAGGAGAGCGAGTAATAGGTTTCAAACTCAAAATCACCGTCGATATCGCGGATCTGCTCCAGCAGCGCCTGCGCTTCTTTTGACGGATGACCACCGGTCCACAGCAGCGCCAGCACCAGGGACGTAAATTCGTGCCCCAGCGGAGAGCCCGCGAAACGCGGGCCCTGGTCAGACCCTGGGTTGGCGATCAGGAAAGAAGGCTTACGGACTGCCAGCGTGTTGTCTTCTTTGAAGGTCACTTTCGGCGACAGCTCAGCAATCTCTGTCAGCAGTGCTTTGATTTCTGCCGATTTCGCGCTGTCGTCCAGCGTGGCAATCAGCTCAACAGGTTTGGTCAGTTTCTCAAGGTAGGCCTTGAGCTGGGTTTTCATGTTAGTGTCGAGCATTATTCTTCCCTCTCTTAAAACGTCATCATGCAAGCCGCCTTATACGGGCTGCCTGAATGCAACTTGCATCATGGTGCTGGAATGAAATGGGCGCGGGGAGCGCCCATGACTGAAACAATTTCCAAAGTATTTCGCGTCAGAGCAAGGCGGCTAGCCTGAGAATCCCCGGGAGCTTACTAAAGTAAGTGACCAGGGTGAGCAGGCGACGCCAACGCAGCTATGGCGTGAAAAACAACGGAAATTTAGATCTTGCCGACCAGGTCCAGAGATGGCGCCAGCGTCGCTTCGCCTTCTTTCCATTTCGCCGGGCACACTTCGCCTGGGTGAGAAGCAACGTACTGAGCCGCTTTCACTTTGCGCAGCAGGTCAGATGCATCACGGCCGATACCTTCAGCGGTAACTTCGATAGCCTGGATAATGCCCTGCGGGTCAACAACGAAGGTCGCGCGGTCTGCCAGGCCTTCATCTTCACGCATGTTGTCGAAGTTACGGGTCAGGGCGCCAGTCGGGTCGCCGATCATCGCGTATTTGATTTTCGCGATAGTTTCAGAGCTGCTGTGCCACGCTTTGTGGGTGAAGTGGGTATCGGTAGAAACAGAGTAAACGTCTACGCCCAGCTTTTGCAGTTCTTCGTAGTGGTCTGCCACGTCGCCCAGTTCGGTCGGGCAAACGAAGGTGAAGTCAGCCGGATAGAAGAAGAACACGCTCCAGCGGCCTTCGATATCTTTCTCGGTTACTTCGATGAACTCACCGTTTTTGAACGCCTGGTTTTTGAAAGGTTTAATTTTAGTGTTAATCAAAGACATCTGTACTTCCTCCGTGTTTTCGTTGAGATGTAAGGTAACCAACTTTATCCATCGGGGCTAATGCGTATGCTTTATCAAATCAATCAGCCAAACCTTACAACAGCAACAAGACAGCAAGGTGAACCTTTTACAGGAAAGCCTGAAAGTAAAAAGGCCGCCTCAACGGGCGGCCCTGATACCTGAATTCCCCGCAGGTACATTCAGTGCCAGCCGAAGCTGGCGTTGCGTTGCGCTCTACATACCTTGTATCAAGGCCGTAACAGCGCTTTGATTACAGCACCCCTGCGCGCATTGAGCAATGCATAAGAGGGATAGTCCTGCCTATGGCTGTGATAGGCAGTATCGAAGAGGACTCTGAAAGATTATAAATTTAATTTCATTATGGGTTTCACGCTATATATAAACACCACTTTTCATTCAAATAATTCAATCAAACTTTAAAGATAAAATTATCTTAATTAGTCTTGAAGTTATGTTTCAATAATCCAAAGCCGTGATATATTAAGATCACTTAAATTTTAAATTAAGCGAGTTATTCACACGGATTGTAAAGGGTAACTTCCCTCTGTCGTACTCCAGGATGTGATAACGACAGCAAACTCAACTCACTCAGGACGAAACATGGCAAACCTCTACGACCTAAAAAAATTCGATCTCAATCTGTTAGTCATCTTCGAATGCATTTACCAACATCTCAGTATCAGTAGGGCTGCCGAGACGCTTTATATCACGCCATCCGCCGTCAGCCAGTCGCTGCAACGCCTGCGCGGTCAGCTTAATGACCCCCTGTTTATCCGTTCAGGGAAGGGAATTACGCCAACCACAGTAGGTACCAACCTGCATCATCATCTGGAAAAAAATCTCAATCAGCTTGAGCAGACGATCAACATGATGCATCACTCGGACATCAAAAAAAAGTTCGTTATCTATTGCTCTCAAATGGTGTCTCCTGGTTCGATGCTCGAACCGTTGAAGCTTTTAATATCTGAAGAGAATTATGAGATAGAGCAAAGAGACATGCTCATTTCCTCCGAATCAGCGGAAGATTTGTTGGCCTATCGTAAGGCCGATCTCATCTTCTCTATCGCACCTATCCACAATCGCTCTGTGGTCTGCACCCACTTCACCACGGTGCCGATAGCCTTAATCTGTAGAGCAGACCACCCAAGGCTCGCTGACGCAGTCACGCTGGAAGTGCTATACCAGGAGAAATTCACTTTTTACCAGAGTGCTCATCCGGGTGTAAAAGAGTTTCAGAGTCGCGCAAATGACGCGTTTCCGGAAAGGAATATTGCTTTTCGTACGGACTCCCTTAGCTCTCTCATCTCCATGGTCTGTTCATCTGATCTGTTAGGCTTCATCCCCGTGTCGATCTATGAAACATATAAAGAACCGTTGAAATTAAAAAGGCTTGAGCCACCGTTTGAGCTGCCTGAATTAAAGATCTATATGCTCTACAGCCGTTCATCACTGAATAGCACTGTTTTTTCAACATTCATTGAAAAAATGCATAAGCTCTGCGTTTCTCCGCCGTCTGCGTAAAATACATTTGCATGGTGAATGCAAATAAGGCAACCCGAAGAAAATGCCCCCGTGAAATTAAGGACAAATAATTCCATAATATCGTTTTGTTTTTTTCCAGACATTTAACACGCAGGACGCGATTAATCATGTCGATCTATAAAATCCCTTTACAGGAAAATGTTTTAGACGCTTCTGCGGAACGCATAGACTGGACGCTTAACAATTTCTCCAGGGTCTGCGTTTCCTTTTCCGGTGGAAAAGATTCTACCGTGATGCTGCATCTCGTTGCCCAGAAAGCACGGCAATTAAAGCGAAAAATAGATGTCATCTTTCTGGACTGGGAAGCGCAATTCTCCTCAACCATTCAGCATGTTGACACGATGAGAACGCTGTATCGGGATGTTATCCATCAGTTCTGGTGGGTAGCGCTTCCGCTCACGACCCAGAACGCCCTGTCACAGTTTCAACCTGAATGGCAGTGCTGGGAACCCGGGACAAACTGGGTTCGCCAGCCACCGGAAGACGCCATTACCGATTACCACTATTTCGATTTTTATCAGCAGGGAATGACGTTTGAAGCCTTCGTGCGCGAGTTTGCCGAATGGTATGCACAAAAACGTCCTGCCGCCGTCATGGTGGGGATCCGCGCCGATGAATCTTACAACCGCTTTCTGGCTATCGCGTCGGCGCGTAAGCAGCGCTTTTCTGACGATAAACCCTGGACGACCGTCGCCCCGGGTGGGCACGCCTGGTATATCTACCCCTTGTACGACTGGAAAACCGCCGACATCTGGACGTGGTTCGCGAAATCAAAATGTTGCTATAACCCGTTATACGACCTGATGTACAAGGCGGGGGTGCCGCCGCGTTATATGCGCATCTGCGAACCGTTTGGCCCGGAACAGCGTCAGGGCTTGTGGCTCTATCATGTCATTGAACCCGAACGCTGGGCGGCGATGTGTGAACGCGCCTGCGGCGTGCGAAGCGGAGGTATTTATGCCGGGCACGATAACCATTTTTATGGCCACCGGAAGATCCTGAAACCAGACCATCTCGGCTGGCGCGAATACGCCATGCTGTTACTCGACAGCATGCCGCAAAATACGGCGGAACATTACCGCAACAAAATCGCGGTTTATCTCCACTGGTATCAAAAGCGAGGCATGAACGATATTCCCGACACGCAGGAGGGTGACATTGGTGCAAAAGATATCCCTTCCTGGCGACGCATTTGTAAGGTTTTACTCAACAATGACTATTGGTGCCGGGCACTTTCGTTTAGCCCAAATAAGCCTAAACACTATCAGCGCTACAGCGACAGAGTGAAAGCAAAACGCAAGGAATGGGGGATTTTATGCAACAACGAATAATCACCGAAATGGAAACGTACCTTCAGGCACTTTCAGAAGAAGAGCGAATAGCCGCTATTAATGCGTTTCGTCAGGCATTACATGAAATCAGCCCTTTTCGCGATCAGCCCGTCGATTGCGTATTGTGGATAAAAAAGACAAACATCACCGCTAACGATTACAACCCAAATAACGTCGCGCCGCCGGAAAAGCGGCTGCTCAGCAAGTCACTGGAGCTGGATGGATTCACACAACCTATCGTTGTGACGGAAAATGCGCCACAGCACTACGAAATTGTCGATGGTTTTCACCGTCATGATATCGGCAGTAACCGGGCGATCCTGAAGCGCCAGCTTAAAGGTTACCTCCCTGTTACCTGCCTGCGTAAAGCGCGCCAGGAAAAGTTCGATCGCATGGCTGCAACTATTCGTCACAACCGCGCGCGTGGACGCCACCAGATCAACGCCATGTCAGAAATCGTGCGAGAACTGGTGCTTATGGGCTGGAGTGAGCAGAAAATTGGCCAGGAGTTGGGTATGGACAGCGATGAAGTGCTGCGTCTGAAGCAGATCAACGGTCTGCTCGAACTCTTCGCAGACCGTCGTTTTTCAGAAGCCTGGACGGTGAAATAGTCAGAGCGTCGCCAGACGCTCTGCCGCAGCGAGCAGCGTCGATTCCTGCTTCGCAAAGCAAAGACGAATCAGCTTATGCGGGAAGGGATCGGCGCAGAACACCGACAGCGGAATGGCCGCCACTCCCACCTCTTTCGTCAACAACTGGCAGAAACTCACGTCGTCCAGATCGGAAATCGCGCTGTAGTCGGCCAGCAGGAAATAGGTTCCTTCAGACGGCAAAATTACCAGGCGGCTTTTGCTCAGCGCCGCCACAAACAGATCCCGACGTTCACGATAGAAGTGCGGCAGCTCGCGGTAATGCCCGGGTTCCGCACGCAGCATATCCGCCAGCGCCAGCTGAGCCGGTGTGTTCACGGCAAACGTCAGGTACTGATGCACTTTGCGCAGCTCAGCGCTAATGGCCGCCGGGGCCACGCAGTACCCTATCTTCCAGCCGGTCATATGGTAGGTTTTCCCAAATGACGATACCGCGATTGCACGCTCGCGAAGTTGCGGATGCGCCAGCACGCTGGCATGCCCCTCTTCGGCGAAGCAGATATGCTCATACACCTCGTCGCTCAGAACATATATTTCACGTTCGGCGATGGCCTGCCACAGCGCAGCAAAATCGGCTTTTTGCCACACCGTCGCCGACGGATTATGCGGAGTATTCAGGATCACCAGACGGGTTTTGTCACTCAGCAGCGCAGCAAATGCCTGCCAGTCAGGGCGAAAATGCGGTGGCTGGAGCGCCACGCGCTTCACCACGCCGCCGGCCAGTTCAATCGCCGGGGCGTAGCTATCGTAGCTCGGGTCAAAACAAATCACCTCATCACCCGTACGCACCAGGGCGGTTATCGCCGCATACAGCGCTTCGGTCGCCCCTGCCGTCACCGTAATATCGCTGTTCGCGTCAGGCTTATGGCCGTATAACTCCGCCGTTTTATCCGCAATGGCTTCACGCAACGTCTGCACGCCGGTCATCGGCGCATACTGGTTGGCTCCCTGCGCAACGTGGTACGCCAGACGCTCCTGCAAATATTTCGGCCCATCAAAATCCGGGAAACCTTGTGAGAGGTTAATGGCGTTGTGCTGCTGCGCCAGGGCGCTCATCTGCGTAAAAATCGTCGTGCCGAGATTGGGAAGTTTACTCTGCGGGATCAACGGGTTATTGCTCATTGTAGTGTGCCTGCCTGTAATACTTATGTTGCTGACACTATAACACGATGTTAGTCTTTGGCAATCAAGACGCTTAGACGTCTAAACGATATAAATATTCCTGGCCGAGAGGGTAAAAGGAAATGACAGACAACCTGCAACTCACACACCTGGTCGAGGCCTGCCGCTGGATTGGCGCTAAAGGCTGGGCGCCCGCTACCGGCGGCAATATGTCCGTGCGTCAGGATGAACACCTGTGCTGGCTGAGCGAATCCGGAAAAGATAAAGGTAGCCTGACCACCGCCGATTTTCTACAGGTTGAAATCGCCACCAACCGTGCGCCGTCTGGCCGTAAACCGTCGGCAGAGACCGGGCTGCATACCCTCATCTATCGCCTGTTCCCCGAAGCTAACGCTGTCCTGCACGTTCACACCGTCAATGCCACGGTGCTGTCGCGGCTGGTGAACGAGGCCGAGCTGAAGATCACCGGTTTCGAGATGCAAAAATCCCTTACCGGGCAGACCACGCATCGGGATACGGTGGCCATCCCGGTGTTTGATAACGACCAGGACATCGACGCCCTCGCCTCGCGCATCGCCCATTACGCGCAGGAACGCCCGCTTAATTATGGTTTTCTTCTGCGCGGCCATGGCTTAACCTGCTGGGGACGCGACGTGGCCGAAGCCCGCCGTCATCTGGAAGGTTTAGAATTCTTATTTGAATGCGAAATGCGTTTACGACAATGGGAGAGAGTATGATTCGCGCGATTGTGACGGATATTGAAGGGACCACCAGCGATATCCGTTTTGTCCATGATGTTTTGTTCCCCTACGCGCGTGAGCGGCTGGCGGCCTTCGTGACCGCGCAGCAGTACGCCGAGCCGGTCAAATCGATTCTGGACAACCTGCGCGATGAAATCAGCGCTCCGCATGCCAGCGTCAGCGATCTCATCAACGTGCTGTTTACCTTTATGGATGAAGACCGCAAATCGACGGCGCTCAAAGCCCTGCAAGGCATCATCTGGCAGGACGGTTACGTCAACGGTGACTTTACCGGACACCTCTATCCTGACGTACTGCCCACGCTGGAAAAGTGGAAGGCACAAGGGATTGATCTCTATGTTTATTCCTCTGGCTCCGTCGCCGCGCAGAAACTGTTATTTGGCTACAGCGACGAAGGTGATATTACTCACTTATTCAGCGGCTATTTTGATACCCACATTGGCGCCAAGCGCGAGGTGCAGTCTTATCAAAATATTGCGGCGCAAACGGGCATCGCCCCGTCGCAGATCCTGTTTCTGTCGGATATTCATCAGGAGCTGGACGCGGCTGAACAGGCGGGTTTTCGCACCCTGCAACTGATTCGCGGTGAAGATGACGGCGCAAGCCATCACCATCAGATCCACCAGTTTGACGAGATTAATCCGGAGCAGATCCCTTCATGAGCGCATTGACCATTTATTCCGATAAAGACGCCAGTCAGCACCAGTGGCACAGCACCGACGCCGCCGAGATTGCCCAACAGCTCAACGCAAAAGGCGTGCGGTTTGAACGCTGGGCTGCGGATCGCGATTTAGGGCACGATCCCGCGCCTGAAGCCGTGATCGCTGCGTATCAGCATGCGATCGACAAGCTGGTGGCAGAGAAAGGTTACCAGAGCTGGGATGTGATCAGCCTGCGCGCCGACAATCCGCAGAAAGAGGCGCTGCGCGCGAAGTTCCTGAACGAACACACCCACGGCGAAGACGAAGTACGTTTTTTCGTGGAAGGGGCGGGATTATTCTGCCTGCACATCGGCGATGAGGTGTATCAGGTGCTGTGCGAGAAAAACGACCTGATTTCCGTGCCCGCAGGCACGCCGCACTGGTTTGATATGGGCTCAGAGCCGAACTTTACCGCCATTCGTATTTTCGATAACCCGGAGGGTTGGGTGGCGCAGTTTACCGGGGATGCGATTGCGGATGCGTATCCGCGCCTGGCCTGATCTTTTCTCCCTCTCCCTGTGGGAGAGGGTCGGGGTGAGGGCACCAGCGCGCACTAAGCGTTAAGCCCTTTCACATACCCCACCAGCTGATCCAGCACAATCCCCCACCCTTCGTGAAATCCCATCTGTTCATGCTGCTCGCGGATTTCCTTCGTGGGGTGGCGCGCTATCGCCGTATAGCGGGTTTTGCCCTCCCCGGCGTCTTCCAGGAGCAAAATTGCCGTCATAAACGGCTTCTCGGCCGGTTTCCAGCCTTCGGTATAGCCGTCGGTAAAGACCAGCTTTTTCCCCGGATCGATTTCAAGGAATACGCCCCGGTTATCCATCCGCTGCCCGTCCACCTCAAACACGGTATTGAACCGCCCGCCCACGCGCAGGTCGTGGTCGCATTCGGTCACCTTATGGGGAGCAGGAATGAAGAAGTTTTTGATGTGCTCTGGCGTAGTCCAGCAGAGCCACAGCAGATCGCGCGGTGCGTCCACTACGCGCTCCAGTTTTAAGTCTGTTTCAGGATCGAGCGTCACGATGTTGTCCTCTTAAGGGAGCCCCTTAAAGGATAGCCGGACTCAGGCAAATTTCCCTTCCGCCACCTCGTCCGGAGTGACCACGCCTGTATCCAGTACCCAGCCGCTAATCAGCGAGGCGGGGGTGACGTCAAACGCCGGGTTATAGACCTGCGCGTTTTGCGGTGCCCACTGCACCGCGCCAAAGCTTCCGGCGACGCCCGTCACCTCGCTGGCGGCGCGCTGCTCAATCGGGATCGCGTCGCCGTTCGGGCAGTCCGGGTCGAGGGTCGTTTGCGGCGCGGCGACATAGAACGGAATGCCGTGGAATTTCGCCAGCACCGCCAGAGAGTAGGTGCCGATTTTGTTCGCCACGTCGCCGTTGGCCGCAATGCGGTCTGCCCCCACCCACACGGCGTCCACCTGCCCTTTTGCCATCAGGCTGGCGGCCATGGAGTCGGTAATTAGCTGATACGGCACGCCCAGCTCGCCGAGTTCCCACGCGGTCAGCCTGCCGCCCTGCAATAGCGGACGGGTTTCATCCACCCAGACGTTGCTTACCTTGCCTTCCTTATGCGCGCGAGCAATCACCCCCAGCGCGGTACCGACGCCCGCCGTCGCCAGCCCGCCGGTGTTGCAGTGGGTCAGCAGACGGCTGCCGGGCTTCACCAGCGCGCTGCCCGCTTTTGCAATCGCGTCGCAGAGCCGTTTGTCTTCGTCAATCAGGCGCAGCGCCTCAGCCACCAGCGCCGGAACGAAATCCTCTTCCCACAGCGCAAGCTTCATGCGGTCGAGGTTGTTCATCAGGTTTACCGCCGTCGGGCGGGATGCGCGCAGGGTTTCCATCGCCACCGCCAGCTCGTCGCGGCTTTTGCCGCTTTCCGCTAACAGCGCCAGCAGCAGGCTTGCAGAGAGACCAATCAACGGCGCGCCACGTACGCGCAAAGCGTGGATATGCCCGACCAGCGCCTCGACCGTCGAGGCATCCACCCAGCGTTTCTCCTGCGGAAGCGCCTGTTGGTCGAGAATAAAGAGCTGATTATTCGCCACCCGCAGGCTGGTCGTCTGTAATGTCTGCATGTCGTTAATTCCCTGTTGCGTTGTTGTAGCACATTGTGTCAGGATGAAATCCAGATGTATAGACGTCTACATGTCTTAATTAGCAAAACTGAGGAGCAGGCCATGTCGCAATACCGTACCTTTACCGCTCAGGACGCCGTGGAGTATGCCAGGCAGTTTGGCGGACTTGACGATCCGTCATCCCTGGTAGAGGCGCAGGAAGTGGGCGACGGCAACCTCAATCTGGTTTTTAAAATTTTCGACAGCGCGGGCGTCAGCCGCATCGTCGTTAAGCAGGCGCTGCCCTACGTACGCTGCGTCGGCGAATCCTGGCCGCTGACGCTGGATCGTGCCCGTCTTGAAGCGCAAACCCTGGTCGAGCATTACCAGCACAGCCCTCAGCACACCGTGAAAATCCACCACTTTGATCCGGAACTGGCGGTGATGGTGATGGAAGATCTCTCCAGCCATCGCATCTGGCGCGGCGAGCTGATCAGAAATAATTATTACCCACAGGCAGCGCGTCAGCTGGGGGAATATCTGGCTCACACCCTTTTCCACACCAGCGATTTTTATCTGCATCCGCACGAGAAAAAAGCGCAGGTGGCAAAATTCATCAACCCGGAGATGTGCGAGATCACCGAAGATCTGTTCTTCAACGATCCGTACCAGATCCACGCGCGCAACAGCTACCCGGCCGAGCTGGAAAACGATGTTGCCGCCCTGCGCGACGACGCCCAGCTTAAAATCGCCGTGGCCTCCCTCAAGCACCGCTTTTTCGCGCACGCCGAAGCCCTGCTGCACGGAGACATTCACAGCGGCTCGATTTTTGTGGCCGACGGCAGCCTGAAGGCCATCGACGCTGAGTTCGGCTATTTCGGGCCGATGGGCTTTGACGTTGGCACCGCCATCGGCAACCTGCTGCTCAACTTCTGCGGCCTGCCGGGGCATCTGGGCATTCGCGATGCCGCCGCCGCGCGCGAGCAGCGCCTGACCGATATTCAGGAACTGTGGAACACCTTTGCGGAGCGCTTCCAGGTACTGGCAAACGAGAAAGCCCGCGACGCCGCACTCAGCGCACCGGGCTATGCCTCCGCATTCCTGAAAAAGGTCTGGCACGATGCCATCGGATTCTGCGGCACCGAGCTGATTCGCCGCAGCGTCGGGCTTTCCCATGTGGCGGATATCGACACCATTCAGGATGAAGCGATGCGTCACGAATGCCTGCGCCACGCGATATCCCTCGGTAAAGCGCTGATTGTGATTGCCGACCGCATCGACAGCGCGGAAGAGCTGGTGGCACGGGTGCGGCAGTACAGTTGATTTTCTCCCTCTCCCTGTGGGAGAGGGCCGGGGTGAGGGCATCAAACCGCACTCACCCCAGATACTCAATCACCGACAGCCCGCCGTTATAGTCCGTGCTGTAAATAATCCCCTGCGCGTCCACAAACACGTCACACGACTGGATCACCTGCGGGCGATTCGGCCGCGTATCCATCATCCTCTCCGGCGCCGCGGGCACCAGCGCTCCCGTTTCCACCGGGCGATACGGATTGGAAATGTCATACGCGCGCACGCCCGCGTTCTGATACGTCGCGAAGATCAGCGTGGAGCTGACAAAGCTCCCCGGCCGGTTCTCGTGCAGGTTGTGCGGGCCAAAATGCGCCCCTTTCGCCACGTAGTCGATTTCATCCGGCTGCGGGAAGGTAGAGATACTCACCGGGTTCGACGGCTCGCGAATATCAAACAGCCAGATCAGCTTCTCGCCGTCTTCCTGGTTATCGAGCACCGCTTCGTCCAGCACCACCAGCAGATCGCGGTCCGGCAGCGGCAGCGCGGTGTGCGTCCCACCGCCAAACGGCGGGCTCCAGTTACGGTGGCTAATGAGCTTAGGCTGGGTGCGATCCTTCACGTCCAGCAGCGTCAGGCCGCCGTCGCGCCAGCTGCCGTACGCGGTATCCCCGGCAATAATCGCGTGGTGGAGGGCGTAGCGTTTCCCTTCCGGCCAGTCCGGCTGTTCGCCTGCGGACTGGTTCATCCCCGGCAGCCACCAGCGCCCCGCCACCTCGGGCTTGCGCGGGTCCGCCAGGTCAATGGTCAGGAAAATGTAGTCGGTAAAACCGTCGATCAGCGCCGACACGTACGCCCAGCGGCCACCGACGTACCAGATGCGGTGAATGCCGATGCCGCTCAGCGACAGAAAGCCGATTTCGCGCGGCCTGTCCGGCGTGGAGATATCAAAAACGCGAAGCCCGGCGCTCCAGCCCCTGTCCTGAACGTCGCTGACGGTCTCTCCTACCTGACGGGTGTAGTAGACCTTCTCGTCGGCGAAGCGGGCATCGGCAAACAGATCCCGGGCGTTGATCACCAGCAGCAGGTCGTCATGCGCCTGGAGGTGCACGTTCCAGGTGCCCGGCGGCGCGGGGACATAGCCCGCGGGTTTCGGATTTTTTGGATCGCGCACGTCGACAATCGAAAAGCCCTGCGACACCATATGGCCGATATACGCAAAGCCGCGGTGCACCATCAGCTGCACGCCGTCCGGGCGACCGCCCTGGTCGCTATGGCCAATCAGCCGCATATTGCGGCTGTATTCTGGCGTAGGAAGCATGCTCATTTATTTTTCGCTTCCAGCGTCGCAAACCACGGCGCGATAAAATCTTCCGTCTGGCCCCAGCCCGGAATGATTTTGCCCAGCGACGCCACGTTCACCGCCCCCGGCTGCGCGGTCAGCAGCGCCTGCGGGATCGCAGCGGCTTTGAAGTCGTAGGTGGCAGGCGTGGCTTCACCGGCAATCTTGTTGGCGATCAGGCGTACGTTGGTCGCGCCAATCAGCTTCGGATCTACCGCCACGCTCACCTTCCACGGGCTACCCGGCTCGCGCATCAGCTGTAAATCCTGGTTGGAGATGTCGATGCTGTAGAGTTTGATCTCGGTGCGGCCGTTCTCTTTCAGCGCCTTATACGCGCCCTGGCTGAAGGCATCCCAGGTCCCCCAGATGGCGTCGATTTTGCCTTTCGGGTATTTCGCCAGGATCGCGCCCACCTTGTTGGCGGTGTCGCCCTGCACGTCAGAGGAGACCGCGCCGATGGACTCCAGCTCTTTAATCTCCGGGTACTGCTTTTGCAACTCTTTATACGCCGCCTGACGACGCTCCATCGGCGGGAAGCCCGCTACCCACAGCTTGACGATATTGGCCTTGCCGTTGAAATCTTTCGCCAGCTGGCCGAAGGAGAGATTGGTCAGAGAGGCATCGTCCTGTTGGGTAACGGTCACGCCCGGAATCTCGCCGTTGACGGCGGTATCAAATACGGCGACCTTGATCCCGGCATCCACCGCCTTTTTTACCAGCGCGGTGGAGTACGGATCGCGGCCCTGAGACAGGATAATCCCGTCATATTTCTGGCTGATGGCCTGGTTCACGAAGTCCTGGAATTTAGCGTCATCCCCGTTGCTCAAAAAGGTGCTGACCTTAAAGCCGAGCTTTTTCCCTTCCTGAATGGCCCCGGCAACAAACTGCGTGGTGTTGTCGTCTGAGCCGAGGTTGCGGATCACCGCAATGCGAATGGGGCCGTCATGGTTGGCAATGGCCGCCGGGAGCGGTGCGGGCGTGGCCGCGAAGCCAGGCAGAGCGGTGAATAACCCTAATGCCACCAAAGAGAGTGCAATCTTTTTCATTTTTTATCCCGTTGTGTTGTCAGCGTTTTTGTATGTAGGTAATCGCCAGCGCTACCGCGAGCACCAGCCCTTTTATAATGTCCATGGCGTAATACGGCACGGAGAGCATCACCAGCCCGTTCGACAGCACGCCGAGAATCACCGCCCCGACCAGGGTCCCCAGGGCATTCGGCTTGCCGGACCCGGCCAGCGAGAAGCCGATCCACGCCGCCGCCACCGCATCCATCAGGTAACCGCCGCCCGCGTTCACCTGCGACGACCCAATGCGCGAGGCCAGCAAAATCCCGCCCAGGCCCGCCAGCAGGGAGGCAATCACGTAGGCTGCCACCTTGTAGCGCGTGGTGCGAATGCCAGAGAGGCGCGCGGCTTCCGGGTTGCCGCCAATGGCGTACATCCGGCGTCCATGGGTGGTCAGCGACAGGCCAAGCTGCGCCAGAATCGTCACCACCAGCATGACGATCACAATGGTCGGCACCTGCCCCAGAAGGCTGAACGCCGCCGGAATGGTCCCTTCCGCCATGTCGCCGCTCGGCAGCACCATGTTCTCGGTAATCGACCCGCCGTAGCTGTAGGTCATCGCCACGCCCTGGATGACAAACAGGCTGGCAAGGGTCGCGAGCATGTCCGGAATACGCAGGATGACGATCAGAAAGGCGTTAAACAGGCCGACCAGCGTGCAGAGCGCGAGAGTGATTACAATCGACTCGGTGGTGCCGAAGCCGTGCCAGACGAAAAGCGAAATCACCAGCGCGTTCGCCAGCGACGCGGTGGATCCCACCGAGAGATCGAACCCGCCGACGGTCAGGGAGATCGACACGCCGATGGCAATCACCGTCACGATGGCAATCGAGCGCAGAATGTTAATGATGTTGTTCGGATCGAGGAAGCTGTCCGACGCCAGGCCAAAGACGGCCACCAGCGCGACGACGGTCAGCAACATGCCCCATTTGTAGAGAAAATCAAAAAGTTGCTGACGGCCAGACGCCGCCGCGGTCACTGAAAGGGCCTTGCTCACGACGCCGTTCCTCCGGTTGAATAATAAAGTAGTGTCTCTTCCCGGGCCTCTGCCCCGGCGATTTCCGCCACGATGCGCCCGTCCCACAGGACACAGATGCGGTCGCACAGCCCGACCAGTTCGGCAAATTCGCCCGAGGCGTAAATCACCCCTTTGCCCTCGCGCGCCAGGCCGTCGATCAGCTGGAACAGATCGGTTTTGGCCTTCACGTCTACGCCTTTGGTCGGCTCGTCGAAGATCAGCACGCTCGCGTCATTGCGCAGCCACTTGCCGATGGCGACCTTCTGCTGGTTGCCGCCGGAGAGACGTCGCAAAACCTGCCCGGGGCCGCGGGCGCGAACGCCGACGCGGGCGATCACCTCCTCCGCCCAGCGCCACGCCTGACGATGGCCGAACAGGCTCCAGCGCGAGAAGCTGTTATCGGCGCACACGGCAAGATTCATGCTCACCGGCTCGTCGATAAAAATGCCCTCTTTGCGCCGCTCTTCCGGCACCAGCGCCAGGCCGCGCAGCACCGAGTCCGCCGGGTCGCGCGGTTTCCAGTCCTGATGGTTCAGCTCGCCGTTCGCGACGCGGCTTTTACTGGCGCCAAACAGCGCCTTACAGAGTTCCGTTTTCCCCGCGCCCGCCAGCCCGGCAATGCCGAGAATTTCGCCCTTGCGCAGGTGCAGCGAGATATCTTTCAGCAGCGCGTCGTCGTGCAGCCCTTCAACCCGCAGCAGCGTTTCGTCGCCGTGCGGCGGGCGCGGGGGCGGATAGATATCGCTCAGCTCGTGGCCGAGCATCTTCTCAACGATCGCTTCACCGCTGAGATCGGCCATCGGGCCAGACTCAATCAGCCTGCCGTCGCGCAGCACCGTCAGGGTGTCGCAGATAGCTTTTAGCTCGTGAATGCGGTGAGAGATAAACACCACGCCGATGCCCTGCTGTTGCAGACGTCTTACTACCGCAAACAGACGCTCGCTCTCGTGCGCGTCAAGCGGCGCGGTGGGTTCATCAAGAATCAAAAAACGGCAGTGATGAGATAACGCCCGCGCCAGCAAAATCTGCTGTTTTTCAGCCAGCGTGCAGCCGTCGATGGAGCGGCGAACGTCGAGCGAAACATCCAGCTGCGCCAGCGCCTGCCGCGCCTGCTGGCGGATGTCGCGCCAGCGGTAGCGGTGCCCTGGCTGCGCCAGCTGGTCGAGCATGATGTTTTCAGCAATGCTTAACCCCGGGATCAGCGCCACGTCCACCTCCTGCTGCACGAGGTGGATGCCCAGCCGTTTGGCGTCCAGCGGCTCGCGGATGCTTACCGGCTGGTTGTTAATGCAGATTTCGCCTTCATAGTGGTCGTGCGTCCCGCACAGCACCGCCATCAGCGTCGATTTCCCCGCGCCGTTGGCGCCGGTCAGCGCATGCACCGACCCGCCGTTCAGGGTGAAATCCACGCGCGACAGGGCCTGAAAGCCGGAAAAGGCCAGGCTGATACCGCGCATCTCTAGGCGACTGGAAACCATCCGCGTAAATCCTTCATTACTCTTCTGATTTAGCGAATTTTTCACAGCTCCGGTTGACTGACAACGACGGAAAAGGCATAAGATAAAGCGAAATATTATTAGCCATCCGGATGTCCAGACATAACATCGGGTTAGCGCTTGCTAAAAAAGGACAACTTCATGAGCAACACCGATATCCGCGTCGTACCCGGCCCGGCGAACTACTTCTCTCATCCGGGAAGCCTTGCACACCTGGATAATTTCTTTACTCCGGAACAACTTTCCCGCGCGGTGTGGATCTACGGCGAGCGGGCAATCGAGGGCGCACGCCCTTATCTGCCGCAGAGTTTTAACGCGACGGGGGCAAAACATCTGTTGTTTAAGGGCCATTGCAGCGAGCGTGACGTCACTCATCTGGTAAACGAGTCGGGAAGTGAAACCAGCGTGGTGATTGGCGTGGGCGGCGGTGCGGTAATGGATACCGTCAAGGCCGTGGCGCGTCGTCTGGGCGTGCCGTTCGTGGGCATTCCCACTATCGCCGCCACCTGCGCGGCGTGGACCCCGCTCTCCGTGTGGTACAACGATGCCGGTCAGGCGCTACAGTTTGAGATTTTTGACGACGCCAACTTTCTGGTGCTGGTGGAGCCGCAGATCATCCTTAACGCCCCGGCGGAATACCTGCTGGCGGGCATCGGCGATACGCTGGCGAAGTGGTACGAAGCGGCGGTGCTCGCCCCTCAACCTGAGAGTCTGCCGCTGACCGTGCGTCTTGGCCTGAACGGTGCGCTGGCGATCCGCGACGTGCTGCTGGAACGCAGCGAAGAGGCGCTTGCAGATCAGCAGCGCGGCGAACAGACGCAGGCGTTCCGGGACGTGGTGGATGCGATTATTGCCGGAGGCGGAATGGTCGGCGGTCTGGGTGAGCGCTATACCCGCGTGGCGGCGGCGCACGCGGTGCACAACGGCTTAACCGTGCTGCCGCAGACGGAAAAATACCTGCACGGCACCAAGGTGGCCTACGGCATTCTGGTCCAGAGCGCCCTGCTCGGCCAGGACGACGTGCTGGCGCAGCTGGTGGCGGCATACCAACGCTTTAACCTGCCGATCACGCTTCGCGAGCTGGACGTTGATGTAAACAACCGCGACGAGCTGGATAAGGTCATTGCCCACACCCTGCGCCCGGTGGAGTCGATTCACTATCTGCCGGTGACGTTAACGCCTGAGGTGCTGCGCGCCGCGTTTGCGAAGGTGGAATCCTTCAGTCGTTAATTGCGCCGACGGGCTATACCTAATGATGATTCTCTCCACTCTTGCAACGAGGTCATCATGCAGATCGATTTAACAGGTAAAAAGGCGCTGGTTACCGGCGCCAGTCGTGGGCTGGGTCGGGCGATTGCGCTGTCGCTGGCGCGAGCCGGTGCCGATGTGGTTATCACCTACGAAAAATCCGTCGATAAAGCCCAGCAGGTCGTCGATGAGATCAACGCGCTGGGGCGACACGGCGAGGCGATTCAGGCCGACAGCGCCAGCGCGCAGGCGATTCAGGATGCGGTCACGCAGGCGGCGCGCTCCCTCGGCGGGCTGGATATTCTGGTCAATAACGCCGGGATTGCGCGCGGCGGCCCGCTGGAGTCCATGACCCTGGCGGACATCGACGCTCTGATCAACGTCAACATCCGCGGCGTGGTGATCGCCATTCAGGAAGCGCTGGTGCATATGTCGGACGGCGGACGCATCATCAACATTGGCAGCTGTCTGGCGAACCGCGTGGCGCAGCCGGGGATCGCCGTCTACTCGATGACCAAGTCTGCCCTTAACTCTCTCACCCGAGGTCTGGCCCGTGATTTAGGCCCGCGCGGCATTACCGTCAACCTGGTCCACCCCGGCCCGACCAACAGCGATATGAACCCGGAAGACGGTGAGCAGGCTGACTCTCAGCGTCAGCTTATTGCCCTGGGCCATTACGGCCAGCCGGAGGATATCGCAGCGGCAGTCACCTTCCTCGCCAGCCCGGCTGCGGGGCAAATTTCCGGCACCGGTCTGGATGTCGACGGCGGTCTGAACGCCTGATCGCAAATTTACTGTATGCCTCTGTCGCCCGGCAGAGGCCTGTTCGAGCCGCCTCGACGATTCGCGTTTTGCCGCTTTCTCGCGGTTATTCTCCGCTCTACAGTACCTCATTAGAAATTCGGAATTTATCTAATAGTCTTATTATTTCCTTATATTTTGTGTGGGCGTACAGTGGAGGTACGGATGAAGATTGTGTGGTCTAAAACAGTAGAGAAGCAGTTTTCTAAAATCGATCCTCGATATCAGAACCGCATTAAATTCAGGCTGGAGAAGATGGACGATAAAACATCACCTGTCGCGGATATCAAGAAATTATCTTCTCCCGAAAACCACTACAGGTTGCGATTAGGTGATTACAGGGTCATTTACACCTTCGGAGACCCGCCGGGCGATATCTGCTACGTAGTGGCAGTAAAACGCCGGACAACCACTACCTACCTTCATGAGGAGCATACGGAATATGACTATTCAGTTCATCAAGGATGAAGAAGGAAAAAAACAGTATGTTGTCATACCCTACGGTGAATATTTTCGCATGCGTTTAGCCATGCTTGAGTACGATGACGATGATGAAAACGACTGGGAAGACATCCCTTACGAATCAGACATCTACGATAACGTAGGTTTACCGGGTGAAGTGTGCGACATCATGCATAACGAGAACGTCAGCCTACAGGCCGCCTGGCGCATTTTACGCGGCATGTCCCAGCAGGAGGTGGCGGAGAAGCTTGGCATCAGCCAGTCCGCCGTGTCACAGCTGGAAGCGCTGGACTCCCGACCGCAAAAGCGCACCCGCGAAAAGCTGGCGGCACTTTACGGCTGTAAACAGGAGCAGATCAGCCTCTATTTACCGAAAGAGGGTTAACAGCACTTCGCCCCGCCCTTGCCACCGTAGCGGGCGTCCTGGCGGTCGCGGAAAAATTCTTCGTAGGTCATCGGCGTCTGGTCCGGGTGGTTGACGCGCATATGCTCGACGTAGTTGTCGTAATCCGGCACGCCAATCATCATTTTAGCGGCCTGGCCCAGGTATTTACCTGCTTTGGAAAGGGTGTCGAACATAATCAGTTTCTCGTTTGTATTCCCCTCACCCTGACCCTCTCCCCAAAGGGGAGAGGGAACTTTAACACCCTCTCCCCTTTGGGGAGAGGGCTGGGGTGAGGGGGGTTGGTAATGTTAATGCGCCCCTTTCGCCTGGGTGACAATCTCGTCCAGGTTCTCAGGCATTGGCTCATACGGCGTCTCTTTCGCCGTCGGTTTGTCGACTTTCAACGCCGCCAGCGCGGTTTTCAGAGAATACAACGCCAGCACCACAACCACCACCATAAAGAAGATGGTCAGCCCGGCGTCCAGACGGTTGTTAAACACCAGCTGCGACAGCTGAGATTCGGTGTACTGTGCCGGGATCTTACCGCTGTCGATCATCGCCTGGAACTTGTTGGCGATCGCCAGGAAGCCCACCTTGTTGTCCGGGCTGAAGGCTTTCTGCCAGCCCGCGGTCAGGGTACAGATCAGCAGCCACGCCGTTGGCACCAGCGCCACCCATGCGTAACGCTGGCGCTTCATCTTGAACAGCACTACCGCGCAGAGCATCAGGGCCATGCCCGCCAGCATCTGGTTGGCGATACCGAACAGCGGCCACAGGGTGTTGATCCCGCCCAGCGGATCGACCACGCCCTGATGCAGGAAGTAGCCCCACGCCAGCACGCACAGCGCCGTCGCCAGCAGGTTAGCCGGGAGCGAATCGGTCCGCTTCAGGTTCGGGGAGATCACCCCCAGCAGATCCTGTAGCATAAAGCGCGCCGCACGCGTACCCGCATCCACCGCCGTCAGGATAAACAGCGCCTCGAACAGAATGGCGAAGTGATACCAGAACGACACGTCCATCAGCCCGCCCAGCGCGCCGTGCAGGATGTAGGCCATGCCCACCGCCAGCGTCGGTGCCCCGCCCGCGCGTGAGATAATCGACTGCTCGCCGACCTCATTAGCGATATGCGTCAACGTTTCAGGGGTAATCGCAAAGCCCCAGCCGCTCACCACCTGCGCGGCAGAGGCGACCACGTCAACGGTGCCGGCCGGGGCCAGTACCGCCATTGGGCTGTTCATCGCAAAGTAAACGCCCGGGTCAATAATACAGGCCGAAACCAGCGCCATAATCGCCACGAAGGACTCCATCAGCATGCCGCCGTAGCCAATCAGGCAGGCCTGATTCTCATTCGCCAGCATCTTCGGCGTGGTCCCGGAGGCAATCAGCGCGTGGAAGCCCGACACCGCCCCACAGGCGATGGTGATAAACAGGAACGGGAACAGGTTGCCGGTCCAGACCGGGCCGGTGCCGTCAATAAATTTGGTCAGCGCAGGCATGGTCAGGGTCGGGCGCATAATCAGAATGCCGATCGCCAGCCCGACGATGGTGCCGATTTTCAGGAAGGTAGAGAGGTAGTCACGCGGGGCCAGCAGCAGCCATACCGGCAGCACCGCCGCCACGAAGCCGTAGCCTACCAGCATCCAGGTCAGTTGCACGCCGGTGAAGTCGAAGAACGGCGCCCAGGTCGGGCTTTCCGCCACCCAGCCGCCGGAGATAATGGCAAACACCAGGAACACCAGGCCAATGACTGACACTTCACCAATGCGCCCCGGACGCAGGTAGCGAATGTAGATCCCCATGAACAGCGCCAGCGGTATGGTGAAGGCGACGGTATAGGTTCCCCACGGGCTGTGGGTCAAGGCTTTCACCACGATCATCGCCAGCACCGCGAGGATGATCACCATGATCATAAAGGTCGCCACCAGCGCAATCACCCCGGCGGTTGCCCCCATCTCTTCTTTCACCAGCTCACCCAGCGAACGACCGTCGCGACGGGTGGAGACGAACAGCACCATGAAGTCCTGCACCGCGCCCGCCAGCACCACCCCCGCGAGGATCCAGATCATCCCCGGCAGGTAGCCCATCTGCGCGGCCAGTACCGGCCCCACCAGCGGGCCTGCCCCGGCAATCGCCGCGAAATGGTGACCGAACAGCACTTTTTTATCGGTCGGCACGTAGTCCAGACCGTCGTTATGACGCACGGCCGGCGTCATGCGCGTGCCGTCTACGCCCAGCACCGTCTTTGCGATATAGCGGCCATAAAAACGGTATGCGATCAGATAAATGCAGACGGAGGCGACGACGATCCACAGCGCGTTGATCTGCTCCCCCCGGTTGAGGGCGATATAGCCCAGGGCAAAGGCTCCCACCACGGAGAGCACCGCCCACGTAAGGTATTTCCCTGAGTTGTTCATAGTTGTTGTCCGTTGTTGTGAAACAGTGAGATGTTACATTTTGTTTCTAGAACAACGGGTAAAATTTAACAACTTTGAAACGCAATAATGCGTGGTCAAACCAGAGATTTACACCACAGTGTTAAGCCGATCACTTTCAGCTGAATGACTTACCCCAACACCATCGTACTCAACCGACAGGTACAGCACCGCCGTCCCTGCTCGTCGAACACCACGATCTCCCAGCTCTGGCTGGAACGGCCCAGATGCAGCGGCTGACACACGCCGCGTACCTTACCGTGTGAGACTGCGCGGTGGTGCGTGGCATTCAGTTCCGTACCCACCACGTTCTGCCCGTCACGGGTCATCAGAAAACCGGCCATCGAGCCCAGCGTTTCCGCCAGCGCCGCCGAGGCGCCGCCGTGCAGCAGGCCAAACGGCTGATGGGTACGCGCATCCACCGGCATTTCGGCTTCCAGCGTATCGTCCCCGAGGCGGGTATAGACGATGCCAAGGTGCCCCACCATCGTATTCAGGCTGGTGGCGTTCAGCTCCTCGAGCGTTAAATGACGTTTCCAGATCATTACGCCCCCAGCGTGGAGCCGCCGTCCACCACGATATCCTGCAAGGTGATATGGCTGGCGGCATCGGATGCCAGGAACAGCACGGTCGCAGCAATCTCCTGCGGACGGGCAATTTTACCAAGCGGAATGCCGAGCTTGAATTGCTCGCCAAAGCCGCGAATGCGCCGCTGTTCCGCATCGTCGCTGGTCCACAGGGTGCGCTGCATGTCGGTATCCGTTGAACCCGGCGACACCAGGTTACAGCGTACGCCGCTGCCCGCCAGTTCCAGCCCGACTGTCAGCGCCAGGCTTTTCAGCGCCGCTTTCGACGCGCCGTAGGCGCTCATGCCTATGCGCGGCGTGTGCGCCGCGTCAGAGGCTACGGTCACAATCGCCCCGCCCTGCTGACGACGGAACTGGCCCATCGTCTGCTGGAACAGGTTGAACGCGCCGCCGACGTTGACCGCAAAGGTCTGCTGCCAGTCCTCCTGCGAAAGCTGATCCGTCGAGCCCATACGCAGAATGCCCGCTGCGTTAACCAGCACGTCGAGCCGCTCAAGGCTGCTGAGCAAACGCCCGCAGACGTCACTCGCCTGCGCCGCATCCGCCACGTCCAGCGTTTCGGTGGCAAACGGATATTCGCCGTGAGGGAAAGCCAGATCGAACCCGGTCACCTGCGCCCCGGTCTCCACAAATGCCAGCGCGGTCGCATAGCCAATGCCCTTACCCGCGCCCGTCACCCAGACGGTTTTACCGGTAAAATCAAAAGCCATCACTTCACCTCGCGGGAGAGCAGCGCCCACCAGGCATCGAGGGTCGGATTTTTTGCCAGCATCACGAAATCAATGTCGCCGTGCACTTTGCGCCAGCGGGCGGCGAGCGCCATCATCCGTACTGAATCCAGACCGTAGTCGATCAGGTTTTCATCATCCATCGGCTCGTCGGACTCGTCCAGCAGCGGCAGGATCAGCGCGCGCAGCGCGGCTTTCGTTGCCGGAACGGACGGCAGCAGCTCGTCGGTCATCACCACGCGGCCCGAACGCCCGGCCACGTATTTCAGCGACATCAGGTGCTCGTCGCGGGTGAAATCCGCCAGCGCGTCGGCGATAAAGAACGGTTTGATGTCGCGCATAAAGGCGTCGGTGGCGGTGGTCATGCAGCCGATGTGGGCGTATACGCCGGTGATCAAAAGCTGGTTGCGCCCGGTCTCTTTCAGCATCTGCTCCAGCGGCGAGCGGTGAAACGCGCTGTAGCGCCACTTCACCAGCACGGTGTCCGCTTCATCCGGGGTCAGCTCAGCGACGATGCGCTGCTGCTCCGGCGAACGGGTCAGGCCCGGCCCCCACATGTCGTTCAGCAGGGCACGGTCTTCATCGCTCTGATCTTTCGGCTGCGCGGTGTAATACACCGGAATATTGTGCTCTTTGCAGTACGCGCGCAGTTTAGCGATGTTCGCCACTACCTGCTGCATCATGTCGCTATTTTCGCCCCAGAAGTTCAGGAAGTACTCCTGCATATCGTGGATCAGCAGCGCGGCGCGCTCCGGTTCAAATGCCCAGTTCACCTTGTTGGTCGGCAGCTCTGCGGCGGTTGGCAACGCGTAAGCGGTTAATTTTGGAATGGCCATTCTCTGTTCCTCAGCCCCGGGCGCGTTCAGCAAGCCACAGGCGCAACTGTTTCTTATCAACTTTGCCTACCGGCGTGAGCGGAAGCGCATCCACGCTCTCCACGCGGTCCGGCAGCTTAAATTCGGCAACGCCCTGCTCGCGCAGGAAGCGGCGCACCTCCACCGCGCGCAGGGGCTGTTTCACCACCAGGTACGCGCAGCTTTTTTCGCCCAGCAGGCTGTCCTCCATGCTCACCAGCGCGGCGTGGATCACCGCGTCGTGGCGCAGCAGCAGGTTTTCGATCTCTTCGGCGGCGATCTTCTCGCCACCGCGGTTGATCTGATCTTTCTCGCGCCCCTGCACGGTGATGTAACCCTGCTCGTCGATGGCGATCAGATCGCCCGAGCAGTAGAAACCGTTGGCATCAAAGGCGCTGGCGTTGTGTTCCGGGCTGTTGAAATAGCCGCGGAAGGTATACGGGCCGCGCGTCATCAGACGCCCGATTTCCCCGCGCGGCAGCGGGTTGCCGTCCTCATCCGCCACCCACACTTCATCGTCCGGGCACATCGGGCGGCCCTGGGTATTGATGATGCGCTCCGGCGCATCGTCGAGGGCGGTGTAGTTCACCAGCCCTTCCGCCATGCCAAACACCTGCTGAAGCTGGCAGCCAATTTCCGCCGGAATGCGCGCCGCAAGCGTGGCGGAGAGACGTGCGCCGCCTACCTGGAGCAGTTCGAGGGATTTCAGCTGGGCGTTCCCCGCGCCGTCGGCAATCGCCTGCAACCACAGGCTGACCGCGGGCGGCACCAGCGAGGTGACGTTGATCTGATGCTGCTCAATCAGCGGGAAGCAGAGCGTGGCGCTCGGATCGTTCGCCAGCACCACGCAGCCGCCCGCCGTGAAAACGCCTAACGATCCCGGCGAACTCATGGCGTAGTTGTGCGCCGCGGGAAGCGCGTTCAGATAGCGGGTGTGCGCAGTGATACCGCAGATTTCGTTGCTGCGGCGAATGCTGTAGTCGTAGTCGTTGTGCGTACGCGGGATCAGCTTCGGCGTGCCGGTGCTGCCGCCGGAGAGCTGGAAGAACGCCACTTCGTCGGCGGGCGTCGGGTTCGGGATGAAATTGTCCGACGGGCGTGAAATCGCCGCCTCCAGCGCGTGTTCGCCCTTATCGCCGCGTAGCAGCACAACGCGTACCGAGCGATGCGCATCCACAAAGGTGTTGAGAAAATCATCGCCCGAGAACAGCGCGTGGTCGCGATCGGCAATCAGTACGGCGGGTTTGATCTGCTCCGCGTAGGCGTTGAGTTCACTGCGCTGATGGCTAAAGAGCGCGTTGACCGGCGCGACGCCGATTTGCAGTAGCGCGAAGAAGGTGATGTAGAACTCGGCCACGTTGCCGAGCTGCACCAGCGCGGTCTCGCCGCGATGCAGCCCCTGCGCCTGAAGGGCGGACGCCAGATTCGTCACCGCCTGATTAAACGCGCGGTAGGTAATGCGGCGATCGCCGTCAATTATCGCGACCGCATCGCTGTCCGCATGGTCCGTCAGGATGTGGGTCAGCGGCAGATCCTGCCAGTAGCCTTTTTCACGGTAGCGCCGGGCAAAATCCTCAGGCCAGCGGGTAAAAGGGATGGTCATGAGTATTCCTTAGTGCAAACCAAACACGTTGAGCATGGTGGAGAGCTTCACGCCCGTCTCGCGCCACTCGCCCACCGGGGAGGAAGCAGGCACAATGCCCGCGCCGGCAAACAGGCGAACGGTATTTTGATGCAGCCGCGCGCAGCGGATAGTTACCACCCACTCGCCGTTACCTTCGCTGTCGCACCAGCCAACAATGCCGCCGAACAGTTCGCGGTCGAAGGGCTCCAGCTCGGCAATGAGTTCTTTTGCCGCCTGATGCGGGAAACCGCTCAGGGCCGGGGTCGGGTGCAGCAGGCAGGCCAGCGTCAGGGCGTTCTCGTTTTCACGCGCGTCACCCTCAACCGGCGTGGCCAGATGCCACAGCGTTGGGGTGGTAATGAGCTGCGGGGAAGCCGGCATGCTCAAATGATGGCTGCGCGGTTCCAGAATGGTTTTCATCGCCTGGGTTACCAGGTCGTGCTCGTGACGGTCTTTTTCGGAGGCCAGCAGCTTAGTGCCCGCTTCGCGATCCAGCACATCGTCCGGCTGACGGCGCGCAGAGCCCGCCAGCGGCAGCGAACTAAAGTGCGCGCCCTCTTTACGCAGCAGCAGTTCCGGGCTGGCGCCCAGCAGCACGCCGCCGTCTTCCAGCGGTACGTGGAAGTTAAAGCTCGCCGGGTTCTGGGCGATAAGACGCTCCATCAGCGCGCTGCTATCAATCTGTTTGTCGGTGGCAATATCAATCAGGCGCGACAGCACCACCTTATTCACCTGCGGCGTGGCTGTGAGCGACGCGGCGCGGGCCACCATCTCCTCGAAAATCGGCTGCGGCGGGATCTCGGTGCGTTGTTGCACGTTCAGCGTCTGCGCGCCGGAGGCGTAGCGTGCGGACTGCTGACGCGCCGGGCGGGAGAAGGTTTGCCAGCGTTGCGGAATAAACAGCGATGACGGTTTGCGGGTATCGAAGGGGATCGCCCCTACCATCACCGGATGGGCAATGCCGCTGTTTTTCGCATTCCGGAAAGCCTGAGCTAATTTCTGCTGAAAGGGACCCGCCGGATCGTCACCGCCGACGGCGGGTTCAGAAAAACGGGCAAAACAGCCGGACGTGGTAAAACTGCGGTAAGGCGACATAAAGAAAAAGCTATCTGCTTGCAGCGTAGTCGCGGTGTGCTGAACTTCCTCAGCCAGGGACGTGTCCATATCATCCTCCTTAAAATGATAAAAGAAGCAATAATGATTATCATTTATATTTTCGTCGGCTAACCTAATCCCACATCGCCCCGCTGTCAACCGTCGGGCAAATAACTTGTGCGACAAACGCTTGCATCCCTTCCCTACAGCCCTGAAAATGAGAAGCATTATCTTCAATAAAATCAGGATGCCGCTCTGTGAAAATCGCTGCCGTTTGCCGCAATGCCCTTCTTTTAACAGGACTTTTTGTTTTAGGACTAACCTCAGCCGCCGCCGACGACTGGCCGCGCCAGGTCTCCGACAGCCGCGGCGTTCACACGCTTGAGAGCAAACCGACGCGCATTGTCTCCACCAGCGTGACCTTAACCGGCTCCCTGCTGGCCATTGACGCGCCGGTCATTGCCAGCGGAGCGACCACGCCGAACAACCGCGTGGCGGATGCGCAGGGCTTTTTACGTCAGTGGGGCGATATCGCGAAGCAGCGTAAGGTTGCCCGGCTGTACATCGGCGAGCCGAGCGCCGAAGCGGTCGCGGCCCAGATGCCGGACCTGATTTTGATCAGCGCCACAGGCGGGGATTCCGCGCTTGCGCTCTACGATCAGCTTTCCGCCATCGCGCCGACGCTTATCATCAATTACGACGACAAAAGCTGGCAGGAACTGCTGACCCAGCTGGGGACGATCACCGGGCAGGAGACACAGGCCGCAGAGCGCATCGCTGCCTTCGATAAACAGCTCGCCCAGGTGAAGCAGCAGATGAAGCTGCCGCCACAGCCGGTGAACGCCATCGTTTACACCGCCGCGGCACACACGGCGAACCTGTGGACGACAGACTCCGCGCAGGGCAAGCTGCTGCACCAGCTGGGCTTTACGCTGGCGGACCTGCCTGCCGGTTTGCAGACCTCAACAAGCCAGGGCAAGCGCCACGACATTATTCAGCTGGGTGGAGAAAATCTGGCGACGGGGCTGAACGGCGAAGGGCTGTTCGTGTTTGCCGGCGACCAGAAAGACGTGAATGCGATTTACGCCAATCCGCTGCTGGCGCATCTGCCGTCGGTGAAGAACAAGCGCGTCTGGGCGCTGGGAACGGAGACGTTCCGCCTGGATTATTACAGCGCGATGCTGGTGTTAGACAGATTGAATGCGTTGTTTAAGTAGGCATTTTTCCTCCCTCTCCCCGTGGGAGAGGGCCGGGGTGAGGGCATCAGGCCGCACCGTCGTTCAACGCAACCTCCTGCCTGAACCGCCGCAATTCCACCAGCGTCACCAGTAAGATCGCGCCAATCATCGCTAACACAAACCCGCTGCTGCTCGCCGACGCCACCGGGGTCATTATCGCCCCCATCCCGCCGAGGATCGCCGCGCCAATTGCATCGCCCGTCACGTTCTGCGCGGTCCACAGGCCGTTAATGCGCCCGAGCATCCCTTCCGGCGTCTGGGTCTGGATCAGGGTGTACTGTAAAAGCGAGCTGACCGCGCTCAGCCAGCCAAAAATCACCAGACACATCACCCCCAGCGCCCACACCGGCATCAGGCTGAAGAAACCAATCGCGATAAACGAGGCCAGCGTCGCCACCAGCATGATCAGCCCCGGTCTCGCGCTCTGCGCCAGGTTGCCGCTGGTCAGCGCCCCACACGCGGCGCCGAGCGGAATGGCGGCGTACAGCACGCCAATCTCTGAGGCGCTCATCTGCCACTCGCCCGCCAGCGCCGGGTACAGCACGCGCACGGCGCTCGCCATCGTCAGCAGGCCGCCGAGCAGCGCAATGCCGCCAATCAACGGGTTGCTGAACAGAAAACGAATCGCGGCCATCAGGGACTTCAGCGGATGCTCGCGCGGCTGCGGCGGCGGTGGCAGGAGCGGCAGACGCAGCAGCGTCAGGGTGGTGATAAAGGTTCCGGCTGCGGCAAGGCCGTAGTTCCACGCCACGTTGCCGGTCGCCAGCAGCAGACCGCCGACCATCGGCGAAATCACCGAGCCGAGGCGCACGGTGAGCATGGTGATCGCCCCCGCCTGCATCAGGTTCTCGCGCCCGACCAGCGCGGGCGTGGCCGCCAGCAGTGCCGTCACGCCTAACGAAGCAAAAAAGCCGTCCCACAATCCCAGCACGTAAATGGCCACCAGCGACGGCTCCGGCAGCATGGCGTTCAGACACAGCCCGACAAAGCCCACCCCGCAGGTGCCGCGCGCCAGCAGGATAAGCTTTTTACGCTCGTATCGGTCCGCCAGCACGCCGCCCACCATCAGGCCGATAAACATCGCCCCGCCGGTTAAGGTGACGGATAACCCTACCAGCCAGCTGGAGTGAGTGATGGTCTGGATTTGCACCGGCACGGCCACACCAAGCAAACCGAGGGACAAAATGGAGATAAAGCGAGCGATAAAAACGGCGCGATACGCCGGGTGTGTTTTGAGCAGGCTGAGGTTAAGCAGCCAGGATTTTTGATTCATGACAAAGCCTTGAGTCTATTTCTACCCATTCCATGGGCGCACATGCTAACATAGCCAAATAAGATAGATAACGATAATCACTATCATTATCAAATCATGGATGTTGCTATGTCGTTTTCCTCTTCTGCGGTGCGCGCCCTTGCCGTGCCCGTTTTATTGCTACTGCTAATCCTTGCGATTGCACTCAGCCTGCTGGTCGGCGCAAAACCGCTGCCCGCGTCCGTTATTGTCGATGCGCTATCCGGTACCTGTCAGAGCGCCGACTGCACCATCGTGCTCGACGCTCGCCTGCCCCGCACCCTTGCCGGCCTGCTGGCCGGTGGTGCGCTCGGCCTTGCCGGTGCCCTGATGCAAACCCTCACCCGCAACCCGCTGGCGGACCCTGGCATTCTCGGCGTGAACTCTGGTGCCAGTTTCGCCATTGTGCTCGGCGCGGCGCTGTTTGGTTTCACCTCTCCGTCTGAACAGCTGGTGATGGCCTTCTGCGGCGCGCTGGCCGCCTCGCTGGTGGTGGCGTTTACCGGCAGCCAGGGCGGCGGACAGCTCAGCCCGGTACGCTTAACGCTGGCGGGCGTAGCGCTCGCGGCGGTACTGGAAGGCTTGTCCAACGGCATCGCCCTGCTCAACCCGGACGTGTATGACCAGCTGCGCTTCTGGCAGGCGGGTTCGCTGGATATTCGTACCCTTGAAACCTTAAAAGTGGTGGTGATCCCGGCGAGCGTCGCTGCCGCCGTGGCGCTCTGTTTAAGCCGGGCGCTGAACAGCCTGAGCCTCGGCAGTGACACCGCGACCGCCCTCGGCAACCGCGTGGCGCGTACGCAGCTGACGGGCCTGCTTGCCATCACCGTGCTGTGCGGCAGCGCGACCGCCGTGGTCGGCCCGATTGCCTTTATCGGCCTGATGATGCCGCACATGGCGCGCTGGCTGGTGGGGGCGGATCACCGCTGGTCCCTCCCGGTAACGCTGCTGGCGACCCCTGCCCTGCTGCTGTTTGCCGACGTGCTGGGCCGCCTGCTGGTGCCGGGCGAACTGCGTGTCTCGGTGGTCAGCGCCTTTATCGGCGCGCCGGTGCTGATCTTCCTGGTACGACGCAGACGCGGGGGTGGCGCATGATGGCCCCGTCCCGTCGTTTACTCACCAGCGTCGCCCTGCTGGTCGTCGCCTGTCTGCTGCTGGCGGTCTGGAGCCTGCAAAGCGGTGCCGTAACGCTTGATTTCGCGCAGGTCTTTCACGCTCTCACCGGCAGCGCGCCGCGTAACATCACCATGGTGGTCACCGAATGGCGACTGCCGCGCGTGGCAATGGCGATCCTGGTTGGCGCGGCGCTTGGCGTCAGCGGCGCGATATTCCAGTCGCTGATGCGTAACCCCCTCGGCAGCCCGGACGTGATGGGCCTGAATACCGGCGCGTGGAGCGGCGTGCTGGTGGCAATGGTGCTGTTCGGGCAGCATCTCACGGCCATTACCTTTACGGCGATGGCGGGCGGCATTCTCACCTCCCTGCTTATCTGGGCCCTGGCCTGGCGCAACGGCATCGACACCTTCCGCCTGATCATCATCGGGATCGGCATCCGCGCGATGCTGATGGCGTTTAACACCTGGCTTCTGCTACAGGCGTCGCTGGAAACCGCACTCTCCGCCGGGCTGTGGTACGCCGGTTCCCTCAACGGTCTGACGTGGGTAAAAACCTGGCCCGCCGCGCCGCTGATTATCCTGATGTTTATCGGCGCGTTGCTGCTGGTCAGGCGCATGCGGCTGCTGGAGATGGGCGACGATAGCGCCTGCGCGCTGGGCGTGAGCGTAGAGCGCTCGCGCCTGATGCTGATGCTGGTGGCGGTCTTGCTGACCGCAGCGTCTACCGCCATCGCCGGGCCGATCTCGTTTATTGCCCTTGTCGCGCCGCATATCGCGCGGCGACTTAGCGGCACCGCGCGCTGGGGATTAACCCAGGCGGCGCTGTGCGGTGCAGTATTACTGCTGGCCGCCGATCTCTGCGCCCAGCGGCTGTTTACGCCTTATCAACTGCCGGTGGGCGTGGTGACCGTCAGCCTCGGCGGGATTTACCTCATCGTCTTGCTCGTTCAGGAGTCACGCAAGAAATGACAGATTTAACCACCCGCTTGCGCGGCGAAAACTTGACCCTCGGCTACGGCAAAAAAATCATTGCCCGGGACTTATCCGTCGCCATTCCGGACGGCCACTTCACCGCCATTATCGGGCCAAACGGCTGCGGCAAATCAACATTGCTGCGCACGCTGAGCCGCCTGATGTCGCCGGTTGAGGGCAGCGTGTTCCTCGACGGGGAGCAGATCCAGCGCTTCGCCAGCAAAGAGGTGGCGCGCCGAATTGGGCTGCTGGCGCAAAACGCCACCACGCCGGGGGATATTACCGTGCAGGAGCTGGTCTCCCGCGGGCGCTATCCGCACCAGCCGCTGTTTACCCGCTGGCGCAAGGAGGACGACGAGGCCGTGAAGCGCGCGATGCAGGCGACGGGCATCACCGAGCTGGCCCAGCAAAGCGTCGATACCCTCTCCGGCGGACAGCGCCAGCGCGCGTGGATCGCAATGGTGCTGGCGCAGGAAACCTCGATCATGCTGCTGGACGAGCCGACGACCTGGCTGGATATCAGCCATCAGATTGACCTGCTGGAGCTGCTGAGCGAGCTGAACCGTACGCAGGGGTACACCCTGGCGGCGGTGTTGCACGACTTAAACCAGGCGTGCCGCTACGCGACGCATCTGATTGCGCTGCGCGACGGCGAGATTGTGGCGCAGGGCGCGCCGAAGGAGATTGTGACGCCAGAGCTGATCGCGCGGATCTACGGCATGCGCTGCATGATTATTGACGATCCGGTGGCGGGTACGCCGTTGGTGGTGCCGCTTGGAAAACGTGCGGTCTGATGCCCTCACCCCGGCCCTCTCCCACAGGGAGAGGGAGCAAACCATCCCCTCTCCCCGTGGGAGAGGGTTAGGGTGAGGGGCATTTGCACTATCCTAAAATTTCCTTCAGTACCGGCCCAATTTTCTCAAACGCCTGCGGTGAAATAATATCCACGTGGGCGCAGTCCTGGCTGTAGACCTCCAGCTCGCCCACCCACGGCGCCCACGCGGCCTGAGGATCCTGGGTTCGCGTTCGCTCGGCGACAAACAGCGTCGCTTTACCGTCAAAGCGCGCGCTGTGTGCGGTGGTGAGCAGCCGCACCGCGTCGGCGTAGTTGCCCTCAATGGCGTTAAACAGCTCGCTGGAGCCCTGCCCCTGCTGGGCGGCGATAAACGCCTGACGCTCGCGCTCGATCTCTGCCAGCACCGCCGGGTCGAGGCCGTTGGCCTCTTTCTCCGCCCAGTTCTGGGTTTCCGGCGGCCAGGTATCCAGCAGGCCGAGGAACGCCACCGCTTCACCCTGCTCGCGCAGGCGGGCCGCAATGCCCTGCGCCAGCGTGCCGCCGAGGGAATAGCCGAACAGGTAATACGGCCCCTGCGGCTGCTGCTTACGCAACGTGTTCAGATGATGTTCGATCACCCCATCGAGATCCGCGCACTGCTGCATCGGGCCGTTTGGCCGCGGCGACTGAATGCCGACGATGGACCAGCGCGGGCTGAGGTAGCGCGCCAGGACGCTAAACTGCCAGGCAAAGCCGGACGCCGGATGGAAGCAGAACAGCGTCGGGCCGTTGCTTTCACGCAGCGGCAGAAGGGTTTCATACCCCAGACGCTGCGCCTGCTCGTCGCTCATCTGCGAGTCCAGCAGGGCGCTAAGCTTGCTTACCGTCGAGGCGACCATAATCTGCCCCGGCGTGACCTTACGGCTGAACGCACGGCTGAGCTGAGCCGCGAGGCGCATCGCCAGCAGCGAGTGGCCGCCGAGGGCAAAGAAATCGGCCTCGATATCGTTCACCGCGCAGCCCAGCAGGGAAGAAAACGCCTGCGCCACGGCCACTTCGGTTTGCGTCTCAGGTGCGCGACCGGAAGTTCTGCTGGTCAGCTCCGGCAGCGGCAGCGCCTTGCGATCCAGCTTGCCGTTGGCGCTTAACGGCAGCGCGCTGATTTGCAGCAGCACCACCGGCACCATATGCGGTGGCAGCTGGGCTTTGAGTGATGCAAGCAGCGCGTCGCGGTCCAGCGGTAAGCCAGATTCAGAAACCACGTACCCCACCAGCTGTCGGGCATCGCCACCCGTCGCCGCCGCCTGGTTGAACACGCAGGCGTGCGCCACGGCCTGGGCCACATCCGGCAGCGCAAGCATGGCCCGGTCGATTTCACCCAGCTCGATGCGCTGGCCGCGAATTTTCAGCTGGTCGTCGCTGCGGCCCAGATATTCCACCGCGCCGTTATCCAGCCAGCGGGCAACGTCACCGGTGCGGTACATCCGCTCGCCCGGCGCGAACGGGTCGGCGATAAAGCGGCTGGCGGTAAGGTCGGGGCGTCCCAGATACCCCTGCGCCAGCTGGATGCCGGTGAGATACAGATCCCCCGCCACGCCGAACGGTACCGGGCGCATCATCGCATCCAGAATGCGCAGCCCCGTATTCCATACCGGGAAACCGATCGGCACGCTGTTGCCCTCCACCGCCGCCAGCTCGGGGCCGTACGCCGGATACCAGCTGACGTCCACCGCCGCTTCGGTCGGGCCATAGAGGTTGTGCAGCGGCGCATGAGTGAGCTGTTCCCACTCGCGACACAGCGCAGTCGGCAACGCCTCGCCGCTACAGAACACCTGCTTCAGCGTCCTGCAACAGTGGGCGTTTTCCGGCGTCAGTGAGGCGACGAACGCCGCCAGCATCGACGGCACGAAGTGGGTGGTGGTTACGCCATATTCTGCGAAGAAGCTCTGCATCGCCTGCGGATCGCGGTGCGCGTCCGGCTCGGCCATCACCAGCTTTGCCCCGGCGATAAACGGCCACCAGAACTCCCACACCGACACGTCAAAGCTGCACGGGGTTTTCTGCGCCACCACGTCATGCGCCGTCAGTGGATAATGATCCTGCATCCACTTCAGGCGGTTAACGATGGCGGTATGGCCGACCATCACCCCTTTTGGACGTCCCGTCGAACCGGAGGTAAAGATGATGTACGCGGTTTGCTCCGGCTTCGCCAGGCGCAGAGGTTCAGCACCGGTGGCCGGTAATAGTGTGTTGTAACTAAAGGTGGCGATCGGCAGATCGCTAAAGCGCGGAAGCTGCTCGTCGGTGGTAATGAGCAGGGACGGCTTCGCGTCCTCGAGCATCATCCGCAGGCGATCGTCCGGGTAGCCGGTGTCGAGCGGCAGCCACGCGGCGCCCGCCTCCACAATGCCGTGCAAGGCTAACGTCAGGAACACCGAGCGCGGAAGCGCCACCGCCACGCTGTCGCCCGGCTTCACGCCGCGCGCGCGCAGCAGGTTTGCCAGCGCGACCACCTGCTCGCGCATCTGGCGGTAGTTCAGTTCAGTATGGGCATCCGCCAGCGCGGGGGCGTCCGGCGTTTTGCTCGCCTGCTCCGCGACCAGATCCGCCAGCGTGGTGGACGGCAGCGCCAGCCCGGTATCGTTGATGCGCGCCAGCCGGGCATACTCCTGCTCTGATACGGTTTCCACGTCGCCACAGCGCAGGTCCGGGTTGGCGGCAAACTGCGTCAGCATTGCGTTCAGCCGCGCCGCGTGGCCCTTTAGCGTCGCCTCGTCGTAACGCTGCCCGTTGGCGAGGATCTCAATGCTCAGTCCGCCCTGCTCGTCCGGGAACAGCGCAAGCTCCAGATCGTTCACCGGGCCGGTCGCCAGCGTGTGGGTAATGGCCTCCACGCCGTCGATATCCAGCTGATAATCGAACACCTTGACGTTCAGCACCGGACCAAACAGGGCTTCATCGCCTGCGGCACGTCCGCTGTCGCGCACGATCTGTTCGGCGTCGTAACGCTGATGGCGACGCATCTTTTTCAGCTGGTTCGCCAGGCGCAGCGCCAGTTCCGGCAGGCTCTCGTGCGGGCGAATATTCACCGCCAGCGGCAGGACGTTGAGCACCGGTCCGGTCGCGGTCAGCGCGGCGGAGCCCATGCGGCGCATAAAGATAAACCCGGCGGCGTAGTCCAGCCGTCCGGTCAGGCGGCCCAGCCACAGCACCACCAGCGAAAGCGCCAGATCGGTACGCTGCGCCTGGCCTGCCATCTGTGCAAGCTGGCTGAAAGCACGTCCGTCCATCGCCATTTTCAGGCGCAGGATGTCGGTGGTGGCGGCGTGTCCAGGCAGGGGCGCGGAAGAGAGCGAGACCGGAGAAGGAAGCTGTTGGCGCTGTTCGGCCCAGAAAGCACCGTCGCGCTGATACGCCTCACTGTCGCGATAGCGCTGGTACTCCTCCACCACCTCGGCGAACGGGGTAAACGGGGAGGCGGGCGCGCGTTCCCCTTTCTGCCACGCAGCGTAAATGGCGGCGATCTGACGCGTAATGGCCGGGAAACTGAAGCCATCTACCACCAGATGATGATACCGCTGATACCAGTACCAGTGGCTTTCTCCCACCTGGATCAGCTGGTGAAACGCCAGCGGCTGACCGCTGTCGACGCGCAGGTTCTGCTTGAGATCGGCCTCCATCAGCGCCACGGCGGCGTCGTGGGAGTCAACGCGCACGATGGACGGCTCCGGCAGGAGCATGGCCTCATCGATCCACTGCCACACCTCACCGTTATCTTCGGCAAAACGCATCCGCAGGGTGTCGGCCTGCATCATGCCTTCAGCGATGGCTTTTGCCAGCAATGGCGCATCGATAGCGCCTTTCAGCTCGGTATAGTGCGCGACGCTCCAGGCGTTTGGCAGGGAGGAAAGCTGCTCTGCCATCCAAATCCCCGGCTGGGCGGCGACAAGAGGGAGACGGTTCATGCGCGCTCCCCCGCAAAATAAAACGGCTCAAGCGTCTGCCACTGTTCCGCCAGCCACTGCTGGCACGCCTCCTGAGATTGCGGTTCGCAGACCACGCGCCAGCCCGCGGGCAACTCGCACTGCTGCGGCCACAGGCTGTACTGCCCCTGGTCATTTTGCAAAATGGCGAACTGTCCCTGCGGATTATCGAAAGGATTGCTGAATTCCATACAGACTCCGTTATTGAATAAGCGGCTGCCAGAGGGTCATCAGCCCCTGCGTCAGCCCACCGCGCCAGCAAAGCGCATCGTGTCCGCCGTCAACCTGACGCCAGAAAACCGGTTGCTGAGTGTGTAGTTCGGCGAGGATCGCCTGGTTTGCGCGCAAAATAAGCGGCTCGTTGCGCCCGGCCTCAAGGACGATGCGCAGCCCGCGAGCGGTTTTTTCACCCGCTTTGAGTTGTTCGATGAGCAGCCCGTCCTGCTGCGCGCCGCGGTGCGGCCACCAGTAGGATCCGGACTGGCTGAGGATGCAGCCAAAACGCTGCGGCCAGTTGAGGCCCGCATAGAGGGAAGAGAGTCCGCCGAAGCTCTGACCCGCCACCACGGTATGGTCGGCGCGGTCGCTGAACGGGGCCATGCTTTTCACTTGCGGGAGAAGTTCTTCCTGCACTGCCAGCCAGAAATCAGGGTTGCACGGCAGCTCGCGGCTGCGGTGTGCGGTGTCAATGACGTCAATTAAGACATAAACCGCAGGCGGCAGTTTGCCTTCATGGGTGAGCGACGCCAGAGCAGGCCAGACGGGCATGCTTTCGGCCCAGAACTGCCCGTCAAGGAGCACCGCCAGCGGGCGCTCGGGGCTTTCATCCCCGGTGGTAAAAATCCACACGCGGCGACGGTTCTTCAGACGCGCGCTGTGCCAATCAATACAGACAGGCTTATTGTAAGGGGTATCGGGATGGTTCCAGCCGGGCTGTACGGGCGCCTCCGGCATCTCCAGCGCCGAGACGGCGTGCCCGCGCCCGCCGCGCCAGCTCTGCGGATTCAGCGGGTCGGACACCGCGTGCGGCAACAGTTTACGCCAGCCTTCGCGCAGCGCCATGCGGTCCGGCTGCTCGCCTTCAAACACTGCATCGGCAAAATCGTTTTCGTTATCGGAGGGGATAAAACAGTAGCTGCCGCGCCATTCGGGGCTGAACTCGCCCTGCCACTGCCAGACGTCGGTATCCGGGACACGTTCAAGGGATTGCGGACGGGCATTTTGATGGTGATCGGTCACGCCGGTGACGTAGAGCCAGACGCGTTTCACCGTCGAGGTTTTCTGCGTTCCCGCCGGGTCCCGCCACCAGAATGTCACGCGATAGTTTTCCTGATGACGTTCCCGTTCCGGCCCGTTTTTCGCCTGCCACCACGCTTCACTTCCGGTTGTTAACACCGTCACCCTTATAACCCCATGTTTAACAGTCTTTTTTGTTTCAGAGCAAATTTTATTGATAATATTATTGATAACTATTTGCATT
The DNA here is from genome assembly GCF_049237785.1 of Enterobacter cloacae complex sp. SHL022. NCBI lineage: Bacteria > Pseudomonadati > Pseudomonadota > Gammaproteobacteria > Enterobacterales > Enterobacteriaceae > Enterobacter > Enterobacter cloacae complex sp. SHL022. Next base: position 61,889 of record NZ_JBMKJH010000004.1, on the reverse strand, counting down.
TGCAATAGCGTAATGCCCGCGCTGTGGGAAGCGCGCTCATTAAATAACCATAAAAGCGGGACGTACAATGAATAAGAAGATTCACTCTCTGGCCTTGCTGGTCAATTTAGGGATTTATGGTGTCGCGCTGCCCGTCATGGCAGATGACAATACCGCCTCCGCGCAGCACGAAGACACCATGGTGATCACCGCCGCCGAGCAGAATTTGCAGGCGCCGGGCGTGTCGACCATCACCGCCGATGAGATCCGCAAAAACCCGCCAGCGCGTGACGTGGCGGAAATCATCCGCACCATGCCGGGCGTTAACCTGACCGGCAACTCCACCAGCGGCCAGCGCGGGAACAACCGTCAGATTGACATTCGCGGCATGGGCCCGGAAAACACCCTGATCCTGATCGACGGCAAGCCGGTCACCAGCCGCAACTCCATCCGTCTGGGCTGGCGCGGCGAGCGTGATACCCGCGGCGATACCGGCTGGGTCCCGCCGGAGATGATCGAGCGCATCGAAGTGATCCGTGGCCCGGCTGCTGCCCGCTACGGTAATGGTGCGGCGGGCGGCGTGGTGAACATCATCACCAAAAAATTTGACGACCAGTGGCACGGCTCCTGGAACACCTACCTGAACGCGCCAGAGCATAAAGACGAAGGTTCCACCAAACGCACCAACTTCAGCCTGAGCGGCCCGCTGGGCGGGGATTTCAGCTTCCGCATGTACGGTAACCTGGATAAAACCCAGGCCGACGCGTGGGATATCAACCAGGGTCACCAGTCTGACCGCACGGGCGCTTACGCCAACACCCTGCCCGCAGGCCGTGAAGGTGTGGAAAATAAAGACATCAACGGCGTGGTGCGCTGGGACTTCGCGCCGATGCAGTCGCTGGAGTTTGAAGCGGGCTACAGCCGCCAGAACAACCTGTATGCGGGCGACACGCAGAACACCAACAACGACAACGCGCTGGTGAAGAAGAACTACGGTAAAGAGACTAACCGTATCTATCGTCAGAACTTCGCCGTGACCTGGAACGGCGGCTGGGATAACGGCATCACCACCAGCAACTGGGCGCAGTACGAGCACACCCGCAACTCTCGTCTGGGTGAAGGGCTGGCAGGCGGTCTGGAAGGCCTGTTCAACAGCAATAAATTCACCGATACCGATCTGGCCGACGTGATGCTGCACAGCGAAATCAACCTGCCATTTGATTTCATTGTGAACCAGAACCTGACGCTCGGCACCGAGTGGAACCAGCAGCGCATGAAGGACTCAACCTCCTTTACACAAACCCAGCAGGGGGGCACCATCCCGGGCATGAGCGAAGATCGTAGCCCGTACACGTCAGCGGAGATCTTCTCCCTGTTTGCCGAAAACAACATGGAGCTGACCGACAGCACCATGCTGACCCCTGCCCTGCGCTTCGACCACCATACTATTGTGGGTAATAACTGGAGCCCGTCCCTGAACCTGTCGCAAGGTCTGGGGGATGACTTCACCCTGAAGATGGGCATCGCGCGCGCCTATAAAGCGCCAAGCCTGTATCAGACCAACCCGAACTACCTGCTGTACAGTAAAGGCCAGGGCTGCTACGCCAGCTCCGACGGCGTGGGCTGCTACATGATGGGTAACGACGATCTGAAAGCGGAAACCAGTATCAACAAAGAGATTGGCCTGGAGTGGAAACGCGACGGCTGGCTGGCTGGCGTGACCTGGTTCCGCAACGACTACCGCAACAAGATTGAAGCGGGCTACGCGCCGATTGGCCAGACGTCCACCGGCAAAGTCACCACCGACATCTACCAGTGGGAAAACGTGCCGAAGGCGGTAGTGGAAGGTCTGGAAGGCTCCCTGAACGTGCCGGTCAGCGACACCATCAACTGGACCAACAACATCACCTACATGCTGCAAAGTAAGAACAAGGAGACCGGCGATCGTCTGTCGATCATCCCGGAGTATACGCTGAACTCTACCCTGAGCTGGCAGGTACGTCAGGATGTCTCATTGCAGTCGACCTTCACCTGGTACGGCAAGCAGCAGCCGAAGAAGTACAACTACAAAGGTCAGCCGGTGACCGGGTCTGAGAAAGACGAAGTCAGCCCGTACAGCATCGTTGGCCTGAGCGCGACCTGGGACGTGACCAAAAACGTCAGCCTGACCGGCGGCGTGGACAACGTCTTCGACAAGCGCCAGTGGCGCGCGGGTAACGCCCAGACCACGGGTAATACCACGACGGGTGCGTATATGTACGGCGCGGGTGCGTATACGTATAATGAACCGGGTCGCACCTGGTACATGAGCGTAAATACGAGGTTCTGATACAGGCAGTGACTTCCCCCTCTCCCTGTGGGAGAGGGCCGGGGTGAGGGCGAGGTAAAAGCAAAACGGCAACCCCGTTGCCGTTTTTAGTGTTTGCTCCCTCTCCCTTTGGGAGAGGGCCGGGGTGAGGGCATCAGGCCGCACAATACAGAAGGAAAAGCCATGCACACCACCCACAGCACATTTTCTCTCGCTGGCCACACCCTCCACCGCATCACCTTCGACCCCACCACCTTTACGGACGCCGATCTCCTCTGGCTCCCCCACCACGCCCAGTTGGCTAACGCCGGACGCAAACGCAAGGCCGACCACCTCGCAGGCCGCATCGCCGCCGCGCACGCCTTACCTGACTACACCATGCCCGCCATCGGCCCCAGCGGGGAACCGCTCTGGCCGCAAGGAATTTCCGGCAGCATCACCCACAGCGGCACGCAGGCGATAGCCGTCGTCACGCAATACCCGGTGCTTATCGGCATCGATTGTGAAACGATCCTCTCCGAAAACGAAGCCAGGGAAATCAAAGACGGCATCATTGATACACAGGAAGAACCTGTGCTTTCCCGCCTGGGATACCCGTTCGCCCTCGCCCTGACGCTGGTCTTCAGCGCCAAAGAGAGCCTGTTTAAGGCCCTCTTTCCGCAGGTACAGGCCTGGATGGGTTTTGACTGCGCCCGCGTTACCAAGCTCGACGATAAGACGCTTACGCTGGCATTGACCTGTCAACTAGCAGACTTTCAAGAAGGCACCGCCTTCCCCCTGCACTGGCAGCAGCACGGCGAACAGGTCATCACTCTGCTGTCACACGCTCCTGGCGACGAGCCTTCACGCTGGTCACCACAAACGTCACGATAAACACCATCGCGAACAGGACCACAATGGTCGGCGCAGGCGCGCTGTCGAGATAAAACGAGGCATAAACGCCGCTTACCGACACCAGCGCTGAAACGGCGACCGCCACCAGCAGCGCCATGTGAAAGCGTCGGGTAATCAGCACCGCCACCGCGCCGGGGGCAATCAGCAGGGAAATCGACAGAATGATCCCCACCGCTTTCAGCGTCGCGACGATGGTCAGCGAAACCATGCACAGTAAGCCGTAGTGCAGCCAGCGGGTGCGCAGGCCACTCGCCTGCGCCTGCTGATAGTCAAAGCAGAACAGCAGAAAATCGCGCCACTTCAGGCCAATCACCAGCGCAATCATCCCCGCGACGAGACCGCTTTGCAGAATGTCCATCCCGTTAATACCCAGCATATCGCCGAACAGAATGTGGTCGAGATGCACCTCAGGTTTGACAGCGATATAGAGGATCAGCCCGGCGCCGAACATGCCGGAAAAGACGATCCCCATGACCGTATCCTGTTTGATGCGGCTGTTATCCTTCAGGTATCCGGTGGCGACCGCGCAGAACAGACCGGCCACGAACGCGCCCAGCGCCAGCGGCAGGCCCATCATCCAGGCCAGCACGACGCCGGGAAACACCGCGTGGCTCATGGCGTCGCCCATCAACGCCCAGCCTTTCAGCACCAGAAAAACCGACAGCAGCGCGCAGGGCACGGCCACCAGGAGTGAAATCAGCAGCGCGTTGTTCATAAACGCAAACTGGAAGGGTTCGAGGAGCAGCGTCATCATGGGTGTGCCTCCCGCGCCCGACGACGGCTGGCAAGCAGTCCGTGCTTCGGCGCAAAGACGAACGCCAGCAGAAACAGCAGCGTCTGGGCGACCACGATAATGCCGCCGGTGGCGCCGTCCAGGTAATAGCTGGCCCACGCGCCGAGGAAGCTGGTGATGCTGCCAATGGCGACGGCAATCATCAGCAGGCGCGGGAAGCGGTCGGTCAGCAGCCACGCGGTCGCGCCGGGCGTGACTACCAGACAGATCACCAGAAACGCGCCGACGGTTTGCAGCGCCGCCACGGTAGAGACCGCCAGCAGCGTGAAGAAGAGAATTTTCAGGCGTTCAGGACGCAGGCCGATGGCGCGGGCGTGGTTCTCATCAAAAAAGGTCACCATCAGATCTTTCCATTTGAACAGCAGGATAACTATCGACACCACGCCGATAATCGCCAGCTGGACGATATCTTCCGGGGCGATAGCCAGAATATTGCCGAGGACGATGGTCTGAATGTTCACCGAGGTCGGGTTGAGCGAGACCATAAACAGCCCCAGCCCGAAAAACGAGGAGAAGATCAGCCCGATAATGGCGTCCTCCTTCAGGCGGCTGCGCTGGTTGAGAAACAGCATGCTGCCCGCCGCCAGCCCGCCCGATAAAAACGCCCCCAGCGAGAACGGCAGCCCGAGCATGTAAGCGCCCGCTACGCCCGGCACGATGGAGTGCGACAGCGCATCGCCGATCAGCGACCAGCCTTTAAGCATCAAATAGCAGGAGAGAAACGCGCACAGCCCGCCCACCATCGCCGAGACCCACATCGCGTTGAGCATGTACTCGTAGCCGAAGGGTTCGAGAAGCGCGTTCATTTGGCCTCCTGTCGGTGCGTCACGAAGGGGCGCTCGTCGTCGGTTATGATGCGATCTTCCGAGCCGCTGAGCACCACGTGGCGCAGCACGCCGCTGAAGGCGCGCTCAAGATTCTCGGCGGTAAAGGTGATATCCGTCGGGCCGCTCGCCAGCACGGTGCCTTTGACCATCACCGTGTAATCGCAGAATTCCGTGACCGAGCCCAGATTGTGGGTCGAGACCAGCATCGTTTTACCCTCGTCACGCAGCTCCCGCAGCAGGCTGATGATCCTGGCTTCGGTTTTGACGTCCACGCCGGTAAACGGCTCGTCGAGCAGGATCACCTCGCCCTGCTGGGCAATCGCACGGGCCAGAAACACGCGCTTCTTCTGCCCGCCGGACAGCTCGGCAATCTGCCGATGACGCAGCTCGAGCATATCCACACGCTTCAGGGCGTCGGTGACGATCTGCTTATCGCATTCTTTGGGACGACGCAGAAACCCCATATGCCCGTAGCGGCCCATCATCACCACGTCCTCGACGAGCACCGGAAACGACCAGTCGACCTCTTCCGACTGCGGCACGTAGGCGACCAGGTTCTGACGCAGCGCCCGGTGAGGCGGCAGCCCCAGAATGGAGATAGTGCCGCTCGCCGCCCGCACAAACCCCATCACCGCCTTAAACAGCGTGGACTTGCCGGAACCGTTCACCCCCACCAGGGCAGCAATCGATCCGCCCGGCACGCTGAACGACGCGTCGCGCAGCGCCGTGTGGCCGTTGCGGTAGGTCACGGTCACGTCGGTTACAACAATACCTTTCTGCATGATTACTCCTTCATCCCGTCGCGGATGCCCTGCACCAGCGTGCGGGTGGTGACGTTCAGCAGATCGATATAGGTTGGCACCGGGCCGTTTTCCGCGCTCAGAGAGTCGACGTACAGCACGCCGCCATAGTGGGCGCCGGTTTCACGCGCCACCTGACGGGCGGGCTTATCGGAGACCGTGCTTTCGCTGAACACCGCCGGAATGTGATGTTTTTTCACCAGATCGATAACCTTGCGCACCTGCTGGGGCGTGCCCTGCTGATCGGCGTTGATCGGCCACAGGTAAAGCTCCTTCAGGCCCAAATCCCGCGCCAGATAGGAAAAAGCCCCTTCGCTGGTCACCATCCAGCGTTTGTCTTCCGGTATCTCCGCGACCTGCTTGCGCAGCGGTTCGAGAGTGGCGGTGATCTTCTGCTTGTAAGCATCAGCGTTGCGCTGATACGTCTGTGCGTTGGCCGGATCGTACTTCACCAGCGCGTCGCGGATGTTATCGACGTAAATCAGGGCGTTGTCCGGCGACATCCACGCGTGCGGATTGGGCTTGCCGTTATAGGGCCCTTCGCTGATGCCCATCGGGGTGATGCCTTTGGTGACAATCACCTCCGGCACACCGTTCAGATGCTGATAAAAGCGCTGGAACCACAGCTCCAGATTCATGCCGTTCGCCAGGATCAGCTGTGCCTTCTGTGCGCGTTTGATATCGCCCGGGGTGGGCTGGTATTCGTGAATTTCCGCGCCCGGTTTGGTGATGGAGGTGACCTCTGCAGCATCCCCCGCCACGTTTTTCGCCATATCAGCGATAACGGTAAAAGTGGTGATGACCTGGAACTTTTCAGCCGCCAGCGCGCCCGTGGTGGTCGCGGTCATGAGCAGCGCGCCGAGCAACAGACGCTTCAATCCTTGCCGTGGATGCATCGCAGAAGTCTCCTGAGGTGATTAAAATCAAAGCAAAATTAGCCTGTGCTATAAGGTATAGCACAGGCTATATTTAAATGAAAATAATTATCATTAAAGTTGTGTCAACGGAGGGAGAGCCTGATGGCGCTTCGCTTATCAGGCCTACGGTAAAGCAGTTTTGGAGTTTTGTAGGCCGGGTAAGCGCAGCGCCACCCGGCATAAGGGCGACTCACTGCCCGGCAAGTGCCTTATAAAATGCAGGATTCTCCCGAATCACATTAAGTACCTTCGCCGCCAGCCCGGTTGGGTTGCGACGTTTAGACTCCCAGCTCTTTATCGTATCGACGCTCGTGCCAAGCGCCTTCGCCATTTCGCTTTGCGTGATATTGAGCTGCTCTCTGATGGCGCGCACATCAGCAACTTCATAGCGGGTTACCCGGGAAGCGGCTTTTCTTCCGTTATGGATCTCAACGGCCTCTTCAAGCGAAGATTTTAATTCATTAAAAATACTCATTATCAGCCTCCACCTGCCTGATTAGGGTACATAGTACACCTCAAATTTACGGCACTGGAAGCAGTATTTTTCAGAATGGAAGTCAGCTTTTTAAGTTCTGCTTTCTCTGTCTCTGTCAGGCTGTCCTTTATGCATTTTGGATAGGCCATAATGAAATAGATCACCTCCTCTGTGGCAAGAAAGTAAATCACTCTGATCCCCCCTCTCTTTCCCTTTGAGCCTGCCGCCATCCTTATTTTACGTAACCCCCCCGTCTGCTGGATCAGGTCACCTTTATCAGGCCAGGCAATAAGTTCCTTTTGCAGATCCTTTAATTCATCATCCGTAGCAATGCTTTTAATCTGTCGGGTAAAGAGTGATGTTTCGATAAACTCTATCGCATGACTCATCCATAGTTCCTTCCCTAAACGCAGCAAAAGCCCGAATGCTTCAGCATCAGGCTCTTGCTGCATGGTTACTCTTCCTTGAGTAATGCTGCGCCAAATAACTGTATTTATATACAGTTTGAAGGTATTTTAAGAATCCGTTTAGACATCCGGGAACATCACGCTATTCCCCGGTGCTTCCCTGTGCAGATGGATAAAGTTCAGGTGCCGTTCATACTGGTCCAGAATGTCCGTAATCACCTGCTCCTTGCTGTAATCCATCAGATCATTCCCCTGGCTGCCTTCCAGCAGGAACGTCTCCAGGCGGTAGTAGGTCGACTTCCCGCTGCGCGCGCGGTAGGTGAACCCGGGCACCGAATACTGCTGCGGCCAGATCTGATAGACAAAGTTCTGCTCGTCGCCCATGTGCACCAGCAGATCCAGGTGCCCCAGATTTTCGCCCTCTTCCGGGGGCAGGTTTTTCAGCTCCACGTAGGCGCCACGCAGCTTCAGCTCCTGGGCCACCTCTTCCATCGCCGGGAAACAGACCGTCTCCATCATCTGTTTGGTGTAGCGCGTACCGGGGTAATTCATCAGGCGCGAGAGGCGTTTTTTCCAGCTCAGCCTGTCCTGCGCGCCCAGCGGACGCGGGGCGGTGTCGCGGCTGGCGCTGACGCGGCGGTAGTCTTCCACCTTAAGCGATTTATACAGCCCGGCCATCACGAAGAAGATCACGAAGCTGAACGGCAGGCCCATGATCACCGTCGTGTTCTGCAACGCAGAGATACCGTTGGTCATCAGCATGCCGAGCGTCAGCAGGCCGATGGCGACGGACCAGAAGATGCGCAGCCAGTTCGGCGCGTCGCTGTTAATGTCCTTGAGCTTCGAGGTGAAGTTCCCCAGCACCAGCGCGCCAGAGTCCGCCGAGGTGACATAGAACAGCAGGCCGGTGATGGTCGCTACGGACGCGCTAAAGGTGAACGCCGGGTACTGCGCCAGCAGGCTGTAGAAGCCGCGCTCCGGGTGCGCCATCGCTTCCTGGGCAAAAGTCGCATTGCCGTGGATGATCTCGTGCAGCGCGCTGTTGCCGAAAATCGACAGCCACAGCAGGGTAAAGGTGAACGGGATAATCAGCGTGCCCATCACGAACTGACGGATGGTCCGCCCACGCGAAATACGCGCCAGGAACAGGCCGACAAACGGCGACCACGCCACCCACCACGCCCAGAAGAACAGCGTCCAGTTGTTCATCCACTCTGTCGGACGGTCAAAGGCGAAGCTGTTCAGCGTCATGCCCATAAAGCGGTTCACGTAATCACCCACGTTCAGTACTAAGGCATTGAGCAGGAACGAGGTGTCGCCCATAAACAGCACGAACAGGATCAGCCCCAGCGCCAGCGCGACGTTCAGTTCGGAGAGCACGCGAATCCCTTTATCCACGCCGGAGGTCACCGAGATGGTGGCGATAATCACCGACAGCGCAATCAGCGCCGCCTTCGCCGCCATCGAATCCGGGATGTCAAACAGCACGCTCAGCCCGTAGTTGAGCTGCACCACGCCAATTCCGAGCGTGGTGGCGATGCCGAAGATGGTGCCGATCACCGCCGCAATGTCGACGCTGTGGCCAATCGGACCGTTGATCTTTTTGCCGAAAATCGGGTACAGCGCGGAGCGGATGGTAAGGGGCAAATTATAACGATAGCTAAAGTATCCGAGCGCCATGCCCATCAGGGCGTACATCGACCAGCCCGTCAGGCCGTAGTGGAACAGCGTCCAGACCATCGCCTGGCGCGCGGCCTCCATCGTCTGCCCTGCCCCTTCCGGCGGCTGCATATATTGCGTGACCGGTTCCGCCACGGAGAAGAACATCAGGTCGATGCCGATGCCTGCGGCAAACAGCATTGCGGCCCAGCTCAGCAGGCTGAACTCGGGCTTAGACTGCTCTGGCCCGAGCTTTACCGAACCGAAGCGCGAGCAGGCAATGCAGACCACGAACACGATGTAAAGCGTCGCGGCCAGCAGATAGTACCAGCCGAAGGTCTTTGACACCCAGTCCAGAGTGCGCCCAATCCACTCGGCAGAAAAATCACGAAAGAAGATGGTCGTCAGGGAAAACAACAAAATCAGCCCGGCGGACGTATAAAAAACGACCGGGTTGATTTTGTCTTTTTCTCTGTCTTGTGAAAGGTCTGTCATCCAGTATCCCCACTGTTTTTGTAACTATTGAAATCCAAAATCGCAACAATTAAGACACATTTTATATTGAACGTCCAATCAAAAACCGCTTTAATAGATTACCAACGCTGATGAATGGAGTGGCAAAAATGCCCAAAGTGGGGATGCAGCCGATCCGGCGCAGGCAGCTAATCGATGCCACGCTGGAAGCAATTAATGAAGTGGGAATGCATGACGCAACCATCGCGCAGATCGCCCGTCGGGCGGGCGTATCCACGGGGATCATCAGCCACTATTTCAAAGATAAAAACGGTCTGCTGGAAGCGACCATGCGCGACATCACCGGTCAGCTGCGCGACGCGGTATTAAGCCGTTTACGCGCCCTGCCGGACGGCAGTGCAGAGCAGCGCTTGCAGGCGATTGTCGGCGGCAATTTTGATGAAACTCAGGTTAGCGGCGCGGCGATGAAGGCCTGGCTGGCCTTCTGGGCCAGCAGCATGCATCAGCCGATGCTCTACCGTTTGCAGCAGGTCAGCAGCCGTCGGTTGCTCTCAAACCTGGTGTACGAGTTCCGCCGCGAGCTGCCGCGTGAACAGGCTGAAGAGGCGGGCTACGGGCTCGCCGCACTGATTGACGGGCTGTGGCTGCGCGCTGCGCTCAGCGGCAAACCGCTGGATAAAACCCTGGCCCAGTCGCTTACCAGCCACTTTATCAGCCAGCATTTACCGACCGACTAACCGAGGAGAATTTATGTCCCGAATGGCAGAACAGCAGCTTTATATCAATGGTGGTTATACATCCGCCACCAGCGGTCGCACCTTCGAGACCATCAACCCGGCGAACGGTGAAGTTCTGGCGACCGTGCAGGCCGCCGGGCGCGAAGACGTGGACCGCGCCGTCGAAAGCGCAAAGCGCGGGCAAAAAATCTGGGCGGCGATGACCGCCATGGAGCGCTCGCGCATCCTGCGTCGCGCCGTCGATATCCTGCGCGAGCGTAACGACGAGCTGGCAACGCTGGAAACCCTCGACACCGGTAAAGCGTATTCCGAAACCTCGACCGTCGACATCGTCACCGGCGCGGACGTGCTGGAGTACTACGCGGGGCTGATCCCGGCGCTGGAAGGCAGCCAGATCCCGCTGCGCGACACCTCATTCGTCTACACGCGCCGCGAGCCGCTGGGCGTGGTGGCGGGCATCGGCGCGTGGAACTACCCGATCCAGATCGCCCTGTGGAAATCCGCGCCGGCGCTGGCGGCGGGCAACGCAATGATCTTCAAGCCGAGCGAAGTGACGCCGCTTACCGCCCTGAAACTGGCGGAGATCTACACCGAGGCGGGCCTGCCGGACGGCGTGTTTAACGTCCTGCCGGGCGTAGGCGCAGAGACCGGCCAGTTCCTGACCGAGCATCCGGGCATCGCCAAAGTCTCCTTTACCGGCGGCGTCGCCAGCGGCAAAAAGGTGATGGCGAACTCGGCGGCCTCGTCCCTGAAAGAGGTGACGATGGAGCTGGGCGGTAAATCCCCGCTGATAGTGTTTGACGATGCGGATCTGGATCTCGCGGCAGATATCGCCATGATGGCCAATTTCTTCAGCTCCGGCCAGGTGTGCACCAATGGCACCCGCGTGTTCGTGCCCGCGAAGTTCAAAGCCGCGTTTGAGCAAAAAATCGTTGAGCGCGTGGGCCGCATCCGCGCGGGCGATTTGTTCGATGAAAGCACCAACTTTGGCCCGATGGTTAGCTTCCCGCACCGGGACAGCGTGTTGCGCTACATCACCAAAGGCAAAGAGGAAGGCGCGCGCGTGCTGTGCGGCGGTGACGTGCTGAAGGGTGACGGCTTTGATAACGGCGCGTGGGTCGCCCCAACCGTGTTCACCGACTGCACCGACGAGATGACCATCGTGCGCGAAGAGATCTTCGGCCCGGTGATGTCCATCCTCACCTATGAGTCCATTGAGGAAGCGATTCGCCGCGCCAACGACACCGACTACGGGCTGGCGGCAGGCATCGTCACGACCGACCTGAACCGCGCCCACGGCGCCATTCATCAGCTCGAAGCGGGCATCTGCTGGATCAACACCTGGGGCGAATCCGCCGCAGAGATGCCGGTGGGCGGCTACAAACACTCCGGCATTGGCCGTGAGAACGGCGTCATGACGCTTCAGAGTTACACCCAGGTGAAGTCCATCCAGGTTGAGATGGGTAAATTCCAGTCCATATTTTAACCGGGAGGTTTATTTGCAATTTGACTACATCATTATCGGGGCCGGCTCTGCCGGCAACGTACTGGCAACACGACTGACTGAAGATCCAAACACCACCGTCCTGCTGCTTGAGGCGGGCGGGCCGGACTACCGCTTTGACTTCCGCACCCAGATGCCTGCCGCGCTGGCCTTCCCGTTGCAGGGCAAGCGCTACAACTGGGCGTATGAAACCGAGCCAGAGCCTTACATGAACAACCGCCGCATGGAGTGCGGACGGGGTAAAGGGCTGGGCGGCTCGTCGCTGATCAACGGCATGTGCTACGTGCGCGGCAATGCAATGGATCTGGACAACTGGGCGAAAGAACCGGGTCTGGAGCACTGGAGCTATCTCAACTGCCTGCCCTACTACCGCAAGGCAGAGACCCGCGACGTGGGGCCGAACGACTACCACGGCGGCGACGGTCCGGTGAGCGTCACCACCTCTAAGCCGGGTGTGAACCCGCTGTTTGAAGCGATGGTGGAGGCAGGCGTGCAGGCGGGCTACCCGCGCACCGACGATCTCAACGGCTATCAGCAGGAAGGCTTTGGCCCGATGGATCGCACGGTCACGCCGCAGGGCCGACGCGCCAGCACCGCGCGCGGCTATCTGGATCAGGCCAAACCGCGCCCGAATCTGACCATCCGCACCCACGCCATGACCGATCACATTATCTTTGACGGCAAGCGCGCGGTGGGCGTCGAGTGGCTGGAAGGCGAAAGCACCATTCCGTCAAAAGCGACAGCGAAGAAAGAGGTACTGCTGTGCGCGGGCGCCATCGCGTCTCCGCAGATCCTCCAGCGCTCCGGCGTGGGCAACGCTGAACTGCTGAAGCAGTTTGATATCCCGCTGGTACATGATTTACCCGGGGTGGGTGAAAACTTGCAGGATCACCTGGAGATGTATCTTCAGTATGAATGTAAGGAGCCGGTCTCCCTCTACCCTGCCCTGCAATGGTGGAACCAGCCGAAGATTGGCGCGGAGTGGCTGTTTGGCGGCACGGGCGTGGGCGCGAGCAACCACTTCGAAGCAGGCGGGTTTATCCGCAGCCGCGAGGAGTTCGAGTGGCCGAACATTCAGTATCACTTCCTGCCGGTGGCGATTAACTACAACGGCTCGAACGCGGTGAAAGAGCATGGTTTTCAGTGCCACGTTGGATCCATGCGCTCCCCGAGCCGCGGCCACGTGCGCATCAAGTCGCGCGATCCGCACCAGCATCCGGCGATCCTGTTCAACTACATGTCCCACGAGCAGGACTGGCAGGAGTTCCGCGACGCGATCCGCATCACCCGCGAGATCATGCACCAGCCTGCGCTGGACAAGTATCGCGGTCGTGAAATCAGCCCGGGCGTCGAATGCCAGACCGACGAACAGCTGGACGAGTTCGTGCGCAACCACGCCGAAACCGCCTTCCACCCGTGCGGTACCTGCAAGATGGGCTACGACGAAATGGCGGTGGTCGACGGCGAAGGCCGCGTTCACGGGCTGGAAGGGTTACGCGTAGTGGATGCGTCGATTATGCCGCAGATTATCACCGGCAACCTGAACGCCACCACCATCATGATTGGCGAAAAGATTGCCGACGCCATTCGCGGGCGCGAGCCGCTGGCGAAGAGCACGGCGGCGTATTATGTGGCGAACGGGGCGCCGGTTCGCCGCTGAGTGCGAACTTCTCCCCTCACCCTAACCCTCTCCCCAAAGGGGAGAGGGAACTTGAACACCCTCTCCCCTTTGGGGAGAGGGTTGAGGTGAAGGGTAAGGCTTTTACGTCCGAAATTCCTCTAACCGCCTGACCTGCCGCCCTTCCCCGTCAAAATTCTCCGCTGCCAGCCAGGCCCGCAGAGCCGCATCCTTTTCCGGCCATTCGCCGTCAATAATCGAGAGCATATCGCTGTCGCGGTTGCGGCCTTTGCGCACCAGCTTCTGGCGCAGTCGCCCTTCCCAGACAAACCCCAGCCGCTCCGCCGCGTTGCGTGAGGCGATGTTCATCGAATCGCACTTCCACTCCAGCCGGCGATATTGATGCTCAAAGGCATTTTTCAGCAGCAGCCACACCGCTTCGGTACCCACGCGGGTGCCCTTCATTCTGCGCGACCAGGTGACGTGGCCGATCTCAACCGAGCCCTGAAAGCGTTCTATCGCCATATAGCTGACCAGCCCTACCGCCTTTTCGGTGCGCAGATCGATAACGGCAAAGGGCACCAGGTCGTCATCCAGCACCTTTCCCAGCACCCAGTGCGCAGTGGCCTCAACGCTCACAGGCTGGGTGCTGGCAAGCCACGTCCAGTCGCTGTCGTCACCCAGCGCATAGGCTTCAAACAAATCAGCCGAATGGCGGTCAGCATCCAGCGGCTCCAGGCGGCAATACTGGCCGGTGAGCAGAGTACGGGTTAACGCGCGGGCGCATTTCCAGTCCGGGACAATATCGTTAACGGTTTGACCATGTTGATTGATTTCGGGCACGGCAGTGACTCCCTGAAAGGTAAGGATTTTGTTATAGCAGGTTAAAAAGCGAACGAAAAGAGAGGTGACTCATAACCAGACCGAATGCGTTATTCCCGGATGGCATAAGCAAAGCAGAATTTCGACTTTGAGGAAATCCTCAGCCAGCCTACCGTAACGGTGCATAAAACAATCACAATATATTTTATTCAGGGATCGCTATGACTAAAAAACTGCTGCCGTTACTGGTGCTGGCTGCGCTCTCAAGCGCTGCTCACGCCGCTACCCCGCCCAACACGCTGGTTGTCGCCCAGGGTCTGGATGATATCGTGAGCCTTGACCCGGCCGAAGCCAACGAGCTTTCCAGCATCCAGACCGTGCCAAGCCTGTACCAGCGTCTGGTACAGCCGGACCGCGATAATCCGGAAAAAATCACGCCGGTTCTGGCAGAAAGCTGGGACGCGGACGCGGCAGCAAAAACCCTGACCATCAAGCTTAAACCCGATGCGAAATTCTCCTCCGGCAACCCGCTGCGCCCGGAAGACGTGATCTTCTCTTATACCCGCGCCGTGACGCTGAACAAATCCCCGGCGTTTATCCTCAACGTACTGGGCTGGGACGCCAGCAACATCGCCAGCCAGCTAAAGAAAGTGGACGACCATACCCTCACGCTTCACTGGACGGCCGACGTTAGCCCGTCGGTGGCGCTGAATATTCTCTCCACGCCGATTGCCTCCATCGTCGATGAAAAACAGGTTGCGGCGAACGTGAAGGATAACGACTTCGGCAACGCGTGGTTAAAAATGCACTCTGCGGGCAGCGGCGCGTTCAAAATGCGCGTTTACCAGCCGCATCAGGCCATCGTGCTGGAAGCCAACGACTCCGCGCCCGGCGGCGCGCCGAAGCTTAAAAGCATCATCATTAAAAACGTCCCCGATCCCGCCTCCCGCCGCCTGCTGATCCAGCAGGGTGATGCGGACGTGGCGCGCGATCTGGGTGCAGACCAGATAAGCGCCCTCAGCGGCAAGCCGGGCGTGAAGGTGCTTAGCATCCCTTCTGCCGAGCAAAACTATCTGGTGTTTAACACCGGCAACAGCGCTAACCCGCTGCTGAATAATCCAGCGTTCTGGGAAGCCTCGCGCTGGCTGGTGGATTATGAAGGCATCACCAAAGACCTGCTGAAAGGCCAGTATTTTGTTCATCAGAGCTTCCTGCCGGTCGGCCTGCCGGGCGCGCTGGAGGACAATCCGTTCACGTTTGACCCGGCAAAAGCAAAAGCGATCCTCGCCAAGGCGGGCATCAAAGACGCGCATTTCACGCTGGACGTGGAGAATAAACCACCGTTCATCACCATCGCGCAATCCATGCAGGCGAGCTTTGCTCAGGGTGGCGTGAAGGTGGATCTGCTGCCCGCTGCGGGTAGCCAGGTGTACGCCCGCGTGCGCGCTAAGCAGCATCAGGCGGCGATTCGTCTGTGGATCCCGGATTACTTCGATGCGCACTCCAACGCCAGCGCCTTCGCGTGGAACGACGGGAAGTCCAGCACCGTGGCCGGTCTGAACGGCTGGAAAATCCCGGAGCTGAACAAGGCCACGCTGGCGGCGGTTGCCGAGCCGGATCCGGCGAAACGTCTGGATCTGTATAAGAAGATGCAGGAACAGTTACAGCATAACTCGCCGTACGTGTTCGTTGACCAGGGCAAAACTCAGATCGTGGTGCGCGATAACGTGAAGGGGTATCAGCAGGGGCTGAACGCGGATATGGTCTGGTACGATCGCGTTATGAAGTAGCTTTTCCCCCCTCTCCCTCTCCCGTGGGAGAGGGGGTCGTTCGTGCATATTTTCAGGATAACGATTTTCCCATGCCACATCTTTCCACCCGCGTGCTTCAGGGTCTGCTGACTCTCCTGCTCACGCTGTTCGGGCTACTGCTGGTCACGTTTGCGCTCTCTGCCTTTTCCCCGGTCGATCGCGTATTGCAGATCGTCGGCGATCACGCCAGCCAGTCCACTTACGATCAGGTTCGCCAGCAGCTTGGGCTGGATCGGCCCCTGCCGGTGCAGTTCTGGCACTACCTGCAAAACCTCGCTCACGGGGATTTAGGCACCGCCAGCGCTACCGGTCAGCCGGTATTGCAGGACCTGCTGCACGCCTTTCCCGCCACGCTGGAACTGGCAACGCTGGCGCTAATTATCGGCACAGTACTCGGCGTAATTGCGGGTGTGCTGTGCGCCCGCTACGCCGGTTCGCCACTGGACTTAGCGATCAGAACGCTCACCCTGCTCGGCAATTCGGTGCCGATATTCTGGCTCGGCCTGCTGATGCTGGCTCTGTTCTACGCGAAACTACAGTGGAGCGCTGGCCCCGGCAGGCTGGACGACATCTGGCAATTCACCGTCGAGCCACGAACCGGATTTGCGCTGGTAGATACCTGGCTTTCCGGCGACCGCGAGGCGTTCCGCAACGCCATCAGCCACCTGGTGCTGCCGGTGCTGCTGCTGGCCTACTACTCGCTGGCAAGTATCACCCGCCTGACGCGCTCCGCCTGTCTGAGCGAGATGAACAAAGAGTACATATTGCTCGCCCGCGCCAAGGGCGCCGGAGAGATGACCATCCTGCTGCGTCACGTGCTGCCGAACATTCGCAGCACCCTGCTGACGGTGATTGCGCTGGCCTACACAAGCATGCTGGAGGGCGCGGTATTAACCGAAACCGTCTTCTCGTGGCCGGGCATCGGGCGCTACCTCACCACGGCCCTGTTCGCCGGTGACACCACCGCCGTGATGGGCGGCACGCTGCTGATTGGCGTCTGCTTTGTTCTGATCAATAACCTTACCGACCTGCTTGTGCGGGCGACCGATCCTAGGGTGCGCTAATGCCGTTTTATCTCTTCTTACGCCGCCTGCGCCGCTCCCCTGCCGCGTTTTGCGGGCTGATCGCCATCGCGCTGCTGGTGCTTATTGCTCTGTTCGCGCCGTGGCTTGCGCCGCAGGATCCCAACTGGCAGGACGCCGCCGCGCGTCTGCAACCGCCCAACGCGCAGCACTGGCTGGGTACTGACAGCTATGGGCGGGATCTGCTCTCCCGATTAATCTACGGCACCCGTCCGGCACTGGGGCTGGTGGCCTTAGTCACCGTTATTACCCTCCCCGCCGGTCTGCTGGTGGGGATTTTGTCAGGCTACTACGGCGGCTGGATGGAGCGCATCCTGATGCGCTTTACCGACGTGGTGATGTCGATGCCGCGCCTGATCCTCGCCTTCGCGTTTGTGGCGATGCTCGGCCCGGGGCTGGTCAACGGCGCGCTGGCGCTGGCCTTAACGACCTGGCCTGCCTATGCGCGCCAGGCGCGCAGTGAAATCCAGCGTCTGCGCCACAGCGATTATCTGGCCGCCGCGGAGATGATGGGCATTCGCGGCCCGCGCCTGCTGGTCGGCCATATTCTGCCCCTGTGCCTGCCCTCCGCGATTGTGCGACTGGCGCTGGATCTGGCCGGGATTATTCTGGCCGCTGCCGGGCTGGGCTTCCTTGGTCTGGGCGCGCGTCCACCGATGGCGGAATGGGGCGCGATGATTGCCGACGGCATGCAGGTCATTTTTGACCAGTGGTGGATTGCCGCCATTCCAGGCGGGGCGATTCTGTTTGCCAGCCTGGCCTTTAACCTGCTGGGCGATGGCCTGCGCGACGTACTGGAGCCACAGCATGACTGAACACCGCGTCATCGTCGATGCGCTGAATATCGACTACCCCGCCACGCGCGTGGTCAACAACCTGAGCTTTACGTTGGGCAAAGAGCGGCTGGCGCTGGTGGGAGAATCCGGCTCCGGCAAGTCCATGTCTGCCCGCGCCCTGATGGGGCTGGTGCGCAAGCCCGGCATCGTGAGCGCTAAGCGGCTTAACGTGCTTGGCAACGACCTGCTGACCCTGAACAGCCGCCGCTGGCAGGCGCTGCGCGGCAACGGCATTGCGATGGTTCTACAGGACCCGCGCTACGCGCTAAACCCGGTGAAAACCGTCGCCGCCCAGCTTGATGAGGCGCTGACCCTCCATCAGCGCCTGCCCCGCGCCGAACGACTGGCGCGCATTCACGATATCATCCGCGCCGTGGGGCTGAACGAGCACGTGCTCCAGCGCTATCCCGGCGAACTTTCCGGCGGCATGGGCCAGCGCGTGATGATCGCCATTGCGCTCGTCAACAACCCGCAGGTGCTGATCGCCGACGAACCGACTTCCGCGCTGGACGCACGCCTGCGCAACCAGATCCTGGAGCTGCTGGTACAGCAGTGCGAGGCGCGGCAGATGGCGATGCTGTTAATCAGCCACGACTTGCCGCTCGTCGCGGAACACTGCGACCGCGTGCTGGTGATGTATCAGGGTGAGAACGTTGATGAAATGGCGGCGAGCCAGTTGCCGCAGGCAACCCATCCCTACACGCGCACGCTCTGGACCTGCCGCCCGAACGCCGGGACGTTTGGCAAGATGCTGCCGACGCTCGACCGTTCGCAACCGTGGAAGGAGGACGACAATGGCACTCGTTGAGGTTAACCAGCTCCGGGTGAGTTTTGGTGAAAAAACGGCGGTTTCCGCCGCCAGTTTTGCCATCGAAAAAGGTGAAACCTTCAGCCTGATCGGTGAATCCGGCTGCGGCAAATCGACTCTTCTGCGCGTGCTGGCGGGGCTGCTGCCCGAGTGGAATGGCCACATTTCCGTCCTCGGGGAAAATTTACGGCCAGGACGACGTTTTGAAGGCGCGCTTCGCCGCAACGTGCAGATGGTGTTCCAGGATCCGTGGGCGTCTTTGCACCCGAACCACACCATTGCCCGCACCCTGTCGGAGCCGTTAAACATCCACGGCGAAAGCCAGGTTGCCGAAAAAGTGGCGGATGCGCTGCAACAGGTAGGTCTGGCTGCCGATGCGGGCAGGCGTTACCCGCATCAGCTTTCCGGCGGACAGCGTCAGCGCGTGGCCATTGCCCGCGCGCTGCTGCTGCGCCCGCAGCTTCTGCTGCTGGATGAACCGACCTCGGCGCTGGATATGTCGGTACAGGCGGAGATTCTTAACCTGCTCAACCGCCTGAAGGCGCAGCACGGCATGACCTACCTGCTGGTGAGCCACGATGCGGACGTGATTGCGCATATGTCCGACCGGGCGGCATTTATGGCGCACGGGGAGATCCAGCGGGTATTTGACCGTGAAGCAATGTTGCGGGGCGAGCACAGGATGGGGTAAACCGTGCGGCGGCGAGTGCCGCACGCATTTTGTAGGCCGGGTAAGGCGTAACCGCCACCCGGCAAAACGTTACTTCAGCAGCTTCACCGTGGCGTCGATGTCGATCTCATCTTCAGTGAAGATCAGCGTCGTGTTCTGGAAGGTAGTGATCGCCAGCTTCTTCACCGTGCGCATTTCGCCCGGCTTTTTCTCGGTTTTTGGTTTGATGCTGTTCATCAGCAGCCCCACCGACAGCACCGCGTTCTCTTTGTCGATTTTAGTATCAACGGGCTCTTCTTCGCTGAACACCACGAAGGATTTGATCGAGGTGAGCTTCACGCGCTCGCCTGCAATATAGAGGTGCTTACTTTCGGGGATCACCTTCACCGCATACGCGGAAAGGCCTTTGCTGTTGGTGGTTGGCTCGAAGGTCACCGCCGCATCTTTCTTAATCAGATCAGGGTTGGCGACCTTAATCACATGAAAATAGCGGTTGTCGCCGTTTTCATCTTTGATAAATCCAAAGCCTTTATCTTTAAACCACGTTGTGATTGTACCGTTCATCGCTGTTACCGCCTGTCAGATCTCAAGACTAAAGTTTTGCAGCGCGCAGTGTAATGCACAATGGCTGACGAGACAAAAAAAAGCCCCTGCACGGGAGCAGGGGAAAGTTCATGTCAGAGCTTTTTAGTATTGTGTATTTAGTTGAACACCATCCCACCATCAATCAGCAGCGACTGACCAGTCATGTAGTCGGAATCCGGCCCGGCGAGGTAAGAGACGCAGGCGGCCACGTCTTCCGGCTCGGATAAACGGCCAAGCGTGATGCGTTTGGCAAAGGTTTCCGTCCCGTAGCCAAGCGGTTTACCCGCCGCCTCGGAGACCTGACGGTCGATTTCCGCCCACATCGGCGTTTTGACGATGCCCGGGCAATAGGCGTTAACGGTGATCCCCAGCGGCGCGAGATCCCGCGCGGCGGTCTGGGTTAAGCCACGCACCGCGAACTTGCTGGAGCTGTAGACCGCCAGTTCCGGGTTGCCGGTATGGCCCGCCTGGGAGCAGGCGTTGATGATTTTGCCGCCGTGCCCCTCTTTGCGGAAGGCGTCAATTGCGGCCTGAATGCCCCAGATCACCCCTTTCACGTTGATGTTGTAGACCTTGTCGACAATCTCCGGCGTGATGGATTCGATGGGCGTGGACGGCGCCACCCCGGCGTTATTGACGATGACGTTAAAACCGCCCAGCGCGGTGCGGGCTTTTTCCACCGCCGCGAACACCTGCTCGCGGTCAGATACGTCCACCTTCACGGCGACGGCCTTCCCGCCGTTGCGGGTGATCTCATCGGCTACCGCTTTCGCCGTCTCTTCGTTGTAATCGGCGATAGCGACGGCAAAACCATCCTTCACCAGGCGAAGCGCGATCGCTTTGCCAATCCCCTGGCCGGAGCCGGTTACGAGAGCCACTTTTTGCATTTCTCTGTCCTTATATTGATTCACAAAATCTGGCTGAGATGGAGCTGGCCCATCAGCAGCGGGTTATCGCTGTAGTCGACGGGAATGGCCACCACGGCCGGGCCATCGACATCCATTGCCGCACGCAGCGTCGGTTCGAGCGCATCGGCGCTCTCGACGGCAAAGCCTTTCGCACCGAACGCGTCGGCATAGGCTTTGAAATCGACCGGGCCGAACTCCACGCCGGAGAGACGCTGATATTTTTTCTCCTCCTGGATGGCCACCATGTTGTAGGCGTTATCCACCCAGATGATGTGCAGAATATTGGCGTTGAGGCGTACGGCGGTTTCCAGCTCCATGCTCGACTGCAAAAAGCCGCCGTCCCCGGAGACCGAGACCACCTTGCGCCCCGGGTTGACCAGCCACGCGCCAATCGCCCACGGCAGCGCCACGCCCATGGTCTGCTGACCGTTGGAGATCATCACCTGACGCGCGCGGAAGCTGTAGAGGTAGCGGGCGATCCAGATGTGGAAGCTGCCCATGTCGACGGTGAGCGTCACGTCGTTGTTCACGATGTCCTGCATGGCGCGCACGATGCGCAGCGGATGCAGGGCAAACTGGTTAAGCGATGCGCCGCGACGGTCGAGGAGGTCCCGCTGATGCTGGCGATCGACAAGAATTTCCGAGGCGCGCTGGCTGAGTTCAAGCTTGTGCTCGATTCGGCTGGCAAGCAAATTCAGCGTGGCGGCAATATCCCCAACCAGTTCCAGATCGGGAACATACTTGCGCTCCTCATAGGCGGGCAGCACGTCAATGTGCACCAGGGTGGCGTCGCCGCTGTTCCACATGGACGGCTCGTATTCCACCGGGCTGTAACCGATACAGATGATCAGATCCGCCAGATGCAGGAGCCGATCGCCCGCCTGGTTGTTAAACAGACCGACGCGTCCGGCGAAGCGGGTGAAGTGTTCCTGATTCACCGCCCCGGCGGCCTGATAGGTGCTGGTGACCGGAATACGGCTTCTCTCCAGCAGTTTATGCAGCGCGGCGCTGTTGGCGGGCTGGCTGGCCATCAGGCCGAGTAAGATGACCGGGTTTTTGGCCTTCGCGATAAGCTTCGCCACCTCGTTGATGGCTGACTCCGGCGCCGGGCCCATCAGCGCCGCAGTGCTGGCGGGTAAAATCGCCCCCGTGGTGGGCTGGTCGACAATATCCTGCGGCAGGCTGACAAACGCCCCGCCCGGCCTGCCCTGCTCGGCAGCGCGAAACGCGTTCGACACCACCTCGGCAATCGCGTCAGGCGAATTGACCTCCACGGCGTATTTGGTCACCGGGCTGAACATGGCGACGGTATCCATGCTCTGGTGCACCAGCTTCGCTTTATCTGCCCGCTTCACCGCCCCGCCCAGCGCGACCACCGGGTCACCTTCGCTGTTGGCGGTGGCGATGCCGGTGATCAGGTTGGAGCAGCCCGGCCCGGAGGTGACCAGCGCGACTCCGGCCTTGCCGGTTAACCGCCCCACTGCCGCCGCCATAAACGCCGCGTTCGCCTCGTGACGCACCGGGATAATCTCGATGGAGGAGTCCAGCAGGGAGTCAAAGACCTTGTCGATTTTTGCGCCCGGTATGCCGAACACCTGCTTCACACCCTGCGCTTCCAGCTGGCCGACAACCATATCGGCGCCGTGCGCCCACTGACGTGACTGTTTTTCACTGTTCACGGTAGTTCTCCTGTTAGTTTTCGACGGCGCGGATAGCCGCATCAAGGTTGCTGGGGTGCAGGTTGGCCTGTAAAAACGCGCTGTCGGCGGGCAGGTCAATCATCAGCTTGTGGATTTCGCCGAAGGTGAGCACGCCGTTCTCCAGCTGATAGTCGAGCAGATGGCCGCCGCCCTGTCGGTCGTCGGTGATAAAGTGCTCGTGATAGCCCGCCACGTTTATCCCCTGCATATGCTGCGGGGTGCGGAACCCGACCAGCACGCCCTCGCGCTGGTTAAAGCGGAACACCGGCTGGTCATCCAGCACGTCGGTCATCGCCCGGTACGGCGGCGTCTGGCGCGGTACGGTGCGGGTGTGCGCGTGGCGGAAATTGCCGTCGATGCGCAGCGCGCAGAACAGGTTATCGGAGGGGATTTGCTGGTCGATCACGTCGTGGATCTGCTGACGGCTGACCGGCCCGTCGAAGGTTTTGCGGTACTGCGGCTGGAACCAGGTCATCACCGCGAACGGCGTTTTTTGCTCCGGCTTCGCGGCGCGGGCGCTGCCGTCGGCGCGCAGCTGGTACACCTGGCTGCTGAAGGCAATCATTTCACCGTCCAGCTCGTTAAAGGTACCGAGACCAAAATCGCCGTGCGCCAGCAGGTCGGCGATGGTGGTCTCCCCTTCGTAGACGCCGCTTAGCAGGGCGCTCATTAGCGATGTCTGATAGATCACGCTGTCAGGATGCTGAGCCGAGAACCCACGCAGGGTCTCGCATAAACTCGCCTCACAGTCGCATGCAGATGAATGCATCATCATGCCCGTCCTCTTCAACTTTATTTATAAAGGTTAAATAAATGTTGACCCGATTCAGCAGAGAGTTCCAATATAGAATCCATGCTGGTTTGAGACGTTTTTGATATGGAACTTCGTTATCTGCGCTATTTTGTCGCGGTAGCACGCGAGCGACACTTCACCAGGGCGGCCAAAGCGCTGGGTATTTCACAGCCTCCTCTGAGTCAGCAGATCAAACGGCTCGAAGAGGAAGTGGGCACGCCGCTGTTCAGGCGCCTGACGCGGGGCGTGGAGCTGACCGAGGCGGGAGAAGCCTTCTATGAGGACGCCTGTAAGATCCTGGCGCTGAGCGACGCCGCGCTGGAGAAAGCCCGGGGCATCGCGCGCGGGCTGAACGGCAGCCTGTCGATTGGCATCACCAGTTCAGATGCTTTTCATCCCAAAATCTTCGCCCTGATACGTCAGTTTCAGGTACAGAACATGGCGGTGCAGGTTCACCAGGTGGAAGCCAATATGTCGTCGCTGACGACGATGCTGGCGGAGGGTGAGCTGGATATCGCCTTTGTGCGCCTGCCGTGCGAAAGCAGTAAGGTGTTCGAATTAAAAATCCTCGATCGGGAGCCGATGGTGGTGGCGCTGCATCGCGATCATCCCCTGGCGGCGTGTGGCGATCTGGCGCTGGATGAGCTGCGGGATACGCCGGTGGTGCTGTTCCCCCAGGAGGTCGCGCCGGGGCTGTATGACCGCGTTTACGGCAGCTGCGAGCGGGCCGGGATCGATATGCAACACACGCTGCAATCTTCACAACTTTCCTCTTCCCTGAGCATGGTCTCCGCGGGCGGCGGGTTCGCGCTGGTGCCGAAATCCATGGCCGCTATTTCGCCGCCGAATGTCACCTACCATGCGCTGCGCTCGCCAGAGCTTTATACCGATATCGCACTCTGCTGGCGGCGATTTGAGCGTTCGCGGACGGTGAAGCGGTTTCTGGCGATGATGAGCGAGGGGTAGCTACGGTGTGGCTGTGCCCGGCGGCGCTGCGCTTGCGCGGGCCTACGGTTCGTGTCGCGGGTTGGTTGGCTTGTTGGCGGTTTTGTAGGCCGGGTAAGGCGCAGCCGCCACCCGGCAATGCCCTTTGGAAGCCGCCTCGCAAACTTTTAAGCAACCTTATGTAATTCAGGGGCATCCCTTTTCATCCCTTCTCCGCGGTCGTAAAGTGCCTGCGTTGCGGCACATCCGTAACCGGGCGTAGGAACCCGTTAGCATGACATGACATTTTTTTTGGACAACGAGGATGCTAAATGGCGACTACCCCTGGATTTTCATACGTACACGCTGAAGAAAGCGCTGTTCATCACCTTCTTCACCTGCAACTTCCCGATTCTGCGGATCTCTTTGAACTGGCTGGCACCTGTGCGGCGTACGTGAGCGTACTGGTGGAAATGGACGATGCGGTGACATTTTCTACGCTCTGTAAGCAACTGCTGGGTTGTTAGCGGAGTTTGTGAAGGAGCCTTATATAACGGCTCACTGAGTCGGCCTTACACAAAGGACAACGTTGTTTGATGAATGACGGTTAAGAGCGTTCAGCAGGCTTCGATGCCAGATCGACTTTCAGCCATCTCATGACTAAAAATTACTGTTCGTGCCGGGTGGGGCATGCAATTGTTAGAGGAATGCACAGGAAGGCGGTCACGCCACAGAGGGCGTGACATAAAATCAGGCCTGGTCGTCTTCTTTACCGTAGTAAAGCTTACCGATCTGAATGAGAGGACGGCCCTGGGATTTGCGGTGCAGGTTGCTGTCACGCAGTGAATAAACGCAGCCGCAGTATTCCTGCTGGTAGAACTGCTCGCGCTTGCTGATTTCAATCATGCGCGACGAACCGCCCTGTTTCCGCCAGTTATAGTCCCAATAGACCATACCCGGATAGTGGGCGGCGGCTCGCTGACCGCAGTCGTTGATTTGCTGCATATTTTTCCAGCGAGAGATGCCCAGTGAGCTGCTAATCACGTTGAAGCCATTTTCAGCGGCGTAAAGCGCAGTCCGCTCAAAGCGCATGTCAAAACACATGGTGCAGCGAATGCCGCGCTCGGGTTCCCATTCCATGCCTTTGGCGCGCTCAAACCAGTTATCTGTATCGTAATCCGCATCGATAAACGGTACGCCGTGCTGTTCGGCAAAGCGAATATTCTCATCCTTACGAATCAGATACTCTTTCTGCGGATGAATGTTCGGATTGTAGAAGAAGATGGTGTAGTCGATCCCTGAGGCCTGGATCGCCTCCATTACCTCACCAGAACACGGAGCGCAACAGGAGTGCAGCAGCAGTTTATCAGCCCCGTTTGGGAGTTCTAGTTTAGGGCGTTTGAAATCAGCGGTAGTCATAAATTTATTTGATGAGGTAATGAGGACTGAAAACAGTGTAGCATCAGAGCTGTGCTATCGGGAATGGCGGCCAGTCTCATACATATCCCGCAATGCCTGTTATTGACACATAGCGGACGCATCTTTCACACGTTTCTATATAACCTGGTTAGCAAAACTATCTCCGCTGCACTTCTTCTCAGCAAGCAATTCCTGAATACGCTACGCAAATTAAACAAATATTTCAGACCAAGATAGATCAGGCACGTTAACGCTGGATCATATGCGCGCTGGCGAAGCGTTTTGGTTTGCCGGTGAGTGCGTTTGTAGGGAACTGATGCGAGGTTTTCACCCAGACCAATTCCCCAGACGTTAATACCACTATTTCTCTCACCCCGGCCCCTCGCTCCCCGCCGCCAGCAGCGGCACCACCACATCGCTGACGGGCACCGCAATCCCGTGCCTGCGGCCATAGCGCTGGATCACGCCGTTGCGTATGTCCCACTCCATCAGGCGATCCGCCTGACGGTCGGACAGGATCGACAGCATTAAAGATCTGCACTGGGACATTCGCCCCAGCCCGCACATTAGCACCATGCAGGTGCGGTCGACGGATAAGCCGCTGACGCTCAACAACGCGATTAATATCGCCTGGCTGATCCAGGCCACGTCACACTGGCTGCTGACCACGCGGCCTTATAAGCATCAGGAACGGGATTTTCTGCGGTACCTCTTTACCGTTTTCAGGTGTGTCGCTACGGATAGGTGGATATTCAGACGAGCCGTTATGCGTTTTTAAACAATTAATAAAGAGTCAAATAGACAGAATACCCAATAAACATTCAAGTATTTATTACATCTTCAATTAATATTCACTTAATTATTATTTAAGCAAAACCACCGTATTAATCATTAACAATTTATCCAGATCCAAACCATAAGCCCCCATACTTTCTTAATTTGCATCAACGAAACCGCAGATCGTTTTATATCCACCCTGTACAAAATTGACGGCCAATTTTGTACGCGCTAGCGTTGCACTAGTTACGTAACTAGCTAAACCATAAGGTCTTTTCAGGATTTCCTTAAATGGAGTTTTAAACAAATGGCTATTCCAGCTTATTTATGGCTTAAAGATGACGGCGGCGCCGATATAAAAGGCTCTGTCGATATATATGGACGTGAAGGTAGCATCGAGATTATCGCCTTAAATCACGGCATAATGCAGCCCACGGACAAGCATAACGGCAAGGCGACAAGTCTTCGCATCCATTCCCCCTATTCTTTCGATAAAGAGATCGACGCTTCCAGCCCCTATTTGTACAAGGCTGTTAGCACGGGCCAGAAGCTAAAATCCGCAGAGATAAAGTTTTACCGTATCAACGATGCTGGTCAGGAAGTGGAATATTTTTCCACCCTTCTGGAAGGCGTGAAGATCGCCAGCGTCTGTCCAATGATGCTTGATATCAAAGATCCTGACTATGAGAAGCATAACCATCTTGAGCTGGTAGAGCTGCTCTATGAAAAAATTACCTGGCGCTACGTGGACGGTAACATCATGCATTCAGATAGCTGGAATGACCGTAAGACGGCATAAGGAGAACGTTATGGGATGGAAGTATGAGCAATCAACTGGCAAGATGTATAAAGACGGCAAATTAATTGAGACAGGATATTCCGGTGCCCTTACCAATAAAAATAATCCGGACCGTCAGCATGTGAAGGGTCTGGGTCCATTGCCGCGCGGAACATATAAAATTGCGGGACATTCGAATTCTAAAGGACCCATTACCATTATCCTTGAGCAAACTTCGGGAGAGAGTTTTGGTCGTTCAGAGTTCCGCATTCATGGTGACCATAAGTACGGTCCAGCCGGATTTGCTTCGGAGGGGTGCATTATTCTCTCACTGTCAACGCGACATAAAATCCTTCGTGACGGCGGTGAGCTTGAGGTAGTGCGATGAAATATCCAATCGTCCTGCTGCTTTGTGCGCTCACTGTCCCAGCCATTGCAGCCAGCACTGACTGGCCATCAGCACTTCATGGAATCGCCTCAGGTGACACACACTGGATTGAGCAAGCCCCAACGCTGGCTGCCACGGCTGACGTCAGGCAGGCGCAACTGCTGGAGGATGCTTTGGCCGCAGCGCTCACAACAAACACCAGCGCCACACTGAAAGCGCTCCAGACCATTGACGCGGGAAAGTGGCCGCACATGGTTGGCAGCGATATCGTCTGCACGCCGCCTCTAGAGAAATCCCCCGCCGAAGTCGACGCGTTCTATCAGCGCACCCGCCGGGCGCTGCTGGATACGGTTGAGGGTGCTCAGTGCCTCTGGATCCTGGAAGCAACAATGGAAGAGCTAAACGCTGAGAAAGCCCGTCAGGGTAAGTAAGAGAGTTACCCGGCGCACAACGGCCGGGTCTTTCCCTTTCGCCAGCCCCTGGCTCACCCCGGCCCCTCGCTCCCCGCCGCCAGCAGCGGCACCACCACGTCGCTGACGGGCACCGCAATCCCGTGCCTGCGGCCATAGCGCTGTATCACGCCGTTGCGGATATCCCACTCCATCGGACGATCCGCCTGACGGTCGGCAAGAATCGACGTGCCCAAATCCACTGGCGCGCGCTGAAAGTTCGCCAGAATCTCCTCCGCCACCGCATCGTCCAGCTTCGCCCCTTCGGCGCGGGCGACGGTCAGCCCCTCGCGCAGGTAGGCCAGCGCCAGCTCGCTGATATCCTCGCGCCTGAACATCCCGGCGCGGCGATTGGCCAGCACCATCAGCCCGGCGACCGCGTTTTGCAGCAGCTTGCGCCAGGCGACGGTGGGGAAATCTTCCGAGAGCTCAACCGCGCAGCGCGTATCACGAAGCGCTTCGACCACCCGCTGCGCCTGCGGCACGTCCGGCAGCGTCAGGCGCGGTTTGGCGCGCAGCCAGACGGAGGCATCCGGCTCGCGCTGGGCAGGGAACCAGACCACCGAGGGCAGTACCGTTGCGCCATTAACCAAAGGCGCAAGCTGGGCTTTCTGCTCCACGCCGTTTTGCAGCGCGCAGACCACGGTGTTTTCATCGCACAGGGCACGCAGCCACCCGGCGCTGTCGGCATTTTGTGTCGTTTTGACCGCCAAAAAAACGAGGTCAACGGGGCGCGTAATGACGCTGGGATCGGTGAGTACCGGACCGGGCACCACAGTTTCACCCTCATCATGACGCAGGCGCAGTTCCGGATGCGCGGTGCGACCACACAGCAGCGGCGTGCGGCCCGCTTCATGCAGCACCGCGGCGATGGTGGTCCCAATCGCACCGGGTCCTGTCAGCGCAATGGTTGGATAGTCAGACATGGGTCACTCCCCTTTTGCTAAGCCTGCTATCAGTTATACCACCCTGAAAAGAGCGCGCCACGCCCATTGTCTATACTCAATTCATAACAGACAACGGAGTGCGCCATGCCCTTACCCGACTTCAAATCCTCTGAACCTTATACCCTCGGCATTGAGCTCGAACTCCAGGTGGTTAACCCGCCGGGTTACGATCTGAGCCAGGACTCCTCTGCCCTCATCGCCGCCGTCAAAGACGACATCAAAGGGGGCGAAGTCAAACACGACATTACCGAAAGCATGCTCGAAATCGCCACCGGCGTGTGCCAGACCATCGACCAGGCAGCGGCGCAGTTCTCGGTGATGCAGCAGAGCATCCTGCGCGCGGCGGCGGAGCATCACATCCAGATCTGCGGCGGCGGAACGCACCCGTTCCAGAAGTGGCAGCGTCAGGAGGTGTGTGACGACGAGCGCTATAACGTCACGCTGGAGCGCTTTGGCTATCTGATTTTGCAGGCGACGGTGTTCGGCCAGCACGTACACGTCGGCTGTCGGACCGGGGACGACGCAATTTATCTACTGCACGGCCTGTCGCGCTTTGTGCCGCACTTTATCGCCCTGGCCGCCGCATCACCGTATATGCAGGGCACGGACACGAAGTTCGCCTCATCGCGTCTCAACATATTCTCGGGCTTCCCGGATAACGGACAGATGCCGTGGGTCAACAGCTGGCAGGAGTTCGAGGGGCTGTTCCGCCGCCTGAGCTCCACCAGCATGATCGACAGCATTAAGGATCTGCACTGGGACATCCGCCCCAGCCCGCATTTTGGCACCGTTGAGGTACGGGTGATGGATACCCCGCTGACGCTCGGCCACGCGATTAACATCGCCGGGCTTATTCAGGC
This sequence comes from Enterobacter cloacae complex sp. SHL022, assembly GCF_049237785.1. Lineage (NCBI taxonomy): Bacteria > Pseudomonadati > Pseudomonadota > Gammaproteobacteria > Enterobacterales > Enterobacteriaceae > Enterobacter > Enterobacter cloacae complex sp. SHL022. The sequence continues at coordinate 31,940 of NZ_JBMKJH010000004.1, read as the reverse complement.
GACGTCGCACTGGCTGCTGACCGCGCGGCCGTATAAGCATCAGGAACGGGATTTTCTGCTGTATCGCTTTAACCGTTTTCAGGCCTGTCGCTACGGGCTGGAAGGCATTCTGACAGACGTGCATACCGGCGAGCACAAAACCGTGGCGGAAGATATCGCCTGGCTGCTCGAGCAGGTTGCGCCGTTTGCCGAGAAGCTCGGCGCGACAAGCGCCATCAAGGAAATTGCCCTGCTGTTAAAGCAGGGCAAGAGCGAGGCGCAGCGCATGCGGGACTTTATCGCCGATGGCGGCTCGCTGATTTCTCTGGTGCAGAAGCACTGTGAGCTGTGGGCGACGAGTCCGTAATGCCGTGGCCCCACTCGCGCAGGCGCTGGAACAGCACGAACAGCGCCGGGATGAACACTATCCCCACCACGGTCGCCACCAGCATGCCGCTGAAGACCGTAGTGCCGATGATGCGGCGGCTCTGGGCACCCGCCCCGGTCGCCAGCATCATCGGCAGGACGCCGATAATGAACGACACGGCGGTCATCATTACCGCGCGGAAGCGGCGCGATGCTCCCTCCCGTGCGGCATCGACAATCGCCATTCCGTCCATGCGCCGGGCGCGGGCAAACTCCACGATAAGAATTGCGTTCTTGGCGGCGAGGGCTATCAGTAGCACCAGACCAATCTGCACGTACACGTCGTTGGCATAGCCCGCCAGCCACAGCCAGACCAGCGCCCCGCCGATGGCGAACAGCACCGAGAGCATCACGCTCGCCGGCAGCGTCCAGCTCTCATACTGGGCGACGAGGAACAGCCACGCCATCACCACCGCCGCCAGCACGATCCATATCGCCTGATTGCCGGTCTGCTGCTCCTGATACGACATGCCGCTCCAGGCGTAGTCGTACCCGGCTGGCAGGTTTTCCGCCAGAATCTCGCCCATCGCCGCCATTGCGGTGCTGCTGCTCACCCCTTCCGCTGCCGAGCCGCTCACCGATACCGACGGGAACTGGTTGTACTGCTGAATAAATGGCGCGCCGACGGTCGGCGTGATGGTGACGAGGTTGCTCAGACGCACCCGCTCGCCGCTGTTGCTGCGCACGAAAAGCTCGCTGATTTGCTCCGCGCGCTCGCGCCACTGCATCTCGTTCTGCATCACTACGTGGTAGACGCGGTTGTTGACGCTGAAATCCCCGGCGCGCGTGCCGCCAAAGGCGGTTTGCAGGCTGCTGAAGATGCGTGACACCGGCACGTCGAGGCGGGCCGCGCGCTCGCGGTCAACGGTGAGCGTCATCTGCGGCACGTTGCTGCTCCAGGTGGTGAACACGCGGCTCAGCTGCGGGTGCTGGTTGGCTTTCGCCAGCACCTCACGCGTCACGCGCTCCAGCTCCGCCGGGCTTTGCCCCGCCTGCGCCTGAATGCGCAGGTCGAAGCCGGAGGCGTTGCCCAGCCCCGGCAGCGTCGGCGGCGCAAAGGTCATGATGGTGGCTTCCGGCAGGGCCAGCAGCTGTCGCTGAAGGGTGCCCATCACCTCATCCAGCGGCGGACGCTCGCTCCAGTCTTTGAGCATGATGGAGATAAACCCGCCGTTCGATGCGCTGGTGCCGTTGAGGATGTTAAACCCGGAGACCTGAATCACGTCTTCTACCGCCGGGTTTTTAGCGATCAGCTCGCGCGCGGTGGTCATCACCGCTTCGGTGCGCTCCAGCGAGGCTGCCTCCGGCAGTTGGACGCTGGCGAAGAAGTAGCCCTGATCCTCCTGGGGCAGGAAGCCCTTTGGCATCGACATAAAGCTGAATACCACCACCGCCGCCGCGCCTGCGGTGGCCAGCAGCGCCAGCCACGGACGGAGGTTGAACACGCTCACGATCCGGGTGTAAAGCGTGCGCGTGGCGTCCAGCCCGCGGTTGAACCCACGGAAAACGGCGGCGGGCTGTGCCGGTCGCGGGCGCAGCAGCAGCGCGCAGAGCGCGGGCGTCAGGGTCAGCGCCACCAGGCTTGAGAGCGTGACGGCGGTCGAGAGCGTCACCGCGAACTGGCGGTACAGCTCGCCCACGATCCCTGGCAGGAGCGCCACCGGTACAAACACCGCCAGCAGCACCAGCGTGGTGGCAATCACTGGCCCGGCAATCTGGCGCAGCGCCAGCGCGGTCGCCGCCGTGCGGCTCTGCCCTTCCGCCATCAGCGTTTCGACGCTCTCCACCACCACGATGGCGTCATCCACCACCATGGTCAGCGCCAGAATGATGGCGAACAGGCTCAGCGTATTGGCGGAGTAGCCGAGCGTATAGAGCACCGCGAAGGTGCCCACCAGCGACACCGGAATGGCAAGGGCGACAATCAGCGTCGCGCGCCAGCTTTGCAGGAACAGGGACACCACGACCACCACCGCCAGCATCGTCAGCGCCAGCGAGACGCCAATCTCTTTGATGGTGGCGGCCACAAACGAGGTGGTGTCGAATTTGACTTCATAGACCAGATCGTCCGGGAAGCGCGTGGATAACCGTTCCAGCTCCGCGCGCACCGCATCGGCCACGCGCAGGGCGTTGGCGGACGGCGTCGGGTAGATGCCAAGGTAGGCGGAGTCGTGCCCGTTCAGCTGCGCGCCAGAGCTGTAGCTGCGCGAGCCAAGCTCGATGGTGGCGACGTCCTTCAGGCGCACCAGCTGCCCCATCTCCCCGGCGCGGATAATGATATTGGCAAAGTCGTCGGCCTGGTTTAAGCGCCCCAGCCCGTTAATGGTCAGCGTCTGCTGCTGGCCGTTAAACACCGGCGGCGTGCCGACCTGGCCCGCCGCCCCCTGCACGTTCTGCTCGCGCAGCGCCTGCGCCACGTCATCGCTGGTCACGTTCAGGGCGTTCATGCGGTCCGGCCTCAGCCAGATGCGCATGCTGTAGTCCCGTGCGCCAAACATCTGTACCTGCCCGACGCCCGGCAGACGCGACAGCGCCTCGCGCACCTGGGTGCTGGCGTAGTTGCTGACGAACAGCGGCGTGTGGGTGTTGTTCGGTGAGTAAAGGCTTACCCCCATCATCAGGTTGGTGGCCCGCTTGCGCACCTGCACGCCGTTTTGCTGCGCCTCGGTCGGCAGCTGCGCCACGGCCTGCGCCACGCGGTTCTGCACGTCGATGGCGGCGAGATCCGGATCGGTGCCCGCCGCAAAGGTGATGTTCAGGCTGTAAGAGCCCTCATCCGAACTGGTGGACTCCATATAGAGCATGTGATCCACGCCGTTCAGCTGCGTTTCCAGCGGCGTGGCGATGGCCTCCGCCACGTCAGCCGAGCTGGCGCCCGGCCATGACGCTGACACATTCACGACCGGCGGGGTGATCTGCGGGTACTGCTCCACCGGAATAATCCTCAGCGCGATGGCCCCCAGCAGGGTGATGACCAGCGCAATCACCATCGCAAAGCGCGGGCGTTTGATGAAAAACGTCAGCATGATGGCTCCTTAATTCAATATCTGGACGGCTGCGCCTGGCTGCACGCGCTGCGCACCGTCAGTAATCGCTCGCTCACCGGGCTTCACGCCGGAGGCAATCTGGAACTGCTGGCCGATCTGCCCGGCGACCTTCAGCGGACGCATTTCGGCTTTATCCTCGGCGTTAATCACCCAGGCGAAGAACCCGTCGCCATTCTGCTGTACGGCAGCGGCGGGCAGAGTCAGCACCGGTAGCTCGCTTGCCGGACGCAGGTAAACGTTCACATTGCCGCCGGGCAGCAGCTGATGGCGCGGGTTGGTGAACTCGGCACGCAGCATCACGCTGGCGGTACGCGGGTCGATGCGGTTGTCCACGGAGGTGAGTTCCCCGCTGATGCGCTGGCCGTTGCTGTCAATCAGCGCCTGCCAGGCCTGCTTCATGGCGCTGATATCCGCATGCTGTCCGGCTTTGGTGGCAAACGCGCCCTCTTCCAGCGCAAAGGCGATGCGGATCGGATCGAGCTGCACCACCTCCACCAGCACACCGCTGGCAGGATTCACCAGGCTGCCGACGTGAAAGTTGCTGTGCCCCACGCGCCCGTCAATCGGCGAGGTGATGCGGGTGTAGTTCAGGGTGACGCTGCGGGTGTCGAGCCGGGCTTTGGCCTGCTCCAGCGCGGCGCTCGCCACGTCGCGCTGCATGCGGGCATTGTCCACGTCGTGACGGCTGATGGCGTTGCTGTTGCCCAGGCTTTCGAAGCGGGAAAGCTGCTGCTGCGCCTGACGCAGCGTGGCTTCAGCGCTTCTCACTTCGGCCTGGGCCAGACGCAGGGCGGCGCGCGGCTCGGCGTCGTCCAGTTCGAACAACACGTCGCCTTTTTTCACATACTGGCCATCGCGGAAGTGGATTCTGGTGATGACGCCTTCCGCACGTGCACGCAGTTCAACGGTGAGGATAGCTTCAATGCGGCCCGGAATTTGGCGCTCGGCGGCGTGGGCGGTTTGCTCCACGGTGGCAACACGCACGGGAATGACTGCGGCGAACGCGGGTTGCAGGGTGCAGGCGAGGAGCGCGAACAGGAGTGGGAGTTTCATTAAGAAGTACCTCGGCGTTGTTTTCCCTCACCCCGGCCCTCTCCCACAGGGAGAGGGAGGTCAGGGTTCCCTCTCCCTGTGGGAGAGGGTTAGGGTGAGGGCAAAAAGTTATGCAGCCTTACGGAACCTGCGGGTCAGTCGCTTCTCGATTTCGACGACGAAGAACATCACCCCCGCCACCGCCAGCGTCACGAACCAGTAGCGCAGCGGAAGCGCTTCGGTGCCGAACAGCATCTGCATAAACGGCAGGTAGATGATCGCCGCCTGGAGCAGGAACAGCACGCCCGTTACCAGCCAGATCCCTTTGTTCGCCAGCAGGCCGCGGTTCAGGGAGAACCCTTCGGTATTGCGGCAGTTAATCATGTACACCCACTGGGCGCAGACCAGCATCTGGAGCAGCACGGTGCGGATGAACTCCGCGCTGTGCCCGCGCGGGGCCAGCCAGGCTTCCAGCGCAAAGGCGGCGATGGCAATCATGGTGCCGACGAAGGCCACGCGCCAGACGGCGTAGGCGTCCATTACGTGCTGCCCGGTCTGGCGCGGCGGGCGGCGCATGATGTTGCGCTCGGCGGCCTCGAAGGCCAGGCCGAAGGAGAGCGTGGCGGAGGTCGCCATGTTCATCCACAGAATCAGCACCGGCGTCAGCGGAATGATGTTCCCCGCCAGCAGCGCAATCACAATTAAAAGCCCCTGCGCCAGGTTGGTCGGCATGATGAACAGGATGGTCTTCTTCAGGTTGTCGTAAACGCGACGCCCCTCTTTCACCGCGCTGGCGATGGTGGCGAAGTTATCGTCCGTCAGGACCATGTCCGCCGCCTCTTTGGTGACTTCCGTGCCTTTGATGCCCATCGCGATACCCACGTCCGCCTGGCGCAGCGCCGGCGCATCGTTCACGCCGTCACCGGTCATGCCGACGATTTCGCCTTTTTCCTGTAACGCTTTCACCAGGCGCAGCTTATGCTCCGGGCTGGTACGGGCGAAGATGTCATATTTTACCGCCGCTTCCGCCAGCTCGGCGTCGTCCATTTTCTCCAGCTGATAGCCGGTAACCGCCTGCTCGCTGTTGGTGATCCCAAGCATCTGGCCGATGCTCATCGCCGTCTGCGGGTGATCGCCGGTGATCATCTTCACGCGGATCCCCGCCTGCTGGCAGGCGTTAATCGCCTCAATCGCTTCCGGACGCGGCGGATCCATCATCCCGGCGATGCCGAGGAAGATCAGGCCGTGGCTCAGATCGTCGTGAGTCAATGCCTGCTCACCGTTCGCTGGCTTGAACGCCGCGGCGACCATGCGCAGCCCCTGACGCGCATAGCGCTCCATCTCCGTTTCCCAGTACGCGCGGTCAAAGGCTTGCGCACCGTTGCGGGTCTGCTGCTGCTCACACAGGGCGAAAATCACGTCCGGCGCGCCGGTGATCAAAATCTGCTCCTCACCGCCAATCTGGTAGTGGGTGCTCATGTACTTGTACTGAGAGTCGAACGGGATCTTGTTAACCAGCGTGGTCACGACCGGCTCGAGGTGGGCCTTGGCCGCCAGCACCTTCAGCGCGCCCTCGGTCGGGCCGCCGGTGATGCCCCACAGGCCGCGCTCGTCCTGAATCAGCTGGCTGTCGTTACACAGGTCGATGGTGCGCAGGTACTGCTCCAGCACGGTGCCCGGCTGGATCTGCACCGGCTCATCGCTGCCTTCGAGATAGATGTTGCCCACCGGCTCGTAGCTGTTGCCGTCCACGCGGTAGCAGGTGTCGGCGGTAATGATGGCTTTCACCGTCATCTCGTTCATGGTCAGGGTGCCGGTTTTATCCGAGCAGACCACGGTCATCGCGCCCAGGGTTTCAACCGTCGGCAGCTTGCGGATAATCGCCCGCTTGCGCGCCATCGCCTGCACGCCCAGAGAGAGGATGATGGAGATAATTGCCGGCAGACCTTCCGGTACGGAGGCGACCGCCAGGCTAATCAGGGAGAGCAGCAGCTCGCCCATCGGGATCTCGCGGAACACCAGGCTGAAGACAAACAGCGCGGCCATCATCGCCAGAATGATGGCGAAGATCGCTTTGCCCAGCTTGTCCATCTGCACCAGCAGCGGGGTGCGGTGTTTTTCAATGCCCGCCATCATCTGGTTGATGTGGCCGAGTTCGGTCTCCTGGCCCGTGGCAATGACCACGCCCACGCCGCCGCCCGCGCTGACCGTCGTACCGGAAAAGACCAGGTTCGTGCGGTCGCCCAGCGGTAATTCGCCGCTCAGCGGGTTCGTGTGTTTATCCACCACGGTGGATTCACCGGTCAGAATAGCCTCTTCCACGCGTAAATTATGCGCTTCGATTAAGCGCATATCCGCCGGAATACGATCTCCTGCGCGCAACACAATAATATCGCCCGGGACGATTTCCGTCGTCGGGATAGTTTCATGGTTGCCGTTACGAATAACGCGCGCCTCGCTGGAGAGCATATTGCGAATACTCTTCAGGGATTTTTCTGCATTACTTTCCTGAATGTGGCCAATTAAGGCATTGATTACCGCCACGCCCAGAATAACCAGCGTATCAACCCAGTGTCCCATTACTGCCGTTAATACGGCGGCTGCCAGCAGGACGTAAATCAGGACATCGTTAAAATGCGCGAGAAAACGCAGCCAGCCCGGCTTGCCTTTTTTCTCCGGCAGCGCGTTCGGGCCATGTTTCTGCAAACGTGCCTGCGCCTCGGCGCGGTCCAGGCCATTAGCCTGGCTCTGCGCCTGAGCAAGCACCTGCTCTACGGTCTGCTGGTACGCCTGCCCGCCTGCGGGTGGCATATTCTGCGAGAAATTTTTTTTGGTCATGGTATTTTTCCTTCAATATCCGGTGGACGGAAGCCGGAATTCCTTTCTGGCTTTAAATAATTCATTTTTAAGTCTTGCGGGTTAAATTGATCTACCGCAATATATTGACTACCCGGTTATTCAAAACTGATTAAAATTATTTCGACGCGTTGATTTTTACAAAATATTTCTAAACCAACACTAAACGAGGAGGAAGCATGTTTGGTATTTATCGCGCACGGCGCCTGGCGTTATACATTGTCGCAGCCATTGTTATTGCGACGTTAATTGGATATAGCACCTATAGCTTTGTAAAATTATTTTCATGAGAAAGACGTTTATTTACATAACGCGATATTAATTTAATCGCCCCGAAAATATTATCTGTTTTCTGTTATTAATTCGCAGAATAACGGTGGCCTTTCACCCAATTTTGCCAGCGGGGATGATATTGCTTTACGTTTCAGGATGCCGGACAATGACATTTTTAACTGACGATTAACATTACGATGAAACACCCGTTAGAATCGCTGCTCACCGCAGGGGGCATTTTGCTGATGGCCCTGCTCTCCTGCCTGCTGTTACCTGCGCCGTCGCTGGGTCTGGTGCTGGCGCAGAAGCTGGTTCAGACCTTTCATATGGTCGATCTGAATCAGCTGTACACCATTCTGTTCTGTCTGTGGTTTTTGGTGCTCGGCGCCATCGAATTCTTTATCCTGCGTTTCATCTGGCGCCGCTGGTTTTCACTGGCGTCGTAAGCCAGTGAGATCGCGCATCCCGTGGATCAGCGCTTCACACCAGGCCGCGTAGTCGTGGCCGCTGGATGAGGGGTGGAAGCTGACGCGGTAGCCTTTTTTCCTCAGCACCTGTTCAAAATCCTGCGTGGTGCGATAGATGCCGCCGCCCGGCCCCGCGGTTTCAAACTTCCCGGCCTGTAACCAGAAGCGCACCGGATACGGTGGAGACTGTTGGTACTGACGCGTCAGCCAGCCCGGGGCGTCACCTTCCGGCGCCCACCAGTAAGAACCGGAAAGGCTCAGCACGTTGCCAAACAGGCGCGGATAGCGCAGCGCCACCCATGAAGAGGCAATTCCCCCGTAGCTGGATCCTGCCAGTACGGTTTTCTGCCGCTGCATGCCGATGCCCTTCCCCCGCAGCCACGGCAGCAGCTCGTGCGCCATAAAGTCAGCAAAATCCGGGTTCGGCGGCAGCTCGTTGCCGCGACGGGCGTGATCGAGGCTGTCGATAAACACCACGTTAATCGGCGGCAGGTGATGCCGGGCAATCAGACCGTCCAGCACGTTGGCAAAATGGTATTCGTCCTGATAAACCTGTCCGTCGAAAAGGATGAGCGTCCAGCGTGCAGGCTGTGCGCCGCGCGGTTGGTAGATCATCACGTCGCGGGCGTTGCCAAGGATGTGGCTGGAAAAACTCTGACGGCTCAACGTCCCGTGCACCAGCGGCTTTGCCGTGGCCTGAACGGAGCAATAGCGCGCCGGGCTGAGATCGAGCAGAGAAAAGCGATTCCAGCGATCGGTCTTCTGCTCCCCGAAGGTATTCGGGTTAAGCGGATCGGCCTGCGCGCTTACCAGGATGGCGCGGCGTTGATCGCGTGTGGAACCCTCGACGATCGGCACATCGGGCGCGAGCTTGTACTGCATTACCGTATCAGCGGGGACTACATAGCTGCGGAACCAGACGTCGCTGTTGCCCAGGCGGAACAGCGGATCGTGATCCCCCGCCGGAGAGCCGAGAATGAAGACGTTATCCCGCGCGCCGCGCCACAGAAAGGTCACGCGCTTATGGCTCGCATCTACCGGCTCCACCATCGGCGTTCCCTGTCGACGCTGCGCCTGCCAGAACGCCTCGGTACTTCCACCGGCAGAAATGACGCTTGCCAGCGCCTTCAGCGTCGGGCTTTCAGGCGCCAGCATCTGCACGCGTGGTAACGGAGAGGTCTCTTTCATCCGCCACTGAAAACGCCACGGCTTACCGGCTTCTCCGTGTAGCACCAGCGAGGTGTTCTGTTTCACCGGCAGGGCAAACAGCAGCGTGTGTTCCCCGTCCGCAGGACCATTTTCGATCAGCGTGCGGATGCGGCGGTTTTGCCCATCAAGCAGGCGCGCATCCGTCACGCCATTCAGCGTGGCGGAAACGTAGTTTTCACCCAGTTCAGGCAGGGAGAAGCAGACTTCGCCGCTGGCATCAAACTTTCCCTGAATATCGCCCTGCCGGGACGTCTGCTCGCACGTTGCCGCCACGGCGGGCAGCGCGCCGATCCCCAACAGCAACCCACTCCATACCCTCTTCATTACCGCTTGTTCCCCAACGAAATTTGTTAACAACGCTAATGCAAATGGTAATAATTTGCAATATCATCAACGGCGATTTACCGGTGATTTTATGGCGATAGCAACCAAGGACGTTCAATAAAAATGTTTAAAAATAATAAGATAATGCGGCTCTGGCTACTGAGTCTGGCGACGACCAGCGTCGCGGCTCAGGCAGAAACGAAAGAAGAAACGATTACGGTGACGCAGGGCGTGAGTGAAGAGCCCACTGCGCCCGTAAAAGGCATTGTGGCGACGAAAACGCTCTCCGCCACCAAGACCAGCGCGGAGATCGTGAAGACGCCGCAGTCGGTATCGGTGATCACCCGCGATCAGATGAACATGCAGGACGTCACCTCCGTTTCGCAGGCGCTGCGCTACTCGGCGGGCGTGTTTACCGAGTACCGGGGCTCGTCTAACCGTAACGACGAGGTGTTTGTGCGCGGCTTTAGCTACGTGCCGAAATTCCTCGACGGCTTAAGCTTTGGCGCAACGGCCTCATCACAGACGGGCACAGTTGACCCGTGGCTGCTGGAGCGCGTGGAACTGGTGCGCGGCCCGGCCTCGGTCCTGTTTGGACAGGTCAATCCTGGCGGGTTAATCAGCATGACCAGCAAGCGCCCGACGGCGGAGGCCATTCACAACGTGCAGTTCCGCACCGGCAATAACGATCTCGCCGAAGGTGCGTTTGATTTCGGCGGCAGGCTGAGCGACGACGGGCGCGTACTGTATCGCGTGAACGGTATCGCCCGTACGCAGCATAATCAGGTGGACGATTATAAAGAGACGCGGATGGCGATCGCCCCGGCAATCACCTGGTACCCGAACGATCAGACCCGCTTTACGCTGCTGACCAGCTACCAGAAAGATCCGGATGCCGGATACCGCAACTTCCTGCCCGCGTATGGCACGGTGAAAAGTGCCGACGGGAAGTACATCCCGCGCGATTTTAACGTCAGCGATCCGAATTACAATCAATCCTGGCGCGAGCAGACGATGATTGGCTACGAGCTGGAACACCAGTTCGCCGACAACCTCACCTTCCGCCAGAACGCCCGTTACGCCACCATCAAGCAGAAATATCGTTATCTGGTTTACGCCAACAGCGCGGCCAACAGCACGGTGTTGACCCGTCGCGCCCAGCGTGAAGCGCGCACGACCAACGAATTTGGCCTTGATAACCAGCTGGAATATCAGCTGGAGACCGGAAGCGTCAGCCACACCCTGCTCGGCGGGTTTGATTACAAGACCAGCAAGGATAAACAGCTGCTGGCGCGCGGGAGCGGCTCAGAGTATGACCTTGACTGGACAAACCCGGTTTACGGCGTGAACGTGGATGAAAGTACCTTCAAAACGGCGTCCGACGAGCAGCAAAATCTCGACCAGATGGGCCTGTATCTTCAGGATCAGATGAGCTGGAATAACTGGGAGTGGCTGGTTTCCGGGCGCTACGACTGGAGCGAAGTGCGTACCAGCGACTTCACCGATAACAGCGTTACGCAGCAGAACGACAGCAAATTTACCTGGCGCACTGGCCTGCTGTACGCGTTTGATTCTGGCCTGTCGCCGTACATCAGCTACAGCACCTCGTTTGAACCGAACCTGCAAACCAACCGTGCGCCGGGCGTTGCGCCCTTCAGGCCTACTACCGGGGAGCAGACCGAGATTGGCGTGAAATATCAGCCGGTCGACACCACGCTGATGACCCTGGCGCTGTACGATTTAACTCAGAACAACGTCGCGACCTATAACAGCGCTGAAGGCTGGTTCGAAAATGCGGGCAAGGTGCGTTCGAAAGGCGCTGAAGCGGAAATCCACGCCACGCTGATGGATAACATCAACCTGATTGGCTCCTACACTTACACCGATGCAAAAACCGAAAGCACCACGGTGTCGGGAACTGAAGGCAAAACGCCTGCGCGCATTCCGGCACATATGGCATCGGCGTTCGCCAGCTATACCGTTCCGGGCGGCGCGCTGAAGAGCCTGACCGCTGGCGTGGGGATGCGCTACATCGGCACCAGCTACGGCGATGCGAAGAATACCTTCAAGGTGCCATCGGTGGATCTGTATGACGCGATGCTGCGCTACGACCTGGGCGAGATGAACCGCAGCCTGAAAGGGGCAAGCGTGCAGTTCAACGTCAATAACGTGGCAGACACAAAGTATGTGGCGTCGTGCGCAAGCGATACGGCGTGCTTCTACGGGATTGGCCGGACGGTGACGGCGACGGTGAATTACAGCTGGTAAGCATGGTGCGGTCTGATCCCCTCACCCTAACCCTCTCCCCAAAGGGGAGAGGGGACGATTACGCCCTCGCCCCTTTGGGGAGAGGGCCGGGGTGAGGGGATGTTTTTCAGTGCGCCCGACCGTGGTTTTCTTTGCGGTACGCCCCGGGCGGCTGGTTGAAGGTGCGGGTAAAGATGCGGGTAAACGTCTGCTGCGAGTCAAACCCGTAGCGCAGGCAGATATCGTACACGCGCTCGTCTGACTCACGCAGATCGCGCGCCGCCATCAGCAGCTTGCGTTCGCGGATGTAGCGCCCCAGACTTTCGCCTTTGTACTGCATAAACAGCCGCTGTAAATGCCATTTTGAGTAACCCGCATGGCGGGCAATCTCTTCGATGCGTAACGGCTGGTGTAGGTTGTCATCGATCCATTCGACAATCGTATCAATGACCTGAGCGGAAATCGTCATACTGCTCTCCCCCTCTGCTTCTCGCTTAAACATTATTCCCACCACTCGCGAAATTGTTGCGTGGTATCACTCACCCGCACGGGCTCGCCCAGCTCCGGCGTCAGCAGCCGGTAGTTTTTATCCTTGCTGGCTTTCGCCAGCTGGATCAGTGGATCGTTCCAGGTATGTTTCGCCAGCACAAAACGCCCGTTATGTCCCGGTACGACCGCTTTGGCATTGAGATCTGCCGAGGCCTGCGCCGTTTCCGCCGGATGCATATGGATGTACTTCCAGTCCTGGTCGTACTGCCCGTTTTCCATAATGGCTAAGTCCACTCCGCCAAACTGCTCGCCAATAGCCTTGAAGTGCGGGCCGTAACCGGAGTCTCCGCTGTAGTAAACCTTTCGCTCTGGGGTGACAAACATAAAGCTCCCCCACAGGGTCTGGTTACGCTTAATGCCGCGCCCGGAAAAATGGCGCGCGGGCAGAACATGTACCGTCAGCGCATCGCTGATATGCACCGACTGGTTCCAGTCCCGCTCGTCGATTATCTCCGGGGTCATCCCCCAGTAGCGCAGATGCGAACCCACGCCCAGCGGCGTGACCACGCGCTTAACCTTCGGCAGCAGCGCCTTGATGGTGGCGTAATCCAGATGGTCATAATGATCGTGGGAGATAATCAGCAGGTCGATCTCCGGCATGCTCTCCGCACGCCACGGGTACTCCCCCGCAAACGCTTTATTGAGAAACGAGAACGGTGCGGCGTAGCTACTCAGAACCGGATCGATCAGGATGCGTTTCCCTGCCAGCTGCATATACCAGGAGGAGTGGCCGAGCCACACCAGCGTGTCCTGTTCAGGCGACAGGCTCGCCAGATCGGTTTTCACCAGCGGCAGCGGCTGCGCAGGACGGGCGTTTTCGGTTTTACGGGTAAGGAACTGCCACCACGCCACCAGCATATTTTGTTTCCCGGTAAAGCCCGGCGTAGGGAGCGTGTTATGGAATTGCCCGTCGCGATAGTGCGGAGAGGCTTCCACTTCAGAGAGCTGCGCACCCTGCGGTGGCTGGCCAAATCCGGCATTCAGTACAAACGGTAAACTGGCAGCTGAAGCAATAATCATGACTAACACCACGCAGATGAATAGAGGCTTTTTCATTTCCTGACCCGCCTACGCGCCCCATCAGATGGTTTGCGCGGGTGATACTTGATTATGAGTGAGTAAGCACTCATTATAGATAGGATGATTACGCCGTCAAGAAGGTTTTCGATCTTTGACATTCCGCGTTGCAGCGTATCAAGGCTCGTGTTTCAATCAGGGCTTTTACAATTGACGGGAGGAAAAATTTAGTGGCACGTCCGAAGAGTGAAGATAAAAAACAGGCCTTACTGGAAGCAGCAACGGCTGCGTTTGCGCAGTCAGGTATTGCCGCCTCAACGGCGTTAATTGCCCGTAATGCGGGCGTCGCTGAAGGGACACTGTTTCGCTACTTTGCTACCAAAGACGATCTGCTGAATGCCCTCTACCTGCATCTGAAGCAGGATCTCTGCCAGACCATGCTGGCGAATCTCGATCGCACCATCACCGAGCCAAAAGAGCATACCCGCAATATCTGGAACAGCTATGTGGACTGGGGCATTCGTAACCCCCTGGCGCATGCGGCTATCCGTCAGATTGGCGTCAGTGAAAAGCTGAACGCCGAAACCGAGCAGGCGGTGAAAGACATGTTCCCGGAACTGCATGAACTGTGTCGTCGTTCGATCCGCCCGGTGTTTATGTCTGACGAGTTTAAGACCTTCGGTGATGCAATGTTCTTATCGCTGGCTGAAACCACCATGGAGTTTGCCGCCCGCGATCCGTCCCGTGCCGTCGATTTTAAAGCGCTGGGCTTTGAAGCCATGTGGCGCGGGCTTGCTGAGGAAGATAACCATGGACAGTAAATCCTTGCAGGAACATGCCAGACGCGTCGCGCTGGAGATGCCTTTTACCGAACATTGCTGGCCGTTTGGCCCGGAGTATGACGTGTTTAAGGTGGGCGGGAAAATTTTTATGCTGATGGCGACCGCACACGGTCGGGCCCACGTCAGCCTGAAATCCGATCCGGAAAAATCGCTGCTCAATCAGCAGATCTACCGTGGCGTGGAGCCCGGTTACCATCTGAATAAAAAACACTGGATCTCCCTTTATGGCACGGACGACATCACGCCTGAACTGGTCACCGACCTGATTACGGATTCGTGGAATCTGGTCGTTGATAAACTGCCGAAAAAAGATCAGAAGTGGATTCGACCAGCCTGATTGTTCGTCTCAGACGAACAGAATAAGCGCTCGAATCGCACTTATCTTTTCCCGCTTCGCGCGGTAATCTGCTTTCCTTTCACGCCCGCCCGCGGGCGAATTTCATCACCAGGAGTTGTTATGGATATTATTTCTGTCGCCCTGAAACGCCACTCTACCAAGGCGTTCGACCCAGCCAAAAAACTGACCGCAGAAGAAGCGGAAAAAATCAAAACGCTGCTGCAATACAGCCCGTCCAGCACCAACTCCCAGCCGTGGCACTTTATTGTTGCCAGCACTGAAGAGGGTAAAGCGCGCGTGGCAAAATCCGCGGCGGGCACCTATGTGTTTAACGAACGCAAAATGCTGGATGCCTCTCACGTAGTGGTGTTCTGCGCGAAAACCGCGATGGACGATGCCTGGCTTGAGCGCGTTGTCGATCAGGAAGAGGCTGACGGCCGTTTCGCCACGCCAGAAGCAAAAGCCGCGAACCACAAAGGCCGCTGCTATTTTGCCGACATGCACCGCGTGGATCTGAAAGATGACGACCAGTGGATGGCGAAGCAGGTTTACCTGAACGTCGGCAACTTCCTGCTGGGCGTGGCCGCGATGGGCCTGGATGCGGTACCCATCGAAGGGTTTGACGCCGCGATCCTCGACGAAGAGTTTGGCCTGAAAGAGAAAGGCTTCACCAGCCTGGTGGTGGTCCCGGTCGGGCATCACAGCGTGGAAGATTTCAACGCCACGCTGCCGAAATCTCGCCTGCCGCTGAGCACGATTGTGACTGAGTGCTAAGCGCTTCTGGCACGCCGGCTATCGGCGTGCCCGTTTTCAGTAAAGCGTTATCTGCGGATGCTTTACCCCGCACACCAGCGCATAACGCGTTAATGTATCGAGACTCGCCCGGGTAATATTTGCTTCCATTCGTGATACCGTCGGTGCGCTGACGCCCATCCGCTCCGCCACCTGGGCGCGCGTCAGACCAGCATGATTGCGCCATTGCGCCAGCATCTCCCGCAGACGCTCCTTGCGCTCTTCTGCATCAAAGGAAGCCTGAATTTCTGAATCGCTTAACAGTTTAGCTCTGAGTTCATCCCAGTCAATAATCTTCTTGCTCATCCAACATCTCCTGTTGTCGTTTCAGTGCCAGACGGAGTTCAGCAGAGGGCGTTTTTTGCGTCTTCTTGATAAACATCCGCAGGCAATGAGAGGATCTCCTCTCTGACTGCCGCATGAACGATAAGTCTGAACACTGTATTTCATCCCTGATAATATTAGCATGTAAGGCAATTTGCATTAAAGGCTAATTTTGCCTTTCGTGATTCACCTTACCAGCTTATTCCAGGCAGGACCGGAGCAGCGTTGATTCCCTGAAAGCCCCTCGCAAAAAATTTATATCCCCTGCTCCGCCAGCCACGCCATCGCCCTCTCCCCTGCCTCATCCACGGGTAAATAGACCAGCAGCCGCGATCCGTTTCGCGGGGCGGAGTACCAGTACATCTGCTGGAGATGAAAATCCCCCAGCTCGGGATGGGTGAACAGCTTGAGCTGGTTCTCCACGCCGCGCACGTCGTTACGCTGGTGCCACAGGGTTTTGAACTCTTCGGACACCGCAAAAAAACGCGCCAGCTTCGCTTCCCAGAGCGGGTCGCCACGGTGCTCAGCCATTGCCGCGCGGAAGTAGGAGACGAAAATCGGCAGCACGTCGTCATGTTTGCCGAGCCGCGCGCGCCACGCCGGATGGGTGAGGAACAGGTAAATACAGTTGCGATCTTCCGGCGGGATAGCGTTGAAATCGACGCCCATCAGGTGTCCGAAGCTGTCGTTCCACGCCACGATATCAAAGTTCGGTTTCTGAATGCTGGCGGGTTTCGGCATCAGGGTATCCAGCAGGCGACGCGTGCCTTCGCTGATCCCCTCACAGCACACCGCCTGCGGGGCTTCGCCCGGCGGCAAACCGGCGAGCACAAAAAGATGCCGGGCTTCGGTCGGGGTGCATTGCAGCGCTTTTGCGATGGCGGCCATCACCGCGCTGGACGGATTGACGTCCCGACCCTGTTCCAGCCAGGTGTACCAGGTCACGCCGACATCCGCGAGCATCGCCACCTCTTCCCGGCGCAGGCCCGGCGTGCGGCGGCGGCCGCTGCGCGGTAAGCCGAGGCGCTGCGGATCGAGGCTTTCGCGCCGGGCACGCAAAAACGCGCCCAGCTGCTTGCGGGTGTCATCCTGGAGAGAGGTGACAGGTTCAGACATCAGCGCCATAACATCTCCTGCATGGTAGTGTCAGTACCAGTATAAGTAAGAACTGGTACCCGTTTATCAGATGGTTGATGCTACGACTCTACGCTGTTTGACGCAATGGAGTCACCATGAATACGTCAGTTGTTTCACCGGGTCGTGCGGGCCTGATATTGCTGTTAACCGGCCAGATGCTGCCGCTGATTGATACCTCAATCACCAACGTGGCGCTGGATTCCATCACCCATTCATTACACGCCACCGCCACTGAACTGGAGCTGATCGTCGCCCTCTACGGCGTGGCCTTTGCCGTCTGCCTGGCACCCGGCAGCAAGCTGGGCGATAACCTTGGCCGCCGTCGCCTGTTTATGTGGGGCGTGGCGTGTTTTGGCCTGGCCTCACTGCTGTGCGGCATGGCGGGCAATATCGAACAGTTGCTTGGCGCGCGCATTATTCAGGGTGCGGGCGCCGCGCTGATCATGCCGCAAATTCTCGCGACGTTGCATGTGACGTTAAAAGGAACGGCACACGCCAGAGCGATCAGTCTGTTCGGCGGTATCGGCGGAATTGCGTTTATCGTCGGCCAGATGGGTGGCGGCTGGCTGGTGTCGGCGGACATCGCCGGGCTTGGCTGGCGCAACGCCTTCTTTATCAACGTGCCGATTTGTCTGGTGGTGCTGGCGCTGAGCCGTCGCTACGTGCCGGAAACCCGCCGCGACACGCCGTCGCGCATTGACTGGACCGGGACTGTCCTGCTGACGGCAATACTGTGCTGTCTGCTGTTCCCGATGGCGCTCGGCCCGCAGTGGCACTGGTCGTGGCCGCTGAAGGCCGCACTGCTGGCGATTGTGCCGCTGGTCTGTGTAATGGTGCTGAACGCGCGCAAAAAAGAGCGTGAGAATGCCCACCCGCTCATCGCGCCGCGCCTGTTGCAGCTGCGCAGCATCCGCTTTGGCGTGCTAATCGGGATACTCTTTTTCAGCGTCTGGTCCGGGTTCATGTTCTGTATGGCGCTGACCATGCAAAGCGGTCTGGGGATGGCGCCGTGGCAGTCCGGGAACAGCTTTATCGCGCTTGGCGTCACCTATTTTATTTCTGCCTGGTTCGCCCCACGCCTGATTGCCCGCTACAGCACCAGCGCCATCCTGCTGACCGGACTTGCGATTCAGCTTGTCGGTCTGGTGGCGTTGATCGCCACGTTCCGTCACTGGGGAATGCAGAATACCGCGCTGACGCTGGCCCCGGCCACCGGGCTGGTGGGTTACGGGCAGGCGCTGATTGTAAACAGCTTCTACCGTATCGGGATGCGTGATATTCAGCCTGACGACGCGGGGGCCGCGAGCGCGATTTTAAGCACGCTGCAACAGGCTGCGCTGGGGCTTGGCCCGGCCATTTTCGGCGCGATTTTGCTGCACGGGCTGCAAAATCATCACGGAGATTACACCCAGGCGGTCAATGTCTTCCTGATGGTGGAAACGGCCATGATGGTGGTGCTGGCGCTGGTCACGCTGCGTATGCGCCATCGTCTGTGTTTACCGGTCGTCAAGGCCTGTCCGGCGACAAAATAAAACTGCCTGAATTTGCATAATAGATCCGCAGCCGCCATTATGGGGCTGCATCAATACAGGAGACGTTATGCAGGAATTAATTGCTCAGGTTGAAGAGTTAGGGATTGAAATTAATCACACCACCTCTTTAGTGATTATCTTTGGTATTATTTTTCTTACGGCCATTATCGTTCATTTTATTCTGCACAAAGTGGTGCTGCGCGCATTCGAGAAACGCGCCCAGGCCAGCAGCCATTTATGGTTGCAAATCATTACGCAGAACAAGTTATTTCACCGTCTGGCGTTTACCCTCCAGGGGATAATCGTCAACGTTCAGGCGGTTCTGTGGCTGCAAAAAGGCAGCGAAGCGGCGGAATTACTTACCACCTGCGCGAAATTGTGGGTGATGGTTTATGCCCTGCTCTCCTTCTTCTCGTTGCTGGACGTGATTTTCAATCTGTCGCAGAAAATGGCCACCGCGTCACAGCTGCCGCTGAAGGGGATATTCCAGGGCATCAAGCTGGTGAGCGCCATTCTGGTGGGGATACTAATTATCTCCCTGCTGATCGGTCAGTCACCCGCCATTCTGATAAGCGGCCTGGGTGCGATGGCTGCCGTTCTGATGCTGGTCTTTAAAGACCCGATACTCGGCCTGGTGGCCGGTATTCAGCTCTCCGCCAACGACATGCTCAAGCTCGGCGACTGGCTGGAGATGCCGAAATACGGCGCCAACGGCACGGTGACCGACATCGGCCTGACCACCGTTAAAGTGCGCAACTTCGATAACACCATCACCACCATCCCGACCTGGGCGCTGGTGTCCGATGCGTTCATCAACTGGAGCGGCATGTCCGCCTCCGGTGGTCGCCGCATCAAGCGCAGCCTGAATATCGATACCACCAGCATTCATTTCCTCGACGAGCAGGAGCAGCAAAAACTGATTCAGGCGAAACTGCTGAAGCCGTATCTGGCGGCGCGTCATGAGGAAATTAACCTGTGGAATCAGCAGAACGGCGAAGGAGAATCGGTATTAAACCTGCGCAAGATGACCAATATCGGCACCTTCCGTGCCTACCTGAATGAATATCTGCGTAACCACCCGCGTATTCGTAAAGATATGACGCTGATGGTGCGCCAGCTCGCGCCGGATGCTAACGGGCTGCCGATTGAAATATATGCCTTTACCAACACGGTGATCTGGGCGGAATACGAAGATATTCAGGCCGACATCTTCGATCATATTTTCGCGGTGGTGGATGAATTTGGCCTGCGTATTCACCAGTCGCCAACCGGAAACGATATTCGCTCGCTGGCTGGCGTCATCGCCAGATAATCAGGTGCTGGCGCGGGAAATAAAGCGCCAGTCCATCATCACCCTCTCCGTGGGCGCATCCGGGTTGTCGATCTTATTTAACAGCAAATTGACCGCCTTGCGCCCGATATCCCGCGACGGCTGTTCGATGGTGGTGAGCGAAATCATGTCCGCCAGCTCCGTACCGTCAAAGCCGACCACGGCAATATCCTCCGGCACCCGAAGACCTGCCTGCTGAATGGCGCGCAGCGCGCCCGCCGCCAGCGTATCGGAAACGGCAAACACCGCATCCGGCGGATTATCTTTTAACAGGTTTTGCATCGCCGCCATGCCCGCCCCGGAGCTGAGATCGCTGGCATACTCCACCGCCTGATAGTCCAGATCCCGCAGGTGGATCACGCTCTTGTAGCCGCGTTCGCGCAGGCGGGCATATTTGTAGCTGAGATCGTGGTTGATCATCGCGATACGCTTGCGGCCGCCGTCGGCCAGCTGGCTGACGGCATGCTGTGAAGCGTCCACATCATTGATGCCGACGCAGGAGACCGCGCCCGCATCGGCGTATTCAGCGCACTGTACCCACGGCGCGTTGCCAATCAGCGCGGCCAGTTCCGGCAGTTTCGAGAATGCATCCATGGTGATAATGCCGTCGACGATTTTGCCGGAGAGCAGGCTTAAGCCCGAGCGGGAGCGCTCAATATCCGAGCCGGAGTTGCACAGCAGAATGCGATAGCCGTTCTTTTCCGCCTCGGCTTCGATACCCTTCACCACTTCGGCGCAGAACGGGTTGGCAATGTTGGACACCATCACCAGGATCATATAGCTGCGGGCGGTGCGCAGCTGACGGGCGAGCAGGTTTGGCTGGTAGTTGCTCTCCTGAATCGCCCGCAGAACGCGCTCGCGGTTTTTCGCCTTTACGGTATCGCTGTTATTCAGTACGCGGGAGACCGTTGCCACGGATACCCCGGCCAGTTGAGCGATTTTCTGAATTGACATAGCGACGATACATCCTGCGGTTAGCGTTTTGTGCAGGCTACCATAAATTGATTGCCCGGCGAACCGGGCAATACGTCAGTATTCCACGCGCACCCAGCGCTGCTGCTGATGACTTTTCACAATTGCATCAATGATATACATCACACTGGCGCCATCGTAAAAGGTGGCAAACTGCGGATTATCCGGCATCGCGCCCGCCTGCACGGCACGGTAAAACTGCGCCATCATATTTTTAAAGGCATCCGGCCAGCCTTCAATGTGCCCGCCGGGGAAGTGGGCGCTGTCGGCCACGTCAGGGTTCATCAGGCCTGGATCGTCGGTGAGCGTCTGGTTTGCCCGGGCGCGATGGCCGATCCACAGCTGCTGCGGGATTTCCTGATCCCACGCCACCGACTGCTCGCTGCCGTTAATTTCAAAGGTCAGGCGGTTTTTTCGCCCCGCGCTCACCTGCGAGACGCTAAAGCTGCCCTTGCTGCCGTCGTCGAAACGGAACAGTACCGAGCCAAAATCTTCGGTGGTGACCGGTTTGACTTCATACTCCGCCTGCTCGTCATGGGAGAAGGTCTGATAACCACCCGCGCTGGCCTTGCGCCTCGGCCAGACGATGGATAAATCAGCCATCACCTCGGTAATGCGCCTGCCTGTCACATACTGTACCGTATCGCACCAGTGGGAACCGATATCCGCCACCGCCCGCGACGCGCCGCCGAGCGCGGCATCCACCCGCCAGTTGTAGTCGGTTTCCAGCAGCATCCAGTCCTGCAAATAGCTGCCGTGCGAGGCGAACAGCCGCCCGACGGTGCCCGCGCGCATCATGCTCGCCGCCTGGCGCACCATCGCAAACTGACGATAGACAAAGCTCACGCCATGCACCACGCCCGCCTGCTCTGCCAGCGCCACCAGCTCGCGCGCCTCGTCCGGCGTCATGCACAGCGGCTTTTCGGAAAACACGTGCTTGCCCGCGCGCAGGATCTGGCGGTTAATCTCCGCGTGCAGGTGGTTCGGCGTGCAGTTGTGCACCGCATGCAGATTGGGGTGCGCGAGCAGTTCTTCCACGCTGGCGTAAGCATGCGGGACATTTAGCTGGCGCGCCTTTTCCTGCGCCTTAACGAGCGAACCGTCGCAGAGCGCGACCACCTGCACAAACCCGAGACGCCTGAGCGCCTCGATGTGTGCCGGGCCAATAAACCCGCTGCCGATAATCCCGACGTTAATCATGGCTGCCCCCTGCGGCGAAATCATCAAACGCCCGTCCGGAAACGGGAATAATGTGGCGGCGGATAAATTCGCTGCCCTCACTCGCGCCGGTATCGCCATCCTTCAGGCAACACTCCCACTCCAGCACCGCCCAGCCGTCGTAGTCGTACTGGGTCAGCTTGCTGAAGATGCCCTTAAAGTCGATTTGCCCGTCGCCGGGCGAGCGAAAGCGTCCGGCGCGGTTGATCCACGGCTGGTAGCCGCCGTAGACGCCGCTGCGCCCGCTGGGGCGGAACTCCGCGTCCTTCACGTGGAACGCTTTAATGCGCGCATGGAAGATATCGATAAAGGCCAGATAGTCCATCTGCTGAAGCAGCATATGGCTCGGGTCGTAGAGAATGTTGCAGCGCGGATGGTTATCCACCAGCGCCAGAAAACGCTCGAAGGTCACGCCGTCGTGCAGATCTTCCCCCGGATGCAGCTCAAAGCAGACGTCCACCCCCTGCTCGTCGAAGGTATCCAGTATTGGCCGCCAGCGGGTTGCCAGCTCCTCGAACGCTTCCTGAAAACGCTGCTCGTTATGCGGCGGCCACGGATAGAAAAACGGCCACGCCAGCGAGCCGGAGAAGGTCGCGTGCGCCTTCAGCCCTAATCTGGCCGAAGCGACCGCCGCCTGCTTCAGCTTTTCCGTCGCCCACGCCCGGCGCGCCGCCTCGTTACCGCGCACGGCGGCGGGTGCGAAGTGGTCAAACGCCTCGCTGTAAACCGGATTCACCGCCACGAGCTGCCCTTCCAGATGGGTCGACAGCTCGCTGATAACCAGCCCGTGTGCGGCCAGCCTGGCGGTGATGTCGTCGCAGTAGGCCTGGCTCTCTGCGGCTTTCTCGACGTCAAAGATGTGCGGATGGTTGCAGGGGATCTGCACCGCCTTATAACCTTTACCTGCCGCCCATTCAGCAAGCCCGTCGAGCGAATTAAACGGCGCTTCTGCGCCAATAAACTGCGACAGAAAAATGCCCGGTCCTTTCATTGTCCTCATACCACCTCCTGAACGTTACGCCTTGTCATCGTCATACTTAAACGTGAGAAGGAAAATCAGCGCGATCGCCGCGGCAGCCACCGCCGGTATCCACCAGAATGTGACCCACGCCTGCGGCACGGTCTGTCCTGCCACCAGGCGGTTGTAGAGCGCGCCGGAAATCTGCGAGCCGAGCAGCATGCCGATGCCGTAGGTGAACATCACGATCATGCTCTGGGCCTGGCCTTTCACCTTTTCGCCCGCCACGCGGTCGGTATAGATAAAGCCGACGACAAAGAAGAAATCGTAGCAGACGCCGTGCAGCAGAATGCCGAGGTACAGCAGAATGCGTCCCTCTTCGCTGACGCCCAACGCGAACATGGCATAACGCACGAACCACGCCAGCATGCCGATCAGCAGCATGACTTTCACGCCCAGGCGGCGGAACAGCAGAGGAATAACCAACATGAAGACGATCTCAGACATCTGCCCGAAGGACATGGCGGTGCTGACGTCGGCAATGCCGGCATCCGCCAGATACGAGGCGGTGTAGGCGTAATAGGTGCCGAGCGGGACAGAGATCAGCATCGCGCAGACGGAGAAGACGAAGAAGTGGCGGGTTTTAAGCAGCGCGAAGGCGTCCGCGCAGAAGAGATCCCGCACCTTAACCGGCAGGCCTTTTGCCGGCGCTGGCGTGTGCGGCAGCGTCAGGCTGTAAAGCGCCAGCAGCACGGAGCTGACCGCCGCCACCTGGAAGATGGTGACGCTGGACGCCACGCCGGTGACGCCGATGAAAATGCCCGCCGCGATCCAGCCGATGGTGCCGAACACGCGCACTACCGGGAAGGTTTTATCCACGTTCGCCAGGCTGTGAAACGCAATGTTGTTGGTCAGCGCCAGTGTCGGCATATAGCAGAGCGTGTAGCCAAACAGCAGGCCAATCAGCAGCGCGCCATTCTCAGCAATCAGCGCCCCCGGCACGAACCAGAGGATCACCGCGCCCGCGAGGTGCATCACCGCCATCACCTTCTGCGAGGCGAAGAAGCGGTCCACCAGCATCCCGAGCACGAACGGCGAAAGAATGGAAGCGATGGGCCCGGCAGAGAACGCGTCGCCAATCAGCAAAGACATGTTGTGCCGGGTCATCACCAGGCCAAGCGTGACCGACCAGCTACCCCAGATAAAAAATTGCAGAAACATCATCAGCGACAGACGCGGCACCAGCAGCCGGTGTTGCGTTATCGCCTTTTCACTACTCTCAGTTGACACCATGATAAGCCTCACCCGGAAAAAGTAATCGATTACAAAACAGTTCAGATAAAAAGTAATCGATTACAAAATAAAGATCCTGTGGATCGAAACGGAATTGGGAGGGGGGTCACGATAAAGGTGGAGTGATACTTTGTAGGCCCGGTAAGCGCAGCGCCACCGGGCGTGAAGGCAGGCAGTGTGGTGCGGTCTGGTTTGGTGCGGTCTGGTGCCCTCACCCCGTCCCTCTCCCACAGGGAGAGGGAGAAAACCGCGCTACTTTTTGCGCGAGAGCTTAAATGCAATAAACAGGAACACCACCCACACCGGCAGCAGCATCGCTGACAGGCGCATCTCATCCATGGTGCACATCAGCACCAGAATCAGGCCGAGGAAGGCGATACAGAGGTAGTTCCCCGCCGGATAGAGCAGCGCTTTAAACTGCGTCTCGCGCCCCTTGCGGCGCATCGCCGCGCGGAAGCGCAGGTGCGCCAGGCAGATCATGATCCAGTTAAGCAGCAGCGTGGCGACAACCAGCGCCATCAGCAGGCCAAATGCCTCTTTCGGCAGCAGATAGTTGATCAGCACCACCAGCGAGGTGATAGCGCCAGAAAGGAACAGCGAGTTGACCGGCACGCCGCGACGGCTGACGCGAGTGAGGAACTTCGGCGCGTTGCCCTGTACGGAGAGGCCAAACAGCATGCGGCTGTTGGAGTAAACCCCGCTGTTGTAGACCGACAGCGACGCCACAAGAATGACGAAGTTAAGCGCCGAAGCGACCACGTTGCTGTTCAAATCGTGGAAGATCATCACGAACGGGCTACTGTCAGATTTCACTTCCACCCACGGGTAGAGCGCCAGCAGCACCACCAGCGAGCCGATGTAAAACAGCAGGATACGGTACACCACCTGGTTGACCGCTTTCGGGATGCTTTTGTGCGGATCGCGCGCTTCAGCCGCGGTGATGCCAATCAGCTCCAGCCCGCCGAAGGAAAACATAATGACCGCCAGCGAGAGGATCAGCCCTTTCCATCCAGTCGCCAGGAAGCCGCCGTGCTGCCACAGGTTATCGATCGTGGCGCGCTCGCCGCCGTGGCCGGAGAACAGCAGCCACAGGCCAAAGCCGATCATGCCGATAATTGCCAGTACCTTGATCAGCGCAAACCAGAACTCGGTTTCACCATACAGGCGCACGTTGACGAGGTTAACGGCGTTAATGATGATGAAGAAGGCCGCGGCCCAAATCCACGTTGGCACGTCCGGGAGCCAGTACTGCATATAGATGCCGGCGGCGGTCAGCTCGGCCATCCCGACCAGCACGAACATCACCCAGTAGTTCCAGCCGGAGAGGAAACCTGCGAACGGCCCCCAGTATTTATAGGCAAAGTGTGCGAAGGAGCCGGACACCGGCTCTTCAACGACCATCTCGCCGAGCTGGCGCATGATCAGGAAGGCGATAATCCCGGCGATACCGTAACCCAGCAGAACCGCCGGACCGGCCATCTGTATAGCGGGGCCGATGCCGAGAAACAGCCCGGTACCGATCGCGCCGCCAAGGGCAATTAACTGAATATGTCGATTTTGCAAACCACGTTGCAGCGTCGGACTCTGATCCGACGAAGCTTCAGCGCTACCATGGCCTGAAGCGGATGACGCGTCTTTCACGCCCTACCCCTGTCTCTTTTTTAGAAGGGGCACGTTTTAACACTTCATGCTGGTGGTAGCAAGCTTAACGCCGGGCCAGCGCATGCGCCCGGCGGATAAACGTCACGACCCGATGATCCCGCCGTCCGCTTTGGTAATCACCACTGTTGACGATCGCGGACGCCCGTTCGGGCTGGCGTCTGGCCAGTTGGAAACAGCGCGCGGATTGGCCGGGTCGGTAATATCATCCCCGCCCTCCCCCGGATGCTGAATGTTGATAAACAGCGTGCGGTTGTCCGGCGTAAACGCAATGCCGGTGATTTCGCACCCGCGCGGCCCGGTCAGGAAACGGCGATACTCGTTGGTGCCCGGAATGGTGGCCACCATCTGGTTATTGCCCATCCCCTCGTAGGCTTTCTTATTGATGGTGCTGGAGGAAACGTCGGTCTGGATCCACAGCACGCCCTGGTGATCGAACGACAACCCATCCGGGCTGCCAAATGCCGCGCCCTGCATCGAGCCTTTGGCTTTGGGATCGTCGCCGTCGGTGCGCCCGGCCATGACCAGAATATCCCACTTAAAGCGTGCGGCGGCAGGATCGGCACCCTCTTCGTGCCAGTGCATGATGTGACCAAACACGTTATTAGCGCGCGGGTTGGCGGCATCCACCGGCGCCTTGCCCTCTTTACCGCGATCGCTGTTGTTGGTCAGCGTACAGTAGACGCTGCCGCTGGCGTGCGGATCGACGGCTATCCACTCCGGGCGATCCATTTTCGTCGCCCCCACCACGTCGGCCGCCAGACGGGTTTTAATCAGCAGATCGCCCTGGCTTGCAAAACCGTTGCTTTTATCCAGGCCATTTTGCCCGAAGATCAGCGGCAGCCAGTCGCCGCTGCCGTCCTCGTTGAACCTGGCGACGTACAGCGTGCCGGACGTCAGCAGCTGCATATTGGCTTCCCGGTTCGCGGGATCGTATTTTTTGTCGGAGACAAACTTATAGATGTACTCAAACTTCTGGTCGTCCCCCATGTAGACCACCACGTGATTATCGGCGGCGAGCGTGACGGCGGCCCCCTCATGCTTGAAGCGGCCGAGCGCGGTGTGCTTGCGCGGGGTGGAGGTCGGGTTGTAGGGATCGATCTCCACCACCCAGCCGAAACGGTTGGGTTCGTTAGGGGTTTTATCAACGCTGAACCGCTCATCCACCTCGTTCCAGCGGTACGATTCATCGCTGTCGCTGATGCCGTAGCGTTTTTCCAGCGGGTTGAGATCGGCTTTTTTGACAAAAATGTCCGACCAGTTCTCCTCGCAGGTGAGATAGGTGCCCCACAGCGTGTGGCCGTTGGCGCAGTTCTGCATGGTGCCCAGAACGCGTTCCCCCTGCGGGTCGGCGGCGGTTTTCATTAAATCCTGATGCCGCGCCGGGCCGGTAAGCTGCATCGGCGTATTGACGGTAATACGCCGGGCGAAGGAAGACGGACGCACCACCTCCCAGCCGCTGCCCGTTTTTTTCACTTCCACCACCGACACGCCCATCGCGTTCTGCCCCTTGCGGGCTTTGTCGAGACTCCAGTTCGCCGTACCGTCGGTAAACAGCATTCCGTTGTCGATGTACTCATGGTTCAGCGCCAGCAGTCCATGCTCCGGGTTTTGCGCCCCCTGCGGCAGGCTAAACCACGCCATGCCGTCGTGGTGCATGCCCGCCTGCACAGCCTGTTCGTCTGTGGTATTGCTGGCGTCCGGCTTAAAGGCCGGCATGTTGTCCTTGATCCCCGTCGGATCACCCCAGCGATAGAACGGGCGGGCGATATAACCTTCCGGCACCCTGACCGTGTCTTCCGTAGAGACGTCGATGCTGGTAAAGCCCAGGGAAACCGCTTTTGCCAGCGCGGAAGGCTTCGATACCGCGGCAATGGCATTTTCGGGTGTGATCAGATACGGGAATGATACGGCAGCCCCCGCTACGGCCCCCATCTGGAGAAAACGGCGGCGCGAGAGGAACACTTCTGCAACCTCGGAGAATACCGGGTTAGCGCTGCGGTTACTGATATCGTCGCGATGTTCTTTTTTAAATACGGATTTGAGGGGTCTGCCCATAGCGGCTTCCTGTCATTGGCCAAGAGGTAAGGTTGTGGCGACCAGTGTAAGAAGCTTTTATTACAATTTTATAACACGACAACGAAGGGATTGGGGCGTCCCTGCCCCGGATAACGAGGTGGAACGCTTAGAACTCGTAGCCAACCGAGACCTTAAAGGTACGCGGCTCGCCCTGAGTAATGTAAGTACCGGAATCGTCCACGCTTGACCAGTAGTTCTCGTTGGTCACGTTGTCGATACCTGCCCGTACGGTCATCTGATTTTCATTGTGGTTCACCGCGAAGCGATAGCGCATGCCCAGATCCAGCGTGGTGTAGCTGTCCAGCTTTTTGCTGTTCGCAAGATCGGCATACTGCGTGCCGGAGTGGTTAACGCGCGCGGTCGCCGTCAGGCCTTCAATCGGCTTGATATCGTACTCTGCGCCCAGCACGGCGTAGAAGCTCGGAATACCGATCGCATCGTTGCCCTGATTGACGCCGTTTTTGGTTTTGGTCAGCTCGGCCTGCAACCAGGTGGCGCTGGCGTTCAGACGCATCCCGAGCATTGGCTCGCCGAAGACGTTCAGCTCCACGCCGCGGTTACGCTGTTCTGCATCCAGGCCGTAGTGACCGCTGTCGTCAAGGATCGCCGACGGCATTTTGATCTCAAACAGCGCCAGGGAGCCGCCCACGCGGCCAAAGTCCGCCTTTACGCCCACTTCGTTCTGCTTAGAGTGAACGATACCGGTGCTCTGGCCGTAGTTGTTTGCTGAGCGAGGCGCGGTTTCACCGGGCTGTAACGCCTCGGTGTGGTTGGCGTAGAGGGAAATTTCCTCCCACGGTTTATAGACTACGCCGTAGGTGGGCATCCAGCGGCTGCCGTCGAAACCGTCCGCGTCGTTTTCCGCACCGGTGATTTTGTTGTACCCGCGAATCACCACTTTCTGATGCCGCGCGCCTGCGGTGAACAGCAGCTTGTCGTCCAGCACGCCCAGGGTATCGCTCAGCAGCCAACCCTGCGTGCGGGTGCGCCCGCTGGTCAGCGGATCGCTGTATTTGCCGCCTGAGCCGTTGAGGTTGGAGCTGTCCGGCATATCGACGCCGGTGTTGTGGTAGATGTTGGTGGTCGGATTATCCTTCGTCGCCGACATTTTCCACGCGATCTTTTCGTTTTTGGTCATCGCCGAATAGCCAACATTGACCTTGTGCGAGACGAATCCGGTAGTGAAGTTACCGCGAATGCCCGCCATGCCGCTGACAGAATCGCTGATGCGGTTGGTATCAAGACGGCTGACCACCGCATTACCGCTCTTATCGAGGAGCTTCGGCGCGCTGTAGATCCCTTCTTCGTGCGCGTGCTGCGCGCCGAGACCGGTATACGCCGTCCAGCTATCGGTGATGTCATACTCGCTGCGCCACATCCCGAACTCGTTTTCGATATCGCTGTAGGCCCACTTCTGCGAGAAGTTGCGATCGTTCTTCGGCGGTTCAGGCACAAAATCCACCGCCGAGATGTTGACGCTGGTCGGGCTGCCGTGGAAGGTTTTTTTCTGGTAGCCCAAGTCCAGCGAGGTGCGGAAACGGTCGCCCTTGTAATCCAGGCCGGTGGAGAGCAGCGTGGTGCGGCGGCGGTCGTTCGGCACGCCGGTTTCCCCTTCGCGATGCACGAGGTTCACCCGCGCGCCAAACTGGTCGTTATCGCCAAAGCGGCGGCCCGCATCCAGCGTGGTGCCAATCTGGGAATCCGAGGTGTAGTCCACACCCACTTTCGCCTGCGGGGTGTCGCCCGCGTGTTTAGGCTCAAGGTTGATCATCCCGCCCACGCCCGAGCTTGCGGCACCGTTCATCAGGGAGTTGGCCCCTTTGAAGATCTCGATGCGGTCGACCATCTGGGCATCCACCACCTGACGCGGCAGCACCCCGGACAATCCGCCAAAGGTCATGTCGTCGCCGTCAAACTTCAGGCCGCGAATGCGGAAGGTTTCCGCGCTGTTGCCGTAACCCTGAACGAACTGCACGCCCGCGTCGTTGGCAACCACGTCAGCAATGGTTTTTGCCTGCTGATCTTCCACCAGCTTCGAGGTGTAGCTGATGATGTTGAACGGCACGTCCATGGCGTTCTGCTGACCGAGCATACCCATGCGCCCGCCGTTCGCCACCTGCCCGTCAAGGAAGGCGGGCACCAGCTGGTCGCCGCCGGGTTTGAAATCACTCCCCGCCGTGGACTGGACGACGATGGTGTCCTCTTTTTTCTCATCCGCCGCAAAAGCGGAGTGGGTTACCGCGCCGATGGCAATCGCCAGCAGCGTTTTGTGCATTGTGGTGTTGTTCATAATGAGCTCTTAACGTGCGCGCAAAAATGACCCGTTGTCGGGCCTTAAAAGTTATTAAAAGAAATGCAAATGAGAACTATACGCATTATGTATACGTAATCAAGTGTAAACGGCCTCTCTGAGCGAGAAGCGGCAAGAAACAATGTTGGGTGGGAGGTAGGGCGCGCAACCACCCCGAAACAGGGGTGGTTACTAAGGTATTATTTTTTCTTGTAAATATCGGCGGTGCCGTGAATTTTGTTGTTTGTATTACCGGAAGTCAGCACCAGTACATCAGCACCTTCTTTATCGGCCTTTTCGACCAGCTCTTTTTTCGCATCGTCGACAGAGACTTCGTTAGCCGTGCTCACGGTACCGATTTTTTCATACTGTGATTCAACTTTCTCAAACTCGTTTTTCGTCAGCAGTTCAGCCGCAAAGGTATTGGTGGTAAACAGAAATGCAGCGCCCATCAAAATAGCAGTCGTTTTTTTCATAACCTTTTTCCTTGAGATTAATCAGCAACTACAAAAAGCCCCACGAGTGAGAGTGAGGTGATATGAGCATGGTAGAGGAATAATAAAATTGCCACAGCGTAAGAAAAATACTGTTATAACAGTCAATTGTGCTGTGAAAAATGTGCGTTAACGCTACTTTCGCGATGGGTGTTTCATGAAGAAAATCAGGCTGGCTTGAAACTGGCGTAAGCGCCTGTTTTTAAATGGCACGCCCTGTAGGATTCGAACCTACGACCTACGGCTTAGAAGAACGTAGAGTACTATTTAACGCACTGTAATATCATTGGTTTTTCCGCGCTCGCTACGCATTTGTGTCATTACGTGTCGTTACCTGCTTTCTCGTTTTCTTGTGATACATCCATGCATGACACATCTATGACACAGAGAATGCATAGCCATGCCACCAGACATCGCTATGTAATTTCCCGGTCCCCCAACTTTGCGTAGCTCCTTCCAGTTTCGTAACACGAAGCTTTACGCCTACCTCTACCATCAGCATAATCCCCACCGATCCGATTGTAAGACTTAACCAGCGCGCGCTACTTTTTCTCCCTGCCCTATACTTTCAGTCTGTCTGACTGGAGGTTTCTATGTGTGGACGTTTTGCACAAGCCCAAACCCGTGAAGAATATCTGGCATATCTGGCCGATGAAGCCGATCGTGACATCGCTTATGACCCGGAACCTATTGGCCGATTCAACGTCGCACCCGGTACCAAGGTCCTGCTACTGAGCGAACGCGACGAGCAACTGCACCTCGATCCTGTGTTCTGGGGATATGCACCCGGGTGGTGGGATAAATCCCCTTTGATTAACGCGCGCGTCGAGACGGCGGCCACCAGCCGAATGTTCAAGCCTCTCTGGCAGCATGGCCGGGCGATCTGCTTTGCTGACGGCTGGTTCGAATGGAAGAAAGAAGGCGACAAGAAGCAGCCCTACTTCATTCACCGCGCCGACGGCCAGCCAATATTCATGGCAGCGATCGGTAGCACGCCATTTGAAAGCGGCGATGAAGCAGAAGGTTTTCTGATTGTGACGTCCGCAGCTGATAAAGGCCTAGTCGATATCCACGACCGCCGTCCACTTGTTCTTTCACCGGAAACTGCCCGCGAATGGATGCGCCAGGATATAGGCGGAAAGGAAGCTGAAGAGATAGCTGCCGACGGTGCTGTGCCCGCCGACAAGTTTATCTGGCACGCCGTTACGCGTGCCGTGGGGAATGTTAAGAACCAGGGGCCGGAACTAATCGAGGCAG
>NZ_JBMKJH010000003.1:196386-510536 GCF_049237785.1 Enterobacter cloacae complex sp. SHL022 | reverse complement strand
GCATCAAACAAGTGAAGAGGCCATCCGCAAGGATGGCCTTTTTGCGTTTGTTTGCTGAAAAACGGCAGGCCGTAAGGCGAAGCCGCCATCCGGCAACTCAGAGCGCACTATCCACATTCAAACGACGCAATTGCCGCTGATGGAAACGCCCAAGGATCAGCACCGTCGTTAACGCACCAAGCAGCGCGCAAAACATATCAGACTGGGTATCCCATGGATCGCCCTGCGTCCCCAGAAAATCATCCGCACCCTGTCCCATCGCCAAAGCAGCCCACCACTCAATGAGTTCATAGGTGGCGCTAATGGCCAGAGCAACACAGCACACCAGAAACCCCGTCATCTTATGTCCACGAACATACCCACCGCGCAGCAGAATTTCTCGCGCTGCCAGTGCGGGAACCAGCCCCTGGAAGAAGTGACCGAGCTTGTCATACGGATTTCGGCTAAGCCCGAGCATCTCCTGAACCTCAAAACCAACCGGAACCTTTGCGTAGGTGTACATTCCACCAACCATCAGAATGATGGCGTGGAAGAAAACCAGAGTATAGAGAAGGGGAGTCAAAGGGTATCGCCGGTGTGTGGCAAGCAGAAGTGGGATGATAATGACGGGCGTCACCTCCATCAACCAGGTGACGCGATCGCTCGTGAACAGGCCGGTATAAAACAGGATCATCAGCAGGAGCAGTGACCCGGCTTTTAAAGCAGATAAGGTCATATCATTTTCATTGTCAGGAAAAAAAATCACTATTACCTGACAGAAGGGAAAATTCAATGCGTAGCGGGGACAGAAAAGCAAAAACCCAGCCATAGGCTGGGTTCTTTAAATAGTGGTGCCCGGACTCGGAATCGAACCAAGGACACGGGGATTTTCAATCCCCTGCTCTACCGACTGAGCTATCCGGGCAACGGAGCGCATTAAACCGCAATCGCGCGCGATCGTCAACATTATTTCGGGAAAAGCTGTTCAACTGCTTAAGTTTGCGGCAATCTGTCCGTTTGTGCCCTGGAATTGCACTAATCTTCCAGACAGTTCAGGCAAGATGTGACGATGCTGACGGTAAGAGGAGGGCAGTATGGCAAACGACTGGCTTGAGCTGCGTCAGCATGCAGAAACAGGTATTGAGACAATTAAGGCGCATTTCGAAGGACATGCCTTTGATCCCCACTGGCATGATAGCTATCTGGTCGGAATAACCCTTTCCGGTACGCAGCAGTTCCACTGTCGCCGTGAACGCCACCGTAGCCAGCCGGGCGATGCTTTTTTACTTGAGCCCGGGGAGATCCATGACGGTGATGCGCCGGTAGAGGGCGGCTTTACTTATCTGACCTTTTATCTGGATGAACACTGGCTCACCCATACGCTTCAAGGCCTGTATGACTCTACTCCCGGGAGTTACACTCTCCACTTTGCCCAAACGCTGACGCGAGAGCCTCAGTTGGTGCGCGCTATCGGTGATACATTTGCCTCGTTGCATAACGATGAGATGAAGATCGTCCAACAGAGCACAATGGATAACCTGCTCTCTCAGATAACTACCCACTGCCACTGGCGTAAGAAACTCCCGTCGCAATTACAAAGCTCCGCTGTGGCGCATCGTGCCCGCGACTATCTCTATGCGCATATCGGCGAGAACGTGGGGCTATCAGACCTTGCCCGCGAGACGGGTACGGATCGCTTTACCCTCACCCGCTGTTTTAAACGCGAATTTCACCTGGCACCGCACGCCTGGCTTATCCAGCTGCGACTGGCAAAGGCCCGACAGATGCTGGCGTGTGGGGAACTGCCTGTTGATGTTGCGACGGCAGTGGGTTTTGCCGATCAAAGCCATCTTGGTCGCTGGTTCCAGCGTGCATACCGTATTTCTCCGGCACACTACCGCCGGTTGTGCACAAACCTTCCAGACGTTTCCAGAAAATAACGGCACATTCGTGGCTCTAATAAAAAAGGAGTCACCTGTGAATTTATTACCCTTCCTGCTGTTTGCATTTGTCGCCTCGATTACACCGGGGCCAACCAACATTCTGGTACTGGCTAACAGTCAGCACTTTGGCGTAAAAAATACGGTTCCTGCGATCCTGGGCGGGTGTATTGCCGCCAGCGCTATTGTTCTGGTTTCAGGCGCTGGGGCAGGAGAAGTGTTACGCCAGTATCCATTGATACGTCAGGTAATGAGCTGGGCGGGTGTGCTGTGGCTTTCCTGGATGAGCTGGCAGCTGTTTAGCGCCCCGGCCGCGAATCTCTCCTCCAGAAGTCACGTCCGATTTACCGCGCGGGCGGCGGCGTTACTACAGGTTGTAAACCCAAAAACATGGATGATGGCGCTGGCAGTTGTCAGCCTGTTTGCTCCGGCAAGCGACCATGCATTACGGGATATTACGCTGATGGCGCTATGGTTTCTGGCGATCTCCGTGGTCTGTTTGTTGTGCTGGGCGTGGCTGGGGAAGGCGGTGAACCGGATTTTCCGCACCACCGTGGCGATGGTGCGATTTCAGCGCGCGATGGCGCTGTGTTTGTTTATTTCCGCCTGGATGGGAATGCTGGCTTAGGTCAGTGCACCACCCATACGACACTGCGCGAACCGCAAAATATCTTCCGCCAGACGGTGCGCCGTATCCACATCCGCCTGGCTACGGTTCACCAGCATGCGGCTCAGGCAACCTTCCAGCACCAGCTCCATCTGCTTCGCGACCATTGCCGGATCATCCACTTCAAGTGTGGTCAGCAGCTCATGTGTGAACTCGTGCGCGGCTCGTTTTTGCTGATCTGCCAGTTGATGGATGGGGTGCCCAGGATCCGGATAGTAGGTGCAGGCGGCGATAAACAGACAACCTGGGTAACGGTTGTTGGTAACACACTCCGTCAGTGCGGTATAGCGCGCCAGCAGCTTTTGCTCGGTGGTCAGTTCTTCATTCAGCATCAGCTGCCTGCGCCAGATATCCACCTGCTGGCTGAGATAGCGCAGGGCATCGTACAGCAGCGCCTCTTTATCCGGCCAGAAGCGCTTAAGTTCATCCAGAGGGTAATCGATACGGTCGGCGACCATCTCAAGCGTGGTGCTGGCGATCCCTTGAATCTCAAGCAATTGCAGGGCTTGTCCCAGTACGTCTTCGCGTTGCACGGTTATCTCCTCCGCTATTCCCAACGGTTTGTCCCGTCTAAAGTGTTGTTTACGGTTGGCGATTGCGCAAATGCGCGTTGAATGCCGTCGCGTCCATAAACCCGGTTACACGCTGCGTCGGCTGTTCTTCCCCCTGTTCATTGAAGAACAGGATGGTAGGCAACCCGAGCACGTTAAGTTGCTTCAGCAGAGCCTTATCCTGCGTGCTGTTGGCGGTAACGTTCGCCTGGAGCAGAACGGTATCGCTCAGCGCATGTTGTACCTGCGGATCGCTGAAGGTGTATTTTTCAAACTCTTTGCAGGCCACGCACCAGTCGGCATAGAGATCGAGCAAGACCGGTTTGCCTTTCGCCTGCGCCAGGGCGTGGTTAAGGTCATCCACGTTTTTAATCTGTATAAAATTCAGATGAGCCTGTGTTTGACCTGCCGGGGTGCCAAACGCCCAGTCCTGTAGCGGACGGACGCTCACCAGCGCGGCCGCCAGCAGAAGGATCTGTAGCAGGCGCATCCACGGTTTCTTCGCCCCCAGACTCACGATAAACGCCCAGCTGAAGAAGGCCACGCCGAGCATCGCCCAAAGACGTGTACCCCATACATCACCGATGATGCGCTCCAGCAGAAATACCGGCAGCGCCAGAATGACAAAACCAAACGCGGTTTTCACCGTCTCCATCCACGGGCCGCTTTTCGGCAGCAGACGATTGCCAAACACCGTCACCAGGATCAGCGGCAGGCCCATGCCGAGCGCGTAGAGGTACAGCGTGCCGCCGCCGAGCCACAGGTTGCCGCTCTGAGCAATGTATAACAGGATGGCGCTCAACGGCGCAGTGGTGCAGGGGGAGCAAATCAGCCCGGCGATGGCACCCATGGCGAACACGCCGCCCGCAGAGCCACCCTGCTGACGGTTGCTCATCAGCGTCAGACGGGTTTGCAGGGAAGAGGGCAGTTGCAGGGTGAACAGGCCAAACATCGACAGCGCCAGCAGAATAAACACCGCTGACAGTCCGATAAGCACATAAGGATGCTGAAGGGCGGCCTGGAACTGCAACCCGGCAGCGGCGACCACTAGGCCGAGCGCCGTATAGGTTAACGCCATGCCCTGTACATAGATAAAGGCCAGCAACAGCGCACGGGCGGTGGAAAGGCGTTGTTTACCGCCCAGCACGATGCCAGAGATAAGCGGGTACATAGGCAGTACGCAGGGCGTAAAGGCGATGCCGATACCAATCAATAACGCCCAAAGTGCTGAGAACGGAAGGTCTGAAGTGGCTTCGCCTGCGCCTTCACCCTTCATCCTGGCCCTCTCCCCTGATGGGAGAGGGGAGGCAGCGCCTTTCACTTCGCTAAGCGGAACGACCTTTGTTTCAGGTGGGTAACAGAATCCGGCGTCTGCGCAGCCCTGATAGGTGACCGTTAATGTGGCACCTTTATCGGCATGGTTCACCGTGACGGGCACGCTTAAGCGCTGGCGATAAATTTCACTCTTACCGTAGAACTCGTCCTCGTGCCACACGCCAGCGGGCATCTGCAATGCGCCGACGTTCGCCTTTGTCGGCGTGATGCTGACCTGCTTGCGATAGAGGTAGTAACCCTCTTTCATCTGCCAGGTGAGACGGAGATCGTGCTGGTTTTGCTGAAAGTCGAAAACGAATGCCTGGTCGGCAGGAATAAAGTTCGAACGGCCGGGTGCGTCAAACAACCCGGCAAAAACTGACGTGCTGCACAGCAGCAGGATCAGCGTAATGAAGCGTTGAGCCATGAGAGATAATCGTTATCGCCGTGGACCACTGGCAGCACCAGCAGCTCCGGGGTTTGGTATGGATGATGAGACTTGAGGCAGTCGAGGAGCGCCTGCTGGTTTGTCAGGTTGGTTTTGAGCAACATCTGGACTTCGTACTCTTGCTCCAGCTTGCCTTCCCAGTAATAAAGGGAGGTGGCGCCGGGAAGAAGCGTGACACAGGCAGCCAGTTTTTCGGCCAGCACTTTGGCGGCCAGATCCTGGGCAGAAGCTTCATCAGGGGCGGTGCACAGTACAACAACAGCATCAGGCGTGTTCACAAGTCGACCTCCTCATCACGAAAGTCTTCACTATATCACGCAAGGCGGTTGGTCATTAATGAAACGGGCCGCAGAGCGGCCCGTTTTTAACTATTTTTACAACGGCTAATCGTTTACAGCACAATGCCGCCGATGATAAAGCCGAGGATCACGCAGAGCGTAATCGCCACCACGCCCGGGATGAGGAACGCGTGGTTAAACACGTACTTACCAATACGGGTTGAGCCGGTGTCATCCATCTCAACTGCGGCCAGCAGGGTTGGGTAGGTTGGCAGCACGAACAGGGCGGAAACCGCTGCAAAAGAGGCAATCGCCGTCAGCGGCGTCACGCCCAGCATCAGTGCCGCAGGCATCAGCGCTTTGGTGGTCGCAGCCTGGGAGTACAGCAGCGTCGCGGCAAAGAACAGCACTACTGCCAGCAGCCACGGATAGTTGTGCAGCAGGTCGCCTGCAACGGTCTGGATATCGCTGATGTGCGCTTTCACAAAGGTATCACCGAGCCACGCCACGCCCAGCACGCACACGCAGGCGCTCATACCGGATTTGAAGGTGCTGGCGTTCAGCACTTCGCTGGTGTCGATTTTACAGGTGATGCTGATCAGCGTCGCGATGGTCAGCATAAACACCACAATGGCTTCGTTACGCGGCAGAACCGGGTTCTGGATCAAACCTACCGTGTCGCTGATGGCGGTCGCGTAGAACATCACGGCGACGATACCAATCAGAAACAGCAGCACGGAGCGTTTTGCATGCGGCTTCAGCTCGAAGACCTGGCTACCGCGCAGGCTCACTTCACCTTTTGCCAGACGCTCCTGGTAAACCGGATCGTCTTTCAGCTCGGCACCGAGGAAGTTACACAGCACGGCAGTGATCATTACCGCAATCAACGTGACCGGAATACAGATTGCCAGCAGCGTCAGGTAACTTACGCCCATTGGCTCAAGGATGCCCGCGAAGAAGACCACCGCCGCGGAAATAGGCGAGGCGGTAATCGCAATCTGGGAGGCGACCACGGCAATAGAAAGAGGGCGAGACGGGCGAATACCCTGCTCTTTCGCCACTTCGGTGATGACCGGCAGCGTGGAGAAGGCAGTATGGCCAGTACCGGCGAGAATGGTCATAAACCAGGTCACCAGCGGGGCAAGGAAGGTGATGTATTTCGGATGGCGACGCAGCATACGCTCCGCCAGGCTCACCAGGTAGTCCATACCGCCAGCGACCTGCATGGCCGCGATAGCAGCAATAACCGCCATGATGATTTCGATAACGTCAAAAGGGATTGCGCCGGGTTTAATCTGAAAGATCAGGGTAAGAACAAGCACTCCGAGACCGCCAGCAAAACCGATGCCGATTCCCCCGAGTCGTGCGCCCAAATAAATCGCCAACAGGACGATGACGAGTTCTGCTCCAAACATAAAGACCTGCCTTGCTCATTAACAAGTTGATATTGAATTGTTGTGTTTTGGTAACGCCCATAAAGAAAAAAGGCACGTCACAAGTGACGTGCCTTTCGGAAGCTTAGCCTGAACGGTTACTGTTCGCTTTCATCGGTATATCGTTTCGCTTTATATGCCGGGTGCATCAGGTTCTGGGCGGAGAAGATATCGTCCAGTTCGGCTTCGGTCAACAATCCTCGCTCGAGAACCACCTCACGTACGCTCTTACCGGTTTCGGCACAAATCTTCCCGACGATATCGCCGTTGTGGTGGCCGATGAAGGGGTTGAGGTAGGTGACGATGCCGATGGAGTTATAGACGTAGCCTTCACACACTTCTTTATTCGCGGTGATGCCGTTAATGCATTTTTCCAGCAGGTTGTAGCAGGCGTTGGTCAGAATATGGATAGATTCAAACATCGCCTGGCCAATCACCGGCTCCATCACGTTCAGCTGGAGCTGACCGGCTTCGGAGGCCATGGTGACGGTCGTATCGTTACCAATAACCTTGAAGCAAACCTGGTTCACCACTTCTGGCACCACCGGGTTCACTTTAGCTGGCATGATGGATGAACCCGCCTGCAACTCTGGCAGGTTGATTTCATTCAGGCCAGCGCGCGGACCGGAGGAGAGCAGGCGTAGGTCGTTACAGATTTTGGACAGTTTCACCGCCAGACGTTTCAGGGCGCTGTGCACCATCACATAGGCGCCGCAGTCTGAGGTAGCTTCAATCAGGTCTTCCGCAGGCACAACCGGCAGGTTGGACACTTCAGCCAGCTTCTGTACCGCCAGTTGCTGATAGCCATCTGGCGTGTTCAGGCGTGTACCGATGGCGGTTGCGCCCAGGTTCACTTCCAGCAGCAGTTCGGACGTACGCAGCAGGTTTTTCGTCTCTTCGTTCAGCAGCACGTTAAACGCGTGGAATTCCTGTCCGAGGGTCATTGGCACCGCGTCCTGCAACTGGGTACGGCCCATTTTCAGGATGTCCTGGAACTCAACGGCTTTACGCTGGAAGCCATCGCCCAGCTGATTAATCGCGTCGACCAGTTTGACGACAGAGGCATACACCGCGATGCGAAAGCCGGTTGGGTAGGCGTCGTTGGTGGATTGACATTTGTTAACGTGGTCGTTCGGGTTCAGGTACTGGTATTCACCTTTCTGATGACCCATCAGCTCCAGGCCGATGTTTGCCAGCACTTCGTTGGTGTTCATGTTGACAGAGGTGCCCGCGCCGCCCTGATAGACGTCGACCGGGAACTGATCCATGCATTTGCCGTTGTTCAGCACTTCATCGCACGCGGCGATAATCGCATTTGCAGCGCTTTTAGGAATGGTTTGCAGCTCTTTGTTCGCCAGAGCCGCGGCTTTTTTTACCATCACCATGCCACGCACAAATTCAGGGATGTCGCTGATTTTGCTGTTGCTGATGTAGAAGTTTTCAATCGCTCTCAGAGTGTGAACACCATAGTAGGCATCCGCTGGAACTTCCCTGGTACCCAACAAATCTTCTTCGATACGAATGTTGTTTAACATGTGAACCTTCTTTTCAAGCTGCCGATGGATTGTACTAAACACACAGTATATATGTGGTTTTGAATATTTTATGACCGACGATTATTCCCTCAATCGGCCAGATGTTCGAGATCATATGCTGATGATAGCGAATTGCCGTAAGCTGGATCACTTATTATCGACCCGATTTCATGATAATTATTAATCTGTGAAATATGTCACCGCTTTAATATTTCCAGAAAAAATATCCGTGCAAACCGATTGAAATTTGGCTAACCGTCGCCATCTCTTATCTACGCGCTTCGCGAACACATTCAGTCAGGGGCCAGAAGGCACCTGCCATACAGGAGATGCCAGTGCGCTGGATACCATTTATTGCTTTCTTTCTTTATGTTTACATTGAAATTTCGATTTTCATCCAGGTTGCCCATGTGCTGGGCGTCCTGCTGACGCTGATTCTGGTGATCTTCACCTCCGTCATCGGCATGTCGCTGGTGCGCAATCAGGGTTTCAAAAATTTCCTGTTAATGCAGCAGAAGATGGCCGCAGGCGAAAGCCCGGCCGCCGAGATGATCAAAAGCGTGTCGCTGATTATTGCTGGTTTGCTGCTGATCCTGCCGGGCTTCTTTACAGACTTCCTCGGCCTGCTGTTGCTGTTGCCTCCGGTGCAGAAGCACCTGACCATGAAGCTGCTACCGCATCTGCGTTTCAGCCGTATGCCAGGCGGTGGTTTCAGCACCGGCCCGGGGGATACCTTTGAAGGGGAATACCAGCGTAAGGATGAGCAGCGCGACCGGTTAGATCATAAAGACGATCGGTGAGTTTCTGGCCCGGTGGCGCTCGCTCACCGGGCCTGCGGAGCTTGCCGCTTCGGTAAAAACACCCACAGCCCCGCCAGCATGACGATGGCGTACACACTCTTCCATCCCACCATCGCCAGCAGCATCAGGCACAGGACACACCCGACAGCCGCCAGCGCCTTAAAGCGTCCTTTCAGTAGCCGACAGCCCGCCAGCATGCACAGCAGGTAGATCATGATGAAAATACCGTTGGCGTAGACAATCAGCGCGTCAAGGTTGATGTCGAGGAGATAAATGGCCAGGGAACTCACCACGCAGCAGCCCAGTACGGTATTCAGCGCATTCACCGGAAGCTGACGCTTTGACAGGCGTGAGAGGGGGCTATCCGGTTTATAAAGTGCCTGAGACCACACCAGCCGGGCGAAGCTCTGAATATAAATGTTGAGGCTGGCAAAGCAGGCGAGATAGCCAATCACGCAGGCTACCCACAGGGCTTTAACACCAAACAGCTGCACCACGATGCCCGGCAGCGACGCGGCGGCGGCTTTCTCTTCACTGAACGCGTTGAAGTGCAGCACCAGTACGGTACAGGCCCAGTACACGGTGCCCGCCAGCAGCAGGCCAATCATCAGAGCGCGGGGAAAGTCACGCTCGGGCTGTTTAAACTCGGATGCCAGATGAGCGAACGCCTCCAGACCGACGAAACACCAGAACATGACGGATAGTGCAGCGAAAAGCTGTGCGTGGTCGATGTCGTTAATCGCGGGGAAAGGGATATCCGCCACCGTAATGTCACCCGCAAACCAGATGGCGACGATCAGCGCGACAATTAACACGGCGACCAGCGTTTGCAGATTGGCGCTGGAACTGGCCCCTCGCGAGCCAACCCACCAGACAATCGCCAGCGTACCGATTTCAGCCAGCAGCAGTTGTTCATCGTGCCAGCCAAACAGCGCCTGTCCGAAGCCGGTTGCGATATGCAGGGCTGCCGGAAGGCCAACGGGTATCACCGACAAAAATAGCCAGCCGGTGACACGCTCCATCCGCGGCCCAAACGCCATGCCGACAAAATGCGCTACGCCGCCTGCGCTCGGGAAGTGCCGCCCGAGTATGGCAAAGACAATCGCCACCGGAAACACCAGCACGATCAGCACCGGCCATGCCCAAAGACTGTTATTGCCGGCAACCAACGCCGCCAGCGCGGGAACCGCAAATACCCCCGTGCCTAATAAAGACGTTGAGAGTAAGCCAATGCCCTGCGCCAGCCCCAACTCCTGCCTGAGTCCACTCATTTACCTCGTCCCGCCACCATCAAAAGAGAGTGGATGGTAACACTTTCGCAAATTTTTTTTCGATTACCCCTTGAAGGGGTAAAAAGCTATCCCCATCTCTCAGGGCACTAGCCGGAAAACCGCATGCGGGCCGGCGTCATCCATAACTGATAATGACTTTCTCAAAGGAGAGCTATCAATGAGTATTCGTCCGTTACATGATCGTGTGATCGTCAAACGTAAAGAAGTTGAAACCAAGTCTGCTGGCGGCATCGTTCTGACCGGTTCAGCAGCAGCAAAATCAACGCGTGGCGAAATCATCGCTGTCGGTAAGGGCCGCATCCTGGAAAACGGAACTGTGCAGCCACTGGACGTTAAAGTTGGTGACATCGTCATTTTCAACGATGGCTACGGCGTGAAATCCGAGAAGATCGACAATGAAGAAGTGTTGATCATGTCCGAGAGCGACATTCTGGCAATTGTTGAAGCGTAATTAACGCACGAAAACTGTACGAATTTGAGGAAATAAGAACATGGCAGCTAAAGACGTAAAATTCGGTAACGACGCTCGTGTAAAAATGCTCCGCGGCGTAAACGTACTGGCAGACGCAGTGAAAGTCACTCTCGGCCCGAAAGGCCGTAACGTAGTGCTGGACAAATCCTTCGGCGCGCCAACCATCACCAAAGATGGTGTTTCTGTTGCACGTGAAATCGAGCTGGAAGACAAGTTCGAAAACATGGGCGCACAGATGGTGAAAGAAGTTGCCTCTAAAGCGAACGACGCTGCCGGTGACGGTACCACCACCGCGACCGTACTGGCGCAGGCGATCATCACCGAAGGCCTGAAAGCCGTTGCTGCGGGCATGAACCCAATGGATCTGAAACGTGGTATCGACAAAGCCGTCGCTTCCGCTGTTGAAGAACTGAAAGCGCTGTCCGTACCGTGCTCTGACTCTAAAGCCATTGCTCAGGTTGGTACTATCTCCGCTAACTCCGACGAAACCGTAGGTAAACTGATCGCTGAAGCGATGGATAAAGTCGGTAAAGAAGGCGTGATCACCGTTGAAGACGGTACTGGTCTGGAAGACGAACTGGACGTGGTTGAAGGTATGCAGTTCGACCGCGGTTACCTGTCCCCATACTTCATCAACAAGCCAGAAACTGGCGCTGTTGAGCTGGAAAGCCCGTTCATCCTGCTGGCTGACAAGAAAATCTCCAACATCCGCGAAATGCTGCCAGTGCTGGAAGCCGTTGCGAAAGCAGGCAAGCCGCTGGTAATCATTGCTGAAGACGTTGAAGGCGAAGCGCTGGCGACCCTGGTGGTTAACACCATGCGTGGCATCGTGAAAGTGGCAGCGGTTAAAGCACCTGGCTTCGGCGATCGTCGTAAGGCGATGCTCCAGGATATCGCTACCCTGACCGGCGGTACCGTGATCTCCGAAGAGATCGGTATGGAGCTGGAAAAAGCGACTCTGGAAGACCTGGGCCAGGCGAAACGCGTTGTGATCAACAAAGACACCACCACCATCATCGACGGTGTGGGTGAAGAAGCCGCTATTCAGGGCCGTGTTGGTCAGATCCGTAAGCAGATCGAAGAAGCAACTTCCGATTACGACCGTGAAAAACTCCAGGAGCGCGTAGCGAAACTGGCAGGTGGCGTAGCGGTAATCAAAGTCGGTGCGGCTACCGAAGTTGAAATGAAAGAGAAGAAAGCACGCGTTGACGACGCCCTGCACGCGACCCGTGCTGCGGTAGAAGAAGGCGTGGTTGCTGGTGGTGGTGTCGCGCTGGTGCGTGTAGCCGCTAAACTGGCTGGCCTGACTGCTCAGAACGAAGACCAGAACGTGGGTATCAAAGTTGCGCTGCGCGCAATGGAAGCTCCGCTGCGTCAGATCGTGTCCAACGCCGGTGAAGAGCCGTCTGTGGT
Organism: Enterobacter cloacae complex sp. SHL022; assembly: GCF_049237785.1. Lineage (NCBI taxonomy): Bacteria > Pseudomonadati > Pseudomonadota > Gammaproteobacteria > Enterobacterales > Enterobacteriaceae > Enterobacter > Enterobacter cloacae complex sp. SHL022. Next base: position 498,414 of record NZ_JBMKJH010000003.1, on the reverse strand, counting down.
TGCGAACAAGGTGAAAGCGGGTGAAGGTAACTACGGTTACAACGCGGCAACTGAAGAATACGGCAACATGATCGACTTCGGTATCCTGGATCCAACTAAAGTGACCCGTTCTGCTCTGCAATACGCGGCATCTGTAGCTGGCCTGATGATCACGACCGAGTGCATGGTGACCGACCTGCCTAAAGGCGACGCGCCTGACTTAGGTGCTGCTGGTGGTATGGGCGGCATGGGTGGCATGGGCGGCATGATGTAATCATGCTGTTCTGAACCTCTCAGAACGAGCCCCGGGCAGCAATGCCCGGGGTTTTTTATTATCTTCTACTCAAACGTGCCTTTCACGCACACCACGCCTTCACGCACCATCTGGCGGCCTTTCGCCCAGACCTCACGGAGCTTCAGGTCATCCGTCAGCACCAGGAAATCGGCATCGCATCCGGGCGCGATCCGCCCTTTATGCTCCAGACCGAGAAACTCCGCCACGTTACGCGTAAATGGCAGAAGTGCCTCCTCCAGAGGCAGGTGATACCGGCCGACCAGCTGCTGTAGCGTATCAAGCAGGGACTCAAAACCCGCCACGCCAATGCCAACAAGATTACCGTTTGCGTCAAAATTCGGCTGGCTGCCGTTGCCATCCGAGCTGAGCGTGAGCCGGTTAAACGGCACCTGCGCGTCACGGGCCGTCGCGATGGCGGTAGCGGCATCAATGGGCTCACTGATGCTGGTGGTGATGTCGATGTACCCCCCTTCGCGGGCATAGTCCAGTGCGGCGTGGAACAGTGCCTGGGCGCGGTTGACGTGGGTTGGCAGCAGCTTCGTGCGAGGCACGTCGGCGTTATTCAGGATGTTAAGCAGTGGCTCCAGCAGTTTAGGGCTGTTGCCGAGGTGAAATACGGATATCCCCGCTTTGGCGCCCAGCAGCCCGCCGACGCGTGACTGGGCGGCCATATTCGCGAGCTGGTCATCTGCCGGTGCGGAAGAGCGATGGTCAGAAATCGCGCATTTCACGCCAATGATTTTATCAATTAGCGCCACATCCTTTTCGATACTGCCAGTGATCGTCGGAGAAGGCAGGCCATACGCGCCTGTCAGCATCCATGCGCTGATCCCTTCATGCTCAAGTGCCCGCGTTTTCGCCAGCAGCGACTCGGGATGGCGGGTCACGCCGTCGGTGCCCAGCAGGCCTACAACGGAGGTGATGCCAGCCGCCACCAGCGCAGACAATCGTACCTCTGGCGTCCGGGTGTGGGGACCGGCTTCACCGCCGCCGCCAATCAGGTGTACATGCTGATCGATAAACCCCGGGCAAACCACCGCTCCGGCGAGATCGCTTTCAGGACAGTCTGGCCTCATTGTGGCGTGGCCCGCTTTTTCGACTGCGACGATTTTTCCTCCGGCAATCAGCAGATCGCAATGCCCAAGATCCTCGGGAGCGTAAAGCTGCGCATTGCGGAAAAGGTGCGGTTCCAGCACTGAAAAATCCATTTTTATCTCCTCAGAAGAGTAGTTGCATCACCCACATTGAGAGCAGGGCGTTAATGACGCAGACAGCGATGATGTGCGGATAATACTTCGGGTTGACGCCTGCGGTGCCAAGGCAACGACCCGTGTTTTGCACCGGATTACCCATCAGATAGATGGCGGGCAGCAGGATGGTGGCATCGTGACCGTTGAGCGTGCCGGCAGCGACCAGACTGGCGCAGACCCCCACACCGCCCCCCATGCTCATCACCGAGGCCAGAAGAACCGTTGCCGCCGCACCCGGAAGTCCCCACAGAGCCATGATGGGCTCGCATACCCTGCCGACAATATCCAGCAGGCCGGTTACCTTGAGCGCCTGAATGATAACAAACGCCATGACCACGTTCGGCAGCAGGCTGGTGGTGGCGATGGTAAAGCCGCGGCGGGCGCCATCGATAAACAAGTCCATGATATTTTTACGCGACCGGGCGATCATTTTTCCTCCTGAGCGCAGCGAACTTCCATGTGGGCGATCCACAGTCGCAGAAAGTTCGCGCCAACAAATTTGAACACCAGAATGACGGCAAGCGGCGTGATTACGGGGACGGTAATAAAGGTAAAGAGTGCGGCGCCGGAAGAAAAATAGTTGGTAATAATGGCGCTACCGCTGGTCTGGAAGGTGGCGAAAATGGCGCGCTCATGGTCAGTAATTGCCCCTTCTTTGGTCAACTCTTTGGTCATCCCTGCGGCAGCATCAGTATTTTGCAGGTTGGCGATAAGCGCCAGAGAGCAAATGCCCGGCACGCCGAGCAGCGGGCGCAGAATGGGCGTCATAAGCTGTTGTGCGGCGCGCAGCCCGCCCAGCCCCTCGGTAACGGCAATGATCCCGAGCGATAAAATGACCGAGGGCGCCAGTTCAAGGGCAAACAAAAAACCATCTTTCGCTCCCGTGCCGCCCTCGCCGCGAAACGTCAGCGCACCGTTCACCGGTCCAAAGCTGCCGTTCAGGACGGTAAAATCCAGCACGCGCCACCATTCGGTACTTTTGGCGAAAAAACCTGAGAAAAATACGATGGTGAGCACGAACGCCAGATAGCCCACCCAGGTTACTTTTTCCTCTCCTGAGGATGATGCACTCATGAAACCCCCTTTTTTGAGTCGCGTACAAAAGTTGTACGTCGCATCACTAAAAACGATCGGGGGCTAAAACACGATATCCCAAAGGTTATTATCAGAATTCATTTAAGATGTCGGAGGAGTGCCAGCGGAATCTGGCTCGCAGAAATGCTCAGCATTTTTCTTTTGGTCATCTTTTTAGTATAAGGTTTACACGCGGACAACTACTGTCCAGCTTATTGAAAACGAGGAATAACATGCGCATAAAAGTCTGTGCAGGGATTGTAGGTGCAGCATTGCTGCTGGCGGGTTGTAGCACCAGCAATGAGCTGACGGCAGCGGGCCAGAGCGTTCGCTTTGTGGAAGATAAGCCGGGCAGCGAATGCCAGCTGTTAGGCACCGCCACTGGCGAGCAAAGCAACTGGATGTCGGGGCAGCACGGCGAAGAGGGCGGCTCTATGCGCGGTGCGGCCAATGCCCTGCGTAATCAGGCTGCGGCAATGGGCGGCAACGTGATTTACGGGGTAAGCAGCCCGACGCAGGGGATGCTGTCCAGCTTTGTGCCAACCGCCAGCCAGATGAACGGCCAGGTCTATAAGTGCCCGAACTGATATAACCGTTTGATGGCGCTGCCGCTTTATCTCCAGGGCAGGTAAGCGTAGCGCCACCTGCCTTTTTACTGCTGACGCAGCTGCAAATCCAGCGGCGTCTTACTCGGCTCTCCGCCAATCTCACGTGCCAGCTTCGGCACCATATAACCTGAAACCAGCGTTAACAGCTCGCGCATAATCTTCCGGGCCTCTTCATCTGTCACCATGAAGTGCGCCGCGCCCTGGACGCGATCCAGAACATGCAGGTAATAGGGCATAACGCCCGCATCAAATAAGGCATTGCTGAGATCGGCCAGCACGCGGGCGCTGTCGTTCACGCCGCGCAGTAATACGCTCTGGTTGAGCAGCGTCACGCCTGCCTTTCGCATACGCGCCATCGCCGCACGAAAGTCCGCGTCAATTTCATTCGCGTGGTTGATATGATTCACCAGCAGCACCTGCAAACGGGACTGCTCCAGGCGCGTGACCAGGGCGTCGGTGATACGCGCCGGGATGACGATCGGTAAACGGCTGTGAATGCGCAGACGCTTAATGTGCGGGATGGTCTCAAGCTGAGTCAGCAGCCAGTCCAGCTCATGATCTTTTGCCATCAGCGGGTCGCCGCCGGAAAAGATGATTTCATCCAGTTCCGGGTGCGCCGTGATGTAGTCCAGCGCCACCTGCCAGTTGCGCTTATTGCCCTGGTTTTCGGCGTACGGGAAGTGGCGACGGAAGCAATAGCGGCAATTTACCGCGCAACCGCCCTTAACCAGCAGCAGGGCACGATTGCGGTATTTATGCAGCAAACCCGGTACGACACTGTTCTGCTCTTGCAGCGGATCGGTGCTGTAGCCGGGGGCGGTAATAAACTCATCCTGAGAGGTAAGCGTTTGTTTTAATAACGGATCATCAGGATTACCCTTTTCCATTCGGGCAACAAACGCGCGGGGAACGCGCAGGGCGAAAAGGCGTTTCGCCTCACGACCTGCACGCAACGCTTCGTGCTGTTCGAGGTCTAAAAGACGCAGCAATTCATCAGGACTGGTGATTACATCGGCAAGTTGCGATAACCAATCTTCTCTGGACGGGGTGTTTAGGGTTACAATATGCGCCATTTTGTGGCTTAGCTACCAGTTAACAAATTTAGAGGGCCTTATGGCAACGTACTATAGCAACGATTTTCGTGCTGGTCTTAAAATCATGATGGACGGCGAACCGTACGCGGTTGAAGCCAGCGAATTCGTTAAACCAGGTAAAGGCCAGGCATTCGCACGCGTAAAGCTGCGCCGCCTGCTGACCGGTACCCGTGTTGAGAAAACCTTCAAATCTACTGACTCCGCTGAAGGCGCTGATGTTGTCGATATGAACCTGACTTACCTGTACAACGACGGTGAGTTCTGGCACTTCATGAACAACGAAACCTTCGAGCAGCTGTCTGCGGACGCAAAAGCGATTGGTGACAACGCCAAGTGGCTGCTGGATCAGGCTGAGTGCATCGTGACCCTGTGGAACGGTCAGCCTATCGCGGTTACGCCTCCGAACTTCGTTGAGCTGGAAATCGTTGAAACCGATCCAGGTCTGAAAGGTGATACCGCAGGTACTGGCGGCAAGCCTGCCACCCTGTCTACCGGCGCTGTGGTGAAAGTGCCACTGTTCGTACAGATCGGTGAAGTGATCAAAGTGGATACCCGCTCCGGCGAATACGTATCCCGCGTGAAGTAATTTACGTCATGATGTAAGGCGCAGCGCCCGCTGCGCCTGATTTTGCAGGCAGGGAAGATGAAACGTACCGTTAAAATTCTGCTTCTGTTAGCGCTCTCCAGCGCAATTCTCTCCGGTTGCAACACCGCGCGTGGCGTGGGTGAAGATATCCAGGATCTCGGCCATATCATTTCCCATGCGGCCAGCTAATTCCGTCTAATTTTCCTAAAAATTCTTCCTTTTCCGTCAAACGACAAGATCTTGTCTATTCTTAAGTTGCTATACACAAAATAACTTTGGCTATAAAAGGAAGATATTATGGTTAAGAAAACAATTGCAGCGATCTTTTCTGTTCTGGTGCTTTCTTCGGTACTGACTGCATGTAACACCACCCGTGGCGTAGGGGAAGATATCTCCGACGGTGGTAACGCGATTTCTGGCGCAGCAACTAAAGCTCAGAACTAATGAAAGCGACGGTACGGCAGGTCATTTCACCGTACCGTCAATTCTCCACTTCCTGTAGCGATAAAAACGGGGAGTAGCGCGTATCCATATGTAGCTTCATGCGGATATTGCGTTTGTACGTGTACACCGTTTTTCCGTTAATGCGCAGATTGCTGGCAATTTTCTGGTTGCTCGCGCCATCCATCCACAGGCTAAGAACTCTCTCTTCCTGACGCGTCAGTAACGGTGCTGCTATCTCCGGAAGCTCCGCGCTTGCGCATGACGTTAGCGCGTCATTTATCACCGCCGCCAGTTTTTCCAGATCGGTATTTTTGGAAAGAGAAGACCATATCGGGAACTGCGCCAGATAATCTGTCATCTCTTGCTCCTGGCCTGATTGCAGCATAATAAAAGGCAATGTTTCGCTGGCAATCAGCAGGGAGGATAGCTGCTGAAAATGATGTAAATCCTGCCGGAAGCCAGATAAATCAGCGATGACCAGCGCAGGTTTCCATTGCAGGATATGCTCTCTGGCGAGGAAAAGATTATTTACCCCGGTTACGACGAAATGACCCGAAAACAGGTCTGAATGATTGACCCAGGCTTCAAATCCCGTGCGGGTGAAGTGACAACGGTCAATCAAAAGAATTTTAAACATAAAATTTTCGCAGTCGGCTAGTGGTTTGGCTTCCTGCCATCAGAAAGCCTATCATCATAGAGAAGTCGGATGAGTCATAAATGCCTGAACTCCGTGTCTTACTGAGGCTATTTCTTGCCTTAACATGTTCAGCAGAAAAAGTTTGAAAAAAAATTCCATGCTAACCAAAATATAAGGCGCAACCTCAGCCTTGCGGGACGACCCGTAAGCGCTTCATTCATCGGGGACGGCCCCAACTTGTCGTTAAGTTAAGGAGCCTGATATGTCCTGGATCGTTCTTGTTATTGCCGGTTTGCTCGAAGTGGTATGGGCAATTGGCCTGAAATATACCCATGGTTTTACCCGCCTGACGCCCAGCGTCATCACTATCGCCGCAATGATTGTCAGTATCGTCATGTTGTCATGGGCGATGCGAAGCTTGCCAGTCGGAACGGCTTACGCTGTCTGGACGGGAATTGGCGCGGTAGGGGCTGCCATTACCGGTATTCTGCTGCTGGGGGAGTCTGCGAGCCTGGCGCGCATCGCCAGCCTCGCGTTAATCGTCGCGGGTATCATCGGGTTAAAACTCAGTACCCACTAATGCGGCTGTTTTACCCAGAGTAATTTCGTCACGTCAAACCCTTGCCGGGTCGCTATGTCCAGCATCTGCTGTTTCATTTCCGCCGGGATCGTTGGCGTGCGGGAGAGGATCCACAGATAGTTGCGATCCGGCCCACACACCAGCGCATGGCGGTACTCTCTGTCCAGCGCAATGACGTTATACCCGCCGTAGAATGGGCCGATGAAAGAGACTTTCATGGCCGCGCGGTTAGACGCGCCGGTGAAATAGGCCTGACCAACTGACTGCTGCCACATCTGGCGATCCGGGTTATAGCCGCGGTTAATGACCTGGATCCCGCCGTCATCCATCGCGCTGTAGTTGACCGTGACTTTTTCTAAGCCCCGTTCGAACTGATGGTCCATTCGGGCGATTTCATACCAGGTGCCGAGGAAGCGCTGTGCGTCGAAATTACTGACTACCGTGACGCCAGGCGGAGGAGTAGGGGAACTGCAAGCAACCACTAAAAACGCGGCTGTTACTGCGGCAATAACAGGCAGAATGCGCATAGGAGTTTCCTTACTGTTTTTTGTTAAGTGTAGATGACAGCAGGGAAAATGCGGGAGATTGTGTAGGGTGTTTTGCCGGGTGGCGGCTTCGCCTTACCCGGCCTACAAAGTTCACGCGTTGTGTAGGCCGGGTAAGCGCAGCGCCACCCGGCAATGTTTTACTGTAGCGCCTCGAGGATATGGTATGCCGCCTCAACGCGTGCCGGGTTCGGATAGCTTTTATTCGCGAGCATCACAATACCGATCTGCTTTTCAGGAATAAAGGCCACGTAGCTGCCAAACCCGCCGGTAGAACCCGTTTTATGGACCCAGGACGCTTTGACCGGGGGAGCCGGTGGATTCACTTCTGCCACGGGTAACGGCGCCAGCGCTACCTTACTGTCGCTGCCTTCGACCACCGTGTTGGCCTCCACGGGCCAGTTGAGCATCTCCCAGCCCAGACCCTGATACATTGACCCGATACGCCAGTAGCGCGACTGCGCCAGCGCGATGCCCTGCTTAAGTGAGGCATCGGCAACCTTCTCCGGCGCCATGTTTGCCATGACCCAGTTCGCCATATCCTGCACGTTGGTTTTCACGCCATAGGCTTGTGCATCCAGCATTCCCGGCGAAACGCGCACCGCTTTACCGTCACGATAGCCCCAGGCGTAATGCGCCTCTTCCGCTTTCGGAACGTTAATCCAGGTATGGTCCAGCTTGAGCGGCTTAAGGACCCGCGTCGTCATGGCCTGCTCATAGGGCATGCCAGAAGGTTTGACCGCCAGCGCACCAAAAAGACCGATGCTGGCGTTGGCGTAAAGACGCGTTGTGCCAGGCTTCCACTGCGGCTGCCAGTTTTGATAAAAGCGCAGCAGGGAGGCGTTATCCGTGACCTCATCCGGTACCTGTAGCGGCAGGCCGCCAGCGGTGTAGGTGGCGAGATCCAGCATACGAATACCCTGCCACTGCTTGCCCGTCAGCTGTGGCCAGTATCTGGTCACCGGATCGTCCAGCGAAATTTCACCGCGAGCAATGGCATCCCCACCTAAAACGCCGGTGAAGGTTTTACTTATAGAGCCCAGCTCGAACAGGGTCTGAGGCGTAACGGGTTTATTCGCCGCGATATCGGCCTTGCCAAACGTGTAATAGTGCGATTTTCCCTGATAAATAACGGCCACCGCCATGCCTGGAACAGACTGGGCTTTCATCAGCGGGGTAACCGTATTCGCGACCACCTCCGCCAGCTGTTTTTCTGACACTGGCGCGGCGAGAGCAGAGCAAGAGAGGCCCAGCAGCAGGGCGCAGCAAAGGGATTTTTTCATCATCAGTAATCTTCCGTAATAGCGAGTCAAGGGGGTGTCCGGGCCCATCAGACAGGCGTAGTCTGTTGGATTTGACTGTGCCTGACAAACGGTTAAATTTAGCATTAGCTGTTAATTTTTCTAACGGAAGAGACCATGACGCGAAGCTATCTCCCCCTCAATTCGCTTCGAGCTTTTGAAGCCGCCGCGAGACATCTCAGCTTTACGCATGCGGCCATTGAGCTGAACGTGACCCATTCAGCCATTAGCCAGCATGTGAAAACGCTGGAGCAGCACCTGAACTGTCAGCTGTTCGTTCGCGTGTCGCGCGGGCTGATGTTGACTACCGAGGGTGAAAATTTACTGCCGGTGTTGAATGATTCTTTCGATCGTATAGCCGGAATGCTGGATCGCTTCGCTAACCATCGTGCGCAGGAGAAGCTGAAAATCGGCGTGGTGGGTACATTTGCCACCGGGGTTTTATTCTCGCAGCTGGAGGATTTTCGCCGTGGCTATCCGCACATCGATCTTCAGCTTTCCACCCATAACAACCGCGTTGATCCGGCTGCCGAAGGGCTTGACTATACGATCCGCTACGGTGGCGGGGCGTGGCACGGCACCGAGGCTGAATTCCTTTGTCATGCGCCGCTCGCGCCGCTGTGTACGCCCGATATCGCCGCCAGTCTGCACAGTCCGGCCGACATCCTCAGGTTTACGCTGCTGCGCTCTTACCGACGCGATGAATGGACCGCGTGGATGCAGGCGGCCGGCGAGCATCCCCCTTCGCCAACGCACCGCGTGATGGTATTTGATTCGTCCGTGACCATGCTGGAGGCCGCTCAGGCAGGGGTGGGCATTGCCATTGCGCCTGTCGATATGTTTACCCATCTGTTAGCCAGCGAGCGCATTGTACAGCCCTTTGCGACGCAGATTGAGCTCGGCAGCTACTGGCTGACCCGATTGCAGTCCCGGGCAGAAACGCCAGCCATGCGCGAATTTTCCCGGTGGCTGGTGGAGAAGATGAAAAAGTAAAAAGCCCGCCGGATGGCGGGCCTGTTCAGTCAGATGGTGACCACGGCAATCAACGTGACGACCGTCAGAATGGTCGCCAGACCGTAGAAGATCCATTTACCGCTTGGCACATGGATTTTCAGATCGTGCATCGCATGGTGGATACGGTGCAGACCACACCACAGCGGCAGGACGATCATCAGGAAGATGAACACGCGGCCAATAAAGCTGCTCGCAAAGGCCAGTACGCGCTCATAGCTCAGCGCATCGCCCGGGAACAACCCCAGCGGCAGCATGATCCCGACCAGCAGGATAATGACCGGGGCAATAATGGCGCTCCACATGCCGCCTGCGCCAAACAGCCCCCAGAAAACCGGCTCGTCTGAACGTTTAGGATTTGGATTGATCACAGTAGTCTCCTTACCAAAACAGTGCGACAAACAGAATGACCACAGAGACAACTGCTGTCACTGCCCAGAGCCCTTTAATGACCGGCTCTGGCCCCATTTTTTCGCCTTTTACAATGATGTTCGCTGCTTTTGGCGCCAGTTCAAACCAGGTTTTGGTATGAAGCAGCGCGGCGGCGAGCACAATCAGGTTCAGTACTACGATGATTGGGTTTTGCAGGAAGCCCACAAAACTGGCCCAGGCTTCCGGGCCGTGCTTGAGGGCATACACCCCGTACATCAGTTCGAGGCTGAACCAGACCGCGGGAATTGCCGTGCCTTCACGCAGCATATAGAAGCGATAAAACGGCAGTTTTTTCCACCAGGTGGACGGCATTGGTCGCACGTAGGCTTTGCGTTTAGTCGTCATCATGCACTCCTTAGCGTGGTTTCAGGGTAGCGATAAGAAAGTCTTTCGAGCTTTCCACCTTACCCTGCTGAATGGCGGCGGCCGGGTCGACATGCTTCGGACAGACTTCGGAGCAGTAACCGACAAACGTGCAGGTCCAGACCCCGTTCTGGCTGTTCAACTGGGCCATACGTTCTTTTTTGCCGTGGTCGCGGCTGTCTTCGTTATAGCGGTGCGCCAGGGTAATGGCGGCCGGGCCGATAAACTCAGGGTTCAGGCCAAACTGTGGACAGGCGGCGTAGCACAGGCCGCAGTTGATGCAGCCGGAGAACTGATGGTATTTCGCCATCTGCGCGGGCGTCTGGGTGTTTGGCCCCTGATCCGGTGTGCGCGGGTTGCCGATGATGTACGGCTTAATCGCTTCGAGGCTTTCGATAAAGTGGGTCATGTCGACCACCAGATCGCGCTCAATCGGGAAATTGCCCAGCGCTTCAACCTTGATGCCTTTGGTGTAATCACGCAGGAAGGTTTTACACGCCAGCTTTGGCACCTTGTTGACCATCATGCCGCAGGAGCCGCAAATTGCCATGCGGCAGGACCAGCGGTAGCTCAGGTCTGGGGCCAGGTTATCTTTGATATAGCCGAGCGCATCCAGCAGGGAGGTTTGCTCGTCGTAAGGGACTTCATAGAAAGCGCTATGCGGCGCGGCGTCCACTTCCGGATTGTAGCGCACCACTTCAACTTTCAGTTTTTGCATCTCAGCCATTCGCCTTCTCCTTCTTATCGGCGGCTTCTGCTTCTGCACCGTACACGCGTTTCGCCGGTGGCAGCGTGGTGATTTTCACGTCGCTGTAGTCCAGACGGGTGGTGCCATCCGCATCGCGCCAGGCGAGAGTGTGTTTAAGGAAATTGACGTCGTCACGTTCAGTGCAGCCCTCATCCAGACGCTGGTGCGCGCCGCGGGACTCTTTACGCGCCAGGGCGGAATGGGCCATACATTCTGCGACGTTCAGGCCGTGGCCCAGTTCAATGGTATAAAGCAGATCGGTATTGAAGACGCTGGAAGTGTCGGTGATACGCACGCGCTTGAAGCGCTCCTGCAACTCCGCCAGCTTATCGACGGTTTTCTGCATCAGCTCTGGCGTACGGTAGATCCCGCAGCCTTCTTCCATCGACAGCCCCATTTCGTCGCGGATCTTCGACCAGTTTTCGTTACCTTCCTGGTTCACCAGGTCTTTCAGGCGTTTTTCGACGTCTACAACCTGCGCATCCAGCGCCGTGCTGTTAGCTTCACCTGCCGTTGCGGCACGCTCCACCGCACGTTCGCCCGCCATGCGGCCAAAGACCACCAGCTCAGCCAGCGAGTTCGAGCCCAGACGGTTTGCGCCGTGCAGACCGACGGAGGAACACTCGCCCACCGCAAACAGCCCTTTGATGCGGGTTTCGCACTGCTGATCGGTTTCGATGCCGCCCATGGTGTAGTGCGCGGTTGGACGCACCGGGATCGGTTCTTTCACCGGATCGACGCCCACATACGCTTTCGCCAGCTCGCAGATAAACGGCAGACGCTCCAGCAGTTTCTTCTCGCCGAGATGACGCAGGTCGAGATGCACCACGTCGCCGCGCGGCGTTGAGATGGTGTTGCCTTTGCGCCACTCGTGCCAGAAAGCCTGAGAGACTTTGTCGCGTGGGCCGAGTTCCATGTATTTGTTTTTCGGCTCGCCAAGCGGGGTTTCCGGACCCATGCCGTAATCCTGCAAATAGCGATAGCCGTTTTTGTTGACCAGAATTCCGCCTTCGCCGCGGCAGCCTTCCGTCATCAGTATGCCGGAGCCCGGTAGGCCGGTTGGGTGATACTGGACGAACTCCATATCACGCAGCGGGACGCCGTGGCTGAGCGCCATGCCCATACCGTCACCGGTGACGATGCCGCCGTTGGTGTTGTAGCGGTATACGCGGCCCGCGCCGCCCGTTGCCATCACCACCGCATTAGCGCGGATCTGGACAAGCGTGCCTTCCATCATGTTCATCGCCACCAGTCCGCGCGCATGACCGTCGTCGACCAGAATGTCGAGAACGAAATGTTCGTCAAAGCGCTGGATTTGTGGGAACTGGAGGGAGGTCTGGAACAGGGTGTGCAGCATGTGGAAGCCGGTCTTATCGGCGGCAAACCAGGTGCGTTCGATCTTCATGCCACCGAAGCGGCGGACGTTGACGCTCCCGTCCGGACGGCGGCTCCACGGGCATCCCCACTGTTCCAGCTGGGTCATCTCCGTTGGGCAATGATGCACGAAGTAATCAACGACATCCTGTTCGCAAAGCCAGTCGCCCCCTGCAACCGTGTCGTGGAAATGGTATTCAAAGCTGTCATGATCCTGCGCGACGGCAGCGGATCCTCCTTCTGCGGCTACCGTGTGGCTGCGCATCGGATAGACTTTTGAAATCAATGCGATTTTAGCGTTCGGATTGGCTTGTGCCGCAGCAATTGCAGCCCGTAATCCAGCCCCGCCAGCGCCTATTACGGCAAGATCGGCTTGAAAAGTTTGCACGACATTCCTCCAGATTTTTGTTTTCCCGCAACGCGATGAACTAAAGGACGTTCACCTGCCCGAACGGGCGATTGCGGAAGCGATTCCACTGCTCCTTTATGGGTAAAACAGTATAACCGCGTAGAAGGGAGGGAAATTTGACGTGTTCGATTTTTTTGCTGTTCTGTGCGGTGATTTATCATCGTGATTAATGAATGGCGTCACAGTATTTCTCTGTGCAATGAAAAGGGACTTTTACTGTGCAAAATTTGTCTCTGCCCCGGCTTACGAGTAGACTTCGTGCCCTTGTCTGAAAACGGAGAAATAACTCATGAGCGAAACGGCCACCTGGCAGCCGAGCGCATCCATTCCAAACCTGCTAAAGCGCGCAGCAATTATGGCGGAGATCCGCCGTTTCTTTGCCGACCGCGGCGTCCTGGAGGTGGAAACGCCGTGCATGAGTCAGGCGACGGTCACGGATATTCATCTGGTCCCGTTTGAAACCCGTTTTGTTGGCCCAGGCCACTCTCAGGGCATGAATCTGTATCTGATGACCAGCCCGGAATACCATATGAAGCGTCTGCTGGCGGCCGGGTGTGGTCCGGTCTATCAGCTGTGCCGTAGCTTCCGTAATGAAGAGATGGGCCGACACCATAATCCGGAATTCACCATGCTGGAGTGGTACCGCCCGCACTACGACATGTATCGTCTGATGAACGAAGTCGACGATCTGCTGCAACAGGTGCTGGATTGCGCGGAAGCTGAAACGCTCTCCTATCAGCAGGCCTTCCAGCGCCATCTGGAAATCGATCCGCTGTCGGCTGATAAAACACAGCTGCGTGAAGTGGCGGCAAAACTGGATCTGAGCAACGTGGCGGATAACGAAGAGGACCGCGACACGCTGTTGCAACTGCTGTTCACCTTTGGCGTTGAACCGCAAATTGGTAAAGATCGCCCGACGTTTGTCTATCACTTCCCGGCCAGCCAGGCCTCGCTGGCGCAGATCAGCACCGAAGATCACCGCGTGGCGGAACGGTTTGAGGTGTACTTCAAAGGCATTGAGCTGGCGAACGGTTTCCACGAGCTGACCGACGCGCGCGAACAGCAGCAGCGTTTCGAGCAGGATAACCGCAAGCGCAACGCGCGCGGTCTGCCGCAGCAGCCGATTGACACCAACCTGCTGGAAGCGCTTAAGGCCGGTTTGCCGGACTGCTCCGGCGTGGCGCTGGGTGTGGATCGTCTGGTCATGCTGGCGCTGGGTGCCGAGCAACTGGGCGATGTGATTGCCTTTACGGTCGATCGCGCCTGAAAAAATGCCGGGTGGCGCTGTCGCTTACCCGGCCTACTCGGTCATTTAACTCTGCCACATTAAAAACTGCTCTTTTCGCTATGCACGGGTCTTTTTCTTAAATTGACTCGGATAGCCACAATATTTGTCTGGTCATCTGCTACCATCCGCGCAGTTTAATTCCGTTTCGGATGGTTATATGTCTCACTCACTCAAAAAAATGACCCTTACCGGGCTCATTCTGATGATTTTTACGTCAGTCTTTGGCTTTGCCAATAGCCCGTCCGCGTTTTATCTGATGGGCTACAGCGCGACGCCGTTTTATATCGTTTCCGCTCTGTTCTTCTTTATCCCGTTTGCGCTGATGATGGCGGAGATGGGCTCGGCGTACCGGAAAGAAGAGGGTGGCATCTATTCGTGGATGAACAACGGCGTCGGCCCCCGTTACGCGTTTATCGGTACGTTCATGTGGTTTTCATCCTACGTCGTCTGGATGGTCAGCACGGCGGCCAAGGTCTGGGTGCCGTTCTCAACGTTTCTCTTCGGTGCGGATAAAACGCAGGTCTGGTCTCTGGCGGGGCTGAGCTCCACGCAGGTGGTCGGTATTCTGGCGGTGTGCTGGATGGTGGTGGTCACGCTGGTGGCCTCGAAAGGCATCAACAAAATTGCCCGTATCACTGCCGTTGGCGGTATTTCCGTGATGTGCCTGAACCTGGTGCTGCTGCTGGTCAGCATCGCCATTCTGTGCCTGAACGGCGGGCATTTCGCACAGGAAGTCAACTTCGTTTCATCGCCTAATCCGGGTTACCAGTCCGGACTGGCCATGCTCTCCTTCGTGGTGTTTGCCATCTTTGCTTACGGTGGAATTGAAGCCGTGGGCGGCCTGGTCGACAAAACCGAAAATCCGGAAAAGAACTTCGCCAAAGGCATTATCTTTGCCGCCATCGTCATATCCATTGGCTACTCACTGGCGATTTTCCTCTGGGGCGTCAGCACCAACTGGCAGCAGGTACTGAGCAATAACACTACCAACCTCGGCAACATTACCTACGTGTTGATGAAAAGCCTGGGGGTGACGCTGGGCAACGCCATGGATCTCGCGCCGGAAACGTCGGCCACCCTGGGGATCTGGTTTGCGCGGATTACCGGTTTGTCGATGTTCCTCGCCTATACTGGCGCGTTCTTCACGCTGATCTACTCGCCGCTGAAAGCGATTATTCAGGGGACGCCAAAGGCGCTGTGGCCTGCACGTATGACTCAGCTGAACGCTGCCGGTATGCCTGCCAACGCGATGTGGATGCAGTGCATGCTGGTGTGCGTGTTCATTCTGCTGGTGTCCTTCGGCGGTGATACCGCGTCGGCGTTCTATAACAAGCTGACCCTGATGGCAAACGTATCGATGACGCTTCCGTATCTGTTCCTGAGCCTGGCGTTCCCGTTCTTTAAGGCGAAGCAGGATCTGGAACGACCGTTTGTGATCTTCAAAACCCGTGCGGCGACGCTGCTGGCGACCACTGTTGTGGTGCTGGTCGTCGCGTTCGCTAACATTTTTACCGTCATTCAGCCCGTTGTTGAGGCAAATGACTGGAACAGCACGCTGTGGATGGTTGGCGGACCGATCTTCTTCTCGCTGCTGGCAATGGGGATTTATGAGCATTACCGTCGTCGCTCGACGGCCTGTGTAGCAGAAGTGGCATAAAGGATTGACCCCCTCCCGATGGGGAGGGGGAAAGGATTACAAACTTCCCGCCGGGCGCGTACGCGCCGCTGACGTCAACGTTCTTCCCGTCTTACGTCCGTCCAGCGTTTCCAGACGCATCTGGAACGGTGGGAACGGCATATCAATTCCGTGCTCGCGGAAGCCAGCCAGAATCAGCTGGTGGATCTCATGGCGCAGCGGCATACGGTGTCCCATCTCGGCGGCGTAGATACGCAGCTCGAAAATCTGGATCCCCTGCTGCAAATCAACCAGGAAGACTTCCGGCGGTGGGTTGTCGATTACCAGCGAACAGCGTTCAGCAGCCGTATACAGGATCTGCGTCACCTCTTCGCTGTTGGCATCCGACGGAGCGGGTACGGTCAGCACCACACGCGTGACGGAGTCGGACAGCGACCAGTTGATAAACTGCTCGGTGATAAATGCCTTGTTCGGGACGATGATCTCTTTACGGTCCCAGTCGCTGATGGTGGTGGCACGGGTGTTGATCCTGGTGACGCTGCCGGTGAGATCGCGGATGGTCACCGTATCACCAATTCGAATCGGCTTTTCAAACAGAATGATCAGACCAGAAACGAAGTTGGCAAAAATCTCCTGTAAACCAAAGCCCAGGCCTACGGTCAGGGCGGCAACCAGCCATTGCAGTTTTGACCATTCGATACCAATCATCGAGAAGCCGACCAGCCCACCAAACAGCATGATTAAATACTTGGTGATGGTGGTGATGGCATAGCCTGTGCCTGGGGTTAAATCCAGATGCTGCAACAGCGCCAGCTCCAGCAAGGCAGGGAAGTTACGTATCAGCTGGGTGGTGATGATCAGCACCAGAATCGCAATCAGCACGGCCCCTAAGGTGATGGGCTCCAGGCTTTCGACTCCCTGCACCGTGGATGTCACATCCCATAAAGAGATGTTCTCCAGGAAGCCAAACGCGGAGTGGATTTCTGACCACAGGTAGATCACCGACAGCAGGGCAACCAGCATCAGAATTGAGCGTACCAGCCGCAGGGACTGAGTACTTATCGCATCCAGATCCAGTTCGACGTCATCAGCGTCTGTAGTCCCTTCGGTGCTGTTGACGTGGTTTGGCTCTTCCTCACCCCGCGCGCGCTGGGCCAGAATTTCTGCGCGACGATGTTTAGCACGGTCAAACGCCAGACGACGACGCTGGATCAGCATGCCGCGGCGGATAACATGGTAGACCACCAGCAGCAGGAACCAGATGGCCACCGACGTTTCCAGTCGGGCGAGCAGCGCCTGCGACGTGGCGAGATAACCGACCGCTGCCGCCAGCATCGCCGCCAGCGGCGCGCTGAGCAGCAGGTTCCACAGCAGACGGTTTAACATGTTATCGCCGCTGCCGGTCTTGTCGAGATAGAGCGGGATCCCGGCGCGTTTCAGGCTGAGCGTCACTACCGCTAACGCCCCGCAGATCAGCATAAAGCACAGCCGTCCCAACGAGCCGGAGAACTCCCGGTCATTGAGATTATCGAACATGATCAACGCCATAATCAGCGGCACAATCAGCCCGATACTCATCAGGTAGTAACGCATCGCCCGCGCAACGCGATTACGCGGCCAGCCAAAGTGAGCGATGAACAGACCATTTGGCCGCGCAAACGTGGCGCAAATCATCACCACCCACAGCAGCGGGACGGTGGCGGTCACGCCATCGCCAATCGCGACGGCAAGCGGGTAGGGCCAGGCTTCACGCAGTCCGTATCCGAGCGTCATCCACAGCACCGGCAGCGGAGACGCGACCAGAATTGACCAGAACACCGTACGCAACGTCAGCCAGAAGTGATCCTGGGTTACTTTTCCCACTCGGGCGCTGGAGCGCTCAAGGAAACGGGTAAAGTGACGACGGGAATAAATACTGAAGCCCACCAGAATCAGCGCCCCCAGCAACGGGAAGATAGTCTCCTTGCTGGTTATCATCATTACGCTGGCGAGGCCCAGCTGGCTAAAGGTGTCCAGCGAAATGAGGCGGCGCAGATCCTGCACGATCTCAATCGGCCAGGCGAAGGTCATCGGCCGCACGTCGGACGTCCAGAAAAGGTAACGGTGCGTGGCTTCGTTGACCTCTTTCAGCGCATCCTCCAGCTGGCTATTCGAGACTTTCAGCTTGGTCAGCTCAAGGATCAGCGTATCGCCCCCCTGCAACAGGGAATTGAGCAGTTCGCGTTGGGTGCGCAGCTGCGCTTCCAGAATACGACTTTGCTCGCCGGTGAGCGGCTGTCCGTCAGCCTGACGGATCTGGCGGATTTGCGGCTGCTTGTTGAGGAGATCTTCATAATGAAGACGCTGAACACGCAGCTGCGCCATCTCCGTATCAAGCTGCTGTGGTTTTGGCATCTCTGGCAGACGGGCCACCTGCGCGCGTAACGCTTCGCCCAACAGGTTAGACGAGCCAAGCCACTGGGACTGTTCACGCAGCGTGTTGAGTGCCTGACGAACCTGAAGGGTTTGATTGGTAGCCTGACGCTGCTGCGAGGCCACCAAATCCATGCGCTGCGCCTGCTGATTCAGCGCAGCAGAAAGCTCGCGGTTAACCTTAAACTGGGCGACGATGCTGTCGGGCAGGTTAGCGCTGTTTTCGGCCAGTAACTCTGTGCTTTCCAGAGCACGTTCAGCTTCACGCTGACGCTGGCTGTTGAGTTGATTTCTCAGCGCCTGGAGATACGCATCCAGCTGCTGGCTCTGCTTCTGCGCCAGCTCGGAACGCATCCGCGACAGCTCCTGGCGGTTGTTAGCGGAAAGCTGCGCCAGCTCCAGTTCATCAACCAGGGCTTTTAGTCTGGCGGATTCCGCCTGCAACCCAAGATTTTGCGCCTGATTCTGCGGTGTGCTGCCCGTCTGCGTCCCGATGCGGCGTTCCACCTCATTTAACTGACGGCGGGCATCGGTTTGCTGCTGTGGAAGCTGACTGAGGGAATCGGCAATTTCACGCGCCCGTTCCTGCTCCTGCTGCGCCAGACGGCTTTTTTCTAGCAGCTGGCTGCTGACTTGCAGGATCTCCTGATTCAGCGCCTCGGACGTCATCCCCGCGGGGACCTGGCGTGGTTCATCGCGCAGGTTGTTTAGCTGCGAGCGCAGGGTCTGAGAGAGTTTGGGGAAATTGTCGATAACCTGTTGATACTGCTGCGCGCGCTCAAGGGAACCCTTTCGTTCCTCAAGCGCGTTCAGTGCAGACTGGAGTGACTCAACGGTCTCCGGCTGAGCGGGTTTTGCCGCTTTTGCCTGCTCCAGCTCCTGGGTTATCTGTTTGGCGTCGGGGGCCGTCGCTGCGTACGCCCCCATGCTGAGGCACCAGGCCATCAGTAATACGATAATCGGGCGCACGTCAGCGATCCTTCTGTTGTTAGCCTTCGTCTTTTTTGTCGTCAACCAGCGGGCTGGCGTCGTGCTCGGCTTTGATCTCATCTTCCGGCAACGGGGCTGGCGCAACGTCTGGTGTTGCAAAGACCTCCGTCGATACTGCCAGAGGCTGGCCGAGTTTGGTCACGGACAGGCTTTCCAGCTCGTCGACCAGGTTAACTTTGCCCGGAGCGAACAGGTTGATGACCGTTGAGCCCAGCTTGAAGCGGCCCATTTCCTGACCTTTCAGCAGGGCCACAGAACCTTCTTCTTCGCCGGCAGGCCAGGTCCAGCGCTTGATCACGCCTTCGCGTGGCGGAGTAATGGTGCCCGCCCAGACGGTTTCGATGCTGCCTACAATGGTAGCACCCACCAGAATCTGCGCCATTGGGCCAAATTCAGTATCAAACAGGCAGATGACGCGCTCGTTACGGGCAAACAGGTTAGGAACGTTTTGCGCCGTCAGGTGATTGACGGAGAACAGATCCCCCGGCACGTAGATCATCTCGCGCAGAATACCGTTACACGGCATATGCACGCGGTGGTAATCGCGCGGGGAGAGATAGGTGGTCGCGAAAGTCCCGTTACGGAACAGATCGGCCATTATGTAGTTACCGGCCAGCAGCGCTTCCAGGCTGTAGTTATGGCCTTTCGCCTGCAAAATTTTGTCGTTTTCAATTTTACCCAGCTGGCTGATCACGCCGTCCGCTGGCATCACCAGCACGTTCGGGTCGGTATTCAGCGGGCGCACTTCGTCGCGCAGCGGACGCACAAAAAATTCGTTGAAGGTACGATAGCTTGCCGTATCCGGCTTCTGCGC
Organism: Enterobacter cloacae complex sp. SHL022; assembly: GCF_049237785.1. Lineage (NCBI taxonomy): Bacteria > Pseudomonadati > Pseudomonadota > Gammaproteobacteria > Enterobacterales > Enterobacteriaceae > Enterobacter > Enterobacter cloacae complex sp. SHL022. The sequence continues at coordinate 478,544 of NZ_JBMKJH010000003.1, read as the reverse complement.
TTCTTTCATGTCGACCTTGTAGTATTTCACGAACAGGTCGATGACCAGTTTGGTCAGCCAGCCCGCTCGTTTGCTCGCGCCCCAGCCCGCCAGGCGAGTGAGCCACAGTTTCGGCAGAATGTATTGAAGCGAAAGTTTAAATGAGTTTAACAAGGTAGCCTCCAGGCCATTGTTTTGTCGTTCCTGATCCGGCATTACGCTGCCGGAACCTGAAAAAAGGGGACGATTTTAGCGACGCTTAGCTTAGTTGTCAGTTATCAGAATCAGAAAAGTTTTTACGCGTTTTTACCTGATCCATGCTTTCGAGAATGCGGTGGTAATTTTCGAAACGGGTTTCCGCAATTTCACCGTTCTCCACCGCTTCGCGGATGGCGCAGCCCGGATCGTTGTCATGTTTACAGTCGCGGTATTTGCAAGCGCCTAAATAGTCATGGAATTCGACAAATCCGTTAAAGATTTGTTCCGGCTCGAGGTGCCAGAGACCAAATTCACGCACGCCCGGGGAGTCAATCACATCGCCGCCGTGCGGGAAGTGATAGAGACGTGAGGCGGTGGTGGTGTGCTGGCCCAGCCCGGAGACGTCCGACACATCGTTGGTCAGGATCTCCTGCTGAAGGCCGAGCAAATTGTTAAGCAGACTGGATTTACCCACGCCGGACTGCCCTGCAAAGATGCTGATGCGGTCGGTTAGCGCATCTTCCAGCGGCTTCAGGCCGTCTTTGGTGCGGCTGGACACCATCAACACGCGATAGCCAATGTTGCGGTAAATATCCATCTGCTCATTGACAAAGGCCATGGCCTCGTCATCCAGCAGATCGATTTTATTCAGCACGATAAGCGGCTCAACCTGTAGCGTTTCGCAGGCCACCAGATAACGGTCAATAATGTTGAGTGAAAGCTCAGGCAAAATCGCCGAAACGATCACGATCTGGTTAATGTTGGCGGCAATGGGCTTCACGCCGTCGTAGAAATCCGGACGGGTCAGAACCGACGTGCGTTCATGCACGGCTTCAACGATGCCTTTAACCGTTACCCCTTCCGCCGCCTCCTTGCCCGGACGCCAGACCACGCGGTCACCGGTCACCAGGGAACGGATGGTGCGACGGATATTGCAACGGTGGATATCCCCGTCGGCAGATTCGACATCGGCGTGCATGCCGAAGCGGCTAATCACAACGCCTTCTGTCGCTTCGCCAAACAGGTTGTCGTCGTAATCGGGCTTCTCCGTAGTGGTTTTAAGACGGCGCTGGTGATTTGCATTCACGCGGCGCTGCTGCCCTTTGGAGAGTTTATTTTTACTCAATCGCGCTGGCTCCTGGTCGCCCGTAGCGGGCAAAACCTCTATGATACACTCTAATTAATACTAGTTAACCTGCTACTGCCGGTTATGCGAGAAGGGTGGAAAATAACATGAGCGCGGACGAAAACAACCTGATTTGGATCGATCTGGAGATGACCGGCCTTGATCCCGAGCGCGATCGCATTATTGAGATCGCCACACTGGTCACCGATGCCAACCTCAATATTCTGGCGGAAGGCCCAACGATTGCCGTGCACCAGTCCGATGACCAGCTTGCGCTGATGGATGAGTGGAACGTGCGTACCCATACCGGCAGCGGGCTGGTGGAACGCGTGAAGGCCAGCACCCTGGGCGACCGCGAAGCGGAGCTGGCGACGCTTGAATTTCTGAAGCAGTGGGTGCCGGCAGGAAAATCGCCTATCTGTGGCAACAGCATTGGTCAGGATCGTCGTTTCCTGTTTAAGTACATGCCGGAGCTGGAGTCCTACTTCCACTACCGCTATCTGGATGTGAGCACCCTGAAAGAGCTGGCCCGCCGCTGGAAACCGGAAATTCTCGACGGCTTCACAAAGCAGGGGACGCACCAGGCGATGGATGACATCCGTGAGTCTGTTGCGGAGCTGGCGTACTATCGCGAAAACTTTATTAAGCTCTGATTTTGCGATCCGGCGCCTTGCGTGGCCGGGTTTTTGTCGCTAAATTGTTCAGCTTGCCGATTAAATAAGCACTTGAACTGAATTTCAAAAAAATCGCTTTGAGGGGGGTTGCAGCTAAACGGATTTCTCGTATAATGCGCCTCCCGTAACGACAGAGAATTACACGTTACGACAGCAACAAAAGCAGTACAGATTTGCGGGAATAGCTCAGTTGGTAGAGCACGACCTTGCCAAGGTCGGGGTCGCGAGTTCGAGTCTCGTTTCCCGCTCCAAAATTTGAAAAGTATCGCAAGATACGCCAGCACCAGAACACCCAAGCGGGAATAGCTCAGTTGGTAGAGCACGACCTTGCCAAGGTCGGGGTCGCGAGTTCGAGTCTCGTTTCCCGCTCCAAAATTTGAAAAGTATCGCAAGATACGCCAGCACCAGAACACCCAAGCGGGAATAGCTCAGTTGGTAGAGCACGACCTTGCCAAGGTCGGGGTCGCGAGTTCGAGTCTCGTTTCCCGCTCCAAAATTTGAAAGTATCGCAAGATACGCATAGCACCAGAACACCCAAGCGGGAATAGCTCAGTTGGTAGAGCACGACCTTGCCAAGGTCGGGGTCGCGAGTTCGAGTCTCGTTTCCCGCTCCAAAATTTGAAAGTATCGCAAGATACGCATAGCACCAGAACACCCAAGCGGGAATAGCTCAGTTGGTAGAGCACGACCTTGCCAAGGTCGGGGTCGCGAGTTCGAGTCTCGTTTCCCGCTCCAAATTCTTCTTCATCTCCAGATTATCCACAGCGAAGTGCTTCGTTGGGGACGTTTTCTATTATGTCTGAAATACTCTTGTGAACAGAGTTATCCACAGAAACCGTGATAAAACCAGTCTCTACGAAATGTTAGCAGGGTGAATAATATCTTCGTAATTACCTGTAATTTATGAAGAAAATTTGATTTCAAAATGTTATTGAGATCACTTGACCTGTTTGCCAGAGCTGATGGCGCCTGAATTCTTATTTTTATTCACAGCCTGTGAATATATCACACATCCCGCGGCAGTCCTTTTTCAATCACCCTGACCAGGCGCTGTTTCTTCGGTAACTGCACTTCAACCACGCCGGCATTTCGCTTCTCAATTTGCTGCGCAATCGCCCATTCTATGTGCTCATCAAGAAGTGGGTGCTCACCTCTACGGCTTTCGAGCGCCTGAAGATTTGCCTCATCCCACGGGGCATTCCCCAGCGCAACGGCCACATTACGCAGCCAGCGCAGGTGGCCGATACGACGTATGGCGGAACCCTCCGTCACCTTCAGGAACCAGGCTTCGCTCCAGGCGAACAGTTCGATCAACTGCGGGGCATGTAACGCCTTGCGCGGACTGAAGTCTTCTTCGTCCGTCAACTGTGAATAACGGTTCCACGGACAAATCAGCTGACAGTCATCACAGCCGTAGATGCGGTTGCCAATAAGCGGACGAAACTTCTCTGGAATAGCGCCTTCCAGCTCGATAGTGAGATAAGAGATACAGCGGCGCGCATCAACGGTATACGGTTCGACAATCGCGCCCGTCGGGCAGATGGTCATACAGGCCACACAGCGACCACAACCTTCTTCCACCGGACTGTCTACCGGCAGAGGTAAATCAATCAGTAGTTCACCCAGGAAAAAGAATGAGCCCGCGTCGCGGCTTAAGATAAGTGAGTGCTTACCTGTCCAGCCGAGCCCGGCTTTTTCGGCGATCGGGCGCTCAAGAATAGGCGCAGAATCGACAAAGGGTCTAAAATTCAGCGAAACACAGTGCTGCTGAATGGTTTCCCCGAGCTTTTTTAGACGGTTGCGTAGAAGTTTATGGTAATCACGCCCCAGCGCGTATCGGCTGACGTAACCCAGCGAAGGATTTTTTAGCGTGCGCGCAAAGGCCGCGTTAGCAGGCAGATAGTTCATGCGTACGCTAATAACGCGCAGCGTACCCGGCAACAGCTCGTGGGGGCGGGCACGCATCATACCGTGACGCGCCATCCACTCCATCTCGCCGTGGTATTGTTTATCCAGCCATGCCTGGAGCTTAGGCTCACTGGCAGAGAGGTCGGTGTCAGTAATACCGACCTTCTGGAAGCCCAGTTCAGCACCCCACTGTTTTATTTTTTGCGCTAATTCATTGAGATCGAGGGGCTGTGACATGACGGACCATACTGTGAAGAAAAACCTCGCAAGTATACCACATTCCATCTGGCATGCGGATGACCTCCGTCGGGCCGAGAAAGAGGCCGCAGATAGCCTCGGCATTACCCTTTACGAACTGATGCAGCGCGCGGGCGAGGCGGCGTTTAACGTGGCGCGCACGGCTTATCCGGATGCCTCGCACTATCTGATCCTGTGCGGGCACGGCAATAACGGTGGCGATGGCTATGTGGTGGCTCGTCTTGCGGTGGCGGCGGGGCTGCGCGTCACCCTGATGGCGCTGGAGAGCGACAAGCCGCTACCGGAAGAGGCTGGCATGGCGAGAGAGGCCTGGCTGAATGCGGGGGGCATTATTCATGCGCCTGATATTATCTGGCCCGAGGATGTCGACGTGATTGTTGATGGTCTGCTGGGGACGGGACTGATGCGCGCGCCTCGCGATGACGTCGCCGCGCTGATTACGCGCGCTAATGCGCACCCCGCCCCGGTGGTAGCGCTGGATATTCCCTCCGGCCTGATGGCGCAAACCGGCGCGACGCCGGGCGTGTCGATTGAGGCGGCGCACACCGTGACCTTTATCGCCCTGAAGCCGGGGCTGCTTACCGGGAAAGCGCGGGATGTCGTGGGCACGTTACACCACAACGCCCTGGGGCTGGAAAACTGGCTGATCGGACAGGATACCCACATCACCCGCTTTGATGCCTCCCAGCTTGCACAGTGGCTACCGCCGCGTCGTCCCACCTCCCATAAGGGTGACCATGGCCGACTGCTGATTATTGGTGGCGATCATGGCACGGCAGGTGCGATTCGAATGACCGGAGAGGCCGCGTTGCGCAGCGGCGGCGGATTAATACGCGTGCTGACCCGCAGCGAAAACATTCCGCCCATTATTACCGCGCGGCCGGAGCTGATGGTCCACGAGCTTACCCCGCAGGCGATTGAAAAGGGTCTTGAGTGGGCGGACGTGGTGGTCGTTGGTCCGGGCCTGGGTCAGCAGGAGTGGGGTAAACAGGCCCTGCAAAAGGCCGAGAATTTTCGTAAACCGATGCTCTGGGATGCCGACGCGCTTAACCTTCTGGCAATAAACCCGGATAAGCGTCACAATCGCATTCTGACGCCGCACCCCGGCGAAGCCGCACGGCTGCTTAACTGTAGCGTGGCAGAAATTGAAAGCGATCGCTTACTTTCAGCCCAACGTCTGGTAAAACGTTACGGAGGTGTTGCCGTTTTGAAAGGGGCGGGAACCGTTATCGCCAGCGATGATGCGATGGGCATCGTTGATGCCGGTAATGCAGGCATGGCGAGCGGCGGCATGGGCGATGTGCTCTCTGGCATCATTGGCGCATTGCTCGGACAGAAACTTCCCCTTTATGATGCAGCCTGTGCGGGCTGCGTGGCCCACGGTACGGCGGCTGACAGGCTGGCTGCTCGTTACGGAACGCGCGGTATGCTGGCCACCGATCTTTTTTGCACGCTGCGGCGTGTTGTTAACCCGGATGTGATTGACGTAGAAAATGACTAATCGAGCGATTCCTTTACCTGATGAACAAGCCACTTTAGATCTCGGCAAGCGCGTGGCGCAGGCCTGTCAGGGGGCGACCGTCATTTATCTGTATGGTGATTTAGGCGCGGGTAAAACAACCTTCAGCCGTGGCTTTTTGCAGGCGTTAGGCCATAACGGGAACGTAAAAAGCCCGACCTACACGCTGGTGGAACCGTACACGCTTGAAAATATCATGGTGTACCACTTTGATTTATATCGTCTTGCGGACCCGGAGGAGCTGGAATTTATGGGGATCCGCGATTACTTTGCCAACGACGCCATCTGCCTGGTGGAGTGGCCGCAACAAGGTGCGGGTGTGCTGCCTGACCCGGATGTCGAAATTCACTTAGATTACCAGGCACAAGGGCGTGAGGCACGCATCAGTGCGGTTTCCTCATCAGGCTGTTCCTTACTGGCGCGTTTAGCCGGTTGAGCGTAGGGATAACGGGATGATTAATCGCGTTAAAGGTTGGGTGCTGGCTGCCACGGTCCTGCTGTGCGCGCAGGTCGGGGCGGCCAGCCTCTCGGATATTCAGGTGTCGAATGGCGATAGCCAGGCCCGCATTACGTTCAGCTTTATGGGCGATCCTGAATATGCTTTCTCACAAATCGACAGCCGCAGCGTGGCGCTCGATATTAAACAGACCGGGGTGATCCAGGGGCTGCCGCTCCAGTTCAGCGGCAACAATCTGGTGAAAAGCATCCGTTCGGGAACGCCGAAGGATACGCAGTCTCTGCGTCTGGTGGTCGATCTCACTGAAAAGGGCAAAACGAAGGCGGTTAAGCAGCAAAACGGCGCCAATTATACGGTGGTCTTTACCATTAATGCTGATGTTCCGCCGCCGCCGCCACCGCCTGCACCTGTTGTAGCAAAACGCGTGGAAGCGCCGGTTTATACCCCAAGGCCGTCTGAGCCAGCCCGTAATCCGTTTAAATCACAAAATGACCGACTTACCGCCGTGACCAGCAGCAACACGGTGACGCGTCCGGCGGTCAGCGCGCGGCGAACACCGGTCAGTGGCGACAAAGTGATTATCGCCATCGACGCCGGACACGGCGGGCAAGATCCTGGCGCGATTGGCCCGGGCGGCACGCGGGAGAAAAACGTCACTATCGCCATTGCCCGTAAGCTGCGTGCGCTTCTGAATGACGATCCGATGTTTAAAGGGGTCATGACCCGCGACGGAGATTACTTTATTTCAGTGATGGGACGCTCGGATGTGGCGCGTAAGCAAAACGCCAACTTCCTGGTGTCGATTCACGCGGATGCTGCGCCGAACCGTAACGCCACCGGCGCGTCGGTATGGGTGCTGTCGAACCGTCGAGCCAACAGTGAAATGGCGAACTGGCTTGAAGAGCACGAGAAGCAGTCTGAACTGTTAGGCGGGGCAGGCGATGTGCTGGCAAACAGCCAGGCCGATCCGTATCTCAGCCAGGCGGTACTGGATTTACAGTTCGGTCATTCTCAGCGCGTCGGGTATGATGTCGCCACTAACGTACTGAGCCAGCTGCAAAGCATTGGATCGCTGCATAAGCGTCGCCCGGAGCATGCAAGCCTTGGTGTCCTGCGTTCGCCGGATATCCCGTCGATTCTGGTAGAGACGGGCTTTATCAGTAACCATGGTGAAGAGCGTTTACTGGGAAGCGACAGCTATCAGCAGCAAATTGCCGAAGCGATTTATAACGGTCTGCGTAAATACTTTGACGCGCATCCGCTTCAGTCTGCGCCGCAGGGCGGGGCAGCCCAGACGGCAAGCGCCGCGCTGCCGGGTGAAATGACCGCGACTAATTAAGGAGAGTTCATGCCGATTCAGGTTCTACCGCCGCAGCTCGCGAACCAAATCGCCGCCGGTGAGGTGGTGGAACGCCCTGCGTCGGTGGTGAAGGAACTGGTGGAAAACAGCCTCGATGCAGGGGCGACCCGCATTGATATCGATATCGAACGCGGGGGCGCAAAGCTTATTCGCATTCGTGATAACGGCTGTGGCATCAAAAAGGACGAACTGGCGCTGGCGCTGGCGCGTCATGCCACCAGTAAAATTGCCTCACTTGACGATCTGGAAGCGATTATAAGCCTGGGTTTTCGCGGCGAAGCGCTGGCCAGTATCAGCTCCGTTTCCCGCTTAACGTTGACCTCCCGCACGGCCGACCAGCAGGAAGCCTGGCAGGCCTACGCCGAAGGGCGCGATATGGACGTCACGGTTAAACCTGCGGCGCACCCGGTAGGCACCACGCTTGAAGTGCTGGATCTCTTCTATAACACGCCCGCCCGGCGCAAGTTTATGCGAACCGAGAAGACCGAATTCGGACATATCGACGAGATCATCCGCCGCATCGCGCTGGCGCGCTTTGATGTCACCCTCAACCTCAGCCATAACGGTAAGGTGATGCGCCAGTATCGCGCGGTGGCGGAGGGTGGACAAAAGGAGCGTCGGTTGGGCGCCATCTGCGGCACACCGTTTCTGGAAAAGGCGCTGGCCATTGAGTGGCAGCATGGCGATCTGGCCCTGCGTGGCTGGGTTGCCGATCCGAACGCCAGCAGCGCCGCGTTCGCAGAAATTCAGTATTGCTACGTCAACGGCCGCATGATGCGCGACCGCCTGATTAACCACGCTATTCGACAGGCCTGCGAAGATAAGCTCGGCGCCGATCAACAGCCCGCCTTTGTGCTTTATCTGGAGATCGACCCGCACCAGGTTGACGTTAACGTGCACCCCGCCAAGCACGAGGTGCGTTTCCACCAGTCGCGCCTGGTGCATGATTTCATCTACCAGGGCGTTGCCGCTGTATTGCAGCAGCAGGCAGAGCCAGAGTTGCCGCTGGCAAAAGAAGAGCCCGCGCCGCGCCCACTGCCGGAAAACCGCGTGGCGGCCGGGCGTAACCATTTTGCCGAACCGGCGGTCGCGCGCGAGCCGGCTGCTCCACGTTTATCCCCGGCGGGCAACGCGCCGCGACCAACCGGTGCCAACTATCCCAACGCTCAGCCGGGCTACCACAAACAGCAGGGGGCGCTGTACCGCAAACTGCTGGATACGCCGGCGGTGGAGCATAAAGATCACATCACGGTTTCAACCCCCTCTCTGGATGGGCATAGCCAGAGTTTTGGTCGGGTATTGACCATTATTGCTCCCGACATGGCGTTGCTTGAACGCGAAGGTAAACTTCTGTTGCTGGCGCTTTCCGTGGCGGAGCGCTGGCTCAAACAGGCGCAGTTAACCCCGGGGGTGAATGCCGCCTGCGCGCAGCCGCTGTTGATCCCCGTTCGCCTGAAAATATCCCCTGAAGAAACAGGGGTTTTGCGGCGCGTGCAGACGCAACTGGCCGAAATGGGGATTGAAATCGTACTGGACGCGCAGCATGTGACAATTCGCGCAGTGCCTTTACCCTTACGCCAACAAAATTTACAAAACTTGATTCCTGAACTGATAGGCTACCTGGCGCAGCAAACGACGTTTGATGCCGCCGATACCGCGCAGTGGATCGCCCGCCATCTGGCCAGCGAGCATGCACCGTGGAGTATGGCGCAGGCGATTACCGTTCTGGCGGAGGTGGAGCGCCTCTGTCCACAGCTGGTGAAAGCGCCTCCAGGTGGCTTGTTACAACCTGTTGATTTACAAACGGCGATGACCGCCCTGAAACATGACTGATGTAAGTAAGGCGAGCCTGCCAAAGGCGATTTTTCTAATGGGGCCAACGGCCTCCGGTAAAACGGCATTAGCCATTGAGTTACGTAAAGTTTTGCCAGTAGAGTTGATTAGCGTTGATTCAGCCCTCATCTACCGAGGGATGGACATCGGCACGGCGAAGCCCAACGCAGACGAACTGCGTGCGGCACCGCACCGTTTACTGGATATTCTCGACCCGGCACAGGCTTACTCCGCGGCAGATTTTCGCCGCGACGCCTTAGCCGAGATGGCCGAGATTACCGCCGCGGGACGCATACCGCTGTTAGTTGGCGGCACGATGCTCTACTTTAAGGCGCTGCTGGAGGGGTTATCGCCTCTGCCATCGGCCGATCCGGAAGTGAGAGCGAAGATTGAGCGGCAGGCGGCAGAGCAGGGGTGGGACGTTTTGCACAGGCAACTGGAAGAGATTGACCCGGTTGCCGCAGCGCGGATCCACCCAAACGATCCGCAAAGGCTTTCCCGGGCACTGGAAGTTTTTTTCATTTCGGGTAAAACTTTAACGGAACTGACGCAAACGTCAGGAGACGCTCTGCCGTATCAGGTGCATCAGTTCGCCATCGCCCCGGCGAGCCGTGAACTGCTCCATCAACGAATTGAGCAGCGTTTTCATCAGATGTTGGCTTCAGATTTTGAAGCAGAAGTGCGGGCGCTTTTTGCCCGTGGAGATTTGCATACGGACATGCCTTCCATTCGTTGTGTGGGATACCGCCAGATGTGGTCGTATCTTGAAGGCGAGATTTCATACGATGAAATGGTTTATCGAGGTGTTTGCGCCACGAGACAGTTAGCGAAGCGCCAGATCACCTGGTTACGCGGTTGGGAGGGGGTTCACTGGTTAGACAGTGAAAAACCACAACAGGCGTTAAACGAAGTGATTGAGGTTATTGGTGATATCGCTGACTGAATGTGTACAATTAAGCCGTATCGTGCGCAATTTTTCAGAATCGCAAGGTTCTAAGTACAAAACAAGCATATAAGGAAAAGATAGAATGGCTAAGGGGCAATCTTTACAAGATCCGTTCCTGAACGCATTGCGTCGGGAGCGTGTTCCAGTTTCTATTTATTTGGTGAATGGTATTAAGCTGCAAGGTCAGATTGAGTCTTTCGATCAGTTCGTGATCCTGTTGAAAAACACGGTCAGCCAGATGGTCTACAAGCACGCGATTTCTACTGTTGTTCCGTCCCGTCCGGTATCTCATCACAGCAATAACGCTGGCGGCGGCACTGGCAGTAACTACCATCACGGCAGCAACGCGCAGGGTTCTTCAACACCAGCGCAGGACAGCGAAGAAACCGAATAAGGTTTTGGGCTGTTTTCCACACGGGGAGCCAGGGATCCTGCGTTCCCCGCTGATCTTTTTAGAGAGGTTTACGCTTGTTTGACCGTTATGACGCCGGTGAGCAGGCGGTGCTGGTACACATCTATTTTTCGCAAGACAAAGATATGGAAGACCTCCAGGAGTTTGAATCTCTGGTCTCTTCCGCCGGTGTCGAAGCAATGCAGGTGATTACCGGTAGCCGTAAAGCGCCGCACCCGAAGTATTTTGTTGGTGAAGGTAAAGCAGTTGAAATTGCGGATGCCGTAAAAGCAACCGGCGCATCCGTTGTGCTGTTTGATCATGCGCTGTCTCCGGCTCAGGAACGTAACCTGGAAGCTCTCTGCGAATGCCGTGTTATCGATCGCACGGGGTTGATCTTAGATATTTTTGCTCAGCGTGCGCGTACCCACGAGGGTAAGTTGCAGGTTGAGCTGGCGCAGTTGCGCCATCTGGCGACGCGTCTGGTGCGTGGCTGGACACACCTTGAAAGACAAAAAGGCGGGATTGGTTTGCGCGGCCCGGGTGAAACCCAGCTCGAAACCGACCGCCGTTTGCTGCGTGGGCGTATAACCCAGATCCTTTCACGTCTGGAACGTGTAGAGAAACAGCGCGAACAGGGGCGTCGGGCGCGAACGAAAGCCGATATCCCAACGGTGTCGCTGGTGGGTTATACCAACGCCGGTAAATCCACCCTGTTTAACCAGATAACCGAGGCCCAGGTATATGCCGCAGACCAGCTGTTTGCGACCCTGGACCCAACCCTGCGCCGTATTGACGTCGCAGACGTGGGTGAAACTGTGCTGGCGGATACCGTAGGGTTTATTCGCCATCTGCCGCACGATCTGGTCGCGGCGTTTAAAGCGACGTTGCAGGAGACGCGTCAGGCGACCCTGCTACTGCATGTGATTGATGCGGCTGACGTACGCGTGCAGGAGAACATCGACGCGGTGAACGTGGTGCTCGAAGAGATCGACGCCCACGAAATTCCTACCCTGTTGGTGATGAACAAGATCGATATGCTGGACGATTTTGAACCGCGTATTGACCGAGACGAAGAGAACAAACCGATTCGGGTCTGGCTGTCTGCTCAGGCCGGGATTGGTGTGCCACTGCTTTTCCAGGCTTTGACAGAACGTCTTTCCGGTGAGGTAGCTCAGCACACGCTGCGACTGCCGCCACAGGAAGGCAGGCTGCGCAGCCGGTTTTATCAGCTTCAGGCGATAGAAAAAGAGTGGATGGAGGATGACGGCAGCGTGGGGATGCAGGTGCGTATGCCGATCGTTGACTGGCGTCGCCTCTGTAAACAAGAACCTGCGCTGGCGGACTATATCGTCTGATCAGAAAGGGGAAGCCTGAAAAATTCGCCCTTGCATAACAAATATGGAGCATATACATGGCGTGGAATCAGCCCGGTAATAACGGACAAGACCGCGACCCGTGGGGAAGCAGCAATAATCAAGGCGGCAACTCTGGGGGAAATGGCAACAAAGGTGGTCGCGAGCAGGGGCCGCCGGATCTGGATGATATCTTCCGCAAACTGAGCAAAAAGCTTGGTGGCCTTGGCGGAGGAAAAGGTTCTGGCTCGGGTGGCAATTCCACTCAGAGTCCGCGCCCGCCAATGGGTGGCCGCGTGGTGGGCATTGTCGCCGCTGCGGTAGTAATCATCTGGGCAGCCAGCGGGTTCTACACCATTAAAGAAGCAGAACGCGGCGTGGTCACCCGTTTCGGTAAGTTCAGCCATCTGGTTGAACCGGGCCTGAACTGGAAGCCGACCTTCATTGATGACGTGACCGCGGTTAACGTGGAGTCCGTCCGTGAACTGGCCGCCTCTGGCGTGATGCTGACCTCTGACGAGAACGTGGTGCGCGTTGAGATGAACGTACAGTACCGCGTGACCGATCCGGAACGTTATCTGTTTAGCGTGACCAGCGCCGATGACAGCCTGCGTCAGGCGACCGACAGCGCCCTGCGTGGTGTGATCGGTAAATACACCATGGACCGTATCCTGACCGAAGGTCGTACCGTTATTCGTAGCGATACCCAGCGTGAGCTGGAAGAGACCATCCGTCCGTACAACATGGGTATCACCCTGCTGGACGTCAACTTCCAGGCTGCACGTCCGCCGGAAGAGGTGAAAGCCGCCTTTGACGATGCGATTGCCGCGCGTGAAAACGAACAGCAGTACATCCGTGAAGCGGAAGCGTACACCAACGAAGTTCAGCCGCGTGCAAACGGTCAGGCGCAGCGTATTCTGGAAGAAGCGCGTGCGTATAAGACCCAGACCATCCTGGAAGCACAGGGTGAAGTGGCTCGCTTCGCGAAGATCCTGCCGGAATATAAAGCCGCGCCGGAAATTACCCGTGAGCGTCTCTATATCGAGACCATGGAAAAAGTGCTGAGCCATACGCGTAAAGTGCTGGTTAACGACAACAAAGGCGGAAACCTGATGGTCCTGCCGCTGGATCAGATGCTGAAAGGCGGTTCTGCACCGGCAGCAAAAGACAACAGCGGTGCGAACAACCTGCTGCGTCTGCCACCGGCCTCGTCTGGCAGCGCCAGCGCGAACACAACGCCTTCTTCGAACGATGGTGACATTATGGACCAACGCCGTGCCAACGCGCAGCGTAACGACTACCAGCGTCAGGGGGAATAAGGATGCGTAAGTCAGTTATTGCGATCATCATCATTGTACTGGTCGTGCTCTACACCTCCATCTTTGTGGTGAAAGAGGGCGAGCGTGGGATCAAGTTCCAGTTCAGCAGCGTCGTGCGTGACGGCGACAAGCGTCCGGTGATTTATGAGCCGGGTCTGCACTTTAAGATCCCGTTCATTCAGTCAGTGAAAACGCTCGATGCGCGTATCCAGACCATGGATAACCAGGCCGATCGTTTCGTGACCAAAGAGAAGAAAGACCTGATCGTTGATTCCTATATCAAATGGCGCATCAGCGATTTCAGCCGCTACTTCCTGGCAACCGGGGGTGGCGACGTTTCTCAGGCAGAAGTGCTGCTGAAACGTAAGTTCTCTGACCGTCTGCGTTCTGAAATTGGTCGTCTGGATGTGAAAGATATTGTGACCGACTCCCGTGGTCGTCTGACGCTGGAAGTGCGTGATGCGCTGAACTCCGGCTCTGCGGGCACCGAGGATGAAGTTGAAACCCCGGCGGCAGACGATGCGATTGCCAAAGCGGCTGAACGTGTTCAGGCTGAAACCAACGGTAAAGTGCCGGTGATCAACCCGAACAGTATGGCGGCGCTGGGCATCGAAGTGGTTGATGTGCGCATCAAGCAGATCAACCTGCCAGCGGAAGTGTCCGAGGCGATCTACAACCGTATGCGCGCCGAGCGTGAAGCGGTAGCCCGTCGTCACCGTTCACAGGGTCAGGAAGAAGCGGAAAAACTGCGCGCGGCAGCGGACTATGAAGTCACCAAGACGCTGGCGGAATCTGAGCGCCAGGGTCGTATCCTGCGCGGTGAAGGTGATGCCGAAGCCGCGAAACTGTTTGCTGATGCATTCAGCCAGGATCCGGACTTCTATGCCTTCATTCGTAGCCTGCGCGCTTACGAGAATAGCTTCAAGAGCAACCAGGATGTGATGGTGCTCAGCCCGGACAGCGATTTCTTCCGTTATATGAAGACGCCGACCAACGCAACGCGATAAACTCAGGCTCGTTTGAGTATTCAAACCACCGCTCTTCACGGAGCGGTGGTTTTCTTTTATAAGGAACAAAAATGAATTCAACGATCTGGCTCGCGCTGGCCCTGGTTTTGGTGCTGGAAGGCCTCGGCCCGATGCTTTATCCGCGCGCATGGCGCCGGATGATCGCCACCATGAGCCAACTGCCGGATAATATTTTGCGTCGTTTTGGCGGTGGTCTTGTGGTTGCTGGTATCGTTATCTACTACATGTTGAGGAAAACGATTGGCTGATCAAAAACTAACCGCAATTGGCATATTTTAGGGTCAAAAAGTGCTGTATATCTGAAAAAGCGATGGTAGAATCCATTTTTAAGCAAACGGTGATTTTGAAAAAAATGGGTAACAACGTCGTCGTACTGGGCACCCAATGGGGTGACGAAGGTAAAGGGAAGATTGTTGATCTTCTGACTGAACGGGCTAAATATGTTGTACGCTACCAGGGCGGTCACAACGCAGGCCATACTCTCGTAATCAACGGTGAAAAAACCGTCCTCCATCTTATTCCATCAGGCATTCTTCGCGAAAACGTCACCAGCATCATCGGTAACGGCGTTGTGCTGTCTCCTGCTGCGCTGATGAAAGAGATGAAAGGTCTGGAAGACCGTGGTATCCCTGTTCGTGAGCGTCTGCTGCTCTCCGAAGCCTGCCCGCTGATCCTGGACTATCACGTGGCGCTGGACGTGGCGCGTGAAAAAGCGCGTGGCGCGAAAGCGATCGGCACTACCGGTCGTGGCATCGGCCCGGCATACGAAGATAAAGTGGCTCGTCGCGGTCTGCGCGTCGGTGACCTCTTCGACAAAGCGACCTTCGCTGAAAAACTGAAAGAAGTGATGGAATATCACAACTTCCAGCTGGTGAACTTCTACAAAGCTGACGCTGTTGACTACCAGAAAGTGCTGGATGACGTCATGGCGATTGCAGACATTCTGACCGGTATGGTTGTTGATGTGTCCGATCTGCTGGACCAGGCGCGCAAGCGTGGCGATTTCGTCATGTTCGAAGGTGCGCAGGGTACGCTGCTGGACATCGACCACGGTACCTATCCGTACGTTACGTCCTCTAACACCACCGCGGGTGGCGTGGCGACCGGCTCTGGCCTGGGTCCACGTTATGTGGATTACGTTCTGGGCATCATCAAAGCGTACTCCACTCGCGTGGGTGCGGGTCCATTCCCGACCGAACTGTTTGATGAAACCGGCGAGTTCCTGTGCAAGCAGGGTAACGAGTTTGGCGCGACCACCGGTCGTCGTCGTCGTACCGGCTGGCTGGACGCCGTTGCCGTACGTCGCGCAGTGCAGATCAACTCCCTGTCTGGCTTCTGCCTGACCAAGCTGGACGTACTGGACGGCCTGAAAGAAGTGAAAATCTGCGTAGGCTACCGCATGCCAGATGGCCGCGAAGTGACCACCACTCCGCTGGCTGCTGACGACTGGGAAGGCATTGAGCCAATCTACGAAACCATGCCGGGCTGGTCTGAGACCACCTTCGGTGTGAAAGAGCGTAGTGGCCTGCCAAAAGCCGCGCTGGACTACATCAAGCGCATTGAAGAACTGACCGAAGTGCCGATCGATATTATTTCTACCGGCCCGGATCGTACTGAAACGATGATCCTGCGCGACCCGTTCGACGCATAATCTTCGTGACTGCTGGCCTGCGGGGAAACCCGTAGGCCGGATAAGCGCAGCGCCATCCGGCGACCGCTCCTGGATCTCCGCTTTTTCGCCCCGTCTGTCAAATAAATTAGCCGCTAACTATCTGGCTGGTTTATCATCATTAATGAATATCTCTGCGGTTTAACCGCGTTTTCCCTTTTTCCTGAGGTTGATGTGCAGTTAACAAGTTTCACCGATTACGGCTTACGCGCGCTGATTTACATGGCGTCGTTACCCGATGGGAAGATGACCAGCATCTCTGAAGTCACAGAGGTGTACGGTGTGTCCCGTAATCATATGGTCAAAATAATCAATCAACTTAGTCGTGCCGGATACGTTGCTGCCGTCCGCGGGAAGAATGGAGGGATCCGTCTCGGTAAACCGGCACAGAGTATCCGTATTGGCGATGTGGTACGTGAACTGGAGCCGCTCTCTCTGGTGAACTGTAGCAGCGCGTTCTGCCACATTACGCCCGCTTGCCGCCTGAAGCAGGCGCTTTCAAAGGCCGTGCAAAGTTTTCTCAAGGAACTGGATAACTACACGCTGGCCGATTTGGTTGAAGAGAATCAACCGCTTTATAAATTATTGCTGGTGGAATGAAGAAAATTTCCACCGGAGCTGACAACGGAGGAACCGACATGTCACAAGATCCTTTCCAGGAACGCGAAGCCGAAAAATACGCGAATCCTATCCCCAGCCGCGAGTTCATCATTGAACACTTAACAAAACGCGAAAAACCCGCCAATCGTGAAGAACTTGCCGTTGAATTAAACATTGAAGGTGAAGAGCAAATTGAAGCCCTTCGCCGCCGCCTGCGCGCCATGGAGCGTGACGGGCAGCTGGTCTTTACTCGTCGCCAGTGCTACGCGCTGCCAGAACGCCTCGACCTGCTGAAAGGCACCGTTATTGGTCACCGCGATGGCTTCGGCTTCCTGCGCGTGGAAGGCCGTAAAGACGACCTGTACCTCTCATCCGAACAGATGAAGATGTGTATTCACGGCGACCAGATCCTGGCGCAGCCGCTGGGTGCAGACCGTAAAGGCCGCCGCGAAGCGCGCGTGGTCCGCGTGCTGGTGCCGAAAACCAGCCAGATCGTTGGCCGTTACTTTACCGATGCGGGCGTAGGCTTTGTGGTGCCGGACGACAGCCGTCTGAGCTTCGACATTCTCATCCCGCCTGAAGAGGTAATGGGCGCACGCATGGGCTTTGTGGTGGTGGTTGAACTCACCCAGCGCCCGACCCGCCGTACCAAAGCGGTGGGTAAAATCGTTGAAGTGCTGGGCGATAACATGGGCACCGGCATGGCCGTCGATATGGCGCTGCGCACCCATGAAATTCCGTACGTCTGGCCGAAAGCGGTTGAAGACCAGATCGAAAACCTGCGTGAAGAAGTGCCGGAAGAGTCCAAAGCAGGCCGCGTGGATCTGCGCGATCTGCCGCTGGTCACCATTGATGGTGAAGACGCCCGTGACTTCGATGATGCCGTGTACTGTGAGAAAAAACGTGGTGGTGGCTGGCGTCTGTGGGTGGCTATCGCGGATGTGAGCTACTACGTACGTCCACACACGCCGCTGGATAACGAAGCGCGCAGCCGCGGTACATCGGTCTACTTCCCGTCGCAGGTTGTACCGATGCTGCCAGAAGTGCTCTCCAACGGCCTGTGTTCCCTCAACCCGCAGGTGGACCGCCTGTGTATGGTCTGCGAAATGACCATCTCCAGCAAGGGACGTCTGACGGGCTATAAGTTCTACGAAGCAGTGATGAGTTCCCATGCGCGCCTGACCTATACCAAGGTCTGGCATATGTTGCAGGGCGATCAGGATCTGCGCGAACAGTACGCGCCGCTGGTCAAACACATCGAAGAGCTGCACAACCTCTACAAAACGCTGGATCAGGCGCGCGAAGAGCGCGGCGGGATCTCCTTTGAGAGCGAAGAAGCGAAGTTTATCTTCAACGCTGAGCGTCGTATCGAGCGTATCGAGCAGACCCAGCGTAACGATGCGCACAAGCTGATTGAAGAGTGTATGATCCTGGCAAACATCTCGGCGGCACGTTTCGTTGAGAAAGCCAAAGAGCCTGCGCTGTTCCGTATTCACGACAAGCCAACCACGGAAGCCGTAACCTCGTTCCGCTCCGTGCTGGCTGAACTCGGCCTGGAGCTGCCTGGCGGTAATAAGCCTGAGCCACGCGATTACGCCGAGCTGCTGGAATCCATCAGCGATCGTCCTGACGCGGAAATGCTGCAAACCATGCTGCTGCGCTCCATGAAGCAGGCGATTTACGATCCGGAAAACCGGGGCCACTTTGGCCTGGCCTTACAGTCGTACGCGCACTTTACCTCGCCGATCCGCCGTTATCCGGATCTGTCCCTGCACCGTGCGATCAAGTATCTGCTGGCGCACGAGCAGGGTCATAAAGGCAATACGACCGAAACCGGAGGGTATCACTACTCCATGGAAGAGATGCTGCAACTGGGCCAGCACTGTTCCATGACCGAGCGTCGTGCGGATGAAGCAACGCGCGACGTGGCGGACTGGCTGAAGTGTGACTTTATGCTGGATCAGGTGGGTAATATCTTTAAAGGCGTGATTGCCAGCGTCACCGGCTTTGGCTTCTTCGTGCGTCTGGATGAGCTGTTTATCGACGGTCTGGTGCACGTTTCCAGCCTCGATAACGATTACTACCGCTTCGACCAGGTCGGACAACGTCTGATCGGCGAATCCGGCGGCCAGACCTACCGTCTGGGAGATCGGGTGGAAGTGAAGGTTGAAGCCGTGAATATGGACGACCGTAAAATCGACTTCAGCCTCATCTCCAGCGAGCGTGCTCCGCGTAACGTCGGGAAAACCGAGCGTGAGAAAGCGAAAAAAGGTGGCAACGGTAAAGCGGGCGGCAAGCGACGTCAGGCAGGTAAAAGAGTAAACTTTGAGCCAGACAGCGCTTTCCGTGGCGAGAAGAAACAGAAGCCCAAGGCGGCAAAAAAAGACGCTCGTAAAGCGAAAAAACCGTCGACCAAGACCCAAAAAATAGCGGCCGCGACCAAAGCGAAGCGCGCGGCGAAGAAACAGCAGGCGGAGTAATTTCCCCTCACCCTGACCCTCTCCCCAACGGGAGAGGGAAAATATTTATTACGAGAACCATCAATGAGTGAAATGATTTACGGCATCCACGCGGTGCAGGCCCTGCTGGAGCGCGCGCCGGAGCGTTTTCAGGAAGTTTTTATTCTGAAAGGGCGAGAAGATAAACGTCTGATGCCGCTGATCCACGCGCTGGAAGCGCAGGGCGTAGTGATCCAACTGGCGAACCGCCAGTATCTGGATGAGAAAAGCGAAGGAGCTGTACACCAGGGCATTATCGCGCGCGTGAAGCCAGGCCGTCAGTATCAGGAGAACGATCTGCCGGATCTGATCGCTGAGCTGGATAACCCGTTCTTCCTGATCCTTGATGGCGTAACCGACCCGCATAACCTGGGCGCGTGCCTGCGTAGCGCCGATGCAGCAGGCGTGCATGCGGTGATTGTGCCAAGAGATCGTTCCGCGCAGCTTAACGCTACCGCTAAAAAAGTTGCCTGCGGCGCGGCGGAAAACGTTCCGCTGATCCGCGTGACTAACCTGGCGCGCACCATGCGTCTGTTGCAGGAAGAGAATATCTGGATCGTCGGCACAGCCGGTGAAGCGGATCACACCCTGTATCAGAGCAAAATGACCGGCCGCATGGCGCTGGTGATGGGGGCAGAAGGTGAAGGCATGCGTCGTCTGACGCGCGAGCACTGCGACGAGCTGATCAGCATCCCGATGGCAGGCAGCGTGTCGTCCCTGAACGTTTCTGTTGCGACGGGTATCTGCCTGTTCGAAGCGGTGCGTCAGCGCGGGTAGCCTGTTGTGCCGGGTGGCGGCTTCGCCTCACCCGGCCTACAAAAGCATGGTAACGTAGGCCCGCTAAGCGCAGCGCCACCGGGCAACAATCTCACTCCTCTAACGACCGTAAATGGTCATCCTTCCTCAGCGTCATCAGCGCGAAAATACTCACCACCGCCGTTGCCATCACGTAGTACGCCGGAATATCCAGATTGCCCGTCTCTTTAATCAGCCCGGTAATGATCAGCCCCGCGCAGCCCGAGAAGATCGCATTCGACAGAGAATAGGCCAGCCCCAGCCCGGTATAACGCACGCGCGTCGGGAACATCTCAGACAGCATTGCCGGCCCCGGCCCTGCCAGCATCCCAACCAGACCTCCCGCAATCAGCACCACAATCGCTTTAACCGCCAGCGTGCTGGACTCCGCCTGCAAAATTTTCAGCAGCGGCAGGGCGAGGATCAGCAGGAGCACGGTGGCGATAATCATCACCGTCCGCCGCCCGATCCTGTCGCTCAGCATGCCCGACGGAATGATCGTGAGCGCAAACCCAATGTTAGAAATCACCGCAATCAGCAGCGCCTGGTTAAAACCGGTGTGCAGCGCAGATTGCAGATAGGTCGGCATAATCACCAGATAGGTATAGCCCGCCGCAGACCAGACCATCACGCGGCCAATGCCCATCAGGATGGTTTTGAACGTGGCGGCGGTGGTGGCCTGAGTAACAACCGGTTTTTCCCGTTGCTGCACAAAGCTCGGCGTCTCTTCCATGCTCACCCGCAGCCATAGCGCGACCGCACCCATCGGCAACGCCAGGAAGAACGGAATGCGCCAGCCCCAGTCGTGCAAGGCTTCAGGGGAGAGCAGGGCAGAGAGCAACGCGACAATGCCTGCTCCCGCTAACAGCCCGAGCGCCACGGTGAAGGACTGCCATGCCCCGTAAAGACCGCGCTTGCCGCGCGGGGCGAACTCCGTCATCAATGAGACCGCACCGCCATACTCACCGCCCGCGAACAGTCCTTGCAGAATACGCAGGAGTGTAACGATCAGCGGCGCGGCAATCCCGATACTGGCGTAGACCGGCACAATACCGATGGCAGCGGTGGCGAGCGTCATCAATACCAGCACGATAATCAGCGTCGGTTTGCGGCCAATCCTGTCGCCAATGCGGCCAAAGACCACCGCACCCAGCGGACGGAAGAAGAAAGCGATGGCGAACGAGGCCCAGGTAAGGATCAGGCTGGTGAGCTCCGCTTCCCCCTCAAGCTGGAAGAAGTTTCTGGCAATCACCGTTGCCAGAAAACCGTAGACCGCAAATTCATACCACTCGATGAAATTACCGATGGAGCCTGCAATTAATGCACGCTTGTGCGCATCCTGTTGCATAACGATCCTCACAAAAACGGGGTAAGAATAAATTATTCAGCATTAGTGAAGTAATGAAATAGTTTATTCTTATGTTCTGTGAGCTATTTCACGAATGATATCAACACGATCGTCATCGTGTGACCCCCCTCCCATGCAGCGTGCATGCCCTCTGTCCATACTTACCTTTATTGCCAATGAAAGGAGGGAGACAGCATGCACTGGCAGACACATACCGTTTTTAATCAACCTGCACCGCTATCGAACAGCAACCTTTTTCTCTCTGATTGCGCCCTGCGCGATGCGGTAGCGCGCGAAGGGGCTGAGTGGGATGTGGATCTTCTTGCCAGCATCGGACAGCAGTTGGGTACGGCGGAGTCGCTGGAGCTGGGCAGGCTGGCGAACGTTAATCCGCCGGAGCTGCTGCGTTATGACGCCACGGGAGTGCGGCTGGACGACGTCCGCTTTCATCCGGCATGGCATCTTCTGATGCAGGGGCTTTGCGCCAACCGGGTGCACAACCTGGCGTGGGAGGAGGAGGCGCGGAAAGGATCGTTCGTCGCCAGGGCCGCGCGTTTTGTGCTGCATGCTCAGGTGGAGGCGGGAACGCTATGTCCGGTGACCATGACCTTTGCGGCCACGCCGCTGTTGCTACAGTCGCTGCCCAAACCGTTTCACGACTGGTTAACGCCGCTGATGAGCGATCGCTACGATCCCCATCTCGCACCGGGGGCGCAAAAGCGCGGCCTGCTGATCGGCATGGGGATGACGGAAAAGCAGGGCGGTTCGGACGTACTCAGTAATACCACCAAAGCAGAGAAATGCAGTGATGGCAGTTACCGGCTGGTGGGGCACAAATGGTTTTTCTCCGTGCCGCAGAGCGATGCGCATCTGGTGCTGGCACAGGCGAAGGGCGGGTTGTCCTGCTTTTTTGTCCCGCGTTTCTTACCCGACGGGCAACGCAATGCCGTGCGCCTTGAGCGTCTGAAGGACAAGCTCGGTAACCGTTCAAATGCCAGCAGTGAGGCTGAGTTCCTTGATGCTTACGGCTGGCTGCTGGGCGAAGAGGGTGAAGGTGTCCGGCAAATTCTGAAGATGGGCGGGCTGACGCGCTTTGACTGTGCGCTTGGCAGCCACGGACTGATGCGCCGTGCGCTCTCAGTGGCGCTTTATCATGCCCATCAGCGGCAGACCTTCGGCAAAAATCTTATCGACCAGCCGTTAATGCGCGACGTGCTAAGCCGTATGGCGCTGGTGCTGGAGGGACACACGGCACTGCTGTTCCGACTCGCCCGGGCGTGGGATAACCGCACCGACCCGCAGGAAGCCGCATGGGCGCGGCTATTCACTCCGGCGGCAAAATACAGCGTCTGCAAAGCGGGCATACCGTTTGTGGCAGAGGCAATGGAGGTGCTGGGCGGTGCAGGCTATTGCGAAGAGAGTGAGCTTCCGCGGTTGTACCGTGAAATGCCCGTCAACAGCATCTGGGAAGGCTCTGGCAATATTATGTGCCTGGATGTACTGCGCGTACTGGCGAAGCAGTCGGGCATTCTCGACCTGCTCGCCGATGATTTCGCGCAGGTAAAAGGCCAGGACAGGCACTTCGATCGCAGCTGGCGGCAGCTACAGCAGAAGCTGCGTAAACCGCAGGAAGCGCAGGGCAGGGAGATCGCGCGGCAGCTCTTTTTACTCGGGGCCGGAAGCCAGATGCTGCGGCACGCAACGCCGCCCGTGGCGCAGGCGTGGTGCCGCATGATGCTGGATACCCGGGGCGGCACGCTGATGAGCGAACAGGTGCAAAACGACCTGCTGCTGCGCGCCACGGGCCGGGTCGGTTAAGCTTTAAGCTGGAACAGGCTCACCAGCCGGGTGAGATGTGAACCCTTCTCGCGCAGCGTCTGCGCCGTCTGCTCGCTGCGTGAGATACGATCGGCATTGATGTGCGATGCCTCACCGATGTGCGTCATCGCCAGATTCACCTGACCAATCCCCGCAGACTGCTCGCGGGAGGCGTGGTTGATCTCGGTAACAAGCTGGCTGATGTTATCGATATGAACAATGATGGCATCCATCGCCAGACGCGTCTGCTCAGAAAGCGCATGGCCTTCGCTCACCTTGTTCAGCGTGTCGCCAATCAGCTGCTCAATCTCTTTTACCGCGTTGGCGCTGCGTGCGGCCAGGGCGCGCACCTCTTGCGCCACCACTGCGAAACCTTTCCCGTGCTCGCCCGCCCGCGCCGCTTCAACCGCCGCATTGAGCGCCAGGATATTGGTCTGGAAAGCGATGGACTCAATCACGCGGGTGATGTCTTCAATGCGTTTCGATGCATCACGAATATCATCCATGGTGGAAACTGCGTGGGTCACCGTCTCTCCACCCTGATGCACCGCGCGCGAGGTTTCCCCCACCAGCTGCTGAGTTTGCTCCATGTTGGCGGCATTTTGCTGCACGGTGGCGGCTAATTGCTCCATACTGGCGGAGGTCTCCTCAACGCTGCTGGCCTGTTTGTTGATCTGTTCAGAGATCTCGCCGGTATCTGAAGCCAGCGCGTTAGTCCCCAGATGGATTTCGCTTGCGGCCTCGCGGACCTGCAACACAATTTTTTGCAGGCCGCCCCCGATCCCATTGATGGCATCAATCAGCTGGCCGACTTCATCCTGGCGGGTTACCGGCAGGCTGGCGCGCAGATCGCCTGCGGCATACTGCCGGGCAAGCGCGATCACTGCGCGCAGTGGGCGGGTTAGCATCCGGCGAATGAGGATAACGAACAGGCCCGCGAAGAGCGCGGATAGCACCACGCCCGCCATCAGGAAGCGATCGCGCAGCGTGGTGACGCTTGAAAGCAGTACGGCTTTATCCACTTCACCCACGATGGTCCAGTTCCAGCCCGGCAGCGGCGTGTAGGCGACTTTGAGCGTACGGCCATCCGCGCTCACGCGTTCCAGCGTGCCGGCTTTATCACTCAGAAGCTGCTGCTGTGTCGCCGTGTCCCAGTTGGGCAGTTTGCCCTCTTCGCTGGCATGGAACAGATACTGTCCGCGCGTTTTACCGCTGCTGCGATCCAGTACAAAGAAGTGACCGCTCTCGCCCAGACGACGGTTAAGGATTTTCTCGCGCATGACGTTCCAGGAATGGGTGATGTCGACGCCAACAAAGATAATCCCGATAACCTGGCCTTCCGCATTTTTAACAGGCTGGTACTGCGTGATATAGCGCTTGCCGAACAGCAGCGCGAGGCCGCGATAGACCTCCCCTTTGGTGACAGCCGCAAATGCCGGGCTGGTGCTATCAAGAACGGTTCCGATGGCGCGGTCGCCATTCTCTTTGCGCAGCGACGTGGCCACGCGGATAAAATCGTTACCGCTGCGGACAAACAGCGTCGAGATGGCCCCCGTTCGGCTCAGGAAGTCATCAGAAAGCGTATTGTTTTCATGCAACTCCGTTTCACCGCCCTTCAGCAGAGGAACGGTAAGGCCGTTAATGGTGCGGCTCTGGCTGCTGTCGCTGTTCAATGGCTGTGGCAAAAAGGTGGTGAACAGGCGGGTATAGCTCTCGACCTCTTCGCTCAGGCTGGTGTTGAACATCTCTACCATATCCACCATGCCGGTAGACTGGTTATGCAGGTCTTCAACCGCAAGATCTTCAAGCTGCTGGCTGGCGTTGTGGCTCAACAGAAAAGTGAACAGCAAAAAAAGCGTGGCGACACTGGCACCTGTTAGCAGCGATAGCTTCGTGCCCAGACCTGCCCGGCGGAAAAAGGTGATCATAAATTGCTCATTATTGAAAAGTGATGGCTGTTCAACGGCAGAGCAGAGATAACGTTTACCTTTTTAATGTAACCTAATGTTACATGTTTGTTTTCGTTAGGTTTTGGGAAAGATAAAAAATTTGCAAAAGTGAAAAGCCACTAAAATTAAGTGGCTTTTATCGGAAGGGATTAGGCATAAAGAATGGCCTGCACGCGCCAGTGATTAACATGGTGATCTTCCTGCATCTGGACGATGCGATACCAGGATGCGCCCTGTTCATCGGCCTTCAGAGCGACGACACGTTCAACGTCTTGCGGACTCCCCGTGATATTATTGACGGAGATCTGACCAATCTCGTTCAGGCCCGTGACGCAATCCGCGCTGGCAAATTCGGCCGACTGCGCCGTGGTGCTCAGCAGGCCCGCTGAAAGCAATAGCGTCGTTAAAGCAAGGGTTCGTTTCATCGTCAGCTCCTTTTCACGTGTCTCCGGTATCCGCCGGGCAATCCTTCGCGAATAAACTCATTTCCATTGTTGCTGGCATGGAGTTTATTGTGGACAGGAAAATGTCTACGGACGCAAAGCAGTGTAAAAGTCGTTCAAATGATGATGCTTACTTACGGTACAAAATGCCCTGGGCGTACCACTGTCCCGTAATAATGGTTTCATCAATCATCGTGATGACGTAATAATCTGCTTTTGCGGCAACGGCCTGCGCTTCAATTGCGTCTTCTGCATCATCCGGGGAACCACGAACCATCGCGGATACGGTACCCAGGCGTTGTAATCCTTCCGTCTGATTACGACGAATTTCCTGAGGATGATCGGTAACCGGCGGCGCCGGTTCTGGCGTACCCTGCAATACGGAACATCCGCTGAGCAGCGAGACCAGCAATAAAGCGGTAAGCCTGCGCATAAACCTGTCTCTTTTCCTGATAGCCATAGTGTAGTTGTCTGCGAATTTAGTTTTGGGGGAATGTTCCCGAAGTGTTATCTGGGACGTAGATTTCGAATGAAAATATCGTGAAACCGTAATCCAGCTCTCAACATTATGAATCATTCATCAGCACAGGATCGACAATGATTGAAATTGAAACTCGCCAGCTGAGTGAGCATGAAATCATCCATGCTTTTCCGGCTGGTAAAGGTGAACAGCCGCTGCCGACGGTAGTTTTCTATCATGGCTTTCTCTCCTCGAAGCTGGTCTACAGCTATTTTGCCGTCGCGCTGGCGCAGGCCGGTTTCCGGGTGGTCATGCCTGATGCGCCGAATCATGGGGCACGCTTTACGGGCGATGAGCAGGCGCGGCTGGGGCTGTTCTGGCAAACGCTGCACGGCAATCTGACCGAGTTCGCCGGGCTGCGTGACGCGCTCTTGCAGGCCGGGCTGGTGGAGGGGAAACGGCTGGCGGTCGCAGGCGCATCAATGGGCGGAATGACGGCGCTGGGGATCATGGCCAGGCATCCGGAGGTGACGTCCGTGGCTTGCCTGATGGGATCGGGCTACTTTACGTCGCTGGCAAAGACGCTATTCCCGCCGCAGGCCCCTCAGGAGATTGAGACCCTGTTGTCTGAATGGGACGTCAGCCATGCGCTTTCGCAGCTGGCCGATCGTCCGCTGCTGCTGTGGCATGGGGATGCCGACGACGTCGTACCGCCCGGTGAAACGTTCCGCCTGCAACAGGCGCTACAGCGCGAAGGGCTGGACAGTAATCTGACCTGCCTGTGGGGAGCGGGTGTCCGGCACCGTATTACCCCGGCCGCGCTGGAAGCAACCGTGGAATTCTTCCGCCAGCACCTTTAAACGCGCAGCACCGTGACACCCTGATCCTCCAGCTTGCTGAGGATCTCGGGGTTGGCGTTTTTGCCGGTGATCACCATGCTGATTTGCTCGGCGCGGCTGAAAAGCATGCCGGCGCGTTCACCGACCTTGCTGCTGTCGACCAGCACCACCAGCTTGCCCACCACGTTAAGCATGTTCTGCTCTGCCATTGCGGTGAGCATATCGGTTTTATACAGTCCATCCGCCGTCAGGCCTTTGCCGCTGGTAAACATCCAGTGCCCGGCGTAGAGGCTGTTTTCACTGTCCTGCGGGCTCAGGGTGATGGACTGGCTCTTGTTATACTGGCCGCCCATGATCACCACGCTTTCATGTTCCTGGTCAATGAGATAATTGGCCAGCGGCAGATAGTTGGTAATGATTTGCACCGGCTTGCCGCACATTTCACGGCCCAGCAGAAACGCCGTCGAACCGCAGTTGATCACCACGCTCTCCCCGGGATTCACCAGCTGTGACGCCGCTCTGGCAATCCGCACCTTTTCATCGTGATTCTGCGCCTGGTGGATGTTCATCGGCGTCCAGCGTGGACGCTGCTGGCTGATGGCCTCTGCGCCATTGCGGACTTTTTTCAGCTTGCCGCTCTCATCCAGCTTGTTGATATCCCGTCGCGCGGTAGCGGGGGAGATCCCTAAACGTTCGATCACTTTCTCGACGGTGATAAACCCTGTTTGCGCCAGGAGTTCCAGTAAAATTTGATGCCGTTGCGCTTCCGTCATGAGCTATTCCGATAAGAATTGATTTGAAAAGATGATATTTGAAATAGCGTGAAATTACTAAAATAAAAATGACATCGCCAGACGCAGGGTCTGGCGATTGGGCCTCGGTATCAGAGGAAGGACTTGAACGGCAGATCGGGTTCAATCGTAAAGCAATCATCGAAACCACGCGGGTAGTGATACTCAAGATTGTCTTTATCCAGCGGCCAGGTGAACTTGCCGCCAACCTGCCAGATGAACGGCTTGAAGCCAAACTTGAGGCGGTCTTTTTTCATCTCCCACAGGACGCGGATCTCTTGCGGATCGGCCTGGAAGTTTGACCAGATATCATGGTGGAACGGGATCACCACTTTGGTGTTCAGCGCTTCGGCCATACGCAGCATATCCGCGCTGGTCATTTTGTCGGTGATCCCGCGCGGGTTTTCACCGTAAGAGCCAAGCGCCACGTCAATCTGGTGCTCGTTACCGTGCTTCGCGTAGTAGTTGGAGTAGTGGGAGTCACCGCTGTGATACAGGGAACCGCCAGGCGTTTTGAACAGATAGTTCACTGCGCGCTCGTCCATCCCGTCTGGCAGTACGCCTGCGGCTTTCTGATCGGCAGGCAGGGTGATCAGCGCGGTGCGGTCAAAGGCATCCAGCGCGTGAATCTCAATGTCTTTGATTTTCACCACGTCGCCCGGCTTCATCACGATGCAGCGCTCTTTTGGCACGCCCCAGCCAATCCACAAATCCACGCAGGTCTGCGGCCCGATAAACGGTACGTCGTCCGCGCAGTTTTGCATTACCGCTGCCGCCACGTTCACGTCGATATGATCGTTGTGATCGTGGGTAGAGAGAACGGCGTCGATCTGGCGAATGGCAAAAGGATCAAGCACAAAAGGCGTGGTGCGCAGGTTCGGCTGGAGCTTTTCAACGCCGGCCATACGCTGCATCTGGTGGCCTTTTTTCATCAGTGGATTGCCGTGGCTCTGTTTGCCGGTGCCGCACCAGAAATCAACACAAATGTTGGCGCCGCCTTCTGATTTCAGCCAGATCCCGGTGCAGCCCAGCCACCACATCGCAAATGTGCCAGGAGCAACCTGTTCCTGCTCGATCTCTTCGTTCAGCCAGCTACCCCACTCCGGAAAGGTACTCAGAATCCATGATTCACGGGTGATGGTTTTCACTTTACTCATCGTTTGACTCCTGGTTTTAATCAAAATTAATCATACTGTGACTTGTTGTGATTAATGCTGGCACTGTTTAAACCGATTTGCAATGGCTTATTTACGGAAAATTCCCCTCGTCACATCACAGAAAAAACATCATGACGTTGATAAGATAACCGCTATAAATGATTAATATACTGAAAATTAAGAATTTATTTATTGGATTGGTTCGGTAGTGAAAATCATTACTAACGCCATGGAAATAAATTGCGTGATCCGTCACAAATAATCAAATGCAATCTTGTGATGATTATTTGTGATTAATAGAGTGATGACACCAACCACACAGGGATTGCCCCTCGTGTTCTCATTTTCTGGAGAGAGTTATGGAGATCCTCTACAACGTCTTTACCGTTTTCTTTAATCAGGTAATGACCAACGCCCCGCTGTTGCTGGGTATCGTGACGTGCCTGGGGTACATCCTGCTGCGCAAAAGCGTCAGCGTGATTATCAAAGGCACCATCAAAACCATCATTGGTTTTATGCTGTTGCAGGCGGGGTCTGGCATTCTGACCAGCACGTTTAAGCCGGTTGTTGCCAAAATGTCAGAGGTGTACGGCATTAACGGCGCCATCTCTGACACTTACGCGTCCATGATGGCCACCATCGATCGCATGGGAGATGCATACAGCTGGGTTGGGTATGCGGTACTGCTCGCGCTGGCGCTGAACATCATTTACGTGCTCCTGCGCCGTATCACCGGTATTCGCACCATCATGCTCACCGGGCACATCATGTTCCAGCAGGCGGGTCTGATTGCCGTTTCTCTCTATATCTTCGGCTACCCAATGTGGACCACGGTCATCTGCACGGCAGTGCTGGTCTCACTTTACTGGGGCATCACCTCCAACATGATGTATAAGCCAACGCAGGACGTTACGGACGGCTGCGGTTTCTCCATCGGTCACCAGCAGCAGTTCGCCTCCTGGATTGCTTACAAAGTCGCGCCGTACCTGGGCAAAAAAGAGGAGAGTGTTGAAGATCTCAAATTGCCTGGCTGGCTGAATATCTTCCACGACAACATCGTCTCCACGGCAATTGTG
Source organism: Enterobacter cloacae complex sp. SHL022 (assembly GCF_049237785.1). NCBI lineage: Bacteria > Pseudomonadati > Pseudomonadota > Gammaproteobacteria > Enterobacterales > Enterobacteriaceae > Enterobacter > Enterobacter cloacae complex sp. SHL022. Next base: position 448,750 of record NZ_JBMKJH010000003.1, on the reverse strand, counting down.
ATGACCATCTTCTTCGGCGCTATCCTGCTCTCCTTTGGCATTGACGTGGTGCAGGCGATGGCGGGTAAAACCCACTGGACGGTCTATATCCTGCAAACCGGTTTCTCCTTCGCTGTTGCTATTTTCATCATCACCCAGGGCGTGCGTATGTTCGTCGCCGAACTGTCGGAAGCGTTTAATGGCATCTCCCAGCGCCTGATCCCTGGCGCGGTGCTGGCGATTGACTGTGCGGCTATCTATAGCTTTGCGCCAAACGCCGTTGTCTGGGGCTTTATGTGGGGCACCATCGGCCAGCTGATTGCGGTCGGCATTCTGGTGGGCTGTGGCTCCTCAATCCTGATTATTCCTGGCTTTATCCCGATGTTCTTCTCCAACGCCACTATCGGCGTGTTTGCTAACCACTTCGGCGGATGGCGCGCAGCGCTCAAGATCTGCCTGGTGATGGGCATGGTTGAAATCTTCGGGTGCGTGTGGGCGGTCAAGCTCACCGGCATGAGCGCCTGGATGGGCATGGCGGACTGGTCAATTCTGGCGCCGCCGATGATGCAGGGCTTTGCGTCCGTCGGGCTGGTCTTTATGGCCGTCATCATCCTGATTGCCCTGGCTTATATGTTCTTCGCTGGCCGTTCGCTGCGGGCTGAAGAAGATGCAGAAAAACAAACAGCAGAAGTGTCTGCTCATTAAGGAGTTTCGATTATGACCGTACGTATCCTGGCTGTGTGTGGCAATGGGCAAGGTAGCTCCATGATCATGAAGATGAAAGTGGACCAGTTTTTAACCCAGTCAAACATTGACCACACGGTGAACAGCTGCGCAGTGGGTGAATACAAAAGTGAACTGAACGGCGCGGACATCATCATCGCCTCAACGCACATTGCCGGCGAGATTAGCGTGTCGGGCAACAAATACGTGGTAGGCGTACGCAACATGCTGTCGCCTGCGGATTTCGGACCAAAGCTGCTGGAAGTGATCAAAGAACACTTCCCACAAGACGTGAAGTAAGGATGCCACATGAAACTACGTGATTCGCTGGCAGAGAATAACTCCATCCTTTTACAGGCCGAAGCCAGCACCTGGCAGGAAGCGGTGAAGCTGAGCGTGGATCTGCTGGTTAAGGCTGACGTTGTCGAGCCGCGTTACTACCAGGCGATTCTGGATGGCGTGGCGCAGCATGGCCCTTACTTTGTGATTGCGCCAGGCCTGGCGATGCCGCATGGCCGCCCGGAAGAGGGCGTCAAGAAAACCGGCTTCGCGCTGGTGACGTTGAAAACGCCGCTGGTGTTTAACCACGAAGATAACGACCCGGTCGACATCCTTATCACTATGGCGGCTGTCGATGCCAATACCCACCAGGAGGTGGGCATCATGCAGATCGTCAATCTGTTTGATGATGAAGCTAATTTTGACCGTTTACGCGCCTGCCGTACCGCGCAGGACGTGCTGGATTTAATTGATAACGCCACTGCGGCGGCCGTTTAAGAGGAATTTAAAATGTCATTACCAATGTTGCAGGTCGCGCTGGATAACCAGACTCTGTCTCACGCTTACGAAACCACCCGTCTGATTGCGGAAGAAGTGGACATCATCGAAGTCGGCACCATTCTGTGCGTGGGCGAAGGCGTTCGTGCGGTTCGTGACCTGAAGGCGCTCTATCCGCATAAAATCGTGCTGGCGGATGCCAAAATCGCCGATGCGGGCAAAATTCTCTCTCGCATGTGCTTTGAAGCCAACGCCGACTGGGTCACCGTGATCTGCTGTGCGGATATCAACACTGCGAAAGGCGCGCTGGACGTGGCGAAGGAGTTCAATGGCGACGTGCAGATTGAACTGACCGGTTTCTGGACCTGGGAGCAGGCGCAGGAGTGGCGCGAAGCAGGTATCCAGCAGGTGGTTTATCACCGCAGCCGTGATGCGCAGGCCGCAGGCGTGGCGTGGGGTGAAGCCGATATCAGCGCGATCAAACGTCTGGCCGATATGGGCTTCAAAGTGACCGTAACCGGTGGCCTGGCGCTGGAAGATCTGCCGCTGTTCAAGGGGATTCCAATTCACGTCTTTATTGCCGGTCGTAGCATTCGCGATGCGGAATCTCCGGTGGAAGCGGCGCGTCAGTTTAAACGCTCAATCGCTCAGCTTTGGGGTTAAGGAGCGGGTATGTTGTCAAAACAGGTCCCGCTTGGCATCTATGAAAAGGCACTCCCTGCGGGGGAGTGCTGGCTGGAGCGGTTACAGCTGGCGAAGCAGCTGGGTTTCGATTTTGTCGAAATGTCGCTGGATGAGACGGACGAGCGTCTTGCTCGCCTGGACTGGAGCCGCGACCAGCGTCTGGCGCTGGTGAGCGCCATTGCCGAAACCGGCGTGCGCGTGCCATCCATGTGCCTGAGCGCTCATCGTCGTTTTCCGCTTGGCAGCGAAGATGATGCCGTACGCGCCGAAGGGCTGGAGATCATGCGTAAAGCTATTCGCTTCGCACAGGATGTCGGCATCCGCGTGATCCAACTGGCGGGTTATGATGTTTACTATCAGGAAGCCAATGATGAAACGCGCCGTCGTTTCCGTGACGGCCTGAAAGAGAGCGTTGAGATGGCAAGCCGTGCGCAGGTGACGCTGGCGATGGAGATCATGGATTATCCGTTGATGAACTCCATCAGCAAGGCGCTGGGCTACGCGCACTATCTGAATAACCCGTGGTTCCAGCTTTATCCGGATATCGGCAACCTGTCGGCATGGGATAACGACGTACAGATGGAGCTTCAGGCGGGCATCGGGCATATCGTGGCGGTGCACGTTAAAGATACCCGTCCCGGCGTGTTTAAAAACGTACCGTTCGGCACCGGGGTGGTGGATTTCGAACGGTGCTTCCAGACGCTCAAACAGACAGGTTATTGCGGGCCTTACCTGATTGAGATGTGGAGCGAAACCGCGGACGATCCGGCGGCAGAAGTGGCGAAAGCCCGGGACTGGGTGTGCGAGCGCATGGCGCGGGCAGGACTGATGGAGGCGGAACATGCTTAAGCTGAAACAGCAGGTCTTTGAAGCCAATATGGATCTCCCGCGCTATGGACTGGTGACGTTTACGTGGGGCAACGTAAGCGCCATCGATCGCGAGCAGGGGCTGGTGGTGATTAAGCCGAGCGGCGTGGCCTATGACGCCATGAAAGCGGACGATATGGTGGTGGTTGACCTGGAAGGACTGGTCGTTGAAGGCAAATGGCGTCCTTCTTCTGATACGGCAACCCATCTGGCGCTGTACCAGCGTTACCCGTCCTTGGGGGGGATTGTACATACCCATTCCACGCACGCCACCGCCTGGGCACAGGCCGGGCTGGCGATCCCTGCTTTGGGTACAACGCACGCGGACTACTTCTTCGGTGATATTCCCTGCACGCGGGCGTTAACGCAGACTGAGGTCGAAGGCGAGTACGAACTTAACACCGGCAGGGTCATTATCGAAACGCTGGGTGAGACGGAACCACTGCATACGCCGGGTATTGTGGTGTACCAGCATGGTCCATTCTCCTGGGGTAAAGATGCGCATGACGCCGTGCATAACGCGGTGGTGATGGAAGAGGTGGCCAGAATGGCGTGGATTGCGCGCGGCATTAACCCACAGCTTCAGGGCATTGATGATTATCTGATGAACAAGCATTTCATGCGTAAGCACGGCCCGAATGCTTATTACGGGCAGAAGTGAATAAGTGCTCTGGAATACCGAAACAGTTGTAACCGGTGGTATTCCGGAGCCATTCATAAAAAAGCCCCCGGGCAGGGGGCAAATTATATATGCCTTTGATTTTCTTTGGCTTTCCTGGTGCTAGCGATAAAGCGTTACTGGTAAATATCTGCACTGGCGTGCATATTACCGTTGCTGCCGGGCTCACGTGTCAGCATGACGTGATAGTATTTTGCGCCCTGCGCATCGGTTTCTTCATTAAGCGCCTGATCTGCTTCACTTTCAGTGGCGAAGTTATGATTGATGTAAATAACGCCTAAGCTCTGCACATCATCCATGTTTCTGGCCTGTTGGCTGTCTATTCTGATGGCTGCCATCGCGTTTGCACTGAGCAAAAGCGCAGCCAAAATGGCGATTGCGATTCTTTTCATGATATGCGCTCCACGACTGCGTGCTGTGATACGGGGGAATGCTCTCCTTCTCTGTTCAGGGTTTCTGATTAAAGTGTAATCGCTACCCGGGTTGGGATGGGTGACCATTTCTGATGATGTTGTTCAAAAAAACAGCGCTTCTGATGAGTGCGATTTTAAATCACCCACTTAGAACAGCTTTACCCTTTGTGCGAATTATTTGTGCAATCAGCTTGAGTTTCCTGGGGGGCGCAAGTATTATGACGCGTCAATTTTTCAGCCGACCTTTAACACGTTCCTTGCCTCCCCGGGCCTCGGCTGACCCAGACAGGAGGCTGAATAATCCGTAAGGAGCAATTCGATGCGTCATTACGAAATCGTTTTTATGGTCCACCCTGACCAGAGCGAACAGGTTCCGGGCATGATCGAGCGTTACTCTGCTGCCATCACTGGTGCAGAAGGCACGATCCACCGTCTGGAAGACTGGGGCCGCCGTCAGCTGGCTTACCCGATCAACAAACTGCACAAAGCACACTACGTTCTGATGAACGTTGAAGCTCCGCAGGAAGTGATCGATGAGCTGGAAACTACCTTCCGCTTCAACGATGCCGTTATCCGCAGCATGGTTATGCGTACCAAACACGCAGTGACCGAAGCATCTCCGATGGTTAAAGCGAAAGACGAGCGCCGTGAGCGTCGCGATGATTTCGCAAACGAAACCGCAGATGATTCTGATGCTGGGGATTCTGAAGAGTAATTTCTGATGACCAACCGTCTGGTGTTGTCCGGCACCGTGTGCAGGACCCCCCTTCGAAAGGTCAGCCCATCAGGAATTCCGCATTGCCAGTTCGTGCTTGAGCATCGTTCTGTGCAAGAGGAAGCCGGGTTTCACCGGCAGGCGTGGTGCCAAATGCCCGTAATTATTAGCGGACACGAAAACCAGGCCATTACTCACAGTTTAACGGTCGGTAGCGCAGTAATCGTTCAGGGGTTCATTTCTTGCCACAAGGCAAAGAACGGCCTGAGCAAAATGGTTCTGCATGCCGAGCAGATTGATTTGATAGATTCTGGAGACTAGCCATATGGCACGTTATTTCCGTCGTCGCAAGTTCTGCCGTTTCACCGCGGAAGGCGTTCAAGAGATCGACTATAAAGATATCGCAACGCTGAAAAACTACATCACCGAAAGCGGTAAGATTGTCCCAAGCCGTATCACCGGTACTCGTGCAAAATATCAGCGTCAGCTGGCTCGCGCTATCAAACGCGCTCGCTACCTGTCTCTGCTGCCGTACACTGATCGTCATCAGTAATCGGGCACGGTCCATTAATACGACTTTAAGAGGATAAGGTAATGCAAGTTATTCTGCTTGATAAAGTAGCAAACCTGGGCAGCCTGGGTGATCAGGTAAACGTTAAAGCGGGTTACGCTCGTAACTTCCTGGTTCCACAGGGTAAAGCTGTTCCAGCTACTAAGAAAAACGTAGAGTTTTTCGAAGCACGTCGTGCTGAACTGGAAGCCAAACTGGCTGACGTTCTGGCGGCTGCTAACGCTCGCGCTGAAGCAATCAACGCACTGGGCACCGTTACCATCGCGTCCAAAGCTGGCGACGAAGGTAAACTGTTCGGTTCCATCGGTACCCGCGATATCGCTGATGCAGTTACTGCGGCAGGCGTTAAAGTGGCTAAGAGCGAAGTTCGTCTGCCGAACGGCGTTCTGCGTACCACTGGTGAGCACGAAGTTGACTTCCAGGTTCACAGCGAAGTGTTCGCTAAACTGGTTGTTAACGTAGTAGCTGAGTAATTTTTTACTCTGCTCGCGTCGAAGCGCCGGCCTTGTGCCGGCGTTTTGCTTTTTAGCGTGACCCTGCGTCATCTTTTGCTCTTGTAAGGTCGCTATTCCTGACGCATTCTCTGATAATAAATTGAAACGCAATTTTATTTATGAGATTTGTCATGGATACTGCTCTGCCCACGCCCGTCTTTGCCCGTCGAAATGTGGCCTATGCCTGCGCCACGCTCTGCTGTCTGCTTTGGGGAAGCTCGTACCCGGCCATTAAAAGTGGCTACGAACTCTTTCAGATCGCGACCGATGATATCCCCTCCAAAGTCGTCTTTGCCGGATACCGTTTTCTGTTTGCCGGCGCGTTGCTGCTGCTTTTTGCCCTGGCCCAGCGAAAACCGATTGGCAGGCTCACGCCCACGCAGTTTGGCCAGCTCACGATCCTCGGACTGACCCAGACCTCCCTCCAGTACACCTTCTTTTATATCGGCCTGGCCTACACGACCGGGGTGAACGGCTCCATCATGAATGCCACCGGGACCTTCTTCAGCGTGCTGCTGGCGCACTTTATCTACCACAACGACAAACTCAGCTATAACAAAACGCTGGGGTGTGTTCTGGGCTTTGCCGGGGTGATGCTGGTGAACTTCCACAGCGGGTTAAGTGAGTTCCAGTTTGTGTGGAAAGGTGACGGATTTGTGGTGCTGGCCGCCTTTATTCTCTCTGCGGCCACGCTTTACGGGAAACGCATTTCCCAGACCGTTGACCCGACGGTGATGACGGGATGGCAGCTGGGGATAGGCGGGGCGGCACTGGTTGCGGGAGGCTATGCCACGGGCGGGACGCTGGAGGTGCACAGCATGAAAGCCGTCGCCGTGCTGGGGTATCTGACGCTGCTCTCATCCGTGGCGTTCGCCCTGTGGAGCGCGCTGCTGAAAGTAAACCGCGTGAGTATGATTGCCCCGTTCAACTTTGTCATACCTGTAGCAGGGACGGTGCTCTCCGCCATCTTCCTCGGCGAAAACATTCTGGACATCAAATACGCGATTGCGCTGGTGCTGGTCTGCTCGGGGATCTGGTGGGTGAATAAACGGCGTGCCTGAGAACAAAAGTGCCGGGTGGCGGCATCGCCTTACCCGGCCTGGGCCATTAACGTGCTCTGATGAAACTGCCGTCCGGCTGGCGGGTAAACAGTACCTGCTGCCCGTTTCCGGTATCGATCGTTAACCCGGTCACCACGCCGCTGGCGTTCTGACGGATCTGCACCATCTGACCATTTTGCAGGTTGCTGAGCGGCTTGCCTGCCCCCTCGACTTGCGCCATGGCATACACATCCGTTGCTGGCAAATTGTGGTCGCGGAACAGCTGGGCAAGAGTTTTCCCAGGCTCTACGCGATACGAACGCCACTGCTGCTCAATGCCGGTGGGCTGTTGCGCCTGTGGCTCTGAAGGGGCGGCGGCCTGCTCCTGATCTTCCTGAACAGGTTCAGGTTCAACCGGCGCAACCTGGCCCGGATCGTTAGACGGTGTGACCAGCTGCGTCTGCATCGGCTGTGAACCAGGCTGCGGCTGGCTTTGCGACTGGATATCCAGCTCAGCATTCCGGCTGACCGGCGCGGTATCAACGTTGTCACTGCCGGAAGGAAGCAGGAAGCCGATGACGATCAGCAACGCGCCGATGATAATGCCTCTGCGATGCAAAGGCGGCAGCGGGTCCATGATGCGAAAGTTATCCGGCGCATGCCAGATTTTCGCCAGGGTAGGTTTCAGTTCAAATCGCCCGGGCATGGCTCTCCTCCTGCTCCGCGTCTTTTTATCCTGTCCTGAGAAGTGTAGTTTGCTAACTGCCTGATGGGCGTAACAAAGCCAGCTTTCGTGACATATATTAGGGAAAATCCTGACGGCTACTATTGTTTCCGTTTCGTCGCAGTTTGTCACCTTTACTTAAGACAAAGTTTTACCCATAAGGGCATGGCTGATATGCTGCCCGCTACTTTAAATGTGATGGAAGGAAAACCCATGACCACCCCGACTTTTGACACTATCGAAGCGCAGGCAAGCTACGGCATCGGCTTGCAGGTAGGACAGCAGCTGAGCGAATCCGGCCTGGAAGGTCTGTTACCGGAAGCGCTGGTGGCGGGTATCGCTGACGCGCTGGAAGGCAAGCAGCCCGCTGTGCCGGTTGACGTTGTGCACCGTGCGCTGCGTGAAATCCACGAACGTGCTGACGCCGTGCGTCGCGCGCGTTTCGAAGAGATGGCGGCAGAAGGCGTGAAATATCTGGAAGAGAACCGTGAGCGTGAAGGCGTGAACAGCACCGAGTCCGGCTTGCAGTTCCGCGTAATCAATCAGGGTGATGGCGCAATCCCGGCGCGTACCGACCACGTTCGCGTACACTACACCGGTAAGCTGATCGACGGTACCGTGTTCGACAGCTCCGTCGCGCGTGGCGAACCGGCTGAGTTCCCGGTCAACGGCGTTATCGCAGGCTGGATCGAAGCCCTGACCCTGATGCCAGTAGGTTCCAAATGGGAACTGACTATCCCGCACAACCTGGCTTACGGCGAGCGTGGCGCTGGCGCGTCCATTCCGCCATTCAGCACCCTGGTGTTTGAAGTCGAGCTGCTGGAAATCCTGTAATCGGTTTTTCTTATTTTCCTCTCTCCGATCGGGGAGAGGAAAATAGCGATAAAACCCGGAGTTACGACGGAATCAACATTTTGTATTGCAAACGAAACTGTTACGTGTATTTTTGTGAGCTGTTTCGCGCTGTATGAGTGATATGACACTCACTTTCAACATATTATTAACATAATATTCAAATCATAGTATTCATCCCGCCGATTCTTACCTACTATCGATTAGTCCTTACACAGGGGCCGTCATTTATTTGGCGTAAATAAAGGCCAGAAGAGCCTTAACAACACAGACAGGCATAAACAGGAAAATATCACATGGTAGATCAGGTCAAAGTCGCCGCCGCAGAAGAGGCGACGTCTGAACAGTCGCTACGGCGAAATCTCACGAACCGTCACATTCAGCTTATTGCCATTGGCGGAGCCATCGGCACAGGGCTGTTTATGGGCTCGGGCAAAACCATCAGTCTTGCCGGCCCGTCGATCATCTTCGTTTATATGATCATCGGTTTTATGCTCTTTTTCGTGATGCGTGCAATGGGTGAATTGCTGCTCTCGAATCTTGAATACAAATCCTTCAGCGACTTCGCGTCAGACCTGCTCGGCCCGTGGGCGGGCTATTTTACCGGCTGGACCTACTGGTTCTGCTGGGTGGTCACCGGCATGGCTGACGTTGTGGCCATCACGGCGTACGCGCAATTCTGGTTCCCAGGGCTATCGGACTGGGTGGCTTCGCTGGCGGTGATTGTCCTGCTGCTGAGCCTGAACCTCGCCACCGTTAAAATGTTCGGTGAGATGGAGTTCTGGTTCGCGATGATCAAAATCGTCGCCATCATCGCGCTGATTGTCGTCGGGCTGGTGATGGTGCTGACGCACTTCCAGTCGCCAACCGGCGTACAGGCGTCGTTTGCCCATCTGTGGAATGACGGCGGCTGGTTCCCGAAAGGGATCAGCGGCTTCTTTGCCGGCTTCCAGATTGCGGTGTTCGCGTTTGTCGGGATTGAGCTGGTCGGTACCACGGCGGCGGAAACCAAAGATCCGGAGAAATCCCTGCCGCGCGCGATCAACTCCATTCCGCTGCGTATCATCATGTTCTACGTGTTCGCGCTGATCGTCATTATGTCCGTGACGCCATGGAGTTCGGTGGTGCCAACCAAGAGCCCGTTCGTCGAGCTGTTCGTGCTGGTGGGGCTGCCTGCTGCCGCGAGCCTGATTAACTTCGTGGTGCTGACCTCTGCGGCCTCTTCCGCGAACAGCGGCGTCTTCTCCACCAGCCGTATGCTGTTCGGTCTGGCGCAGGAGGGCGTTGCTCCGAGCGCGTTTGCCAAACTGTCTAAACGCGCGGTACCGGCGAAAGGGCTGACCTTCTCCTGCATCTGTCTGCTGGGCGGTGTGGTGATGCTCTACGTCAACCCGAGCGTAATCGGCGCGTTCACCATGATCACTACGGTGTCGGCGATCCTGTTCATGTTCGTCTGGACCATTATCCTCTGCTCATACCTGGTGTACCGCAAACAGCGTCCACACCTGCATGAGAAGTCGATCTACAAGATGCCGCTGGGCAAGCTGATGTGCTGGGTGTGCATGGCGTTCTTCGTCTTCGTGCTGGTGCTGCTGACGCTGGAAGAAGATACCCGCCAGGCGCTGATCGTCACGCCGCTGTGGTTTATTGCGCTGGGGCTGGGCTGGCTGTTTATCGGTAAGAAACGTATGGCGGGCATGCGTTAAGCATGTTGCCGGGTGGCGCTGACGCTTACCCGGCCTACGTTCGCGGACGTTGTAGGCCCGGTAAGCGCTAGCGCCGCCGGGCTTTTTTATTCCCCCGCTAATGCACGCGGGAACAGAACGTTATTCTCAAGACTGATGTGTTCCATCAGATCGTCGATCATCTCGTTAATGCCGTTGTACATGGCTTTCCAGGTGGTGCACGCCTCTGGCGGCGGTGTGACGTTGTCGGTGGTGTGTTTAATCACTTCCAGCAGTTCGCCGGCGTCATCATGTTCGCTTTCCATCACGCTGATGGGCCCCATGGCCTGGCTGCCCATGCCCTGTTTGATCATCGGGAAGAGGATCTGCTCCTCTTTCATCATGTGGCTGGAAAGTTCTTCGTGCAGCATGGTCAGGTATTTCGCCAGGCCGCGCGGTACGGAAGGTTTATCGGCATGAACGCGTTCAACTTTGGTCGCCTGTAAAATCAGCTCCGGCAGCTGCTCGCGGTGACGATCGTGGTAACGCACAATGATATGGTCGATGATTTCAGCCAGCGGCGCAGTGCGCCAGTCTTTGTCGACGGGCTGTTCAGCCAGCTGAGCCAGCTCCGCTTCGATAGCCTCTACATCCAGCTCTTTACGCGACGCTGCGCGCGCCAGCGTTTGCTTACCGCCGCAGCAGTAATCCATATCATATTTACGGAACAGCGCAGAAGCGCGAGGGATGGAGAGCGCCAGCTCGCCTAAGGGTTGGTCGCGGAAGGCCATAGCAGTTACCTCATCATCAGAAATATAAGATGCATTTTAAATGCATCTTTAAGTGGATACTATAACCCTTTAGAGGCAAGGGTGAAAACGAGAAAGGGATCACAAAAAAAGCATGCTTTTAACTTGCTGATTGAATGCAGAAAAGGGCTTTCGAAAGTTTTTAAAGGTGGAGAAACAGTAAACAACCCGCCGCGCGTGCCGATAGATACAGGTCAGACAATACCTGTATATAAAAAAGGCAACGCATGTTTAAACGTATAAAAGTCATTACTCTTTTGATTTCGGTGCTGCTTGTGCTCGGCATCATGCAGCTGATCTCCGCTGGCATTTTCATTAATGCACTCAATAACGATAAAGAGAACTTCACCGTTTCTCAGCTTTCCAGCCAGAACGTCGCTGAGTTTACCGACGCCTGGATCAGCCTGAACCAGGCGCGCGTCACCCTCAACCGCGGCATGCTGCGCCTGCAAAGCAGCATGGCGTCGCAGATTAACGGCGGGCAGCTGAACGAGCTGGTCAATACCGCGAAAAACCTGCTGGCCGATGCCCAGACCCATTACGATAAATACTATGCGCTGCCGGAAACGCCGGGTATGGACGAGCACCTGGCCGATCGCCTGGAAGAGCAGTACCGCGTCTACTCCGCCACGCTGACGCAAATGAACGTTCTGCTGGGGCAGGGCAATCTGGAAGATATGTTCAAACAAAATGCCGAACAGAAGCAGACCGCGATGCAAAAGGTTTATCGCGAGTGGCGTGAGGCGCAGGCCGCGCTGACCGCCAAAGGTATCCAGGACAATGAAAGCGACTACAAACGCATTCTGTGGATCCTTTCTGCGGTGATGCTGCTGGTGATCGCGGTGATTATTTCCAGCTGGATTGCGATGCGCCGCGTGCTGCTGCTGCCGCTGGAAGAGGTGATCAACCATATCCGCGCCATTGCCGCAGGGGATTTAACCCAGCCGATTCAGGCTGAGGGTAAAAATGAAATGGCGATCCTGGCGCGCAACGTTCAGGAGATGCAGACTGCGCTGGCCAACACGGTGGGCGTGGTGCGTGAAGGCGCAGATACCATCTACACCGGCGCGGGTGAAATCTCGGCGGGCAGCAACGATCTCTCCTCCCGTACCGAGCAGCAGGCCGCTTCTCTGGAAGAGACGGCAGCCAGCATGGAACAGTTAACCGCTACCGTGAAGCAAAACGCCGATAACGCGCGTCAGGCGTCACGCCTGGCGCTGGACGCCTCCTCCACCGCGAAGAAGGGTGGTAACGTGGTGGAAGGCGTGGTGCGGACGATGGACGAAATCGCCACCAGTTCCAGCAAAATCGCGCAAATTACTAACGTGATCGACGGCATTGCTTTCCAGACCAATATTCTGGCGCTGAACGCGGCGGTAGAAGCGGCGCGCGCGGGCGAGCAGGGACGTGGCTTCGCGGTTGTCGCGGGCGAGGTGCGTACCCTTGCCCAGCGCAGTGCGCAGGCGGCGAAAGAGATCAAAGCGCTGATCGATGATTCCGGCGAGCGTGTTAACGCGGGCTCTCAGCTGGTGAATGAGGCGGGCGCGACGATGGCGGAGATCGTCAATGCGGTTACGCGCGTGACGGACATCATGGGTGAGATTGCGTCGGCCTCCGACGAACAGAGCCGCGGTATCGACCAGGTGGGTCAGGCGGTGGCGGAGATGGATCGCGTCACCCAGCAGAATGCCTCGCTGGTGGAAGAGTCTGCGGCGGCGGCGGCGGCGCTGGAAGATCAGGCTGCACGCCTGAACGACGCGGTGGCAGTGTTTAAGATCACCCGCAATCAGGCGGTGAAAGCCGCGCCGGTAAAGACCTATGCACCTAAAGCGCAGCCCGTCGCGGCGGCGTCTGAAGCGAACTGGGAAACGTTCTGATACTGTGCCGGGTGGCGCTGACGCTTACCCGGCCTACGGTTTTGTAGGCCCTGCAAGCGAAGCGCCGCCGGGCGAAAAGCTCACCCCTCCGACGCCGGAACGACCATCGGTTTTTCCGGCTTCGCTCTCACCGCAATCACCACCCCAACGACCAGTAGCGCGATCCCGCAGGCCGTTAGCAACGGCGGCACGCTCTGGCGCATCAGGAAGGTATAGAGCAGCCCGGCCAGTGTCTCAAAGACAATCAGCGGCCCTAATATCACCGTCGGCAGCTTCTGGCTGGCAATGTTCCAGCACAGCGCGCCCACCCACGAACAGAGCACGGCAATGGCGACCATTAACCCGACGAATACCCACGGGCGCGGTCCGAAGGGCAGGGTAAATGCCGGTTGCTGGCTACCCAGCCAGACACACGCGCCCACATAGCCCAGCAACGAGACAGGGAGGGTGACCAGCGCCTGCGCCGTGGCCCACATCATCGGATGCTTATCCGGGTTTTCCCGCAGCCAGCGTGCGTTGCGCAGGGCATACCAGGCCCAACAGACAACCGAAATAAACGCCAGAAAGATCCCTGAACCGTAACGCCACACGCTGAAATTTTCCAGACCATGGCGAAGCTCGGCAATATTCACGCACACCAGCCCCACGGCAATGCAGACCAGCGCCGGCGCCATTTTTGACCACGCCAGTTTTCCGTCACGCTGGCTGTAAAGCAGGTTCGCGAAAACCGGGATGACCACCGGCAGCGTGCCGATAATCATGGTCGACACCGGCGCACCGGTGCGCTGAATGGCGCTCGCCAGACAGACGTAGTAGATCAGATTACCCATCATGGTCAGCGCCAGCGCGGTGAGCCAGTCCTGGCGGCCCAGCTGACGCAGACGCGTGCGCCCCAGCCACGCCAGCGGCACGGCAATCAGCCCCAGCGCCAGGTAACGTCCGGTCGACTGCAATATTGCCGGGTACTCCGGCACAATCAGCGGGCCGACAAAAATCAGCCCCCACATCAAACCCGCAAGCAGGGCATACAACACGCCGCTAATCATTTTTCCATCCATCTTGATTCACTTTGCGCTCAGTGTAGGAGGGCAAAACGGGCGCGTATTGTATGAGGTTGCGCATTAGCGCGGCATAACCTGTTTCTGGTAGCGCACGGGTGTGATGCCGTAGCGACGGGTGAAGGCGCGGGTCAGGTGCGACTGATCGGTCAGCCCGGTCGCGGCGGCCACCTCGGCGGCAGGCATGCCATGGGTGAGGAATGCTTTGGCGCGCCACAGCCGGATGGCCATCAGCATCTGGTGGGGCGTAACGTGGAAATGGGCTTTGAACTGGCGCTGAAAATGGTACGGGCTGAGCGAGACAACGTTAGCCAGCTCGTCCAGGGTCAGCGAGCGCATATAGTTGTCGTGCAGGTAGTCGCGAACGCGTTCGAAGCGGTGCGTGGCCTCCTGCACCACCGGCGCATGGTGGGCCAGCGGCTGAAAAGTCTGAATCAAATCCAGTAGCAGCCCCTTCTGCGTCAGCGGATCGTCCGTGTGCCACAGGCCATAAATCAACTGGCCTATCTGTTGCGAGCGCAGCGGATCGTGACGCGTGACGTCGCTAAACCACCAGTGACGCAGGCCAGTGACCTCTTCCAGCAGGTCGGGTTCGATGTAGACCATCCGGTAGCGCCAGCCGCCTTCAGTGGCGGATTCCCCGGTGTGGATCTCGTCCGGGTTCATGGTCACGACGGATTTTTCCGCGGCAAGATGCTGGGTACCGCGATAGCGGAAGCGTTCGGCACCGGTTTCGATGGTGCCGATACCGAAGGCTTCATGAGTGTGCGGCTCGAAGGCGTAGTCAGAGATATGGGCGTGATAAAGCTCCAGGCCCGGCAGCTGCGCCAGATGGCGAAAGCGCGCGCTGTCTCTCTCATCAGTGAACTGTTCCGGTACGCCTTGCACAGTGAGCCTCCTTGTGGGTCATCGCTTCATTATCAGAGATGACCCGAGGGGACGCCACAAAAAATAACCAATTTTTAACAACTACAGGATGGCTTTGACGCTTTCCGCCAGCGGTGTGGTTGGGCGGCCAATGAGCTTGCTCAGGGTATGGCTGTCGTCGAACAGGCCGCCTTTGGACGCGCCGGTGTCGGAGTCCGCCAGCATTTCCGCCAGCCCGGCAGGCAGACCAACGCCCTTCAGCGCAGCGGCGAAATCGGCTTCGCTGAGGTTCTGATACGTTACCGGCTTACCGCTCTGCTTGCTCAGTTCCGCAGCCAGTTCGCTCAGCGTCCAGGCATTATCACCCGCCAGTTCATACACCTTGCCGGCATGACCCTCTTCAGAAATCACTTTCGCTGCCGCCGCCGCGTAATCCGCACGGGTCGCAGAGGCAATTTTGCCTTCGCCTGCGGCCCCCATAAATACGCCGTGTTCCAGCGCTGGCGGCGCGCTTGCCAGGTAGTTTTCGGTGTACCAGCCGTTGCGCAGCAGGGCGTAAGGCACGCCGGAGGCCGCCAGGGCATTTTCGGTTTCGACGTGCTCAACGTGCAGACCCAGCGGAGATTTGTCAGCATGCAGCAGGCTGGTATAGGCGATGAATTTCACCCCGGCGGCTTTGGCGGCGTTTATCACGTTCTGGTGCTGTACGGCGCGCTGGCCCACTTCGCTGGAGGAGATGAGCAGCAGTTTATCCACGCCGTTCAGCGCGGTGGTAAATGCGGCTTCATCGGTGTAATCCGCCTGACGCACAACGACCCCTTGCTGACGCAACGCTTCGGCTTTCGCCAGGTTACGCACAATAGCCACGATCTGGCTGGCCGGAACGGTTTTCAGCAGTTCTTCAATAACATGTTGGCCAAGCTGGCCGGTTGCGCCGGTAATCGCGATCATGATGAATCTCCTTCGTGTTTGTCTGGTGTTGTGGCACACTATCACCATAACTAACTTTTAGTAAGTACGTACAAAAAGGTAAGTATGAAAACAACAATACCGACGCTCAGCGAGCAAATGCGCGATGGCAACCTCTTTGCGGAACAGTGCCCGTCACGGGAGGTGCTCAAACACGTAACCAGCCGCTGGGGCGTGCTGATCCTGGTGGCGTTACGTCAGGGGACGCATCGTTTCAGCGATCTGCGCCGCAAGATGGGCGGCGTCAGCGAGAAGATGCTGGCTCAGTCTTTACAGGCGCTGGAGCATGATGGGTTTGTCGATCGCGTGTCGTATCCGGTCGTACCGCCGCATGTGGAGTATAGCCTGACGCCGCTGGGGCGGGAGGTAAGCGAGAAGGTGGCCGCGCTGGCCGACTGGATTGAGGTCAATACGCCGCAGGTGATGGCGAATAGGGACGAGCGTGCGGCATGAAATGCCGGGTGGCGCTTGCGCTTACCCGGCCTACGGGATCGAGGATTGCGGGTAGGCCGGGTAAGGCGAAGCCGCCACCCGGCACAATCATCGCTACCTGCTCAAATCCACCTGATAAATCGCGAACCCAATATCATCCGTCGCGACCTTTTGCATCGGATACTGCGCCTTATCCTTGATAAACGCGGCTGCTTTATCGGACGGAGATGTCTCAAAGCGAATATCCAGCTTAGTGTCGCTGTGGATCGGTGCCAGACGCCAGTTGTTATCCACCGCCGGATGAATTTCACCCGCCTTTTTCGACTCCGCGCTGATCCACGCCGCCAGCACCGAACGGTTCTCATCCGGTGAGGCAAAGGCGATATGGCTGTCACCCGTACCGGCAAACTTGCCGCCATAGGCGCGGTAGTTGTTGGTCACCACCAGGAAAGTGGCATTAGGATCAATCGCTTTGCCGTTGAAGGTCAGGTTTTTGATGCGTTCTGCCTGCGGATTAATGGCCTGACATTCGCCGTCATATTTCGCGGGCTGGGTAACGTCAATCTGATAATCCACGCCGTCGATCACGTCGAAGTTGTAGGTGCGGAAACCGTCCCAGTTAATCAGCGACTGCGGTTTGCTGCTGTGCGGATCGATCTGGTTGAACTGTCCGGCAGAGCACTCCAGCCACTCCTTCACCTCTTTCCCGGTGGCTTTCACCACCACGAGTGTGTTGGGATAGAGGTAGAGATCGGCGGCATTACGGAAGGTCAGCTGGCCTTTTTCCACCTCAACGTAACTGGCCGGATCGTTCTTACGTCCGCCCACTTTGAATGGCGCCGCGGCAGACAGTACCGGCAGATTTGCCAGATCCGGATCGCCCTGAATATAGTGCTCCGCATAGGCTTTCTGCGCCATGTTGACTACCTGCACGGTCGGATCATCCTGTACCAGCGCGAGGAAGCTGTACATGTTATCAGCCGATTTACCGATCGGCTTGCTGACAAATTCACGCGTCGCGTCGTGGTCATGCTTCAGGACGTCGACCAGCTTTTTATCTTCCCCTGCCAGAGATTTTTTGGCCGCTGCGTCGTAGATCGGACGCGCTTCCGCTTTCGACTGCGTGACTTTCCAGCTTCCGCTGTCGTTATTCAGCACCAGATCCACCACGCCAAGGTGGTCACCCCACATGCCCGGCATCACCGATGGCACACCGTTGAGCGTCCCTTTTTCGATGTCCGCGCCTTTGATATCAGCGAAATCTTTGCCCGGGAAAACGGCATGGGCGTGACCAAACAGGATCGCATCCACGCCCGGCACCTGGCTGAGATAGTACACGGAGTTCTCAGCCATCACCTGATACGGGTCGGCCGAGAGGCCGGAGTGGGCCACGACGACCACCACATCCGCCCCTTTCGCCCGCATCTCCGGCACGTATTTGCGCGCGGTTTCGGTAATGTCGTTGACGGTTACTTTCCCGTCGAGGTTGGCTTTATCCCACGTCATGATCTGCGGCGGTACAAAACCGATATAGCCGATTTTCAGCGTCTGTTTTTTACCGTCCTGGTCGACAACCTCGGTCTCTTTAATCAGATAAGGGGTGAAGCGCGGCTTCTTCGTCTTAACGTCGATGATATTGGCGTTAACGTACGGGAATTTTGCCCCTGCCAGCGCGTCGTGCAGGTATTTCAGGCCGTAGTTAAATTCGTGGTTGCCCAGGTTGCCAACCGCATAATCCAGGGTGTTCATCGCTTTATAGACAGGGTGGATCTCGCCTTTTTTCAGCCCCTTCGCCGCCATGTAGTCGCCGAGCGGGCTGCCCTGAATTAAGTCCCCGTTATCAACCAGCACGCTGTTTTTCACTTCACCGCGGGCGGCGTTGATCAAACTTGCCGTGCGTACCAGTCCGAATTTTTCCGTAGGGGTATCTTTGTAGTAATCGAAGTCCATCATATTGCTGTGCAGATCGGTGGTTTCCAGAATACGGAGATCCACCGTCGCTGCCTGAACGCTTGCCGCAATCAGCGTTGCCAGGAGCGTTGCGCTAAACTTAATCATCTGAGGAGTCCTTTTTTCGATCCAAGCCACAAAAGAATATGTATGTAGTATTTGTTGCTTACAGAAGTGTGAATGCTGCCAGAAAAAAGGGCGCTGAAACCAGAATTGCTTCACAGATAGCGGAATTGTTCACATTACGATATAACTAAAACAATAAGTTATGCCCACTGCGTTAACGAAGAGGTGGAGAATGTTAGATAAAATTTGTCAGCTCGCACGGGATGCGGGTGATGCCATTATGCAGGTGTACGACGGTGCGAAACCGATGGATGTTGTCAGCAAAGCGGATGACTCCCCGGTGACGGCGGCGGATATCGCGGCGCATGCAGTGATCCTGAAAGGTTTGCAGGCCCTGACGCCGGATATTCCGGTCCTTTCTGAAGAAGCGCCCCAGAGCTGGGATGAACGTCAGCACTGGCAGCGTTACTGGCTTGTCGACCCGCTGGACGGCACGAAAGAGTTTATCAAGCGTAACGGTGAATTCACCGTCAACATCGCTCTGATTGAAAACGGGAAAGCGGTACTGGGCGTGGTTTATGCCCCGGTGATGAAGGTGATGTACAGCGCGGCGGAAGGTAAAGCCTGGAAGGAAGAGTGCGGCGTGCGTAAGCAGATCCAGGTGCGTGATGCCCGTCCTCCGCTGGTGGTGATCAGCCGCTCGCACAGTGACAGCGAGCTGGAGGAGTATCTGCAACAGCTGGGTGAACACCAGACGACGTCGATTGGCTCGTCGCTGAAGTTCTGTCTGGTGGCGGAAGGGCAGGCGCAGCTGTACCCACGTTTCGGGCCGACGAACGTCTGGGATACGGCGGCAGGGCATGCGGTGGCGGCGGCCGCTGGCGCGCATGTGCATGACTGGCAGGGTAAGCCACTGGACTACACCCCGCGCGAGTCATTCCTGAATCCGGGCTTCCGGGTGTCACTTTACTGAGTCAGCAGCTTATGCAGCAGGGCAACCACCTGCTGCACCTCATCCTGCGTCAGCGCGCCGTCTTTAACCCACTCTACGCGACCGTTTTTGTCCAGCACGACAATCGCTGAACTCTCCTCTTCCAGCTGCCACGCCTTACGCGTCACGCCGTTGCTGTCGACAATAAACTGCGACCAGGGATAGAGCTTCTTATTGCTCTCAAGGCTTGAGCGCACAAACATGCCGGAGCCGGGAATGGCGTCGTCGGTGTTCACGATGGTAGTGGTCTGGTAGCGATCGTGCGGGAGTTTTGCGGCCTTGATCGCCTCCACGAGGGTAGCGTTTTTCTCTTTAGCGGATGTACGTCCGGCAATATGTTGTACAACTCTCACTTTGCCCGCAAGCTGCGCGCTATTCCAGGCTTTATAGCTAAACTTATCATTGTCGAGAATCAATTCTCCCCGGTCAGCAATCCCGACCGGCGGGACACGTTGTCCTTTTTCAATGTTGTGTGCGGAAGCCATCAGCGGCAGCAACAGGCAAGCTGCTGCCAGGAGGTTACGTAGGGTCATGGTGTTTCCTTATTGTTAGCAGGTGATCCGACCACTTGGTCATGCGCTTTTAATCATAAGTGCGATCAATAGGCTTTTCCCGCAATCCCGATGCCAGTTTGCGGGCGAACGCACATATCCACGCAAAAACGACGGCATATACTGCGCTGTATCACGCTTTGCAAAGATTATTCTGAATAATTGTAATCAAACGGTAAATAAACTTATGCACACTGGGTAAGTACGAGGTTCTGGTCTATAGTCATTGGGCATCAAAATTTGCGCTCAGGACAGTCGGGCCGATTGTGGCACCGCAAGAGCGTATGATTCGCAGGAGATACAAGAATGAAAATTTTCCAACGCTACAACCCGCTTCAGGTGGCGAAGTACGTGAAGATCCTGTTCCGTGGACGGTTGTACATCAAGGATGTTGGCGCTTTTGAGTTCGATAAGGGCAAAATCCTTATCCCGAAAGTGAAGGACAAACAGCACTTGTCTGTGATGTCCGAAGTCAACCGTCAGGTTATGCGTCTGCAAACTGAGATGGCTTAACCAACGTGCTATGCAGTAGTAGTTAAAAAGACGGCTCCCGATGGGAGCCGTTGATGTTTGTGGGGCACACAAAGGATTACGCCGACACCTTCTCTTCCGCATCCGGCAGTTTCGGCACCAGCACGGTCGGTTTGCTATCAATACGCGTTACCAGCAGCTGATCGATGCGGTAGTTATCGATATCCACCACTTCAAACTTGAAGCCGGAGAACTTCACCGAGTCGGTACGTTTCGGGATTTTACGCAGCATAAACATCATAAAGCCGCCGATGGTCTCGTAGTTGCCGGACTGCGGGAACTCGTCGATGTCGAGCACGCGCATGACGTCTTCAATCGGCGTACCGCCATCGATGAGCCATGAATTTTCGTCACGCTGAACAATCTGCTCTTCCAGCCCCTGGCCGACCAGGTCGCCCATCAGGGTCGTCATAACGTCGTTGAGGGTGATAATGCCCACCACCAGCGCGTATTCGTTCATGATCACCGCGAAGTCTTCCCCGGCGGTTTTGAAACTTTCCAGCGCTTCGGAGAGCGTCAGGGTGTCCGGCACAATCAGGGTGTTGCGGATCTGCACGCCGCTGTTCAGCGCCAGGCTCTGGTTTGCCAGCACGCGGTTCAGCAGGTCTTTGGAGTCCACATAGCCGATGATATGGTCGATATCTTCGTTACAGACCAGGAACTTGGAATGTGGATGCTGCGCCACTTTGGTCTTCAGGCTCTGCTCGTCTTCATGCAGATCGAACCAGATGATGTTTTCACGGCCGGTCATGGAGGACGGCACGGTACGGGATTCCAGTTCGAAAACGTTCTCAATCAGCTCGTGCTCCTGCTTGCGCAGCACGCCTGCCAGCGCCCCGGCTTCCACCACGGCATAAATATCATCGGAGGTGATGTCGTCTTTACGCACCATCGGCAGCTTGAAGATGCGGAAAATGACGTTCGCCAGGCCGTTAAAGAACCACACCAGCGGACGGAAGACATAAAGGCAGAAGCGCATCGGGTTGATGATACGCAAAGCCACAGCTTCTGGCGCAATCATACCGATGCGTTTCGGGGTCAGGTCCGCGAATAAAATGAACAAGCCGGTCACCAGGGAGAAGGAGAGGATGAAGCTCAACTGCTCGGCCAGCTCTACGGACATGTACTTAACAAAGAGGCCATAAAACGCCGGAGAAAACGCTGCATCGCCCACGATACCGCCAAGAATGGCGACTGCGTTCAGGCCAATCTGCACCACGGTAAAGAACATGCCGGGGTTTTCCTGCATTTTCAGAATGCGTGATGCGTTGATGTTGCCCTCGTCGGCAAGCAGCTTCAGTTTGATTTTACGGGAGGCAGCCAGCGAGATCTCCGATATCGAGAAAAATGCACTGACGGCAATAAGACAAAGTATTACTAAAATACTGTTTAACATAGTTTATCCGGCTTCTCGCCAGATCCTCAGAAGGGGAGTTGATACCATTCGTGTGAAGACACATTGAAGTCAGCTCGTAGCGTTGAGCCGATTATTTCAGCGGTAGTATAGCGTAAAGACGTGTAAACCTGCCAGAGGTCACGTTTTCGGCAAAAAGTGGCCGGAGGGAGAGGCTGTGCGCCACGCGGCTCGCGTGGCGCTGAAGCCGTAATCAGTCCTGTTGTGGAGGCAGACAGACGCCGATGCCGCCAATGCCGCAGTAGCCGTACGGATTTTTATGCAGGTACTGCTGGTGGTCGTCTTCGGCATAGTAGAACGGTTTCGCGGTAGCGATTTCCGTCGTGACCTGACGTTTATCACCGGCCGCCTGCATCGCTTCCTGGAAACGCGTCAGGCTGGCGTGGGCCGCGGCCTCCTGCTCTGGGGTGAGCGGGTAGATGGCCGAACGGTATTGGGTGCCGTGATCGTTACCCTGACGCATGCCCTGCGCCGGGTCATGGTTTTCCCAGAACACCTGGAGCAGCTGTTCATAGCTAATGACGCTCGGGTCATACACCACACGCACCGCTTCAGCATGACCGGTCTCACCGGAACAGACTTCGCGGTAGGTTGGGTTAGGCGTATATCCTCCGGTGTAGCCCGCAGCGGTGCTGTACACGCCCGGCAGTTGCCAGAACAGGCGTTCTACGCCCCAGAAGCAGCCCATGGCAAACAGGGCGATCTCCATTCCATCAGGAACGTTTGTCATTGAATGGTTGTTTACGGCGTGTAATGTCGCCACTGGCATAGGGGTGTTGCGTCCCGGTAACGCATCGGCTTGTGATACCAGATGCTTTTTATCAAATAAACTCACGGTGGGGCCTCCGGGGTAGCGTTGTTTCGGTTAAGGTTGTCACGAAGCGTTTAATTGAACACAATAAATGCGATGAATGAGTCTAGATTTAATCATAAGAAATATTTGGGTGTTACACCCTTTTTCAACCCGTAATTTGGGTTTTTGGCTTTCAGGCCGTATTTTGCCGCGGAGCGGCACTGCATTTGCTTCCAGGGTGGAAACAGGGATATTCAGGAGAAAACGTGACAAAGATCCGCCAGTTATGTTTAGTCAGCTTACTGCTGACCAGCGGGATTGCCAGCGCGGCGAATGTCCGTTTGCAGGTTGAGGGGTTATCCGGGGCGCTGGAAAAAAACGTGCGTGCGCAGCTTTCTACTATCCAGAGCGATGAGGTCACGCCGGATCGGCGTTTTCGCGCGCGCGTGGATGACGCCATTCGCGAAGGCTTAAAGGCGTTGGGGTACTACGAACCCACCATCGATTTCGATTTACGCCCGCCGCCGGCAAAAGGACGTCAGGTGTTGATTGCCCGCGTCTCGCCGGGCGAACCCGTCCTGATTGGCGGCACGAACGTGGTGCTGCGCGGCGGCGCGCGCACGGATCGTGACTACCTGGATCTGCTCAGCACCCGTCCGAAAGTGGGCACTGTGCTCAATCACGGGGATTACGATCGTTTTAAAAAATCATTAACCAGCGTTTCGCTGCGCAAAGGCTACTTCGACAGCCAGTTCAACAAAAGCCAGCTAGGCGTTGCGCTTGAGCGACGTCAGGCATTCTGGGATATCGATTACGACAGCGGCGAGCGCTACCGGTTTGGCGATGTGACCTTCGAAGGATCGCAAATCCGTGATGAGTATCTGCAAAACCTGGTGCCGTTTAAAAAGGGCGACTACTACCAGTCCAGCGACCTGGGCGAGCTGAACCGTCGTTTGTCCGCGACGGGCTGGTTTAACTCCGTGGTGGTGGCGCCGGAATTTGATAAATCCCGTAAAACGAAAGTGTTACCGCTGCATGGCGTGGTCTCTCCGCGCACCGAAAACACCATTGAGACCGGTGTCGGCTACTCCACGGACGTCGGCCCGCGCGTGAAAGCCTCGTGGAAAAAACCGTGGATGAACTCCTACGGCCACAGCCTGACCACCAGCGTGAGCCTGTCTGCGCCTGAACAGCAGCTGGACTTCAGCTATAAAATGCCGCTGCTGAAAAATCCGCTTGAGCAATACTACCTCGTGCAGGGCGGCTTTAAGCGTACCGATTTGAACGATACCGAGCAGGACTCGACGACGCTTGCGGTATCACGCTTCTGGGATCTCTCCAGCGGCTGGCAGCGCGCCATTAACCTGCGCTGGAGCCTCGACCACTTTACCCAGGCAAACGTCACTAACACCACCATGCTGCTTTATCCGGGCGTGATGATCAGCCGTACCCGCTCGCGCGGTGGCCTGATGCCGACCTGGGGCGACTCTCAGCGCTACTCCATCGATTACTCCAACACTGCCTGGGGCTCCGACGTAGACTTCTCCGTCTTTCAGGCGCAAAACGTCTGGATCCGCACGCTGTACGACAAACACCGCTTTGTGATGCGCGGTAATCTCGGCTGGATCGAAACCGGTGATTTCGAACGCGTCCCGCCGGATCTGCGCTTCTTCGCCGGGGGCGACCGCAGCATTCGCGGGTATAAGTACAAATCGATCTCACCTGAAAACGACAAAGGCCAGTTGACCGGGGCGTCAAAACTGGCGACCGGCTCGCTGGAGTACCAGTACAACGTCAGCGGCAAGTGGTGGGGGGCGATGTTCGTTGACGGCGGTGAAGCGGTGAACGATATCCGCCGCAGCGATTTCAAAACCGGCGCGGGCGTAGGCGTGCGCTGGCAGTCACCGGTCGGGCCCATCAAGCTCGATTTCGCCGTTCCGGTGGGCGACAAAGACGAACACGGTTTACAGTTTTACATCGGTCTGGGGCCTGAATTATGAGTTTATGGAAGAAGATAAGCCTCGGGGTGCTGATTTTTATCGTATTACTGCTCGGTACGGTGGCGTTTCTGGTGGGCACCACCACGGGCCTGCATCTGCTGTTTAACGCCGCGAACCGCTGGGTGCCGGGGCTGGAAATCGGCCAGGTGACGGGCGGCTGGCGCGATCTGCGCCTGAAAAATATCCGTTACGAACAGCCCGGCGTGGCGGTGAACGCGGGCGAGTTTCATCTGGCGGTCAAGCTCGGCTGCCTGCGTGACAGCCAACTGTGCGTAAACGATCTGTCGCTAAAAGACGTTAACGTGGCGATAGATTCCAAAAAAATGCCGAAGTCTGAGCCTGTCGAAGAAGAGGACAGCGGCCCGCTGAATCTCTCCACGCCGTACCCGATTGCGCTCTACCGGGTTGCGCTGGATAACGTCAATATCAAAATCGACGATACGACGGTATCCGTGATGGATTTCACCTCCGGTCTGCGCTGGCAGGAGAAAAACCTCACCCTGACCCCAACCTCCCTGCAAGGGCTGCTGATTGCGCTGCCGAAGGTGGCCGACGTGGCGCAGGAAGAGATCGTCGAGCCGAAGATCCAGAACCCGCAGCCGGAAGAAAAACCGCTGGGCGAAACGCTGAAAGATCTCTTCTCGAAACCGGTTCTGCCGGAGATGACCGACGTGCATCTGCCGCTGAACCTCAATATCGAAGAGTTTAAGGGCGAGCAGCTGCGTCTGACGGGTGATACCGATCTGACAGTCTTCAACATGCTGCTTAAAGTCAGCAGCATCGACGGCAACATGAAGCTCGACGCGCTGGATATCGACTCCAGTCAGGGCTCGGTGAACGCCTCAGGCAACGCGCAGCTGCGCGACAACTGGCCGGTTGATATTACGCTGAACAGCGCCCTGAACATCGATCCGCTGAAGGGCGAAAAGGTGAAGGTGAAGGTCGGCGGCGCGCTGCGTGAGAAGCTGGAGTTCGGCGTGAACCTTTCCGGAGCGGTGGATATGGTGCTGCGCGGGCAAACCCAGCTGGCAGAGGCCGGTTTACCGCTCAACCTTGAGGTTGTCAGCAAGCAGCTTTACTGGCCGTTCACCGGCGAAAAACAGTTCCAGGCTGACGATCTGAAGCTGAAGCTGAGTGGCAAAATGACCGACTACACGCTGTCGTTCCGCACGGCAGTGAAGGGGCAGGGGGTACCGCCCGCCGATATCACCCTGGATGCGAAGGGTAACGAGTTGCAGGTTAACCTCGACAAGCTGACCGTGGCGGCGCTGGAAGGAAAAACAGAGCTGACCGCGCTGCTCGACTGGCAGCAGGCGATCAGCTGGCGCGGCGAGCTGAAGCTGACCGGGATCAACACCGCTAAAGAGGTCCCGGACTGGCCGTCAAAACTGGATGGCCTGATCAAAACCCGCGGTAGCCTGTACGGTGGCACCTGGCAGATGGACGTGCCGGAACTCAAGCTCACCGGCAACGTGAAGCAGAACAAAGTCAACGTAGAGGGCTCGCTTAAGGGCAACAGCTATCTCCAGTGGGTGATCCCGGACCTGCACGTGGCGCTGGGCCGCAACACGGCAGATATCAAAGGCGAGCTGGGGGTGAAAGATCTCGATCTGGATGCCACCATCGACGCGCCAAATCTCGATAACGCCCTGCCGGGTCTTGGCGGCACGGCGAAGGGGTTAGTGAAGGTTCGCGGTACGGTGGAGGCGCCGCAGCTGCTGGCGGACATCACCGCTAATAACCTGCGCTGGCAGGAACTTTCCATTGCCCGCGTGCGCGTCGAAGGGGACGTGAAATCCACCGATCAGATCGGCGGAAGCCTGGACCTGCGCGTGGAGCGTATCTCCCAGCCGGACGTGAACATCAGTCTGGTCACGCTGGCGGCAAAAGGTAACGAAAAGCAGCACGATCTCCAGCTGCGCGTGCAGGGCGAGCCGGTCTCCGGGCAGCTGCACCTGACGGGCAGTTTTGATCGCCAGGCAACGCGCTGGAAGGGCGTACTGGATAACACCCGCTTCAGCACGCCGGTCGGCCCGCTGATGCTGTCCCGATCCATCGCGCTGGACTACCGCAATGCGGAGCAAAAGTTAAGCATTGGGCCACACTGCTGGACCAACCCGAATGCTGAGCTGTGTGTGCCGCAGACCATTGATGCGGGCGCGGAAGGACGCGCGCAGATCAACCTCAACCGTTTCGACCTGGCGATGCTGAAACCGTTTATGCCGGAAACCACCCAGGCCAGCGGGGTCTTCAGCGGTAAAGCGGACGTCGCGTGGGACACCACCAAAGAGGGGCTGCCGCAGGGCAGCGTTACGCTCTCCGGGCGTAACGTGAAGGTGACGCAGGAGGTCAATGACGCGCCGCTGCCGGTAGCGTTCGACACCCTGAATGTGAACGCTGACCTGCGTAACAATCGTGCTGAACTGGGATGGCTGATCCGCCTGACCAACAACGGTCAGTTTGACGGACAGGTGCAAATTACCGATCCGCAAGGGCGGCGCAATCTCGGCGGCAACGTCAATATTCGCAACTTCAACCTGGCGATGGTGAATCCGATCTTCTCGCGGGGAGAAAAGGCGGCGGGGATGCTCAGCGCCAACCTGCGTCTGGCGGGGGATGCGCAAAGCCCGCAGCTGTTTGGCCAGATGCGGTTAAACGGCGTGGACATTGACGGTAACTTTATGCCGTTCGATATGCAGCCAAGCCAGCTGACGATGAACTTTAACGGCCAAAGCTCAACCCTCAGTGGCTCAGTGCTGACGCAGCAGGGACAAATCAACCTGAGCGGTGACGCAGACTGGAGCCAGCTCGACAACTGGCGCGCCCGTATTGCGGCCAAGGGCAGCAGGGTGCGTATCACGGTACCGCCGATGGTGCGCCTGGACGTGTCGCCAGACGTGGTCTTTGAGGCAACGCCGAGTCTCTTCACCCTGGACGGCCGTGTTGACGTACCGTGGGCGCGCATCGTGGTTCACGAAGTGCCGGAAAGCGCGGTTGGCGTCTCCAGTGATGAAGTTATGCTCAATGAAAATCTGAAACCTGTTGAACAGAAGAGCGCGGGCATACCGATCAATAGTAATCTTATCGTGCACGTGGGGAATAACGTGCGTTTGGACGCGTTTGGGCTGAAGGCGAGACTCACAGGTGACCTGAAAGTGGCGCAGGATCAACAGGGGCTTGGCCTCAATGGACAAATCAATATTCCTGAAGGGCGCTTCCATGCCTACGGTCAGGATTTGATTGTGCGTAAAGGCGAGCTGCTGTTCTCCGGTCCACCGGATCAGCCGGTACTCAATATCGAAGCGATACGTAACCCGGAAGCCACCGAAGATGATGTGATTGCGGGCGTGCGCGTGACGGGCTCCGCCGATGAACCTAAGGCAGAGATCTTCTCTGACCCGGCCATGTCGCAACAGGAAGCGCTCTCTTACCTGCTGCGCGGCCAGGGTCTGGATAGCCAACAGGGCGATGGTGCGGCAATGACATCAATGTTAGTCGGTCTGGGGGTTGCACAAAGTGGTCAGGTTGTGGGTAAAATCGGCGAGACGTTTGGCGTAAGCAATCTGGCGCTGGACACTCAGGGCGTGGGTGACTCTTCGCAGGTAGTGGTCAGCGGCTATGTACTGCCGGGTCTACAGGTAAAATATGGCGTGGGGATCTTTGACTCACTGGCTACACTCACGTTACGTTATCGCCTGATGCCTAAGCTATATCTGGAAGCAGTGTCCGGCGTAGACCAGGCACTTGATCTGCTCTATCAGTTTGAGTTTTAGCAATGCGAATATTTGTTTACGGCAGTTTACGAACCAGGCAAGGCAACAGCCACTGGATGACCAACGCCCAGTTGCTGGGAAATTACACAATCGAAAACTACCAGTTGTACAGTCTGGGCCACTATCCAGGCGCAGTTCCGGGGAACGGAACGGTACAGGGTGAGGTTTATCGTATTGATAATGCCACGCTGGCCGAACTTGATGCCTTGCGCACCAGGGGCGGTGAATACGCTCGCCAGTTGATCCAGACACCTTACGGCAGTGCATGGATGTACGTGTACCAACGTTCGGTCGACGGGTTAACGCTGATTGAAAGCGGTAACTGGTTAGACAGAGACCAGTTCTGAAAAACGACAACGCCACCGTAAGGTGGCGTTGTTTTTTTGCGCCCATTCGCACGGGTTACCGGGAGCGAAAGGCACAAAAAAGCCCCGACGCGCGGGGCTTAGTATCAGCAGTAAGAATTACTTCTTAGCAGCACGCTCGAAAGAGGCGATGATTTCTGCTTTCGCCGCTTCTGCGTTATCCCAGCCTTCAACTTTAACCCATTTGCCTTTTTCGAGATCTTTGTAGTGCTCGAAGAAGTGGGCGATCTGCGCTTTCAGCAGCTCTGGCAGGTCGTTCACATCTTTAATGTGATCGTACTCTTTGCTCAGCTTGGTGTGCGGTACAGCAACCAGTTTCGCATCTTCACCCGCTTCGTCAGTCATTTTCAGCACGCCAACAGGACGGCAGCGAATGACGGAGCCTGGCTGCAATGGGTATGGCGTCGGGACCAGTACGTCAACCGGGTCACCGTCCAGAGACAGAGTGTGGTTGATGTAGCCGTAGTTGCACGGATAGAACATGGCGGTAGACATGAAACGGTCAACGAACAGCGCACCGGTGTCTTTGTCGATTTCGTATTTGATTGGATCTGCGTTGGCCGGGATTTCGATCACAACGTAGATGTCTTCTGGCAGTTCTTTACCCGCAGGGACGTTGAGTAAGCTCATGTCGGTGTCCTTTAAAATGGATGGTAAACAAGTGGCAGGTATTATAGCCAACTGGCGCTGAAAGTCTCCGCCTGTTTTCGACTTCTCTCCCTCGCGCCTTCACTTTTCAGACCGTTTCCATGACAGGATAATCCATAAACTCAGCCGCATTTTAAATGTTGAAATGAAAGCGATTACAAACTTGTGATTAACGTTTTATTCACTTTTCTGAAGTGTGATGTAACGCAATCCGTAACATATTCCATTGGCTATAGTTCATCCGCGGAACATCTTTTAACCAACAATAACCTACCCTACGAGGACGTTCATATGTGGAAGCGCTTACTTCTTGTTACAGCAGTTTCGGCAGCCATGTCGTCTATGGCGATGGCCGCACCTTTAACCGTGGGATTTTCGCAAGTCGGATCTGAATCCGGCTGGCGCGCCGCTGAAACGAATGTGGCGAAAAGTGAGGCCGAAAAGCGCGGTATTACGCTGAAAATCGCCGATGGTCAGCAAAAGCAAGAGAACCAGATTAAAGCGGTGCGCTCGTTTATCGCTCAGGGCGTGGATGCCATCTTTATTGCCCCGGTTGTCGCTACGGGCTGGGAGCCGGTGCTGAAGGAAGCCAAAGATGCTGAAATTCCGGTCTTCCTGCTCGACCGTTCCATCGACGTAAAAGACAAATCTCTCTATATGACCACCGTCACCGCCGATAACGTGCTGGAAGGCAAACTGATTGGTGACTGGCTGGTGAAGCAGGTGGATGGCAAGCCGTGTAACGTGGTTGAGTTGCAGGGCACCGTCGGAGCGAGCGTGGCTATCGACCGTAAGAAAGGTTTCGCGGAGGCCATCGCCAAAGCACCAAACATCAAAATCATCCGTTCTCAGTCCGGCGACTTCACCCGCAGCAAGGGTAAAGAGGTCATGGAAAGCTTCATCAAGGCAGAAAATAACGGCAAAAATATTTGCATGGTTTACGCCCACAACGACGACATGGTGATCGGCGCCATCCAGGCCATCAAAGAAGCGGGCCTGAAGCCGGGCAAAGATATCCTCACCGGCTCGATCGACGGCGTACCGGACATCTACAAAGCAATGATTGACGGCGAAGCGAACGCCAGCGTGGAGCTGACGCCAAATATGGCGGGCCCGGCATTCGATGCGCTGGAGAAATTCAAGAAAGACGGCACCCAGCCTGAGAAGTTGACCATCACCAAATCCACGCTCTACCTGCCGGACACGGCGAAAGAAGAGTTAGAGAAGAAGAAAAATATGGGCTACTAAGCCCTCGCCCCCTCACCCTAGCCCTCTCCCCGGAGGGGAGAGGGAAAAGGGCGGGTTGGGCAGAAAATTAAAGATGGGCACGACATAGTCCCCTCTCCCCTCCGGGGAGAGGGTCAGGGTGAGGGGAAAACCATGACCACCGAACAACACCAGGAAATCCTTCGCACAGAGGGCCTGAGTAAATTTTTCCCTGGCGTTAAGGCGCTGGATAACGTTGATTTCAGCCTGCGGCGGGGGGAGATCATGGCGTTGCTCGGCGAAAACGGGGCGGGGAAGTCGACGCTGATTAAAACCCTGACCGGGGTCTATCACGCCGATCGCGGCGCTATCTGGCTGGAAGGTAACGCCATTTCGCCCAAAAACACCGCGCATGCGCAGCAACTGGGGATCGGCACGGTCTACCAGGAAGTGAACCTGCTGCCAAACATGTCGGTAGCGGACAACCTGTTTATTGGCCGCGAGCCCAGACGTTTTGGCCTGCTGCGCCGCAAAGAGATGGAAGCGCGCGCCGCGAAGCTGATGGAATCGTATGGCTTCTCTCTCGACGTGCGCGAACCGCTGAACCGTTTCTCCGTGGCGATGCAGCAGATCGTGGCGATCTGTCGCGCTATCGATCTCTCGGCGAAAGTGCTGATCCTCGATGAACCCACCGCCAGCCTCGATACCCAGGAAGTGGAGATGCTTTTTACCCTGATGCGCCAGCTGCGTAATCAGGGCGTTAGCCTGATTTTCGTGACGCATTTCCTCGATCAGGTTTACGAGGTGAGCGACCGTATAACGGTGCTGCGCAACGGCAGCTTTGTCGGCTGCCGGGAAACCCGCGAGCTGCCGCAGATAGAGCTGGTCAAAATGATGCTGGGCCGCGAGCTGGAGACCAACGCGCTTCAGCGCGCGGGCCGTACGCTGCTGAGCGAAAAACCGATCGCCGCGTTTCACGATTACGGCAGAAAAGGGACCATCGCGCCGTTTAACCTCGAGGTACGCCCCGGTGAAATTGTGGGACTGGCGGGTCTGTTAGGCTCCGGGCGCACCGAAACCGCCGAAGTGATCTTCGGGATCAAACCTGCCGACAGCGGAACGGCGCTGATCAAAGGCAAACCACAAACGTTACGTTCACCGCATCAGGCGTCGTGCCTCGGCGTGGGCTTCTGCCCGGAGGACAGGAAAACGGACGGTATTATTGCCGCCGCCTCGGTGCGGGAAAACATCATTCTGGCGCTACAGGCCCAGCGCGGCTGGCTGCGTCCGATCCCTAAGCGCGAGCAGAACGCGATTGCCGAGCGCTTCATCCGCCAGCTCGGTATACGTACCCCGAGCGCGGAACAGCCCATCGAGTTCCTCTCGGGCGGTAACCAGCAGAAGGTTCTCCTCTCGCGCTGGCTGCTGACCAAACCGCAATTCCTGATCCTCGACGAGCCCACGCGCGGTATCGACGTGGGCGCGCACGCCGAAATCATCCGGCTTATCGAAACGCTCTGCGCCGACGGTCTGGCGCTGCTGGTGATCTCGTCTGAGCTGGAGGAGCTGGTCGGCTATGCCGATCGCGTCATCATCATGCGCGATCGCAGGCAGGTGGCAGAGATCCCGCTGGATAAACTGTCGGTTCCGGCGATCATGAATGCCATCGCGGCGTAAGGAGTCAAATGTGATGTCCCGTTCTCTTTCGCAAACTGGCGAAGCGAAGCGCCGCTTCACCTGGCCGACCGGCACGCCGCAAATCGTGGCGCTGCTGCTGGTGCTGCTGGTGGATAGCCTGGTGGCTCCGCATTTTTTCCAGATCGTCGTGCAGGATGGCCGCCTGTTTGGTAGCCCGATCGACATCTTAAACCGTGCCGCGCCCGTGGCGCTGCTGGCGATTGGTATGACGCTGGTCATTGCCACCGGCGGGATCGACCTCTCCGTCGGTGCGGTAATGGCGATTGCGGGCGCCACCGCCGCCTCGATGACCGTCGCCGGGCACAGCCTGCCGGTGGTTCTGCTGGCCGCGCTGGGCTCCGGCGTGCTAGCCGGGCTGTGGAACGGCATTCTGGTCGCGGTGCTCAAGATCCAGCCGTTTGTCGCGACGTTGATTTTGATGGTGGCCGGGCGCGGTGTGGCGCAGCTTATTACCTCCGGTCAAATCGTCACCTTTAACTCCCCGAGCCTGGCGTGGATCGGCAGCGGTAATTTTCTGTTCTTCCCGACGCCGGTGATCGTCGCGCTGGTGACGCTGGTGGTGTTCTGGCTTTTCACCCGCAAAACGGCGCTCGGGATGTTCATCGAAGCGGTGGGGATTAACATTCGGGCCGCGAAAAACGCCGGGGTAAATACGCGGCTGATGGTGATGCTGACTTACGTGCTGAGCGGCGTCTGTGCTGCGATTGCCGGGGTGATCGTGGCCGCCGATATTCGCGGAGCGGATGCCAATAACGCCGGACTCTGGCTCGAGCTGGATGCGATCCTCGCGGTGGTTATCGGCGGTGGATCGCTGATGGGCGGACGTTTTAATCTGCTGCTCTCGGTGGTGGGGGCGTTGATTATTCAGGGTATGAATACCGGTATTTTGCTCTCCGGGTTCCAGCCGGAGCTGAATCAGGTCGTCAAAGCGGTCGTGGTGCTTATCGTGCTTATCGTGCAGTCGCCGCGCTTTATCACTCTCATTAAGAGGTTCCGCGGTCATGATAAAACGTAATTTGCCGTTAATGATCACGCTGGGCGTGTTCGTGCTGGGATACCTTTACTGCCTGACCCAGTTCCCGGGCTTCGCCTCCACGCGGGTGATTTGCAACATCCTGACCGACAATGCCTTTTTAGGCATTATCGCCGTCGGCATGACGTTTGTGATCCTCTCCGGCGGGATCGATCTCTCCGTTGGGTCGGTGATCGCCTTTACCGGCGTGTTCCTTGCCAAGGCGATTGGCTTTTGGGGCATTTCGCCGCTGCTGGCTTTTCCGCTGGTGCTGGTTATGGGCTGCGCGTTCGGCGCCTTTATGGGGCTTTTGATCGATGCGCTGAAAATCCCGGCCTTTATTATCACCCTCGCCGGGATGTTCTTCCTGCGCGGCGTGAGCTATCTGGTGTCGGAGGAGTCAATTCCCATTAACCACCCGATCTACGACACGCTCTCCAGCCTGGCGTGGAAAATCCCCGGCGGGGGGCGCCTGAGCGCAATGGGGCTGCTGATGCTGGGCGTGGTGGTGATCGGGATCTTCCTCGCCCACCGTACCCGGTTTGGTAACCAGGTTTATGCCATTGGCGGCAGCGCCACGTCCGCGAACCTGATGGGAATTTCCACGCGCAGCACCACTATCCGCATCTACATGCTTTCGACCGGGCTGGCCACGCTCGCGGGGATTGTATTCTCGGTTTATACCCAGGCAGGCTATGCGCTGGCGGGGGTGGGCGTTGAGCTGGACGCCATTGCCTCGGTGGTGATTGGCGGTACGCTGCTCAGCGGCGGGGTGGGGACGGTGCTCGGCACGCTGTTTGGCGTGGCGATCCAGGGGCTGATTCAGACCTATATCAACTTCGACGGCACGCTCAGCTCCTGGTGGACCAAAATCGCCATCGGCATTCTGCTGTTTATTTTTATCGCGCTCCAGCGCGGCCTGACGGTGCTGTGGGAGAACCGCCAGAGCTCGCCTGTTACCCGGGTGAATACCTCTGTAACAGGGCGATAACATGCTGAAATTGCTTAAACTCTAAACATTTTCCGGTAGCGGCCGATACTCTTTTTTTATGCCCAGAAATATCTCGCTACCGGAAATAACATCATGCTTAAAACGCTATCGATTCGTACCGGCTTGCTCTCTTTACTGGCCGTTATGACCCTTCTGCTGCTGATTGTCAGCGGCATCGGCATTTATGCCCTTACACAAAGTTCCGCTTCTCTCCAGCGCATCAATCATCTTCAGGGTGAACAGATGGTGCAGCTGAATGCCGGCTATACGCTGATCCTGCGCGCGCGTAACGAAGCGGGGCAGGCCGTCCGCATGATGGAGGTCGGCCTGCTGGACGATGCGGCCAGGGCGGTCAAAACCATTAACCAGGAAGTGGCGCTGGCACAGAAAACGCTGAAGGGCGTGATCGGCAGCGGCGTGGCGGATGAGCAGGGGCAAAAGCTGCTGGATAACGTCGCCGCGAGCCTGGCGGTGTACAACCAGCAGGGTATCAGCCCGATGCTGAAAGCCCTGAACGAGCAAAGCGCGGACAGCTATTACGATCTGCTGGAAAACAAGCTGGTCCCGGTGGCGAAGCAGTTTGATAACGATATGCAGGCGTTCCAGGCATGGAGCGAGGCGCGCGGCAAAGCGGAGGTGAGCGCCGTGCAGGCGAGTAAAACCCGCGTGCTGATCCTGATTATCGTCGCGGCGCTGCTGACGGCTGGCATTATCGTGCTGGCCTGGCTGGTTCTGCGCCATATGCTGCTCAAGCCGCTTTCAGCCTCGATTGCCCAGCTGGAACATGTGGCGGCCGGGGATTTAACCCATACCCTGAACGCGCCGGCGAGCCAGGAATTTAATCGCCTTAACGCGGCGATCGAAGGGATGCGCCAGTCGCTGATGGACTCCGTTCTGCGGGTGCGTGACGCCAGCTCGCAGATTGATACCGGCAGCCGCGAGCTGACGGCCGGGAATATGAACCTGGCTCAGCGCACGGAATCCACCGCCACCTCGCTGGAGCAGACGGCCGCCAGCATGGAAGAGATCACCGCCACGGTGAAACTTAACGCCGATAACGCCGAGCAGGCGCACCAGCTGGCGAAGTCGGTCTCCGATACCGCCGATCACGGCAGCGAAATGGTCTGCTATGTCATTGAGAAGATGCGCGACATCTCCGGCAGCTCGGCACGCATCGCCGATATCCTGAGCGTCATCGACGGCATTGCCTTCCAGACCAATATTCTGGCGCTGAACGCCTCCGTTGAAGCGGCGCGTGCGGGTGAGCAGGGGCGAGGTTTTGCGGTCGTGGCGGGTGAGGTGCGTAATCTCGCCAGCCGCAGTGCTGATGCGGCGAAAGAGATCCGCTCGCTTATCAGCGATTCGCAAACCCACGTGAACGAGGGCAGCGAGCTGGCGCAGCAGGCCGGTGAGACGATGGACGAGATCGCCACCGAAGTACTGCGTATGACCAAACTGATGCGTGAAATTGCGACGGCCTCTCAGGAGCAAAGCCGCGGTATTGAGCAGGTGAATATCGCTGTCAATCAGATGGATGAAACGGCGCAGCAAAATGCGGCGCTGGTCCAGCAATCATCTGCGGCAACACGTTCCCTGGAGGAGCAGTCTCGCGAGCTGATGGAAGCGATGGCCTCCTTCAAATTGACGACGCAAACGGCATGACGAAAAAAAGGGGAGCCTGACGGGCTCCCCTTTTCGTGCGTTACGCGTCCGGGAATTCGCGGATCATGCGTTCAACGTCATCCACCATATGGCGGTTGCCGACGAAGAACGAACGGCGCTGGTGCAGGCTTTCTGGCACGATATCCAGAATACGCTCTTTACCGTCGCTCGCCTTGCCGCCTGCCTGTTCGGCCAGGAATGCCATTGGGTTGCACTCGTACAGCAGACGCAGTTTTCCGTCCGGGTGGCTGGCGGTGCTTGGGTAGAGGTAAATACCGCCCTTCAGCAGGTTACGGTGGAAATCCGCCACCAGCGAGCCGATATAGCGTGAGGTGTACGGGCGCTGGGTGGCTTTATCCTCTTCCTGGCAGAATTTGATGTACTTCTTCACGCCGTTCGGGAATTTGATGTAGTTGCCTTCGTTGATGGAGTAGGTGTTGCCCTTCTCCGGGAAGCGCATACGCTCCTGGCACAGGCAGAACACGCCCAGGGACGGATCGTAGGTAAAGGCGTGTACGCCGCAGCCGGTGGTGTACACCAGCATGGTGGACGAGCCATACACCACATAACCGGCAGCAACCTGTTTACTGCCCGGTTGCAGGAAGTCTTCTTCCGTCACCGGCGTGCCAACCGGCGTGACGCGACGGTAGATGGAGAAAATGGTACCGACAGAAACGTTAACGTCGATGTTGGAGGAGCCGTCCAGCGGATCCATCAGAACAACGTATTTCGCGTGTTCACACCCTTCGAATACGACGATCTCATCTTCTTCTTCAGAGGCGATACCCGCAACGATGTCGCGCGCGCGCAGTGCTGCTTTCAGTTTTTCATTGGCGAACAGGTCGAGTTTCTGCTGAACCTCACCCTGAACGTTCTCGGCACCGCTGGCACCCAGGATATCGACCAGACCGGCCTTGTTGATATCGCGGTGGATGATCTTAGCGCCCAGCTTTATTGCCGACAGCAAAGCAGTGAGCTCACCCGTAGCATGAGAGAACTCGTGCTGCTTCTCGACAATAAATTCACCTAACGTTTTCATAACACTTTCCCTGCATCTTATGTTGAGTAAAGCGGTTGATGTCCAACAATCTTAACAAACATTCAAATATTAGCGCAGAGGTGAATCGCGCCAGCAAAATACGGATTTACCTGAAATGCGTTTCACAGCCGCTGACATGTGAGTAAAATGTGCGCCACATTGAAGAAGGATAGTGACGTATGCGCATTCATATATTGGGGATTTGTGGCACTTTCATGGGCGGACTGGCAATGCTGGCGCGCTCGCTGGGCCATGAAGTGACAGGTTCGGACGCCAATGTGTATCCGCCGATGAGCACGCTGCTCGAGAAGCAGGGAATTTCTCTGATTCAGGGATATGACGCCAGCCAGCTGGAGCCGCAGCCGGATCTGGTGATCGTGGGTAACGCCATGACCCGTGGGAATCCATGCGTTGAAGCGGTGCTGGAGCGCAATATCCCGTACATGTCTGGCCCGCAGTGGCTGCATGATTTTGTCCTGCGCGACCGCTGGGTTGTCGCCGTTGCCGGGACGCATGGCAAAACCACCACCGCCGGTATGGCGACCTGGATCCTCGAAGCCTGCGGCTACAAGCCGGGCTTTGTGATCGGCGGCGTGCCGGGCAATTTCGACGTCTCCGCGCGTCTGGGCGACAGCCCGTTCTTTGTGATTGAAGCGGATGAATACGACTGCGCGTTCTTCGACAAGCGATCTAAATTCGTGCATTACTGCCCACGCACGCTGATCCTCAACAACCTTGAGTTCGATCACGCGGATATCTTTGACGACCTGAAAGCGATTCAGAAACAGTTCCACCATCTGGTGCGCATTGTTCCGGGTCAGGGCCGCATTATCCTGCCGGAGAACGACATCAACCTGAAGCAGACCCTGGCGATGGGGTGCTGGAGCGAGCAGGAGCTGGTTGGCGAGCAGGGGCACTGGCAGGCGAAAAAGCTCAACGCGGATGCCTCCGAATGGGAAGTGCTGCTCGACGGTGAGAAAGTGGGCGAGGTGAAGTGGGGCCTGGTGGGCGAGCACAACATGCACAACGGCCTGATGGCGATCGCCGCGGC
Organism: Enterobacter cloacae complex sp. SHL022; assembly: GCF_049237785.1. Classification (NCBI taxonomy): domain Bacteria; kingdom Pseudomonadati; phylum Pseudomonadota; class Gammaproteobacteria; order Enterobacterales; family Enterobacteriaceae; genus Enterobacter; species Enterobacter cloacae complex sp. SHL022. Next base: position 410,815 of record NZ_JBMKJH010000003.1, on the reverse strand, counting down.
GCGTCACGTTGGCGTACTGCCTGCGGATGCCGCCAATGCGCTGGGCACGTTTATCAACGCCCGTCGCCGTCTGGAGCTGCGTGGCGAAGCCCACGGTGTGACGGTGTATGACGATTTCGCGCACCACCCAACGGCCATTCTGGCGACGCTTGCCGCATTGCGTGGCAAAGTTGGCGGCACCGCGCGCATTCTGGCCGTGCTGGAACCGCGTTCGAACACCATGAAAATGGGCATCTGCAAAGACGACCTCGCGCCGTCCTTAGGGCGTGCCGACGAGGTCTTCCTGCTGCAACCGCAGCATATTCCGTGGCAGGTGGCCGAAGTGGCCGACGCCTGCATTCAGCCAGCGCACTGGAGTGCGGACGTGGATGTCTTAGCGGATATGGTGGTGAAAGCCGCACAGCCTGGCGATCACATTCTGGTGATGAGCAACGGCGGGTTTGGCGGGATCCATCAGAAGCTGCTGGACGGTCTGGCGAAGAAAGCCGCGGCCGCAGAGTAAAAAAAGACCCGGTGGCGCTATCGCTTACCGGGCCTACATTATCTCTTCTCCCTCTCCCCTTTGGAGAGAGGGCTGGGGTGAGGGGTTTACTCTTCGTTCTCAGACAGCTCGCGCAGATACTGGAAAATCAGACGCGCTGACTTCGGCGGCTTATTCCCTTCTTTCTCTTTCTTCGCGTTACGGATCAAAGAACGCAGCTGCTGGCGGTCGGCATTCGGCCACAGGTTCAGCACTTCAGGTACCGCGTCATCACCTTGCTCGATCAAACGGTCGCGGATCTGCTCCAGCTTATGGAACAGCGCAACCTGCTGGTTGTGGCGGTTCTTCAGTTTATCCAGCGCCTGACGGATCGGCTCAACATCGCGCTGACGCAGCAGTTTCCCGATAAGCTGAAGCTGGCGGCGACGCCCTTCTTTCTTGATTTTCTGTGCCAGTTCAATGGCATCACGCAGATCCTGGTCGAGCGGGATCTTATCCAGCGCGTTTTTACCCAGTTCTACCATTTCTGCGCCAAGCTGTTTTAACTCTTCGGCGTCACGTTTAATTTCACTTTTACTGACCCAGATGATCTCATCATCTTCGTCTTCGATGTCATCACCGGGAACGTCGTCGAGCCAGTCTTCGGGCTGCTTAGTCATGTCAGGCTCCTTAAAAAAAGAGGCTAATGTTACCAGTTAAGACGCGCACTGAAAAACGGTTCTCTGTTAGACTTCACTTAACTCTCTCTTACAGTATGGCATTTGCGATGAAAGTAACCTCACAAGTTGAAGCGCAGCGTAAGATCCTGGAAGAAGCCGTCTCCACCGCGCTGACGCTCGCTTCAGGTAAATCAGATGGCGCCGAAGTGGCGGTCAGCAAAACCACTGGCATTAGCGTGAGCACCCGCTATGGCGAAGTGGAGAATGTAGAATTTAACAGCGATGGCGCGCTGGGGATCACCGTGTATCACCAGAATCGCAAAGGCAGCGCGTCGTCTACCGATCTCAGCCCGGATGCCATCGCCCGTACGGTGCAGGCGGCGCTGGATATCGCGCGGTACACCTCCCCGGACCCTTACGCTGGTGTGGCCGATAAAGAGCTGCTGGCGTTTGACGCGCCGGATCTCGATCTGTTCCATCCGGCGGAAGTGACGCCGGACGAAGCCATTGAGCTGGCCGCGCGTGCCGAGCAGGCCTCTTTGCAGGCTGACAAACGCATCACCAATACCGAAGGCGGCAGCTTTAACAGCCACTACGGCATTAAAGTGTTTGGTAACTCCCATGGCATGTTGCAGGGGTACTGCTCAACCCGCCACTCGCTTTCCAGCTGTGTCATCGCCGAAGAAAACGGCGACATGGAGCGCGACTACGCCTATACCATTGGCCGCGCGCTGGGGGATTTGCAGTCTCCGGAGTGGGTGGGAAAAGCGTGCGCCGAACGCACGCTGTCACGCCTGTCGCCGCGCAAGCTCTCCACCATGAAAGCCCCGGTGATTTTTGCCAACGAAGTGGCGACCGGTCTGTTTGGCCATCTGGTAGGCGCTATCGCGGGCGGTTCGGTGTACCGTAAATCGACCTTCCTGCTCGACTCGCTGGGCAAGCAGATCCTGCCGGAATGGCTGACCATCGAAGAGCACCCACACCTGCTGAAAGGGCTGGCCTCCACGCCGTTCGACAGCGAAGGCGTACGCACGGAACGCCGGGATATCGTGAAAGACGGCATTCTGACCCAGTGGCTGCTGACCAACTACTCTGCGCGTAAGCTGGGGCTGAAAAGCACCGGGCACGCGGGTGGCATCCACAACTGGCGCATTGCCGGACAGGGCCTGAATTTTGAACAGATGCTGAAAGAGATGGGCACCGGCCTGGTGGTCACCGAGTTGATGGGGCAGGGCGTGAGCGGTATCACCGGCGATTACTCTCGCGGTGCAGCGGGCTTCTGGGTCGAAAACGGTGAAATTCAGTATCCGGTGAGCGAAATCACCATCGCCGGCAACCTCAAGGACATGTGGCGCAATATTGTTACGGTCGGTAACGATATTGAAACACGCAGCAATATTCAGTGTGGTTCTGTATTACTGCCTGAGATGAAAATCGCCGGGCAATAATCCCCGTAAAAGCGTGATTAATAATAAAAAAGGAAGTGAGCAATGCGTAAACACCTGTTAGCGATCGTCGCGGCTTCAACGCTGGTTCTTGGCTCATCTGCGTTTGCTGCCGATCTCGAAGACAACATGGACATCCTCAGTCAAAATCTGAAGGTGGTGCAGAAAACCGACAATGCGGCGGAAATGAAAGACGCACTGACGAAGATGCGTGAAGCTGCGCTGGATGCGCAAAAAGCGACGCCGCCGAAGCTGGAAAGCAAAGCGGCAGACAGCGCCGAGATGAAAGACTACCGCCACGGCTTTGACGTGCTGGTCGGCCAGATTGACGGCGCGCTGAAGCTGGCGAACGAAGGCAAAGTGAAGGAAGCCCAGGCGGCAGCCGACCAGTTTGCGGCGACCCGCAACGCGTATCACAAGAAGTATCGTTAATTGGGTGCCTGAGCTGTACGTCCTCTCTCCGTATGCGGAGGCGTATGATGCGCCCCCGCATCGTTGCTCCCTACTTGCCGGAGCGACAATCCATCCGCGCTGTCACTTCAAGCGAGCCATTACGAAAACGGATCTCGCACAGTGTTTTCCTCGTTACCAGCGTTAAGATGATTATTGTCAAAGAAATAATCATCAAAACCCCGATACTTGGGTTTCTGCGTTTCATGGATGCCTCCTTGCTTTAAAGCGGGCGAGGTAGCGAACTCCACGGTGTGACGTGTCGTTTCGAGCCCCCGCCCTGATTTTTTATCAGGCGGGGCTTTCCACTTTCCGTCCCATGCCTGAGACGGTCAGTCTCAAGCACCCGCCGCCACTCTAGCGAATCTCCATAAGAAAACCTTATCCACGTCACATTTCTACGAGCCTGCTCATAATCTTTTCCACTCCGCTTAGCAGTCTAATACCGCGTAATAGCGTGATATTCATCACGTAAATCCAGCGATTTATACAGATTCACCGCATTTATGTGGCACAGATCACTGCCGCTGCTCGCCTTTCCACTTCGAAGTGGAAAACAACTCGCTACAAACAATTCCCCCTCGACGTTAGTTTTATTCCAGAGCCATTAACGGGGTAAGACGAGTGATTAACGGAGCGGTAATGAACGACGTTGGGGAACAGGCGGTGCAAACAGAACAGCTCGCGAACACCATGCTTCAGCAGGTCTACGCCCTGCTGGCCCGGCACAACATCATCCCCAACGCGGTACAGGAGCAGATGCTGACCTCCCACGTTCGCGCAATGGCGCACCGGTCCGTGACCGGCGAGCCGCTGCCGGAGGTTGAAGCAGAGCTGTTCGACGAAATTTCACCAGATTCAATGCAACTTGCCCGTGAAGTGGTAGCGCAGTTCGGCAACCTTCCTGATGAAGAGGCCTGGCTGCTCTCCGTTCACTTCGAAGTCGCGAAAGACAACCTTTAAGGAGCAACACATGGAACAGATTACAGTCGTGATTGGCGATCGCCTGGGTAAAGGTCAGAAAGTGGCTGCGGGTGTGGAAAAAGCCGGCGGACGCGCGGTTGTCGTACCGGGCATGGCAGCGGATATGAAGCTCGGTGACGTGATGAAAGCGGAAAACGCCACCTTCGGCATCTCCTTCTGCGGCAGCGGCGGCGCGGGCGCCATCACCGCTCAGACCAAATATGGCTACAAGGCCAAATACGGAATGCGCTCCGTGGATGAGGGTGTGACCGCCATCAACGAAGGCTGCAACGTGCTGGGCTTTGGCTTTATGGATAAAGAAGAGCTGGGCGAGCGTCTGGTACAGGCGTGGCAGAAGAAATACGGCGCGTAAGCATGAAAGAACAGTTCACAACCACGGTGAGAGTGAAGGGGAAGGGCGACGCCAAAGCGCGCGCCTTTGCCGACGCGCTCAACCACGTTCAGGCCGCGGTGATGAAAACCTCACCGCATATCTTACTGCGTATTGAGCCACAGGATGTGCAGGTCGTTCAGGCGCAAGAAGCGGTGCGAAAAGAAGCGTTTCTGTTCTTCTTTCTGCGCCGGGAAAGACGCACCTACAGCGTGGAGCTGGATGTGACCGTCAACGTGACAGCCATCAATCTCGACCAGGTGGATTTCGTCACGCAACGCTGATTATTCATAAAAGGGCAGACTGATGTTCTTAATTATATTAATAAAATCGCTCATCATCGGCGGCCTGGTAGGCGTCGGTGTCGGGGCCGGGGCTGCACGCATGTTTCATGCGCCTACCACTCAGGGTATGGGCGCGTTTCGTACGTTGGGGGAACTGAACTCCTGCGAAGGGGATCCGGCGTCCCACTTCTCTTTTGGGTTAGGTTTCTTCTTTAACGCCTGGGCCTCTTCCGTGGCCGCAGGTGCCTTCACACAGGACGTTGACCACCGCATCATCCCGAACTGGGGTGCTGCTGCACTGATGATCAAAAACCGTAATGTCGGTGAAACGCTGCATGACCCGCGCAAAATGGCGATTGCCTGCGGCATCATCGGCATGATTGTCGTGACCTTCCTTAACCTGACCGCCTCCTCCGTGCCCGCAGCGCTTCAGGTCACCGCCGTGAAGGTGCTTGTACCGGCGGCTAACCTGCTGGTCAACACCGTGATGCCGGTGATCTTCTGGCTGGCGGCCATCGACGCGGGTAAAAAATCGGGCTTCTGGGCCACCATCTTTGGCGGCGCGGCACAGCTGATCATGGGTAACGCCGTACCGGGTCTGGTACTGGGTATTCTGATCGGTAAAGGCGTGGAGGAGAGCGGCTGGAACCACGTCACCAAAGTGATGATGGCGGCGATCGTTCTGCTCTTCGTGCTGAGCGGCTTCTTCCGCGGCTTCGACATGAAGATGATCGAATCCTTCCATCTGACCGTGCCGAACTGGCTCGACATGATCCACAACTCGCTCAGCGGTAAATAACAGGAGCCTCGACATGGAACAGAATAAAGGTTTTTGGTATGCCGACTGGTCGTTCCCGATCTTCGTTGGCCTGCTCTCCTCCGGCGTGTTTGCCGGGACGCACATGTACTACCTCTACGGCATCGGCGCGTTTAACGAAGTGGCCTTCGTGGCGATGCTGAAAGCGGGCATTGATACCGGCGTTTACGGCGCAGTGGCGGCATTTGGCGCGAGCTTCCTGTTCGCCCGAATTATCGAAGGGTCGCTGGTAGGTATTCTTGATATCGGCGGGGCGATCCAGACCGGCGTGGGCCTCGGCGTACCGGCGCTGCTGCTGGGCGCGGGGATCATGTTCCCGGTGACCAACTTCATTGCCTCGCTGATTACCGGCCTGGTGATTGGTCTGGCGATTGGCTACGTCATCATCCTGGCGCGTAAGTTCACCATCAACCAGAGCAACTCCACCTACGGCGCAGACGTGATGATGGGCGCGGGTAACGCCTCCGGCCGCTTCCTCGGGCCGTTGATTATCCTCAGCGCCATGACCGCCTCCATTCCAATCGGCGTCGGTTCCCTGGTAGGCGCGCTGCTGTTCTACATCTGGCAGAAGCCGATAACCGGTGGCGCCATCCTCGGCGCAATGATTTTGGGATGGCTGTTCCCGGTCGCCCTTTAATACCCGCGGGCGCTCCGGCGCCCGCCCTATCAGGAGAACCCCATGTTTGATTTACTCCTGCGCCGTGCGCGCCTCGCCGACGATACCCTGACCGATATCGCCATTCAGGACGGGAAGATCGCCGCGACGGGCGAAATTGACGCTCCCGCCCGTAAAACGGTTGAGCTTAACGGTGATGTGTTCGTCAGCGCGGGCTGGATTGACTCCCACGTCCACTGCTACCCGAACTCCCCGATTTACCACGACGAGCCGGACAGCGTGGGCATTGCCACCGGCGTCACCACCGTGGTGGACGCGGGCAGCACCGGGGCCGACGACGTGGACGATTTCTACGCCATCACCCGCAAAGCCTCCACCGAGGTGTTTGCCCTGCTGAACATCTCCCGCGTGGGGCTGATCGCCCAGAACGAGCTGGCCAATATGGCCAATATTGACGCCGACGCGGTGAAAGAGGCGGTGAAACGCCATCCTGATTTTATCGTCGGCCTGAAGGCGCGCATGAGCAGCAGCGTGGTCGGTGAAAACGGCATCACCCCGCTGGCGCGCGCGAAAGCGATCCAGAAAGAGAACGGCGACCTGCCGCTGATGGTGCACATTGGCAACAACCCGCCGAACCTCGACGAAATCGCCGAGCTGCTGAGCTCCGGCGACATCATTACCCACTGCTACAACGGCAAGCCAAACCGCATCCTGACGCCCTCCGGCGAGCTGCGTGCCTCCATTACCTCCGCCCTGAAGCGCGGCGTGCGTCTGGACGTTGGCCACGGTACGGCGAGCTTCAGCTTTGAAGTGGCGAAGCGCGCTATTGCGATGGGCATTCTGCCGCACACCATCAGCTCGGATATTTACTGCCGCAACCGCATCAACGGTCCGGTCGGCTCGCTGGCAAGCGTGATGTCGAAATTCCTCGCCATCGGCATGTCATTGCCGCAGGTGATTGACTGCGTCACCGCCAACGCCGCCGACGGCCTGCGCCTGACGCGCAAAGGCCGCATTCAGCCTGGCCTCGACGCCGATCTGACGCTGTTTACCCTCAAGCGCCAGCCGACGGTGCTGACGGATGCCGAAAACGACAGCCTACAGGCTGAACACATTCTGGTGCCGCTTGCCGCGATCCGCGCGGGCAAGGGCTACATGACCGAACAAGGGAGCACGGAACATGCCTTCGATTTATGAGAAGTACAACTTAAAGCAGGTTATCAACACCTCTGGCCGCATGACGGCGCTGGGCGTCTCCACGCCGCGCCCGGAAGTGGTGCAGGCGGCGATGGACGGCATGAATCACTATTTCGAGATGAAGGATCTGGTCAATAAAACCGGGGAATACATCGCGAAGCTGCTGGAGGTGGAAGGGGCGACGGTGGTCTCCTGCGCGTCGGCGGGCATTGCCCAGTCCGTGGCGGCTGTGCTGGTGAAAGACAGCGACTGGCTGCTGGAAAACCTGCACGTCACACCGATTGAAAATAACGAGATCGTCCTGCCGAAAGGCCACAACGTGAATTTTGGCGCGCCGGTGGGCACCATGGTGGCGCTTGGCGGCGGCAAGCTGGTGGAAGCGGGCTACGCCAACGAATGTTCCGCCGATCAGCTGGCGGCGGCGATCACCCCGCGCACGGCGGCTATCCTCTACATTAAATCGCACCACTGCGTGCAGAAAAGCATGCTCAGCGTCGAGCAGGCGGCGGTTGTCGCGCGTAAACACGACTTGCCGCTGATCGTTGATGCCGCGGCGGAAGAAGATCTGCATACCTATTACCGATCCGGCGCCGATCTGGTGATCTACAGCGGCGCGAAGGCGATCGAAGGCCCAACCAGCGGCCTGGTGATTGGCAAAACCCAGTACGTTGAGTGGGTGAAGCGCCAGACGGCGGGCATTGGCCGCGCGATGAAGGTGGGCAAAGAGGGCATTCTTGGCCTGACCTGCGCCATCGAACACTACCTGACGGCCACCAAGGAGAGCGGCGCCGAGATGGTGGCGAAAATGACGCCGTTTATCGAGGCGCTCAACACCCTTAACGGTGTGACCGCGCGCGTGGTCTGGGACAGCGCCGGACGCGACATCGCCCGCACCGAAATTAAGTTCGACGAAGCCACCACCGGCGTCGGCACGGGTGACCTGGTGAATGCGCTCAAGCAGGGCGAATACGCCATCTATTTCCGTGGCTACAAGGCCAACGAAGGGATTATTGAGGCGGACGTGCGCAGCGTAAACGCTGACCAGCTGAACATTGTGTACCGCCGCATTAGTGAAGTATTAGGACAGGAGAAAAACGCATGAAACTGACCCCCAACTTTTACCGTGACCGCGTCTGTCTGAACGTGCTGGCAGGCTCAAAGGCCAACGCCAGCGCCATCTATGAGGCGGCGGAAGGCCACGTGCTGGTGGGCGTGCTCTCCAAAAATTACCCGGACGTGGCGAGCGCGGTCGCGGATATGCGTGAATACGCGAAGCTGATTGATAACGCGCTCTCCGTTGGCCTGGGCGCGGGCGATCCGAACCAGTCGGCGATGGTGAGTGAAATCTCCCGCCAGGTGCAGCCGCAGCACGTTAATCAGGTCTTTACCGGCGTGGCCACCAGCCGCGCGCTGCTGGGGCAGAATGACTCCGTAGTCAACGGTCTGGTCTCTCCGACCGGCACCGTCGGGATGGTGAAAATCTCCACCGGACCGCTGAGCAGCAAAGCGCCGGACGCCATCGTGCCGGTTGAAACGGCGATTGCCCTGCTGAAAGATTTCGGCGGCAGCTCCATCAAATATTTCCCGATGGGCGGCCTGAAGTGCCGTGACGAATACCAGGCGGTGGCGGAAGCCTGCGCCCGTCACGACTTCTGGCTGGAGCCGACCGGGGGAATCGATCTGGAGAACTTCGAGGCGATCTTGCAGATCGCCCTGGATGCGGGCGTGAGCAAAATCATCCCGCATATCTACAGCTCGATAATCGATAAAACCAGCGGTGATACGCGCCCAGAAGATGTGCGCACGCTGCTGGCGATGACGAAGAAGCTGGTGAAGTAAAACCTGCCCCTCACCCCAGCCCTCTCCCCAAAGGGGAGAGGGTGTAATCGTCCCCTCTCCCCTTTGGGGAGAGGGTTAGGGTGAGGGGAAACAAACCGCACACACCCGAAGGAGCCACCATGCACACCCGTACCCTGCTTGTTGCTTCACTCTCTTTACTTGCTACCTCTGCTATTGCTCAAAACCAGTACGCCTGGGTGGGCACCTACAACCCCAACGGCGAAGGGCTGTACCGCTTTACCGTCGACCCGCAAACCGGTGCGCTGAACGATAAAACGCTGGTGAGCAAGCTGCCGAACGCCGCGCAGTTAACCGTCTCACACGACGGCAAAACGCTCTATCTGGCAAGCGAAGTGGAGCAGGGCGTGGTGCAGGCGCTGCGCATCGGCGATAACGGCACGCTGAGCGAGCTGAATCAGGTGGCCTCCGGCGGCGCGGGGCCGGTATATCTTTCCCTGACGCCGAACGGTAAACATCTGCTGGTGGCAAACTACATCAGCGGAACTGTCGCGGTGCTGCCCGTTAACGCAGACGGCAGCCTGAGCGATGCTACGGACACCCATCAGGACAAAGGCGAACCGGGCGCGGCGAAGCCGGAAGCTGCCGTCGAGGGCAGTTTCGCCATCAGCGATCATAACGGCCCGCATGCGCACATGATCGCCGCCGATCCGAGCGGGAAATACGTTTTTTCCACCGATCTGGGGCTGGATCGCATCTATCAGTACCGTTTTGACGATCAAACCGGGAAGCTGACTCCGAACGATCCGCCGCTTATCAGCGCCTCCTCAAAAGGGGCCGGGCCGCGCCACTTCGTCTTTACGCCGAAAGGTGATGCCCTGTGGCTGATTAACGAAGAGGCGTCTACGCTCACCCATTATGCGCTGGACAGTAATGGCAGGCTGAAAGAGGGTAAAACGGTTTCAGCCCTGCCGGACGGTTATAAAGGCACCAGTTTTGCTGCCGGGCTGGCGCTAAGTGCCGACGGGAAACAGCTGTATGTCGCTAACCGTTTGCATAACAGCATCGGGCACTTTACCGTAACGGCAGAGGGTACGCTGACGCATCAGGATGATGTCTGGACGCGCGGCGACTATCCGCGCACCCTGACGCTCGATAAGCAGGGTCGCTGGCTGTACGTCATGAACCAGCGCAGCGACAACATTTCCCGTTTCCGCGTGGCGCCGGACGGCAAGCTGAGCGCCGAGCCAGACTATACCCCGGTCGGCAGCCCATCCCAGATGGTCATTTCACCTTAAGCCGTAAGAGGACAACGACGTGCGATTTCCGAACCAACGTTTAGCGCAACTTTTCGATCTGTTGCAAAACGAGACGCTGCCGCAGGACGAGCTGGCGCAGCGGCTGTCGGTTTCCACGCGAACCGTCCGGGCGGATATCACCGCCCTGAACGCGCTGCTGGCTAGCCACGGCGCGCAGTTCATTTTGAGCCGGGGCAACGGCTATCAGCTCAAAATTAATGATGTGGCGCGCTATCAGCAATTGCAGGCGTCCCACCCGCGCGCGCTGCGTATTCCGCGAACCGGACCTGAGCGCGTGCACTATCTGGTGGTGCGTTTTCTGACGTCAGCCTTTTCCATCAAGCTGGAGGATCTGGCCGATGAGTGGTTCGTCAGCCGGGCCACGTTGCAGAGCGACATGGTGGAAGTGCGCGAGTGGTTTCACCGTTACAACCTGACGCTGGAAACCCGCCCTCGCCACGGCATGAAGCTGTTTGGCAGCGAGATGGCGATACGCGCCTGCCTGACCGACCTCCTGTGGGAGCTGGCGCAGCAGGACAGCCTGAACCCGCTGGTGACCGACGTGGCGCTGAACGCGGGCGTGGCGGAAAAGATGGTGCCGGTGCTGCACGATGCGCTGACGCGCCATCACATTCGCCTGACCGACGAAGGCGAGCTGTTCCTGCGCCTGTACTGCGCGGTGTCGGTGCGGCGCATCAGCGAAGGGTATCCGCTGCCGGAATTCCACGCGGAAGACGTGGAAGAGAACGTGCATGAGGCGGCGAAAGATATCGCGGTGGCTATCCAGGAACTGGCGGGCAAAGCGCTGTCGCCGTCAGAAGAGAGCTGGCTGTGCGTGCACATTGCGGCGCGGCAGATCCAGGAGATCGCCCCGAGCGCCATTAATGCTGACGACGACGAAGCCCTGGTCAACTACATTCTGCGCTACATCAACACCCACTATAACTACAACCTGTTGAGCGACGAGCAACTGCATGCAGATCTGCTCACGCACATCAAAACCATGATTACCCGCGTGCGGTATCAAATCATGATCCCCAATCCGTTGCTGGATAACATCAAGCAGCACTACCCGATGGCGTGGGATATGACCCTCGCGGCGGTGTCGAGCTGGGGCAAATACACCCCGTATGTGATCAGCGAAAACGAAATTGGTTTTCTGGTGTTGCATATCGGCGTCGGGCTGGAGCGCCATTACAATATCGGCTACCAGCGCCAGCCGCGGGTGCTGCTGGTATGCGACGCAGGTAACGCGATGGTGCGCATGATCGAGGCGGTACTTCAGCGTAAATACCCGCAGATTGAGGTGACGCGCACGCTCACCCTTCGCGAGTACGAGCTTGCCGATGCCATTGGCGAAGACTTTGTGATCTCCACCGCCCGTGTGAGCGAAAAATCCAAACCGGTGGTGATGATCGCCCCGTTCCCGACCGATTATCAGTTAGAGCAGATCGGCAAGCTGGTGCTGGTGGACCGCACCCGGCCGTGGATGCTGGAAAAATACTTCGACGCGGCCCATTTCCGCATTATCGACAAGCCTGTCGACCAGCAAACGCTGTTCCGCGAGCTGTGTAAACAGCTTGAAGCAGAGGGCTTTGTCGGTGCGGAGTTTCTGGATTCGGTTATCGAGCGTGAAGCCATCGTCAGCACCATGCTCGGCGACGGCATTGCGCTGCCGCACTCCCTCGGCCTGCTGGCGCAAAAAACGGTGGTCTACACCGTGCTGGCGCCGCAGGGCATTCCGTGGGGAGATGAAACCGCCCATGTCATCTTCCTGCTCGCCATCAGCAAAAGCGAGTACGAAGAGGCAATGGCGATTTACGACATCTTTGTCACTTTCCTGCGTGAACGCGCGATGGCGCGCCTGTGCCAGTGCGAGAATTTTGCGGCGTTTAAGACTGAGGCGATGGAGAGTTTGAGTCGGTTTTGACGTTCAGGCGGACAGAGGATATCCGCCTTCATTCAACGCAGATGATGCACAACCTGGTTGCTGCTGCCGCGCCAGATAAGCATAGGATCTTTTAGATCCTGCATGAACTTGCCGTCGACCAGGACGTTAATTAGATCCACCACTTCCATCTGCTGCGCATTCAGTTCATCCAGCTTATAGCCCGTCCAGACCCAGATGTCTTTTCCCGCGCACTCGTGGTGGATGCGTTTTACCAGCTTCAGGATCTCCGGCACGTTTTGCGGATGGAGCGGGTCGCCGCCGGAGAGCGAGATCCCCTGGCGTTTGATGCGCGTGTCGTTCAGGTCGTTGATGATGCGGTCTTCCATCTCAGCGGTAAACGGCATACCCGAGTTCAGGCGCCAGGTGCTTTTGTTGTAGCAGCCGGGGCACTCGTGAACGCAGCCTGATACAAACAGGGTACAGCGGGTGCCGGGGCCGTTGACGATGTCGACGGGGTAGTACTGGTGATAATTCATAGCGTTAACCTGATGCCCTCACCCCGGCCCTCTCCCACAGGGAGAGGGAGAACACCGGTGGCCGGAATAACAATGTGCTCGATCGGTTCCCTCTCCCTTGAGGGAGAGGGGTAGGGTGAGGGGGACACCCTGCGCAGAACTTACCCGATCTGCCCATTCCCCAGATGTTTCACCCTGCGCTTCACCTCTTCCTGCTTACCGGCGTTAAACGGACGGGCATCCGGGCTGCCGAGGTAGCCGCACACGCGGCGGGTCACGGAGACGCGGGCTGCATCGTGGTTACCGCATTTCGGACAGGTGAAGCCTTTGCTGGTGCACTCGAACTCACCGGTAAAGCCGCACTCGTAGCACTCGTCAATTGGCGTGTTGGTTCCGTAGTACGGCACGTGCTGATAGCTGTAATCCCACACGTCTTCCAGCGCCTTCAGGTTGTGCTGAATGTTCGGGTACTCGCCATAGCAGATAAAACCGCCGTTCGCGATGGGCGGATAAGCCGCTTCGAAGTCGATCTTGTCGTACGGGTTCACCTTCTTCTCCACATCGAGGTGGAAGCTGTTGGTGTAGTAACCTTTGTCGGTCACGCCTTCCACGATGCCGAATTCGGCGGTGTCCAGGCGGCAGAAGCGATCGCAGAGGTTTTCACTCGGCGTGCTGTACAGGCTGAAACCGTAACCAGTTTCCTCTTTCCACTGGTCTACCGCATCGCGCAGGCGCTGCACAATCGCGATACCCTTCTCACGCAGGGCGTCGTTGTCATAGATATGCTTGTCGCCAAACAGCGCGTTAATCGTTTCGTGAATGCCGATATAGCCAAGAGAGATCGACGCGCGACCGTTTTTGAAGATCTCCGACACATCATCGTCCGCTTTCAGGCGCACGCCGCAGGCCCCTTCCATATAGAGAATTGGCGCGACGCGGGCTTTCACCCCTTCAAGACGGGCGATGCGGGTCATCAGCGCCTTACGTGCCAGCTGTAAACGTTCATCCAGCAGCGTCCAGAAGGCCGCTTCATTCCCTTTGGCTTCCAGCGCGATGCGCGGCAGGTTCAGGCTGATGACGCCCAGGTTGTTGCGCCCGTCGTGGATCTGCTCGCCGTTCTCATCCTCGTACACGCCGAGGAAGCTGCGGCAGCCCATTGGCGTTTTAAACGAACCCGTGACTTTTACCACCTGGTCGTAGTTGAGGATATCCGGGTACATACGCTTGCTCGCGCACTCCAGCGCCAGCTGTTTGATGTCGTAGTTCGGATCGCCAAACTTGTGGTTCAGGCCGTCGCGAATGGCGAACACCAGTTTCGGGAACACCGCCGTTTTACGGTTTTTACCGAGGCCGGAGATACGGTTGCGCAGAATAGACTGCTGGATCAGGCGTGATTCCCAGCTGGTGCCGAGGCCAAACCCGAAGGTCACAAACGGCGTCTGGCCGTTGGCGGTGTGCAGCGTGTTTACCTCATATTCCAGCGACTGGAAGGCGTCGTAGCACTCTTTCTCGGTGCGGGAACGGGCGTAACCGTCAGCATCCGGGATCTGCCACTCTTCCGCCGTTTTACGGTGTTTGTTGAAGCTCTCGGTCACGAACGGGGCCAGCACTTCATCAATGCGGTTAATGGTGGTGCCGCCATAGATGTGGCTCGCCACCTGGGCGATGATCTGCGCCGTGACCGCCGTCGCGGTGGAGATGGATTTCGGCGGCTCAATCTCGGCGTTACCCATTTTAAAACCGTGGGTCAGCATGCCTTTCAGGTCGATCAGCATGCAGTTAAACATCGGGAAGAACGGCGAGTAGTCGAGATCGTGATAGTGGATCTCACCGCGCTCGTGCGCCGAGACTACATCGCGCGGCAGCAGATGCTGACGGGCATAGTGCTTGGCGACGATACCGGCCAGCAGGTCGCGCTGGGTCGGGATCACTTTGCTGTCTTTATTGGCATTTTCATTGAGCAGCGACGAGTTGGTTTGCTCTACCAGGCCGCGGATCTCCTGGTTAAGGCGACCCCGTTTCTCACGCTGGACGTCACGGTCGTGACGATACTCAATGTAGGCGCGCGCCAGCTGCTTGTACGGACCAGACATCAGCTGGTTTTCAACCGCGGTCTGGATCTCGCTGATATCCACCTGGCTGCGTTCGTGCATCTGGCTGCTAACGACTTCTGCGACGGTGGCGCAGTAATCTGCGTCATCGACTCCCGCTGCTTTAGCTGCACGCAGAATGGCTTCTTTGATGCGCTCTGATTTAAACGGCACTTTACAGCCATCACGTTTCATCACATGCGGTGTCATGATCACTCCATTTTAAAAACAGGTTATCCACAGAGGTGGAGAAGTATTCACCGGGCGTATTCCTCGCCGCGGCAAAGACTTCCCGCGTGCCCAGCCCGTGTTATCCACAATTCCGGCCAGCGTAAGCGCCGTCTTGTTGTTGGAATAGTAGACGATAAATACAAGATGTTGGGTCGGCGTGCATTTTAAGTGCTACATATAGTGATTTGCATCAAACATGTTTGCGATTTTTTTGATGCAGGACAAAGTAAAAAGACGAGAGTACAAACGGCGGGCGCTGGGGCAATTGTAAAGACGCGAAGGAAAAATCTGATTAATTATTCAACAAAAACAGCAAAGTAAGCCGGACACGGCATCGTGCCCGGCGGAGGAATTACTGCTTTAGCCACCACACGGCTTCAAACGGACGAAGCATTGAGGTTTGAGGGGCGGGGTAGTTGCTTATCACCACCTGCGACTCGCCGCTGAGAGCGTCCGCTTGCCATTCCTGAGGCAAATGGCTCAGGTTCGCCACCACCATCAGCGTTTGCCCCTGCCACTGGCGGCGATAGCACCACAGGGAAGGGTGGTCAGGCAGGAGATCCTCATAATCCCCCCACGTCAGTACCGGCAGGGTTTTGCGCAGGCGAATCAGCGACTGATAGGTGTAGAACACCGAATCGGGGTCGTCCAGCGCCGCGCGGACATTCACGGTTTCGTAGTTGTCGCAAACGCCGATCCACGGCTCGGCCTCGGTAAAGCCCGCATTATGCGAGGCGTCCCACTGCATCGGCGTGCGGCCATTGTCGCGTGACTTACTCGCCAGAATCGCCAGTAGTTCATCGGTATCGCGTCCGTTAGCCCGCTGTTCGGCGAACATGTTCAGACTTTCCACGTCGCGGTAGTCGGTGATACGGCTGAAATGCGGGTTGGTCATACCCAGCTCTTCACCCTGGTAGATATACGGCGTGCCCTGCATCCCGTGCAGCACCATGCCGAGCATTTTCGCCGCCGCCACGCGGTGTTCCCCTTCGTCACCAAAGCGCGACACGATGCGCGGCTGGTCATGGTTACACCAGAACAGCGCGTTCCAGGCTTTATTGTGCATCCCCTGCTGCCAGTGGCGGAAAAGGGTTTTCAGCGCCACGAAGTCCGGCTTTGCCTTCGTCCATTTTTCGCCGCCGGGGTAGTCCACCTTGAGGTGGTGGAAGTTAAAGGTCATCGACAGCTCGCGGCCATCAAGAGACGCGTACTGCTGGCAGTTCTCCAGCGAGGTGGAGGACATCTCGCCCACCGTCATCAGGTTACGCGGGGTAAAGACGTCCCGGCTCATCTCCTGAAGATATTCGTGGATGCGCGGCCCGTCAGTGTAGAAGCGGCGACCGTCGCCGAGGGTATCGTCCGGGAAATCCTGATCTTTTGAAACCAGGTTGATGACGTCCAGACGCAAGCCGTCCACGCCGCGATCGGCCCAGAACTCGCACACTTTTTTCAGCTCGGCGCGCACCGCCGGGTTTTCCCAGTTGAGATCCGCCTGCTCCGGTGCGAACAGGTGCAGATAATACTGTTCGCTTTCGGCGTGCCAGCGCCAGGCGTTGCCGCCAAATTTGGAGCGCCAGTTGTTGGGAAGCGTATCCGGCGTACCGTCCCGCCAGATATAGAACTGGCGGTACGGACTCGCTTTATCCAGCGACTCGCGGAACCAGGCGTGCTGCGTGGACGTGTGGTTAAAGACCATATCCAGCACGATGCGGATGCCGCGTTCATGCGCCCGGGCAACCAGTTCGTCAAAGTCGTCCAGCGTGCCGTAGGTCGGGTCAATGGCAGTGTAGTTCGCCACGTCGTAGCCGTTATCCACCTGCGGCGAGATATAAAACGGCGTCAGCCAGATAGCGTCAATGCCGAGGGTTTTCAGGTAGTCCAGGCGCTGCGTTACGCCGCGTAGATCGCCCGTGCCGCTGCCGGTGGTATCCTGGAAACTCTTTGGGTAAATCTGATAGATGACGCCGTTCTGCCACCAGTGAGGAAGGGTATTCATAGTGCGTTCCTGCAAATGCGAAGGGGCGCAACTGCGCCCCGAAAGAGAGAATTAAACAATCTGCAACGTGCCCTGACGGAACTTACGCTGATAAACCACGGTAGTCAGCGCCATTGGGATGATAATCGCCACCGCCATCGCCAGCGCAAATACCTGCCAGAAAGCGGGCTGAATGGAGAGGATCCCCGGCAGGCCGCCGACGCCAATCCCGTTTGCCATCACGCCGTTCAGGCCGCACAGCAAGCCCGCCAGACCGGAGCCGATCATCGCGCAGAGCATCGGGAAGCGGTATTTCAGGTTGATACCGTACATCGCCGGTTCAGTGACGCCGAGGTAAGCGGAGATAGCAGCCGGAACGGAGATCTCACGCTCGTTGTGCTTACGGCTGACGATGATGATGCCGGTTACCGCCGAGGCCTGCGCAATGTTAGACAGGGCGATGATCGGCCAGACAGGCGTACCGCCGAGGCTCTGGATCATTTGCATATCGATCGCCAGCGTGGTCTGGTGCACGCCGGTGATCACCAGCGGAGCGTAGAGGAAGCCAAACAGCGCGGCACCGATTGGCGCGAAGCTGCCGGTCATCAGGTGACGGACCGCGAAGGCCACGCCGTCGCCAATCATGCGGCCAAACGGACCGATAAAGGCGTGCGCCAGGAACACCGCCAGGATCAGCGAGCAGACCGGGACCACCACCAGATACAGGTAATCCGGCACGATGCGCTTCAGGCGCGTCTCAATAAAGCCCAGCGCCAGACCCGCCAGCAATGCCGGGATCACCTGCGCCTGATAGCCCACTTTGGCGATGGTAAACAGGCCGAAGTTCCACATCTCTGGCGTTTGCTGACCAAGTAAGTAAGCGTTCATTAACTGCGGAGAGACCAGCGTCACGCCGAGCACGATACCGAGAATTGGCGTTCCGCCCATCTTGCGCACCGCGGACCAGCAGATCCCGACCGGCAGATAGAAGAAGATCGCTTCGCCAATCAGCCACAGGAAGTCATAGATACTTTGCAGCGCCGGGTACATCTGCGCCAGGGTTTTGCCGTCGCTCATTGGCACATCGCCGATGACGTTACGGAAGCCCAGAATTAAGCCCCCGCTGATCAGCGCTGGCAGCAGCGGGAAGAAGATCTCCGCAAAATGGGAAATCAGCTGCTCATGCCATTTCATATTCTGACGCGCGGCCTTCTTCGCCTGCTCTTTATCTGCGGAAGAGTGCCCGGTAGTCGCCAGCAGAGCCTGATAGTAATCGCCCACTTCGGTACCAATCACCACCTGGAACTGCCCGGCATTGGTGAAGCAGCCTTTAACCATGGAAAGCTCTTCAATGGCCTTCGGGTTGGCTTTGGCCGGATCGTTCAGCACGAAGCGCAGGCGGGTAATGCAATGGCTGACGGTGGCGATGTTGTCGCGTCCGCCGACCAGGACGATCAGCTGATCGATATCTGTTTGTTTGACTTTACTCATCATGAAACCTCATGACAGATGGTGATAGGGGTTATGACCTGTGCGCAAGCCTACTCCTTCAACGTGACGGCGAAAATGGGAACGTTCCCGAAATCGGGCGAAGATCACAATAATCCGCTGTGTGAGGGCACACTGGATTGCATTTCACTCGCAGTTTTTATGAATTTCTTCTCAAGAGTGTTTAAAAAATATCAGGTCAATATCTTAAAAATACAGGGAAGATCTTAAACATGATCTGGCCGGAACTTTACAGTCGGTTTCAGGCATAAGCTTGTCTTCATATACTGAAATAAACGTAGAGCAGTAATGTACGGGAACAACGAGATCGTCAGTTATTTACAGGCCAATAAAATACTTGCGCTTAAACTCGACCATGCTGTTACTGCGGTCGGCCAGAACGTCAAAACACAGGTGAATATGATAGGGAAAGGCGCCACTCGGCTGTTGTATTACGCCTCATGTTTCACTGATGAATACAATGATGTTTGCCTGAGACAGAAGAGCGAAGACCTACGCTTCAGAGATGCCGTTTATAAATTAGTAAGCGGTGTGGATGTAGTCTATGAAATGCTTAGACTGTATTTTGAGGAAGTTTTCAAATACAAAAATCCTAAACAGTTAGAGTATATTAAACAGCGGCTAATGGCTGTAAATGTCCACATCGCTGCGGTTAGCCTTACCGGTGCCGGGTTTACATTAGCCGTTGCCGCCTGCGTTCGCCTTGGATTAAATATCAGCCTCGACGCCATTACCGGAAGATGGGCTTCCCGAGGTATTGCTTTTATTGGGCTGTATGGGGTAGTACAGCAAGCCGCCGATAGCGCGCATCGTCTGTACGTTGAATTTCCCGCCTGGTACTCGGCACTTTATGCTCAAGGGCTTGAAATGCTTTATTTTCTCATTGAGCCTGTGTTTCGCAGGACGGACGCGACACGTGCGCAATGGGCATCTGATGACGACATTGCGGATATCATCACCAGGTTGATCAGATAACAATGATGAATTACATCAAACGTTTTTTACGTTGGCAGGGGCGAATTATATTTTCGGTCTACGGCCCGGCCGCGTTAACAATCCTGTTTGCCCTGATACAGGCCCATTTCTTCCCCGGCAGTCCTGTCTGGCCAATTGGGCTTTTCTTCATTGTGGTCATGATTGTTTTTGGCTGCTATGTGAAATGGTAAAAGGCCAAACATTTCAATAAAGATAACCACTAATAAGGTATTTCTATGTCTGCTCCCGCACATTTATGGCTTGAAGATGAGAATGGCTCGCCGATTGTCGGTTGTTGTGCAATGCCACTGCGTCTTGGATCTATTGAATTAAAATCCTTTTCCCATGGCGTAACTATTCCGGTTGACCCAAGCTGGGGAAAACTCACTGGTACACGCGTACATCGGCCTATAACAATAGTCAAAGAATTTGATCAGACAACGCCGCTTCTTTACCGGGCAGTTTGCGAAGGGCGAACCATGAAGAAGGCGACAATTAAAATGTACCGTATTCTTGAGTCTGGGATTGAGGCTGAGTATTTCAATATTATTCTGGAAAACGTCAAGTTCACAACGGTAGCGCCGTATCTCTCCCCCGGCAGTATGACCAGTACCCACCTGGAAACGCTGGAGCTGCGCTATGAGGCAATTACCTGGAAGTATACCGAAGGCAATATCCTGTACCGTGATTCATGGAACGATCGCTGTTGCGCATGAAAGCGAAAGGACTATGAGAGACGGGCAGGAATAACGATCTGACGCGGCTCAGCGCGCCCGTTGATCTGCTCTATCAGCTGCGCGGCAGCCTGCCGGCCAGATTCGGCGTAACCCGGATCAACGCTGATAATCTCCGGGTGTAAGAACTTCATCAGCGGCGTGCTTCCCACGCTCGCTAATTGCAGCTCCCCGATGCGCTGCTCCTGCAAATATTTGCTCGCACCCAATGCAAGGGTATCCGTGGCGCATACCAGGGCGGTGGTTTGTGGCGTCAGCACGCTGGCGACCTGTTCATATCCCTGTTTCATACCCAGACCGGGCAGCGCGGCCACGGCGGGGAGATTGTGTTTTTTACAAAACGCCAGGTACGCTTCATGGCGACGCTTGCCGGTGGTGATGTCGGCATGCGGCACGCCGAGATAGCTAATATGCCGATGGCCCTGTTCATACAGGCGCTGCATCAGGATCACGATCGCCCCTTCGTCATCGTAACAGACAGAGGCAAACCCGCTTGCGTCGCGCGCCAGCAGCACCAGTGACGGCTGCCAGGGTTTAAGCACGTCCTCTTTTAGGCCGGTAAATCCGAACAGCACCACCCCATCAATATTACGGCGCTGAAGCATACCGAGATGCTCCTCCACCATTTGCGCGGAGAACTTGCTCTCCATCATGATCGGATCGTAGCCCTGCTCGTAGAACGCGGGCAGCATCGTCTGTACGGCGAGGTTTTCGGAGAGGGAATCCAGACGCGAGACGATAATGGCGACCACTTTATCGCTCTGCCCGCGCATGGCGCGCGCGGAGCGGGAAGGGGAAAAACCGTGCTGATTCATCACCGCCTCGACGCGCTCGCGTGTGCGCTCGCTGACACCGCTTTCGTTGTTCAGCACGCGTGAGACAGTCGATTTCCCCACGCCGCTTAAACGCGCGATGTCTTTAATCGTAAGGCGGTTCTGCATGCTGTATTCCCTGTAACAACGATAAAATCATCAATTGAGCCTAATGCTATCCTGCGAATTCGCTATGGGCAAAGTCTGGTTTACGTTCGGTTTATTTGCAGGGTGTTATAATACCGCCCGATTAGTCACAAACGGTATGGATAAATCTCTATACTGCGCGCCGATACCCAACTTTTTACTTACCGGAGGCCACATGGATCCCGATCCCACACCTCTCCTGACCCGGAGAAAACCTTCTTACCGGTAAGCCAGCTTTTTGCTGTCTCACCGGCGTGAGGCAGCAACGTTCATACGTTCCTGCTTGATAAATTAAGTGCCTGACAGGTACGGCTTTGCCACGCCTGCGGGAAAGACTGCGTCCGCCTTTGCGGATGCGGGGGAATGACTATGCTGAAAAATATCACCCGGCAGCTGCAAGCGCTGCTGAGCCGTCACCTGCCACATCACCTGATTGCGCGCGATCCGCTGCCAAATGCCAACACCATGGCGGGAGCGGCAATCCCCGCTTCCCTGACCGAGCGCTGCCTGAACGTGGCGGCGATGGATGAAAACGAAGTCTGGCGCGCCTTTGGCGGCCACCCGGAAGGGCTGAACGCGCAAGAAGTGTCAAAAATCCGCGCGGAACATGGCGATAACCAGATCCCGGCGCAGAAACCCTCTCCCTGGTGGGTCCACCTGTGGCTCTGCTACCGCAATCCGTTCAACCTGCTGCTGACGGTGCTCGGGATTATCTCTTACGCCACTGAAGATCTGTTTGCCGCAGGCGTGATTGCCCTGATGGTAGGGATCTCCACGCTGCTGAACTTTATTCAGGAAGCGCGCTCCACCAAAGCGGCGGATGCGCTGAAAGCGATGGTCAGCAACACCGCCACCGTGTCGCGCGTGATTAACGACCTCGGCGAAAACGCCTGGATTGAGCTTCCCATTGACCAGCTGGTGCCGGGCGATCTGGTGAAGCTGGCGGCGGGGGACATGATCCCGGCGGATTTACGTATCATCCAGGCGCGGGATCTGTTCGTCGCGCAGGCGTCACTCACCGGTGAGTCCCTGCCCGTAGAGAAGGTAGCGCGGACCCGCGATCCGCAGCAGATGAACCCGCTGGAGTGCGACACCCTGTGCTTTATGGGCACCACGGTGGTTAGTGGCACCGCGCAGGCGATTGTCACCGCCACCGGCGGCAATACCTGGTTTGGACAGCTTGCCGGACGCGTCAGCGAGCAGGAGAGCGAGCCGAATGCGTTCCAGAAAGGCATTGGCCGCGTCAGCATGCTGCTGATCCGCTTTATGATGGTCATGACGCCGATTGTCCTGCTGATCAACGGCTACACCAAAGGCGACTGGTGGGAAGCGGCGCTGTTCGCGCTCTCCGTGGCTGTGGGCTTAACGCCGGAAATGCTGCCGATGATTGTCACCTCCACGCTGGCGCGCGGGGCGGTTAAACTCTCTAAACAAAAGGTGATTGTTAAACACCTCGACGCCATCCAGAACTTTGGCGCGATGGACATTCTTTGCACCGATAAAACCGGCACCCTGACCCAGGACAAAATCGTGCTGGAGAACCACACCGATATCGCCGGAAAGACCAGCGAACGGGTGCTGTACAGCGCGTGGCTGAACAGCCACTACCAGACCGGGCTGAAAAACCTGCTCGACGTGGCGGTGCTGGAAGGTGTGGATGAAGAGTCTGCCCGCATGCTCTCCGGGCGCTGGCAGAAGGTGGACGAAATTCCGTTCGACTTTGAACGACGCCGCATGTCGGTGGTGGTCAGCGAGCAGCCGGACGTGCATCAGCTGATCTGCAAAGGGGCATTCCAGGAGATCCTGAATGTTTCCACGCAGGTGCGCCATAACGGCGAGATCGTGCCGCTGGATGAGACCATGCTGCGCCGCATCAAACGCGTCACCGATAACCTGAACCGCCAGGGGCTGCGCGTGGTGGCGGTAGCCAGCAAGTTCCTGCCCGCGCGGGAAGGGGACTACCAGCGTATCGATGAATCTGATTTGATCCTCGAGGGGTACATCGCATTCCTCGATCCGCCGAAAGAGACCACCGCACCTGCGCTGAAAGCGCTGAAAGCGAGCGGTATCACCGTCAAAATTCTCACCGGCGACAGCGAGCTGGTGGCGGCAAAAGTGTGCGCCGAAGTGGGGCTGGACGCAGGCGACGTGGTGGTGGGGAGCGACATCGAAACGCTTTCTGACGACGAACTGGCGCAGCTTGCCCAGCGCACCACGCTGTTTGCCCGCCTGACGCCGATGCATAAAGAACGCATCGTCACTCTGCTGCGTCGCGAAGGGCATGTAGTGGGCTTTATGGGCGACGGCATCAACGATGCGCCGGCCCTGCGTGCGGCGGATATCGGTATCTCCGTAGACGGCGCGGTGGATATTGCCCGCGAAGCAGCGGATATCATTCTGCTGGAAAAGAGCCTGATGGTGCTGGAGGAGGGCGTCATCGAAGGGCGTCGCACCTTCGCCAATATGCTCAAATACATCAAAATGACCGCCAGCTCGAACTTCGGCAACGTCTTCAGCGTGCTGGTGGCGAGCGCGTTTCTGCCGTTTCTGCCGATGCTGCCGCTGCATCTGCTGATCCAGAACCTGATGTACGATGTCTCTCAGGTCGCCATCCCGTTTGATAACGTCGACGACGAGCAGATCCAGAAGCCGCAGCGCTGGAACCCCGCCGATCTGGGGCGCTTTATGCTGTTCTTTGGGCCGATCAGCTCCATCTTCGACATTCTGACCTTCTGCCTGATGTGGTTTGTGTTCCACGCCAACACCCCGGAACACCAGACGCTGTTCCAGTCCGGCTGGTTCGTGGTGGGGCTGCTGTCTCAGACGCTGATTGTGCACATGATCCGCACCCGCCGCATTCCGTTCATTCAGAGCCGTGCCGCGTGGCCGCTGATTGTGATGACGGGCATTGTGATGGCGCTCGGGATCGCGCTGCCGTTCTCGCCGCTGGCAAGCTACCTACAACTTCAGGCGCTACCGCTGAGCTACTTCCCATGGCTGGTGGCGATCCTCGCGGGTTACATGGTGCTGACGCAGATGGTGAAGGGGTTTTATAGCCGTCGGTATGGGTGGCAGTAACGGCAAGCCCGGTGGCGCTGCGCTTACCGGGCCTACGATCCGAACGTAGGCCGGGTAAGGCGAAGCCGCCACCCGGCAGCTGGCTTTCCTCCCAAATTCAACAACCTGTGATCTCCGTCGGCGCATTCGCTTGACGACAATTTGAGCGCATGTTAACAGAATGTTTTGCCTGTATTTGGCCCGTCAGATAAGGAACATTCATGTTACGGTACAGTCTCTTAACCGCCGGGCTTATGCTCGGCGCCTCCGCCTTTGCCGCACCGGCAGGCGACCTTCCCTTAATGCCCTGGCCTGCGAAGGTTGAACGCCCGACCACTCAGGGCGCGCTGGAGCTTAACAATCAACTCACCGTGAGCGTAAGTGGCGACGATCTGGGGGATGCGGTCAACCGCCTGCGCCAGCGCATCGCCCTTCAAACCGGCTGGACGCTACAGCCGCAGGCCGAAAAACCTGACAAGCCGACCATCCGCATCGCCATCGCCAAAAAGGTGAAGCCGCAGCCGCTGCCGGACAGCGATGAGAGCTATAAACTCACGGTGGACGCCAACGGCGTAAATATCTCCGCCAATACCCGCTTCGGCGCGCTGCGCGCCATGGAAACCTTGCTTCAGCTGATGCAGAACGGCGCCGAAAACACCTCGATCCCGTGGGTGACCATTGAAGATTCGCCGCGCTTCCCGTGGCGCGGGCTGCTGCTCGATTCGGCGCGCCACTTCCTCCCGATTCCGGATATTAAACGCCAGATCGACGGCATGGCCGCGGCGAAGCTCAACGTGCTGCACTGGCATTTGACCGACGATCAGGGCTGGCGCTTCAGCTCAAAGCGCTACCCTAAGCTGACCCAGCTTGCCAGCGACGGGCTGTTCTACACCCCTGAGCAGATGCGCGAGATTGTGCGTTACGCTGCCGAGCGCGGCATACGCGTGGTGCCGGAAATTGATATGCCGGGCCACGCCTCGGCGATTGCCGTCGCCTACCCGGAGCTGATGAGCGCGCCGGGGCCGTACGCCATGGAGCGCCACTGGGGCGTGCTGAAGCCAGTGCTGGATCCCACCAAAGAGGCAACTTATACCTTTGCCGACGCGATGGTCAGCGAACTGGTGGCGATCTTCCCGGATCCATATCTGCATATTGGCGGCGATGAGGTTGACGACAGCCAGTGGAAAGCGAACGCTGCGATCCAGAGATTCATGCGCGACAATAAACTGGCGGACAGCCACGCGTTGCAGGCGCATTTCAACCGCAAGCTGGAGACGATCCTTGAGAAGCACCACCGGCAGATGGTTGGCTGGGATGAGATCTACCATCCCGATCTGCCGAAAAGCATTCTGATCCAGTCCTGGCAGGGACAGGACGCGCTGGGGCAGGTGGCGCAGAACGGCTATAAGGGCATTCTCTCAACCGGTTTCTACCTCGATCAGCCGCAATCCACCGCCTACCACTACCGCAATGAAATTGTGCCGCAGGGGCTGAACGGCGTGGATGTGATAGCGGACACCGACAGCGTCCAGAGCTGGGCTTTCTCCATGCCGCGCCTGAAGGGCAAGCCGGTGGAAGGTAGCTTTACGCTGGTGAAAGGCGATGCTGGCTGGCGCGGATTTATTGATTTTGCCGGGAAATCGCGTCGGGCGGTGGATAACATTCAATGGCGGGACGACAATCAGGTAACGTTTACCGTTGATACCTGGATGGGTGAAACGCGTCCGGTCGTTTCTGTTGAGAACGATAAGCTCAGCGGCTATTTCCTGGTGGGTAACGCCCGCTACCCGATTAGCGGCACGCGTCTGGACGCGGTCCCAAAAGGCATACCGCCGGTGGTGCCGGACCCGGCGAACGAGGCCAATCTGCTCGGCGGTGAAGCCGCGCTGTGGGCGGAAAACGTGGTCGCGCCGGTGCTGGATATCCGTCTGTGGCCGCGCGCCTTTGCGGTGGCGGAGCGGCTATGGTCGGCGAAGGACGTCAACGACATCGACAACATGTATACCCGGCTCCAGGCGATGGACAGCTGGTCGACGGTGTCGGTTGGACTACAGCAGCATACCCAGCAGCAGGTGCAGTTCACGCGCCTCGCCAACAATGCGGATACCCTGCCGCTGCAAATTCTCGCCCAGGCGCTTGAACCGGCGCAGTATTACACCCGCCAGCATCTTAAGTTCCAGGCTGGAAACTATCATCAGTTTGAGCCGCTCAACCGGCTCGCTGATGCGCTAAACCCGGAAAGTGCGACCGGGCGTCAGATGAATAAATGGGCGGACCGTCTGGTGAGCGACGCGGAAGACACGGAAAGCGCCGACGCGCTGCGCCACGTCTTTAACCGCTGGCAGAACAACACCAGCGACGCGCTGGCGCTAAGCGAAAACAGCTATCAGTTGAAGGCCATTAAGCCGGTGATCCAGGAGGTGGATAAGCTGGCCGCGATTGGCCTGAGGCTGACGGATCTGGTGGCGCGCCAGGGCACGCTGGATGATAAAGAGATTGCGTCGATCCAGAGCGAACTGGATAACGCGGCGAAGGTTCAGGACGAGGTGGTGATTGCGGCGGTGTACCCGCTGGAAACGCTGCTGCGCGCGACGCGGAATCAGTAGTAAAGAACCCTCACCCCAGCCCTCTCCCAAAGGGAGAGGGTGTATAAATTCCCTCTCCCTTTGGGAGAGGGTTAGGGTGAGGGAATCAGATCACTCAGTCCTTCAACACCCATGCCTCTCTCCAGTGCGCGCCCACGCCTGGTTCAAACTGGTTTGCGGTTGGGCTGTACTGCACGCAGTAGCCGCTGAACGGGACAGGCCTGCATTCGTAGGTCTTACCGTCTTTCGGCTGTAGCACTACGGTGCCCGCTTTGTAGGACGCGACGTTATTCGGGAAGATAAAGTCATGCGGGCCGTTGCTGTCCGCCGCGTCGCTTTCCAGCATCAGATCCAGCACGTCCTGCGCGAACAGGGTGCCGTCTTTGTTGGTGGCGTAGTATTTCAGCATATGGTGACCCGCCGTGACGTCAGTCAGGGTCATGGTCACGTCCTGGCTGGCGTTATTCATCTCCTGCTTCAGATACCCCTTTTCCGCACCGCTGTGGTTCATCACGTGCGCTTCAACGTTCACGTCGCCTTTGGTGTTCACGTGGAAGGTGACGGACGCCTTGCCATTCTCGATTTTGCTGTAGTGCAGGTTAGATACCGCGATGGTTTCATTCACTTCCGCCTTCTGCTCTTCGTACGAAATCGCAACGGACTGGAGGGCGCTGCCGTCTTTGACGAAGACGCTGTTCGCGCCGTGAACCGGGCTAATTTCGCCCGCTTCATCCTTCACCCCGACACGCACATCGCTGTACGCGGCGTTGATCTTCTGCGCCAGATCGTAGGACCACTGGTTCGCATCCCCCTGGGCAACGGAGCCGATGGTCAGCTCGGTACGCAGGGCGGCAACTTCCCCGTTGGCGTCGAAGAAGCGTGCAATCACTTTATCGCCCGTGTTCAGGTTATTCCCGGCAATCTGTCCGCTCAGGGTTTTACTCCACTGGGATATCACCGCTGGGGTGTCGTCCGGCGTGACGTTGCCGCCGTTACCGAAATCAACGTCAATGGCCTGATAGAAACTGTTTGCGGTATCCGCAATTTCCCACACGCCATAAATAACCTGGTAGCCCGTACGTTCCGGGACATTACAGGTCATGGATTTTGTCATCGCCGGTGCCTGACCATTTCCGTTAATAGTACAGAACGGCGTTAATTCGAACTGGTCACGGGTCAGCGGTTTATTGGGGTCCCAGTTTTGTTTGGTAATGTAATAACGCCAGTTGGAGGTTTTATGCGGCGCGGTATGGTGCCAGACAAATTCATGCGGGCCTGCCGTCATGGGATTTTTGGTCCAGGCGTTCAGGCTCTGCTTATCAAGCTGGGAGTAGCTGGCAATACCGGCGCTGGCAAGCTGGCCGTCAGGCGGCATCGCACCCGTCGGGAAGCCGGAGGTCTTTTCTACGCTCTGCGGTTCATATTGTACAGAGCCACAGTCAGTATTCTGGCCGAGCTTACACATATAAGCGCGGCTGGCAGGGGATTCTATATATCCGTGTGCAAGTGCGGAAGACGCAACCGTTAATGTGGTAACCGCCAGCGCAATTTTAGAGAGTTTCATTCATCATCCATTAATTAGAATAGAGCAAGGCAGCGTCAGTCTATTAATGGAGTGGCGGATGCGTCATTTCCCGGAGAGAGTAAAAATGGTCGAAATAAAAAAAGGCAGCCTGAGCTGCCTTCTCTTTCCTGTAATAAATTAGCGACGTACGGCAATCGCTTCAATTTCAATTTTCACGTCTTTTGGCAGACGCGCCACTTCCACGCAGGAGCGCGCCGGGAAGGTGGCGTTGTGCTCGGTGAAGAACGCTTCGTAGGTAGCGTTAACGGTCGCAAAATCATTCAGATCTTTCACGAACACGGTGGTTTTGACGATGTCGCCCACTTTCAGACCGGCAGATTCGACGATCGCCTGCACGTTTTCCAGCGACTGACGCGCCTGCGCCGCTACGTCGGCTGGTACTTCACCGGTTTTTGGGTTCACCGGGATCTGACCAGAAGTGATGATCATGCTGCCCAGATCAACGCCCTGAACGTATGGGCCGATAGCCGCTGGTGCATTTTCCGTCGCGAGTACTTTGCTCATTTTTTCTCCAGAATTACAGCGTTAAGAATGTTCCCGGCCATTATAACAGCCGGGATTTCATTACCAACCTCAATTAGTTGGCCAGCACCACATAATGAGAAAACTCTTTTTCGCAGTATTTGCATTTGAGTGCGATGTCATTGGCGCGCTTTTTCACTGCAAAGCTGGAGGAAACCGGCTCAGCATGACTGATGCAGTTGCTGTTCGGGCAGACCAGCACGCTTTCGATGCGATCCGGCAGGCTTGGGCGGGATTTGCCCACCACGTCGTACTCGTCGATGCGGTTGACGGTGGCGTCCGGCGCGTACAGCGACAGCTGGTTAACCTGCTCGTCGGTCAGGAAGGTGTTCTCGATTTTGATCAGGTCTTTGCGGCCCATCTCGCCCGACGGCAGGTTCAGGCCGATGGTGATGCGCTGGTCGGTTTCGGTCAGTTTGAACAGCGTCAGCAGCTTAAAGCCCACCTGCGCAGGGATGTGGTCAATCACGGTGCCACGCTTGATGGCTTCAACCTGGAGTTTGTTATCGTGTGTCATGGTCGTCTCCCCTTACAGAGCTAATTCGCGATTCAGAACCAGTGCCAGTAACGCCTGGCGAGCGAAGATGCCGTTCCCGGCCTGCTGGAAGTACCAGGCGTGCGGCGTTTTATCCACGTCTGTGGTGATCTCATCGATGCGCGGCAGCGGGTGCAGCACCTTCATGTTGTCGCGCGCGCCTTCGAGGTCGCCGGCGCGCAGCACGAACTGCGCCTTCACGTTGGCGTACTCGGATGGGTCAAGACGCTCTTTCTGCACGCGGGTCATGTAGAGAATATCCACGTTGCCCATCACCTCTTCGATGCTGGCATGCAGGCTCCACGCGATGCCTTTTTCGTCCAGCATATCGAGAATGTACTGCGGCATCGCCAGCGCGTCCGGCGCGATGAAGAAGAAGCGGTTGCCGTTAAATTTCGCCAGCGCCTGGGTCAGGGAATGGACGGTGCGGCCATACTTCAGGTCGCCGACCATGGCGATGTTCAGGTTCTCAAGCGTGCCCTGCGTCTCCTGAATGGTGAACAGATCCAGCAGGGTCTGCGTCGGGTGCTGGTTGGCACCGTCACCGGCGTTCAGCACCGGAATGCCGCCGGAAAACTCGGTCGCCAGACGCGCCGCGCCCTCCTGCGGGTGGCGCATCACAATCGCGTCGACGTAGGTGCTGATAACCGAAATGGTATCCGCCAGGGTCTCGCCTTTTTTACCCAGCGACGTGTTGCTGCTGTCTGAGAAGCCCACCACGCTCGCGCCCAGGCGGTGCATGGAGGTTTCAAAGGAGAGGCGCGTGCGGGTCGAGGCTTCGAAGAAGCAGCTCGCAATCACCTTGTGCTTCAACAGCTCCGGTTGCGGATTGGCCTTCAGTTTTGCCGCGGTTTCCAGAACCAGTTCCAGCTCTTCGCGGCTGAGGTCGTTTATGGAAATGATGTGTTTTTGATAAAGCGGATTCATGTTTATCTCCTGACGCCGGGCAAAAAAAAGCCCCTCAAATGAGGGGCTCTGGGAATAGGTTTAGCAACGGGAAGAAAAACGGCAGGCCAGCGTCTGATTTCAGACGCGGTAAGACGTTGTGTCGTACACGCTTGACCATGCTTCCTCCCGGCAAATTGTCGGGCATTATACGCAGCTCGCTTTTGGGATCAAGCGATTTAATGCACGCTTTACTCAATGCAAACGGTTCTTTGTGAATATTAATGCGTTCTGAGTAAATAATTAATTTGCTTATGCACCAGCGCGGTGCGCTTCACTACGCGGGGCGCGACCCAGACAATACTGCTTCCGGCCACCACGCCTAAAATTTCCGGTAACTGGTGATAATCCAGAATACGCGCCACCGCGCGGCCATATCCGGCGACGGTATGGATAAGGATAAATTCGCTGTTGTGCTCCACGCTCACCACCATTTCAGAGACGGTACGCGCCGCATCGGGGGCCGGGCGCAGCTGGGGATTCAGCGAATAAATCTTTAGCCCTTTGGCATTGCGAATTTTTATGACACCAAGCAACTTGAGCAGACGTGAAACGGTGGACTGGCTGATGGTCTCAAAACCCCGCTCCTGTAAGTCGCGGCGGATCTCTTCCTGGGAGAGATAGCTCTTTTCCGCGATCAGACGCTGGCAGACCGTTAGCTGTAGTTGCTCTTTGGGAGAGTACTCTTCGTAATCCATCATAGTTCCCATATCAGTTCCCGAAATAACCGGTGGCACCGCACCGATCCGTAGGCCGGATAAGCGCAGCGCCATCCGGCAAATCACAACAAAGCGCCCAGGCTTAACGCCACCATAATCACCACCGTTAAAATCCCCAGCAGCGGCGCGACCCATTTCAGATAACGCACGTAGGGCACGCGGGCGATAGCCAGCCCGCCCATCACGACGGCAGAGGTGGGAGTGATCAGGTTAACGATGCCGGACGCCGACTGGTAAGCCGTAACCACCAGGTCGCGGTTGACGTTAGCGAAATCGGCAAGGGGCGCCATGATCGGCATCGTCAGAACGGCCAGGCCGGACGAAGAAGGCACAAGAAACGACAGCACCACTTCCAGCCAGTACATCACGTTGATGAACGCCACCGTCGACAATCCGGTGACCATTCCCTCGGCGCTGTGCAAAATGGTGTGGGTAATCATGCCCTTATCCATGATCACTACGATACCGCGCGCGATGCCGATAATCAGCGCGACGCCCAGCAAATCTCGCGCGCCGTTGATAAAGGTTGAGGTCAGCTCCTCTTCGCTCATGCGGGCGATCAGCCCGACGATAATGGCGCTGGCGAGGAACACCGCCGAGATCTCCGCCATCCACCAGCCCAGCACCGCCACGCCGTAGATCATCACCGCGAAGGCGAGGGCGAAGATCACCAGGATGAGTTTGCGCACCGGGGTAAACTCCAGCGACTGCTCGCCCTTGTTGCCGAGGAAGTGGGCGCGGTTCTCTTCCTGCTTATCCGCCACGATCGACAGCGACGGATCCTTGCGCACCTTACGGGCGTAACGCATTACCCACGCCACGCAGATGATCCAGCCGATCACCAGCAGCGCGATGCGCAACATGATGCCGTTGGTGAAGGGAATCCCGGCGGCGTTGGCGGCGATCACCGTGGCGAACGGGTTGATGGTGGAGCCGAGGGTGCCGATCCCCGCGCCGAGCAGCACGGTAGAGGCCGCAACCACCGGATCGAACCGCGCCGCCAGCATCACCGGCACCAGTAAGGTATAGAAGGGCAGCGACTCTTCTGCCATGCCGTAAATCGTGCCGCCCGCGGCAAACAGCGCCATCAGGATCGGGATCATCCACTCTTCGCGGCCGCGCAGCCGGGTGGTGACGCGCTCGATCCCGGCGTCTATCGCCCCGGTTTTGGTAACGATCCCGAGGAATCCGCCGATGATCAGAATAAACAGCGCCACGTCGATGGCTCCGGCCTGGCCGGATTCCGGATCGTACAGCCCGGCAATCGGCGCCATCAGCACGGAGACCAGACCTTGCGGGTGCGCTGCCACGTGCGCGTAGGTGCCAGCAACCGGCACTTCTTTACCGAGCGCCTCGTTCATTGCCATATGGTACTGCCCGGCCGGAACAATCCACGTCAGCACGGCAACCACGGCAATCAGAAAAAAGAGAATGGTGTAAGCGGAGGGAAACTTGAACTTGCCCATGATGTTCTCCTGAACCCGGCGCACCCCGCGGCGCGCCGGGCGGTGATTAGTCGCCGAGTGTCGCCACCATGACCGCCTTAATGGTGTGCATGCGGTTCTCTGCTTCGTCGAAGACGATGGAGTTCGGTGATTCGAAGACCTCTTCCGTCACCTCCAGCCCCTTCAGCCCGTACGCCATCTCGATTTCGCGGCCCACCTTAGTGTGCTCGTTGTGGAATGCCGGCAGGCAGTGCATGAACTTGACGTTCGGGTTACCGGTGGCCTTCATCACGTCCGCGTTAATCTGATATGGCTTCATCAGGCTGACGCGCTCGGCCCAGGCTTCCTTCGGCTCGCCCATGGAGACCCACACGTCGGTGTAGAGAAAATCGGTCCCCTGCACGCCTTCTTCCACGTCGTCGGTGAGGGTGATGCGCGCGCCCGTCTCTTTCGCAATGGCGCGGCACTGCTCAACCAGGCCTGCCTCCGGCCAGAAGGATTTCGGCGCCACGAGGCGGATATCCATCCCCATCTTGGCCGCACCGACCATCAGCGAGTTGCCCATGTTGTTGCGCGCGTCGCCGAGATAGGCAAAGCTCAGCTCCGGCAGGGTTTTGCCCGGGGAGTGCTCCAGCATGGTCATCAGATCGGCGAGAATTTGGGTCGGGTGGAACTCGTCGGTCAGGCCGTTCCACACCGGCACCCCCGCGTACTCGCCCAGCTCTTCAACGATGGCCTGGCCGTAGCCGCGATATTCGATGCCGTCATACATGCGGCCCAGCACGCGGGCGGTGTCTTTCATCGACTCTTTATGGCCAATCTGCGAGCCGCTTGGGCCGAGATAGGTGACCTGCGCGCCCTGGTCGAACGCGCCCACTTCGAAGGCGCAGCGGGTGCGGGTGGAGGTTTTTTCAAAGATCAGGGCGATGTTTTTCCCGACCAGGGTTTGCTTCTCGCGCCCGGCTTTTTTGGCGGCCTTGAGCTCGATGGCGAGGTCAATCAGGTACTGGATCTCCGCCGGGGTGTAGTCCAGCAGTTTCAGGAAGTTGCGGTTTTTCAGGTTAATGGTCATGGGGAAATCCTTTTTAAATTGTTAGCTGTCTGATGCCCTCACCCCGGCCCTCTCCCACGGGGAGAGGGGGGCTTACATTCCCTCTCCCTCCGGGAGAGGGTTAGGGTGAGGGGAGGGGTTTAGTTACGAATCAACGTGCCTTTCTCGCCCGCCAGGATCTCCGCGCCGTCATTCAGCGCGCCGATCCCGGCAATGCCGCCGCAGGCCTCAACAAACTCGCGGCAGGCGGCTACTTTCGGCCCCATCGATCCGGCGTCGAACTGCATGCCTCTGAGCAGCTCCGGCGTCACCTGCGCCAGCGGACGTTGGGTTGGCTTGCCCCAGTCGAGGTACACCGCGTCGGCATCGGTGAGGATCAGCAGGGCGTCGGCCTCGATCTGGCGCGCCAGCAGGGCGGCGGAGAGGTCTTTGTCGATCACCGCCTCAATGCCGCGATAGCCGTTGGCGTTTTCCACCACCGGCACGCCGCCGCCGCCGTTGCAGATCACCAGATGGTCGCGCTGGATAAGCGCCGTGATGGCGTCGCTCTCGACAATGCGCTTCGGCTGCGGAGAGGGCACCACGCGGCGGAAGTAGCTGCCGTCGGCCTTAAACACCCAGCCTTTCTCCGCGGCCAGCGTTTTTGCCTGGGCTTCGCTGTAGACCGGGCCGATGTACTTGGTCGGGTTACTGAAGGCCGGGTCGGCGGCGTCCACTTCCACCTGCGTGAGCAGGACGCTGACCTCGCGCTGGGGCAGATTGTTTTTCAGCGCCTGCTGGAGCATGTAGCCGATCATCCCCTGGCTTTCGGCGCCGAGAACGTCCAGCGGGTAGGGCGTGACTTTGTCGTAGGCGCTGTTTTGCAGCGCCAGCAGTCCGACCTGCGGGCCGTTGCCGTGCACCAGCACCACGCGCCACTGCTCCGTTAAGCCGGCGATGGTGCGGGCGGCCTGCTCGATGTTCTGGCGCTGGATGTCCGCTTCAAGCGGTTCGCCGCGCTTGAGCAGCGCGTTGCCGCCAAGGGCCACAACCAGAGTGGGTTTACGTTCCATGATGGCTCCTTTAAATTCCGTCGCGTTCCAGTGGGCAGCTCATGCAGCGTGCGCCGCCGCGACCGCGTCCCAGCTCGTCGCCCGGGATCGGCAGCACGGTGATGCCCGCCTTGTCGTACTTCTCGTTGGTCCAGACGTTGCGCTCGTAGCCGATCACCACGCCCGGGCGGATGGTCAGGACGTTGTTAGCGTCGTTCCACTGCTCGCGTTCGGCTTCAAAGGCATCGCCGCCGGTGGTGATCAGACGTACCTGGTTAATGCCGAGCGCTTTCTCGATGGCGTGCAGCAGGTCGGTTTCCTGGGTGCGCAGCAGGCCGCCGCGGCCGTCCGGGGTGAGCGTCCAGCACTGGGCGTCTTTGCGCACCACTTCCGGGTAGACGGAGAAGGTATCCACGTCGATGTGGGTCATGACGGTGTCGAGGTGCATGCAGGAGCGGTGTTTTGGCAGCTCAACGGCAATCACGCGCTCGGCCTGGCGGTGTTTAAACAGGCTGTTAGCGAGGAACTCCACGCCCTGCGGGGTGGTGCGTTCGGACATGCCGATCAATACCGCCCCGCGACCAATGACTAATACGTCGCCGCCTTC
Organism: Enterobacter cloacae complex sp. SHL022; assembly: GCF_049237785.1. Classification (NCBI taxonomy): domain Bacteria; kingdom Pseudomonadati; phylum Pseudomonadota; class Gammaproteobacteria; order Enterobacterales; family Enterobacteriaceae; genus Enterobacter; species Enterobacter cloacae complex sp. SHL022. Next base: position 375,456 of record NZ_JBMKJH010000003.1, on the reverse strand, counting down.
TAAAGTGGCGTGGTCGTAATTAATATTCTCGTCGCCGAAATACTTAATAAACTCGCCGTCGGCAAATGCGGGATGCCAGCGATATATTGCCCGCAGGTTATTCGTTTCACGCTGGCGGGCGGGTTTCGCCATCGGATTAATGGAGACGCCGTTATATATCCAGCAGGAGGTATCGCGGGTAAATAAGTGGTTCGGCAGCGGCTTCATAATAAAATCATTTGCCGTGTGGGTATCGACCACCATATTTTTAATGGCCGCCGGAATTTCACCGTAGGTTAATCCGCCGCTTAACCTGCGCGCCAGTTCGCGGTGCGGCATATCCGCCAGCCAGCCGCGTACGTCGGCGGCGAAGGTTGGCCCCAGGCGATAGTCGGAGATTTGTGTTTCAAGAAGCCAGGCTTTTGCTTCCGCAATATCAAGCGTTTGCGTAAGAAGGTCGGTCAACAGGAGGACTTCCACACCCTGCTCGCGCAGCGTGTTTGCGAAGATGTCATGCTCTTCACCCGCCCGTTCAACCGAGAGCACGTCATCAAATAACAGCTCCTGACAGTTTGAGGGGGTTAACCGTTTCAGACTTAAATTAGGACGGTGCAGCATAACGCTACGCAATTGACCAATTTCAGAACCGACGTAATGCTTTTCCATAATTATTCCTTTAACTTTTTTCAGAATAAAAAGGGCATGCGCCATGTGAGGTGTTTAATTTCATGGCGGCTAAGCTCAATAGATTTCGTGAGTTATAGTAGGCGCTTAAATAATGGTTATTGTGACATTGCTCACGCGAAAACCGATATTGATGAGTTTGTTTTCAATTGCATGATTCGTATCAGATAATGATTAATTTCATATTATTACGGGATGAATAGCTAAGCAGGAACGGGTGGCAATATTTGAGTTTGTTATTATTTTGTAGAATTACACGTTTTGAAATGTTTAGTTATATGGTTGATTTTAATAGATAAAATGTTGATTCGGGAATAGCTATGCAATAATGACAGTTAACTATTTTTCACTTAAGATAAATCAATAAATAATTATGGATTTTTAAAGGAAATAACCAAAGTGATAAAGTGTGATATGCCAACAGGTTTTGTGAGTTACGTTTTAAATTCAGTGAGTTAGACCCTATGTGCAAAGTGCATGAAATGAGGTTATGCATAACCACTGCATAAATGCCTGTGTGCAATTAACAGTGGATTAACACATTTCCCGATAAACATGCGCTGACGCAAATCTTGTCAAAAAAGGGCTGGTATGGAAGAAGCAATTCTCGTATAAAACATGAAAATGAAACAATGTTTTAATCTGAGGGTTGTATCATGATTATTGGCAATATTCATCATCTCCAGTCCTGGCTGCCAGAAGAGCTGCGTCAGGCCATTGAGCACGTTAAGGCCCACGTCACCGACGCGACGCCGACCGGCAAGCACGACATCAACGGCAACAGCCTGTTTTATTTGGTTTCGGAGGACATGACCCAGCCGTTCGCCGAGCGTCGTGCTGAATACCATGCACGCTATCTGGATATTCAGATTGTGCTGAAGGGGCAGGAAGGGATGACCTTCAGTACCCTGCCGCACGGTACGCCGGACACCGACTGGCTGGCGGACAAAGACATCGCGTTCCTGCCGGAAGGCGAGCAGGAGAAAACCGTGGTGCTGAGCGAAGGGGATTTTGTGGTGTTCTGGCCGGGTGAGGTGCATAAGCCGCTGTGCGCGGTGGGGGCACCTGCTAAGGTCAGGAAAGTGGTTGTTAAAATGCTGGTGGAGTAATTTTCCCTCACCCTAACCCTCTCCCACGGGGAGAGGGAACTTTTACACCCTCTCCCCGTGGGAGAGGGCCGGGGTGAGGGCACCAGACCGCACCCACGCATAATGTGATCCAGCTTAAACTTCCCGCACTCCCTCTCCATCTCTCATTTACCTGCGCTTTTCCTGCGTCATAGTATGATCGTTAATTTAACGAACGCTGTTCTATAATGTAGAACAAAATGATTCAGCAAGGAGATCTCATGCCGCAGTCCGCGTTGTTCACGGGTATCATTCCCCCTGTCTCCACCATTTTTACTGCCGATGGCCAGCTCGATAAGCAGGGCACCGCCGCGCTGATCGACGATCTCATCAAAGCAGGCGTTGACGGCCTGTTCTTCCTGGGCAGCGGCGGCGAGTTCTCCCAGCTCGGCGCCGAAGAGCGTAAAACCATTGCCCAATTTGCGATGGATCATGTCGATCGTCGCGTGCCGGTCCTGATCGGCACCGGCGGCACCAACGCCCGGGAAACCATTGCGCTCAGCCAGCACGCGCAGCAGGCGGGCGCGGACGGCATCGTGGTGATCAACCCCTATTACTGGAAAGTGTCAGAAGCGAACCTGATCCGCTATTTCGAGCAGGTGGCCGACAGCGTCACGCTGCCGGTGATGCTCTATAACTTCCCGGCGCTGACCGGGCAGGATCTGACCCCGGCGCTGGTGAAAACCCTCGCCGACTCGCGCAGCAACATCGTCGGCATCAAAGACACCATCGACTCCGTCGCCCACCTGCGCAGCATGATCCACACCGTCAAAGCCGCCCATCCGCACTTCACCGTGCTGTGCGGCTACGACGATCATTTGTTTAATACCCTGCTGCTCGGCGGCGACGGGGCGATCTCGGCGAGCGGTAACTTTGCCCCGCAGGTGTCGGTGAATCTTCTGAAAGCCTGGCGGGATAAAGACGTGGCGAAAGCGGCTGAGTATCATCAGACCTTACTGCAAATACCGCAGATGTATCAGCTGGATACGCCGTTTGTGAATGTGATTAAAGAGGCGATAGTGCTCTGCGGCCGCCCGATTTCCACGCACGTGCTGCCTCCCGCCTCTGCGCTGGACGAGCCGCGCAAGGCGCAGCTGAAAACCCTGCTGCAACAGCTCAAGCTCTGCTGAGCCGGACGATAACCATGACCATCGAGAAGATTTTCACCCCGCAGGACGAGGCGTTTTATGCCGTCATCACCCACGCGGCGGGGCCGCAGGGCGCGCTGCCGCTGACCCCGCAGATGCTGATGGAATCCCCCAGCGGCAACCTGTTCGGCATGACGCAGAACGCCGGGATGGGCTGGGATGCCAACAAGCTGACCGGCAAAGAGGTGCTGATTATCGGCACCCAGGGCGGGATCCGCGCCGGGGACGGACGCCCGGTCGCGCTGGGCTACCACACCGGGCACTGGGAGATCGGCATGCAGATGCAGGCGGCGGCGAAGGAGATCACCCGCAACGGCGGGATCCCGTTCGCCGCCTTCGTCAGCGATCCGTGCGACGGGCGCTCTCAGGGCACGCACGGCATGTTCGACTCCCTGCCGTACCGCAACGACGCGGCGATCGTGTTTCGCCGCCTGATCCGCTCCCTGCCGACACGCCGGGCGGTGATCGGCGTGGCAACCTGCGATAAAGGGCTGCCCGCCACCATGATCGCGCTGGCCTCCATGCACGACCTGCCGACCATTCTGGTGCCGGGCGGGGCGACGCTGCCGCCGACCGTGGGGGAAGACGCGGGCAAAGTGCAGACCATCGGCGCGCGCTTCGCCAACCATGAACTCTCCTTGCAGGAGGCCGCCGAGCTGGGCTGTCGCGCCTGCGCGTCGCCGGGCGGCGGGTGTCAGTTCCTCGGCACGGCGGGCACCTCGCAGGTAGTGGCGGAAGCGCTGGGTCTGGCGCTGCCGCACTCCGCGCTCGCGCCGTCCGGGCAGGCGGTGTGGCTGGAGATCGCCCGCCAGTCGGCGCGGGCGGTGAGCGAGCTGGATAACCGCGGCATCACCACGCGCGATATCCTCACCGACAAAGCCATCGAAAACGCCATGGTGATCCACGCGGCGTTCGGCGGCTCGACGAATTTACTGCTGCACATCCCGGCCATCGCCCACGCGGCGGGCTGCACGATCCCGGACGTAGAGCACTGGACGCGCGTCAACCGTAAGGTGCCGCGCCTGGTCAGCGTGCTGCCCAACGGCCCGGACTATCACCCGACCGTGCGCGCCTTCCTCGCGGGCGGCGTGCCGGAGGTGATGCTCCACCTGCGCGATCTCGGTCTGCTGCACCTGGACGCCATGACCGTCACCGGCCAGACGGTGGGCGAGAACCTCGACTGGTGGCAGGCATCCGAGCGCCGTAAGCGCTTCCGCCAGTGCCTGCGCGAGCAGGATGGCGTGGATCCGGATGACGTGATCCTGCCGCCGGAGAAGGCAAAAGCGAAAGGGCTGACCTCAACGGTTTGCTTCCCGACGGGCAACATCGCGCCGGAAGGCTCGGTGATCAAGGCCACGGCGATCGACCCGTCGGTCGTCGGTGAAGATGGCGTTTACCGCCACACCGGCCGGGCGCGGGTGTTTGTCTCGGAAGCGCAGGCAATCAAGGCCATCAAGCGGGAAGAGATCAAGCAGGGCGATATCATGGTGGTGATCGGCGGCGGGCCGTCCGGCACCGGCATGGAAGAGACCTACCAGCTTACCTCCGCGCTGAAGCATATCTCGTGGGGCAAGACGGTATCGCTCATCACCGATGCGCGATTCTCGGGCGTGTCGACGGGGGCCTGCTTCGGCCACGTATCGCCGGAGGCGCTGGCGGGCGGGCCGATTGGCAAGCTGCGCGATAACGACATCATTGAGATAGCCGTCGACCGACTGACATTAACGGGCAGCGTGAACTTTATCGGCACCGCGGATAACCCGCTGACGCCGGAGGAGGGCGCACGCGAGCTGGCAATGCGGCAGACGCACCCGGACCTGCACGCCCACGACTTTTTGCCGGACGATACCCGGCTGTGGGCGGCGCTGCAGTCGGTGAGCGGCGGCACCTGGAAAGGCTGTATTTATGACACCGATAAAATTATCGAGGTAATTAACGCCGGTAAAAAAGCGCTCGGCATTTAATTATTTTCTAAGATAAAACCGTCTGCGGGAAATATTCCGCGGACGGTTTTCGCATGTCTGTAATTTGCTAATTTAAACAATAAGTTGTGATATATCGTTGGCGTCACAAAAGCAAAATAACGTAATTCGGAAATAAGATATGACCATTGCTGGTTAATTGAACAGCTCATTACACTCCATTAACACGATGTTGTAATTCAGCACACTACATAAGGGTGTAATTCTGATGACGCAATTAACCATGAAAGACAAAATTGGCTACGGGCTGGGTGACACCGCCTGCGGCTTCGTCTGGCAGGCCACGATGTTCCTGCTGGCCTATTTCTACACCGACGTCTTCGGCCTGTCGGCGGGCATTATGGGTACGCTGTTTTTGGTCTCCCGCGTGCTCGACGCCGTGACCGACCCGCTGATGGGGCTGCTGGTCGACCGCACCCGCACGCGGCACGGCCAGTTCCGCCCGTTCCTGCTGTGGGGCGCCATCCCGTTTGGCATCGTCTGCGTGCTGACCTTCTACACGCCGGACTTCTCCGCGCAGGGCAAAATCATCTACGCCTGCGCGACCTACATTCTCCTGACCCTGGTCTACACCTTCGTTAACGTGCCGTACTGTGCCATGCCGGGCGTCATTACCGCCGACCCGAAAGAGCGTCACGCCCTGCAGTCGTGGCGTTTCTTCCTGGCGGCGGCGGGATCGCTCGCCATCAGCGGCATCGCGCTGCCGCTGGTGAGCATCATCGGCAAGGGGAACGAGCAGGTGGGCTATTTCGGTGCCATGTGCGTGCTGGGCCTGACCGGCGTGGTGCTGCTCTACGTCTGCTTCTTCACCACCAAAGAGCGCTACACCTTTGAAGTGCAGCCGGGCTCGTCGGTGGCGAAAGACCTCAAGCTGCTGCTGGGCAACGGCCAGTGGCGGATCATGTGCGCGTTCAAGATGATGGCGACCTGCTCCAACGTGGTGCGCGGCGGGGCGACGCTCTACTTCGTGAAATACGTGATGGATCACCCGGAGATGGCGACCCAGTTCTTACTCTACGGCAGCCTCGCCACCATGTTTGGCTCGCTCTGCTCCTCCCGACTGCTGGGCCGCTTCGATCGCGTCACCGCCTTCAAGTGGATCATCGTCGCCTACTCGCTGATCAGCCTGCTGATTTTCGTCACCCCGGCGGAGCATATTGCCCTGATTTTCGCCCTTAACATCCTGTTCCTGTTCGTCTTTAACACCACCACGCCGCTGCAGTGGCTTATGGCCTCTGACGTGGTGGACTACGAGGAGAGCCGCAGCGGGCGCCGCCTCGACGGGCTGGTGTTCTCCACCTACCTGTTCAGCCTGAAGATTGGCCTGGCGATTGGCGGGGCGGTGGTGGGCTGGATCCTGGCGTACGTGAACTACTCCGCCAGCAGCAGCGTGCAGCCGGTCGAGGTGCTGACCACCATCAAAATCCTGTTCTGCGTGGTGCCGGTGGTGCTCTACGCGGGCATGTTCATCATGCTGTCGTTCTATAAGCTCACCGATGCCCGCGTGGAGGCCATCAGCCAGCAGCTGATCAAGCACCGCGCGGCGCAGGGCGAGGCCGTTCCCGACGCTGCGACAGCCGCATCCCATTAACCGGAGGCACTATGGAAATCACTAACCCTATTCTGACCGGCTTCAACCCGGACCCGTCCCTGTGCCGTCAGGGCGAGGACTACTACATCGCCACCTCGACCTTCGAGTGGTTCCCCGGCGTGCGCATCTACCACTCCCGCGACCTGAAAAACTGGTCGCTGGTCAGCACCCCGCTGGACCGCGTGTCGATGCTGGACATGAAGGGCAATCCGGACTCCGGCGGCATCTGGGCGCCGTGCCTGAGCTACGCCGACGGCAAATTCTGGCTGCTCTACACCGACGTGAAGATTGTCGACTCGCCGTGGAAAAACGGCCGTAACTTCCTTGTCACTGCGCCCTCCATTGAGGGACCGTGGAGCGAGCCGATCCCGATGGGCAACGGCGGGTTTGACCCGTCCCTGTTCCACGACGACAATGGCCGCAAATATTACCTCTACCGCCCGTGGGGGCCGCGCCACCACAGCAACCCGCACAACACCATCGTCATGCAGGAGTTTGATCCGCAGACCGGCACGCTCTCGCCCGAGCGCAAAACCCTGTTTACCGGCACGCCGCTCTGCTACACCGAGGGGGCGCACCTGTATCGCCACGCGGGATGGTACTACCTGATGGTGGCCGAAGGCGGCACCAGCTACGAGCACGCCGTCGTGGTACTGCGTTCCAAAAATATCGACGGGCCGTACGAGCTGCACCCGGACGTAACGATGATGACCAGCTGGCACCTGCCGGAGAACCCGCTGCAAAAGAGCGGCCACGGCTCGCTGCTGCAGACCCACACGGGGGAGTGGTACATGGCCTACCTCACCAGCCGCCCGCTTCGTCTGCCCGGCGTGCCGCTGCTGGCCTCCGGCGGGCGCGGCTACTGCCCGCTGGGCCGCGAGACCGGCATCGCCCGCATTGAATGGCGCGACGGCTGGCCGTACGTGGAAGGCGGCAAGCACGCGCAGCTGACCGTGCCCGGCCCGCAGATGGCCGAGCAGCCAGCAGCCGTTCAGGCCACCTGGCGGGACGATTTCGACGGCAACACGCTTGATCCAGAGCTGCAGACCCTGCGCATTCCGTTCGACGACACCCTCGGCTCGCTCACCGCGCGCCCGGGCTACTTACGGTTGTACGGCAACGACTCGCTCAACTCGACCTTTACACAGTCGACCGTGGCGCGCCGCTGGCAGCACTTCACCTTCCGGGCGGAGACGCGGATGCAGTTCTCGCCGGTTCACTTCCAGCAGAGCGCGGGGCTGACCTGCTACTACAACAGCAAAAACTGGAGCTACTGCTTTGTGGATTACGAGGAGGGGCAGGGCAGAACGATTAAGGTGATCCAGCTTGACCACAACGTGCCGTCATGGCCGCTGCACGAGCAGCCGATTCCCGTGCCGGAGAGTGCTGAGAGCGTATGGCTCCGGGTGGACGTGGATAGGCTGGTCTACCGCTACAGCTACTCGTTCGACGGCGAGACGTGGCACGCCGTGCCGGTGACGTATGAGGCCTGGAAGCTGTCGGATGACTACATCGGCGGGCGCGGCTTCTTTACCGGCGCGTTTGTGGGGCTGCACTGCGAGGACATCAGCGGTGACGGCTGTCATGCGGACTTCGACTACTTCACCTACGAGCCGGTTTAACGGCTCAGGCCGGGTAGCCCAGCGCGCGTGACAGCGCGAGCCCGGCCTGCTGAAGCTGTTCGCGGAAATTAGCCAGCTCTGCGTCGTCCACGCGCGAGGTCAGGGTCGACAGGCTCAGGGCGGCGATGACGCGGGATTCATGGTTCCACACCGGCACCGCCACGCAGCGCACGCCCTGCTCGTTCTCTTCGCTGTCCAGGGCATAGCCCTGCTCGCGGGTCTGCGCCAGGGCGATCATTAAGGCTTCACGAGAGGCGAGGGTCGCGGGAGTAAAGGTGGTGTACTGATAACCCTCCAGCAGGGCGTTCAGCTCGGCCTCGCCCAGCCAGGCAATCAACACCTTGCCGATGGCGGTGGCGTGAACCGGCAGGCGGCGGCCGATGCGCGAATAGGCGATGGCGGCCAGCTTGCCTTCAATCTTCTCGATATAGACCCCTTCACTCCCGTCCAGGATCCCCAGATGGGTGGTCTGCCCGGTCCGCCGGGACAGCTCCGCCAGCCAGCCTTTCGCCTTCTGTCGAATATCGATGGAGCCCACGACAAAATGGCCGCGCTCGACCAGCTTCATGCCGAGGCGATATTTGCCGTTCTCCGGGTTCTGATCGATATAGCCGTGAAGCTGGAGTGTTTTCAGCAGCGAGTGGAGGGTACTCTTGCTCAGCCCCATCAGTTTGCTGATGTCAGTGATCTTAAGCTCGGTGGCCTGCTCGTTGAACAGGTCGAGGATCTGCAACGCACGTTCAACAGACTGAATAATCGGCATAATGCTGGCATGTCCACGCTGGAATGAAGGCGAAAACGTACCTTTTTCGGGGTGAAAAATCAATGAAATGGAGCCGGTGTTCTCCCTCTCCCCGTGGGAGAGGGCCGGGGTGAGGGCATCAGGCCGCAGCGCCATCCGGCAACAAAGGCGGCTACATTATTGTTAGCGGGGGACATCAATTATTATCCCGAGCGGCGACAGACTGGATTTTCCAGACCCCATCTTCATTAATCATGCAATCAATGACTGTGTGCTGGGTCTTTTTGCCAAACGTGATATTCACGTTTACACAGACCGGGTCTGAATCATACGAATCAATAGCCACATTCTCAGCCCAGTCCTCGCCGATATATTGCGATTTCATAAAAAAATCAGCCTCGTAAAATTCAGCGTCGGCATAACGGGGATCGGCTGCATGACGTAATTTTTTCATGGTGCTGGCCGTAACGAACTCATCGATTTCATTTCCCTGTTGGATGGGATAACGATCGTTGTTCACTTGTTTGACGTACCAGCGATTGAATTCAAGGGCGCGCTGCATCGGTATCTGAAAATCTTCGGCCCCCAATGCGGCTGTGCTGAATAACACAAGAAAAATGAGTTTATTCATTTTAATAATGCCTGTATAAGGTTATTGCTGGCTGGAGTTGGCGATAGGTTTGCCCCTTCGATTTTAAGCCCTCCGGCTCGAATGGTGGCGGCGATTGCTCGAGCGCAATCGTGTCCAGTATGGGTTAGTGCGTGGCTACGGGCGTATGACACAGCTTCATGCTTATTCCATGACATGAATAATCCTTATTAACGAAATGCAGCAATAAGGAAATATTACGCCGATAATATACGGTGTTTTGTAATTGATAATGACCTGATATTAACCATTATCTACTCAGTAAATAATGGTTAATAAAAACATAAATTCTTATTATGGTTAATGCCTATCTGAGAAAGCATCACTAAAATGAATTTTTCTGCCTGACGATAACGCTGTTGTCGTTTTTAGGGTTTTCTCCCTCTCCCCGTGGGAGAGGGCCGGGGTGAGGGCACCAGACCGCAGAGGAGTCAATCACTCCCCAAGCGTCGCCACCATCACCGCCTTAATCGTATGCATTCGGTTTTCCGCCTGGTCGAACACGATGCTCGCCGCCGACTCAAACACCTCGTCCGTCACTTCCATCCCGCCGTGCAGATCGAACTCCTTCGCCATCTGCTTGCCGAGCGTGGTCTGGTCGTCATGGAACGCCGGCAGACAGTGCAGGAACTTCACGTCCGGGTTGCCGGTCAGCGCCATCATCTGCGCATTCACCTGATACCCGCGCAGCAGCGCGATACGCTCCGCCCACTTCTCTTTGGCTTCGCCCATGGACACCCACACGTCGGTATAGATAAAGTCCGCGCCCTTCACGCCCGCCGCCACGTCTTCCGTCAGGGTAATTTTCCCGCCGTGCTTCTCTGCCAGCGCGCTGCACTCCGCCACCAGGCTCTCTTCCGGCCAGCAGGCCTTCGGGGCCACCAGGCGCAGATCCAGCCCGGTCAGCGCCGCCGCTTCCAGCATCGAGTTGCCCATGTTGTTGCGCGCGTCGCCCGCGTAAACCAGCGTCATCTCGTTAAACGCCTTGCCCGGCAGGTGCTCCTGCATGGTCAGCAGGTCCGCCAGCAGCTGCGTCGGGTGGAACTCGTTGGTCAGCCCGTTCCACACCGGCACGCCCGCATACTGCGCCAGCGTTTCGACCACTTCCTGGCCGTGGCCGCGATACTGAATGCCGTCGTACATCCGCCCGAGCACGCGCGCGGTATCCTTAATTGACTCTTTATGCCCAATCTGGCTGCCGCTCGGCCCTAAATACGTGACGCGTGCGCCCTGGTCAAATGCGGCAACTTCGAAAGAGCAACGTGTACGGGTCGAGTCTTTTTCGAAGATGAGCGCGATGTTTTTACCGGTAAGCTTTTGTACTTCCTTGCCATTTTTTTTATCGGCTTTGAGCTGTGCGGCAAGGGTCAGCAGAGAAGTGAACTGTGCAGGGGTAAAGTCGAGCAATTTCAGAAAGTGTTTCTTGTACAGATCAGACATTTTATCCTCACATGGCGAACGCCACTTATTGAATTAAAATTCACTTTATATGTGTAATTATTCATTTGCAACCCCGTTTCACAAATCTTTCCAACAAAGGTGGAGGCAAACCCGTCCGTGTGTGAAAATAGAAGTATCTGCCGCACTTTAAAGAGGATTGAGCCATGGCAAACCCGGAATTACTGGAAGAGCAACGCGAAGAGACGCGTCTGATTATTGAAGAGCTGCTGGAAGACGGTAGCGATCCGGACGCGCTGTACACCATCGAGCACCATTTCTCTGCGGATGATTTCGACGCGCTGGAAAAAATGGCCGTGGAAGCCTTCAAGCTGGGTTACGAAGTGACCGAGCCGGAAGAGCTGGAAGTGGAAGAGGGCGACACCGTCATCTGCTGCGACATCCTGAGCGAAGGCGCGCTGAAGGCGGAGCTGATCGACGCGCAGGTCGAACAGCTGATGAACCTGGCCGAGAAGTTTGATGTGGAATACGACGGCTGGGGAACCTACTTCGAAGATCCGAACGGCGAAGAAGGCGACGACGAAGATTACGTCGACGAAGACGACGACGGCGTGCGTCACTAAGCGTTTCAGGCGGTGGCGCGCGCCACCGCTTTTTCAAGGCAGAACCATGGATTACCCGCAGATACTCGCCCCCGTACTCAACTTCCTCCAGTGCCCGACCCCGCAAGCATGGATTGATAAAGCCCGCGACCCGGCGAACCTGCCGCTGCTGCTCACCGACCACATGGTGTGCGAGCTCAAGGCCGCCCAGACCGCGCTGCTGCTGGTACGTAAATACGTCGCCGACGAAAGCGGTGCCGACGCGCTGCTCGACTGGCTCAAACCCTACGAACAGTTCACCTTCCGCGACGGCCCGGAGCCGGACTTCATCGCCCTGCACAGGCAGATTGGCAAAAGCGTGATGCCCAAAACCGACGACCCGTGGGGCCAGGCGCTCATCGACAGCATGGTGCTGCTGATTAAAGAGGAGCTGCACCACTTCTGGCAGGTGCGAGAGGCGATGCTGGCCCGCGACATTCCGTACGTCAAAATCACCGCCAGCCGCTACGCCAAAGGGATGCTGAAGGACGTGCGCACCCACGAGCCGCTAACCCTGATCGACAAGCTCATCTGCGGCGCCTACATCGAAGCCCGCTCCTGCGAACGCTTCGCCGCGCTGGCCCCGTTCCTCGACGACGACTTGCAGAAGTTCTATCTCTCGCTGCTGCGCTCGGAAGCGCGCCACTATCAGGACTACCTGACGCTCGCCCGGCAGGTGAGCGACGACGATATCTCACCGCGCATAAAGCTTTTTGGCGAAATTGAAGCCACACTTATCTCGACACCGGACAACGAGTTTCGCTTCCACAGCGGCGTGCCGGTGTAAACCGGCATAACTCAAGGATAAGGATGCGAGATGAATAAAACGTGGACCCGTATTGTGATTGTCGTCATTGCGGCTGCCGCCGTGGCGTTCTGGGTGTTTTTCGACAGGCAGCGCGCCCCGGAACGGCAGATGGATAACGCCCTCAACGCGATGCCCGCCTGGCAGGTGATTAAGGAGCAGGAGCCCGCGCTGCATCAGCGCATCCTCGACCAGATGGCCGCCCTGCAAAAAGCGGGCGAGCCGGAGCAGCAGATTATCGACACCATCCAGCCGCAGATCCTGCATCTGCAGATGTCGCGCCTGCAGAACGCCCCGGACGCCAACGTGGTGAACTACATGACCATCAATATGGAGCAGACCGCCGCCATCCAGAAGGTGAGCGACGACGCCTGCTTCCGCTTCCTCTACCCGACGGTGAAGGGCGGCGTGAATCCGATGCGCATGCTGGATAAAGACCTGATGACGCGGCGCATGCAGGCCGATGCCGACATGATGCGTGCGGCCTACGGCAAAAACCGCCACACCGTGACGCAAGCCGAACGCGAGGCGGCTGTCGAGGATGTGCGGCCGATTATGAAACAACTAGCCGATAAGTACGGCGAGGACATCCAGCTGTTGCAGATGCCGGAGAAGGCGGTGGGCAAGGAGAAGCTCTCCTGCGATATGGTGCAGGAGATGTGGGCGAAGGTGCTGGCGCTGCCGGAGCAGAAGGCGGCGAGGGTGATTCGGCTGGCGGTGTCTGAGCTGGACTGACGAAGGGCGCTGGTTTTTTGGGCACTTAGCGCAGGTTTAGCGCGTCGTCGCTTGCATGGCGGCGCGCGACAGGTATAATCCACAACGTTTCCGCATCCCCTTCAGTGCCGAAGTGGCGAAATCGGTAGACGCAGTTGATTCAAAATCAACCGTAGAAATACGTGCCGGTTCGAGTCCGGCCTTCGGCACCAAGACTTCTTCCCAGACCATCCGAGAAAGTCCACTAAACCCTTTAAAATCAACGCTTACAGCGATTTTTATGTCCTGAGTCGTCCGAGGTTGTCCGTTGAAATCCGGGTGTCATTGGGGGCATAATTGGGGGCATCTTAACTTCGATTAGAAATGTGCCCCCCAAATGAAGCTCAACGCCAGACAGGTCGAGACCGCAAAGCCAAAAGACAAAACCTACAAAATGGCCGATGGCGGTGGTTTGTATCTTGAGATTTCTGCAAAAGGTTCTAAATACTGGCGCATGAAGTACAGACGCCCCTCTGACAAAAAAGAGGATCGCCTCGCTTTTGGTGTTTGGCCGACTGTGACGCTTGCTCAAGCAAGAGCAAAGCGCGATGAAGCAAAAAAGCTGTTAGTGCAGGGCATCGACCCAAAAGCCGAACAGAAAGAAGCTCAGGCCGAGAATTCGGGGGCATACGCTTTTGAAACCATTGCTCGTGAATGGCATGCAAGTAACAAGCGCTGGAGTGAAGACCATCGTTCGCGCGTTCTACGCTATCTTGAGCTTTATATCTTCCCTCATATCGGTTCGTCCGACATTCGCCAGCTCAAAACCAGCCACCTGTTAGCACCGATTAAAAAAGTTGATGCCAGTGGTAAGCATGACGTCGCGCAGCGTCTTCAGCAGCGCGTAACCGGCATCATGCGTTATGCAGTTCAGAATGATTACATCGATTCTAACCCGGCGAGTGATATGGCCGGTGCGTTGTCGACAACTAAAGCGCGTCACTATCCAGCGCTACCCTCTAGCCGGTTCCCTGAGTTCCTCGCTCGTCTTGAGGCGTATCGTGGCCGTGTGATGACACGGATCGCGGTCGAACTTTCTTTACTGACCTTTGTGCGTTCCAGTGAGCTACGTTTTGCGCGTTGGGATGAATTTGATTTCGATAAATCTCTTTGGCGTATACCGGCAAAGCGAGAAGAAATTAAAGGCGTGCGTTACTCATACCGTGGCATGAAGATGAAAGAGGAGCATATCGTTCCTCTCAGTCGACAGGCGATGATTTTGTTAGAGCAACTTAAGCAGATTAGTGGTGATAAAGAGCTGCTGTTCCCGGGGGATCATGATGCAACTAAGGTCATGAGTGAAAACACGGTAAATAGTGCATTGCGTGCGATGGGCTATGACACGAAAACCGAGGTCTGCGGGCACGGATTTAGAACGATGGCGCGTGGGGCTTTAGGTGAGTCGGGATTATGGAGTGATGACGCTATAGAACGGCAGTTGAGCCACTCAGAGCGTAATAATGTACGTGCGGCTTATATTCATACTTCTGAGCATTTGGATGAGCGTCGTTTGATGGTGCAGTGGTGGGCTGACTATTTAGATTACAATGCTCATGGACATATAACAGCTTTTGAGTTTGCAAAAAACAGTTAGTCTTCATTGATATTGTTTATTGTAGTAATCGCAGATCTGGTTTTGAAACTTCATTCATAATTATAAGGTTTCTTAAATGTAATTATTTATGAGGTTTAACTTGTGAGTCTGTTACTCATAATAGAACGTTGGCATCCTTGCCAACGTTCTATTTTAAAGTTTGTGTTTTAGTTTCTTTCAAATTTCTTATTCAAGCCTAAGCAATATTGATTTTCTGGATCATTTTTCAATCCGATTTCGACTAATGTTTTTGCTTCATTCTCTTTGTTAATATGTAACGCCAACCATGCGAATCTTGAACAAGCGTTGGCATCCGCCTCATTTCTTCTGCCATACACTACGTTAAATAATTTAATTAGTAGTTCTTGCTTAATATTTTCACCGAGAGATACTTCATGTAGTTTAAAAAGACGATTTATTTTATTCGTTATGTTAGATAATTCGTCAATTGATATTGATTCATAAGATGCGATTTGTGTTAAGCCTAATATTTGCTCATAAGGGTGACCAAGTCGTTCTGAGATAGTAGTAAAAATGCTCCAAGCATTACGTTTATTTTTTTCAGATCTCTCATTTTCGAGGTAGCGTTTAATGCAGTCCTCTGCGAAATTATTGAATTTCTCGGAGTTTGCCTCTAGAGCCCATATGGAAAGCAGTTGCCATCCTTCATTAAAGGTATAACAGATTCGCTCTAATATTATCTTATGAATTTTGAAAAAATCATCATTGTGGTAAATAGTTGATATATATCTTGTGAAGTTTTGTTTCAAGGATATTCTTTTGTCGTCAATACTTGAAACCCCGAATTTTCTCATCAATGAAACATCAGAGCTAATAATGTGTTGTAAAGGGCTTATTTTTAGCTTCTTATTACCAAAGGCATAAGCTACATAAGGTAATTGTAAGAAATAATGTCCATCATCTCCCTTGATTTCTTCAATCATAGAGTATTGTATAAGTGTTTCTATAGATTTCTCTACATCAAGTGGATCATCTAAAGAATACATGAGTATCGACTCTAAGCCTAACCTGGGAACTGCTGAATTCCATGATGATAATGTGAGAAAAATTCTTTGTGCACATGGAGATAGAGCAGAGTAAGTCCTTTCAAATAGGGCTACTAAAATCTCATCGCTGCCTGCAATAAGGCGCTCAATGTTGCCTTTCATTTTTTTACGAGAGAAATCACCAAGCAACACTTTCATTATATATGGATGGCCTGCTGAAATTCTGTAAATTCTTTCTTTGTTTTCTAGCGATAATGGCTCTATTTTTAAGTTGTCTGAGGTTTTCTCAATTAGCTCCATAGACTCCTCTTGACTCATTCCTTGTACTTGGAGTGGATAGTCTCCTTTGAAATCTCGAAGTCTTGTCGTTACTAAAAGTTTATTTGGGCTTCTGATGAAAGTATCAACCCATTTGTAAGTTTCGATAGGGTTATCGACAGTCTCAAAGTTGTCAAAAATAAATAGAGTTGAGCCAGCATCAGACTGCGTTAATTGGTTTTGAAAGTAAGAAATGGAGTCAAAATCTTTCTTTTTTAGTTCTTCTGTAGATTTGAATAAACGAGAGTAATAATTCGCTATATCTTTATTTGTAACTACATTAGCATGAACTAATTTTGCGCCATTGGATGATAAGTCGATATCACGAGAGCTGAACCAAACTATCGCATCAAATCTATTTACTTCATAAAGGCGCGGTATGACGCGCAGAGCCAATGATGTTTTCCCTATACCACCGCGACCCAAAAGTGTAATCGCTATATGTCTATCGTCAATTAAAAGATCGTAGAGTTCATCCTCTAAATCTCTCCTGTTTATATAATCATATGTGAGTCTTGGTACGTTAGAAAAACAGTTTTCGTAAGGAATTAATTCCCCCAAACCTTCTGATTCACTCGGGGGGAGTTGTCCCTTAGGAGCCGTGTAGCTACTATTGTCAACATGTATTTTGTCATCTGTAATATATGAAAGCATTTCATAGCTTGTGTTAGTGAAACCACCATTTGAAATATAAAAGTCTGATAAGTCTGGATCGCTTTTAATAAGTGGGATTATTATTGGCTTATCTAATTGGAAATAGATCCCTTCTTCATAGTTATATGTATCTTTTTTCTTTAGCTCTTCCAGTTGAGGGCTTAGATTTGATATCGCTGTCACTCTGAATTTTCCGCTCATATTTCTTTTCAAATAAGCTGAAGGGATATTTAATAATGACAGATTTTCAATGATGCAATTTATGCTTTTTTCTAGATGTGGAGCTGCTGCTGAAGCGGCTTTACTTAAGGTCGCTCCATGCCCTCTGGTTTTATTTCGTAGTTCAGTAAATCCTTTAAACCACGACTTTAGGTCTCGTTTTGCTGTATTAGAATCTATAGTCAGATTGAAAAAAGCCATCGCTGTATATAATTCTTGTACTGCATTATATTGCCATTCGGTATTGTTGCATTTCTTTGTGATTTCTGCTTGATATACTCTCATTCCTTCAGGAAGGTGTTGCGAAGCTGTTCCTATCAATAGGTCATCTATGGCTCTACTCCATTCACCAATTCCGCTTGCACGAACTAAACCGTGTAATATTCTATACTGGTGTCTATCTTTATCATTTTTCAAGCTGGCAGTGATTAATAATGTTATTAGCTTTGTAATTGCTTCACCGGCAACTAGTAAATTAAAAAAGAAAGTGAAGTCGGATTCGCTTTTGGATGTTTCAACCTTTTGTTGAATTTTTCCGATAAATACTTTCACCATGATCCCCTTGAGTTAGTTTTATGGTTATGAATATCACCTGCAATACCTTGTTTTGCAAACTTTTTTGATTCACTTAGCGCGCAATGCTCTCCCCGCCCCGCCTGCCCGCTTAAGGGGGCGCTTTTAATGCAGGTGCATGACCGGCCTCAGGGTGCGCCAGTGCTGGCGCTGGCGGGCGATCCAGCGTCGGTAAAACGCATGCAAAACCATGCACCTTATGAATGCATGGCTTTTATACGTAAAAATGGCGGGATTTTCGGGGATTTTTAAGCGGACTACTGCACGGCCAGTTCTGCACGGCGGCGGGAGTAATTCAGGTTCTGTGCGGGTGTGAATTTTTCACGGCTATCATCGCGCGAAGCCGCGTCAGGCCTGAATCCGATGGCCGTTAAAATGTCATTGTCCTGCGCCGAATAATTAATTTTTTCACCGGCGGCCAGCCAGACCTGTAGCGCCTCACGCAGACAGTCGAGTGAGTGCTGTATGGCGCAGCGCTGAATGGCGGGGTGTTGCCCGGGATAATTCATCAGCTCCGGGGCGAGGGCGGCGGCCAGCTCCGCGCCGTGCGCCTGCATAAAATCATTTAATCGGTCGCGGATGCTGATGCGCTGCACCTCCTCATGCGAGCGGATATAGCGACCGGCAGCCTGATTAATTTCCCACTTTTTCACGTCGATAATCTCGCGCAGCGTTTGCAGGCTCCGGCCGCTGTGGCCGCTGCCGGCAAGCTGTTCGCGGTATGCCTGCTCGGCCTGCTTCAGTTCATCCCGGCGTTGCAGCCAGGCGGATTTGTTTGCCTGACAGGCCTCAAAGGCTTTCTGTAGCGTCAGTGTTGTCACGTATGTTTCTCCTGATGACTGGCCGTGCTTACGCACCGGCACGGTTAACGGTGGCCGCCGGTGCGGGTACAGGGATAACCGGCTCTGTCACCGGTGAACGAATAACCCCGTCGATGGATTCAAGCGTACGGAACGTGGCCGAGCATTCGATGTTCATGCACTGGTGATAGCGCTGTTTGACGTTATCGGACAGATAACGACTGGTGCGGGAATGCGCGCTGGTTTTGCAGAACGGGCAGTGAAACATGCTTACCCCTCCGCTTCTGTCTCGCCATTTTCAGCCAGCTTTCTGGCGAGCATCATTCTCTTCGCAGGGCTGCGTAACAGCTCCGTATCCACGCCTGTAATCTGCGGTCGGTGCATGCCCGTCACGGACAACACCGGCTCCTGCGTCATATCGAAGTGATACAGGCTGCCCTGACGGCTCAGCGCATCGCGTAGCTCACTGATGGCCACGGACTGCGGGGCACTTTCTCCCTTCATTTCGAGGGCACGAACACGCAGCAGGAAAGCGCGGATAAGGGCGACAGGAACCGCATTGACAGCCTGAGTCCATTCAGCATCGGCGTAAGCGGTAAAGGCATCGTCATGCGCTGAAAGGTATTTATTGCCGGTGGAGCAGGCATTCAGCATGGCGCGTGTCCGGTCGTTCTCCAGCTCCGCTATCAGGCCGGTGAACTCGTCGGCCAGCTCGCGACTGGCGATACGCCTGCTGTGCTCAGCTTTCATTTCAGGGGTGAGACTGCCGCGCAGGGTGCGAAAGCGGCTGCGCCAGTCCTGCTCAGCCTCTGCGCTCTCATTGAGGGCGGTCTGTCGCTCCTGCTTACAGCGTTCAATGGACTTATTAATCTCTTTCAGTACCTGCATGCTGGCAGCGTGGGTGTCTCTGGCCGCAGTGAATGCGCTCAGCTTGTCGGTGATGTGCTGGCTGTTCTCTGCGGACTGCCTAGCGGCAACATCTTGCAGGACGGTGATGAGTGTTTCGGGTTTCATGTTCAGGCTCTCCGTTTATTCAACCTGAAATGATTCTGCCCTTCATCACACAACATCTCGATTCATTGCAGTTGTGGCAGTTCTGGCACAAACAGCACTTAAAACCCGGCTTGCCAGAGAAAGGTCTCAGCAAAACCTTACTCACCGTTTGTTTTTTTACTTATAACTATTCACCACTGTTAACCTAAAATAAAAATATAAGTAATACAGTAAGATAAAGGGTGAACAGTTGAGGGCATGACTGTTCACCCTCTGTTCACCACTGTTCACCCTCCTGTTTTGCTCTGTCCAAACCACTTAGATTTTATTTCGATTAAAAATGAAAAATGTATAACTAAAAGCAATAGAAATTGCTGCATTGTAATGCAGTGATTTGCATATATTTGCCAGTGTTTGCCTTTGTTTGCCAGAGCGAAAAGTCAATGTTTGTTTCCCCGAAAATCTCACATGACCTGAGGAAAAATATAGACATAATAAGGAGCTACCCGAAGCCGGACGGACATGACCGGCACTGTATGGACTTTATGAGGTAGCCCGATGCACACCGCTTTTTCTTCCCCGTCTTCTGCCCCTGCCACCCCACTGATGCCGGTTTCTGATGCCGTTCAGGAACGCTTTCTCCGCCTGCCCGAAGTGATGCATCTGTGCGGCCTGTCCCGGTCAACCATTTACGACCTCATCAGCCGCGAGGCCTTCCCGAAACAAATCAGCCTGGGCGGCAAAAACGTGGCGTGGGCGCAGTCTGAAATCACCGCATGGATGGCAGATCGCATTGCCGAACGCAACCGGGGCTATGACGCATGATGATGACCGTTCAGCGTTCAGCCCCTTTTTCTGGCTTGCTTCCTGTCGTCGTTTCCAGGTATAGTTTTCACGCTGTCGCAAAATCGGCAGCCGGGCGTAGGAACCCGAGTTACTCAATGGCGACACCAGACGCGCCATGCGTCTTTTTTTACGTCGTTGCTCAGGCACACCCATTTTTCGGGCTGTGGTGCTTATACCTTAGCCCCTGTCAGATAATGGTGATCCGGGCGGGGCAGCCTTCGGGCTGGCCGGTATTCATTGAGGCCGGTATTCCTACCCCCGTCCGGGTCACCACCCATGAGCGTAGGAACTCCGGTGGTGGCAATAACCGCTACTCAATGGAGGTTGCCATCATGGCTACTACCCTAACCCCGTCACACCCGCAGTTTGTCTTTGTGTTTGCCGCCGTTCGTCGTGCAGACCGTAAACCCCGTATCTGTATGCTCCGCACCGTTGCCGGTGATGAACACGCCGCACGCCTGTCGCTCGTTCGCGACTACGTCCTCTCGTTTGCTGGCCGTCTGCCGGTTGCGGAGGTGCGCGCATGAGACATACCACCATTACCGCCCGTGACCTCGAATGTCTGGAGCATATGCGCAACGTCGGCCAGCTCGTCAATGAGCTGATGCAGGTGCAGGACTGCGCCACCGTTCGTCGTGACCCTGCGCAGCAGTCGCAACTCACCTCCGTGATTTACCTTATGACCGCCCAGCTCGACGGCGTGGTAGAGCGCTGCAATCAGCGCTGGCTGACCGGGGAGGGCAACGTATGAAAAAGCCATTACCCCCCGTATTACGCGCCGCGCTATATCGGCGCGCCGTGGCCTGTGCATGGCTGACCCTGTGCGAACGCCAGCACCGCTATCCGCACCTCACCCTTGACGCGCTGGAAAGCGCCATTGCCGCCGAGCTGGAGGGCTTCTACCTGCGCCAGCACGGCGAGGAAAAAGGCCGCCAGATTGCCTGTGCACTGCTGGAAGATTTAATGGAAGCCGGACCACTCAAAGCCGCGCCGTCGCTGTCCTTCCTCGGGCTGGCCGTGATGGATGAACTCTGCGCCCGTCACCTGCAATCGCCTGTTGTGCACTGAGGGAGAAAATAACGATGAAAATGAACGTAACGGAAACCGTAAAACAGGCGTGCGGCCACTGGCCGCGCATTCTCCCGGCGCTTGGTGTGAAGGTCATGAAAAACCGGCATCAGGCCTGTCCGGTGTGCGGCGGCTCTGACCGTTTCCGCTTTGACGATAAAGAGGGGCGAGGGACGTGGCTCTGTAATCAGTGCGGCGCGGGGGATGGCCTGAAACTGGTCGAAAAGGTGTTCGGTGTAAAACCATCAGAGGCAGCCAAAAAGGTGAACGCCGTGACCGGCAACCTGCCGCCGGTTGCCCCGGAAGTGATTGCGGCCGCAGAGGCCGAAACGGAGGCTGACCGCCAGGCTGCGGCCGCGCTGGCCGTCAGGCTCATGGAGAACACCCGACCGGCCAGCGGCAACGCCTACCTGACCCGCAAGGGCTTCCCCGACCGGGAATGTCCGGTACTGTCGGCCACACACAAAACCGGCGGCGTGACGTTCCGCGCCGGGGATGTGGTTGTCCCGCTGTATGACGATACCGGCGCGCTGGTAAACCTTCAGCTTATCAGTTCTGACGGTCTCAAACGCACCCTGAAAGGCGGTCAGGTTAAAGGGGCATGTCACACCCTCGAAGGGAAAAAAGAGGCAGGAAAGCGGCTGTGGATAGCGGAAGGCTATGCAACCGCACTCACCGTGCATCACCTGACCGGGGAAACCGTCATGGTGGCACTGTCGTCCGTGAACCTCCTTTCTCTGGCGAGCCTAGCCCGTCAGAAACACCCGGCCTGTCAGATTGTCCTCGCAGCTGACCGTGACCTTAACGGCGATGGTCAGATAAAAGCCGCTGCGGCCGCAGGAGCCTGTGAGGGCGTTGTTGCCCTGCCGCCGGTGTTCGGTGACTGGAATGATGCTTTTATGCAGCACGGCGAGGAGGCCACGCGGAAAGCGATTTATGACAACCTCCGGCCACCGGCGCAAAGTCCGTTTGATACCATGAGCGAGGCGGAATTTACCGCCATGAGCGCCAGTGACAAGGCTCTGCGGGTGCATGAGCATTACGGCGAAGCGCTGGCGGTGGATGCGAACGGCCAGCTCCTGTCCCGCTATGAAAACGGCATCTGGAAAAATATTCCTGCCGCCACTTTTTCACGGAATGTGGCAGATTTATTCCAGCGCTTACGCGCCCCGTTCTCATCCGGGAAAATTGCCTCGGTGGTGGAAACCCTGAAGCTGATTATTCCGCAGCAGGAGGCACCGGCACGCCGTCTGATTGGTTTTCGCAACGGGGTACTCGATACCCAGAGCGGCCTGTTCAGCCCACACAGCAAATCGCACTGGCTGCGCACGCTGTGCGACGTGGATTTTACTCCGCCGGTCGAGGGGGAAACGCTGGGGACTCACGCGCCGAACTTCTGGCGCTGGCTCGACCGGGCGGCCGGTAAAAATCCACAAAAGCGCGACGTGATACTGGCTGCGCTTTTTATGGTGCTGGCGAACCGCTACGACTGGCAGCTCTTTCTCGAAGTCACCGGTCCCGGCGGGAGCGGCAAAAGTATTCTGGCCGAAATTGCGACCCTGCTCGCCGGAGAGGATAACGCCACGTCGGCCGATATCGATACGCTGGAAGACCCGCGCAAGCGTGCCTCCCTGATTGGCTTCTCGCTGATACGTCTGCCTGACCAGGAAAAATGGAGCGGTGACGGTGCAGGGCTGAAGGCCATTACCGGTGGTGATGCGGTTTCGGTTGACCCGAAATACCAGAATCCGTATTCAACACATATTCCGGCGGTGATTCTGGCCGTGAACAATAACCCGATGCGCTTCACTGACCGCAGCGGCGGTGTGTCGCGCCGCCGGGTAATTATTCACTTCCCCGAGCAGATTGCCCCGGAAGAGCGCGACCCGCAGCTCAGGGATAAAATTGCGCGCGAGCTGGCCGTTATAGTGCGCCAGCTTATGCAGAAATTCAGCAACCCGATGACCGCCCGCGCACTGCTCCAGTCGCAGCAGAATTCCGACGAGGCGCTCAGCATCAAGCGCGATGCTGACCCGACGTTTGATTTTTGCGGTTATCTGGAAATGCTGCCGCAGACCAACGGGATGTTTATGGGTAATGCCAGCATCGTCCCGCGTAATTACCGTAAATATCTTTATCACGCGTATCTGGCCTATATGGAGGCTAACGGATACAGGAACGTGCTCAGCCTGAAAATGTTCGGACTGGGGCTGCCCATGATGCTAAAAGAGTACGGACTGAATTATGAGAAGCGGCACACAAAGCAGGGGATACAGACTAACCTTTCACTGAAAGAGGAAAGCTACGGCGACTGGCTGCCGAAATGTGACGAACCCGCAGCGACTTAACCCACTCCAGACCGGCTACAGCCGGTCTTTTTCTTTCCGACCATTATCATAAGGTGAACACTCCACTGTTCACCCTTCACCGTATATTCACCCTATATCGCTTTGAAATTATTGATAAAAAATCAAAGGTGAACAGTGTGAACAGTAAAACCCAAAAAAACTTTTCATCCCCCCTCATCACCATCGTATTACGGTGATGGTTGCCGGAAACAGGCCAGAAATACGCTGAGGTGAAGAGTTGACTGTTCACTCTTCACCAACTGATCACCATCTATAATTATGATATTAAAAAGAAAAATTAGGAGGTGAACAGTGTGAACAGTTAAATGCAAAAAAACTTTTTTTGCATATGATATTGCTTTGCAACTTCATGAGAAAATTTAAACAATGGATAAGACCAGAGATTTCATTCTAGAAGGACTCTCCCGCTTTGACTTGGCTGATTTGCCTGGTCGACCTTATGACTGCGCTTTTGGCCTCTTGGCTGCAACGCCATCGAGAAAAAGGCTGATTATGATGGGCTTTAATGGCTCGTTAGCTGATTCGTGTATGACTAACCGCCAGTCTATTCTGCAAGATTATGAACATCCTTTTATTTCAGGTATCCAAGAAGGGATACAAGGAAAATGGGGGATCACTCATCTTGCTAAAAGACTCCAGCAAATACCTTCTTGTCTCGGTTATAGCTGGGAGGATGTTATTTATACCAACGCATTAATGATGTGTTCTCAGAATGCTGCAACCCTGAGAAAAGAGGCAGCTTGTCACCACACTACAATGAATGAAATCGAAGCAAACTCAATGGCATTTTTTGAGCATGTAACAGCCCATTTGAGCGAACCAGATTTGATCGTTGCATATAGCAACAGTCTACAGTCACTCTCAGCCGCGAGTTTGTTGCTAAAGCACTTTGGCGATGCAACTACTCTCAAATTTTCTCAGCCGAAAGGCTACCACACTACTTTCGCGTTTATGGCCAATCTTAACAGTAGAAAGATCCCGGTTATCTGCGTGCGACACATGTCACGATTCAAACCTGAAGAGAGTTATATCAGGGCGGCTTTTAACTTAATGGATTGTTAAGTTTTGTTCTGGTAAGGATCCGTATGACGGAACCTAACCGGTTAAGAATAACTATCCATAAAAGGTACATGCTTTAACTCGTTATCCATACAATGGCAACAAAATGTCTGGGGGCACAAAAAGGGGCATATTTTTGAGTTTGTAATATTAAATCCTTTTGTATCAATTAATTATGGTGCGTTTTGAGTCCGGCCTTCGCACCATCGGAACATCAATAGACGTCAACGGACGTCTTTTTTTGTGCATGAAATCCGCGCCACACAAGGTTTTTCGCGATTTTCCTTTCAACAGAAGTCAATCTGAGTCAACCCACATCAAGTCGCTTGTGAGTATAGAACCGAGTATATATGCTGGTTCGATAATGGTTGTATACTCACAGCGGCACATGGAAGGAGAACTGTTATGGCTCTGACAGATATCAAAGTGCGTTCTGCAAAACCGCAGGAAAAGGAGTACACCCTAGTTGATGGGGATGGCATGTTTTTGCTGATTCACCCCAACGGCTCAAAATACTGGCGGTTCCGCTTTCGCTTTGGCGGTAAGCAACACCTGATGGCGTTTGGTGTTTATCCCGAAACATCCTTGGCTGATGCTCGTCAAAAAAGAGAAGAGGCCAGAAGGCTTGTTGCTGCAGGAATCGATCCTCGCGAGCATAAACGTGTTGTGAAAGAAGAACAGGCGAAAGAGGCTATTACCTTCGAGTCAGTTGCCAGAGAGTGGCATGCCACTAATAAAAAATGGTCAGAAGAACATAGCAGACGGGTGCTGAAAAGCCTGGAAGATAATCTGTTCTCCGCAATTGGCAAACGCAGTATCGAAGAGCTAAAAACTCGCGACCTGCTTGCACCTATTAAAGTTGTAGAAGCAACAGGCCGCCTTGAAATTGCTTCTCGTCTCCAGCAGCGAACAACCGCCATCATGCGGTATGCCGTCCAAAGTGGCTTGATTGATTACAACCCAGCCCAAGAGATGGCCGGTGCAGTTGCTTCCAGTAACCGTGTCCATCGCCCTGCACTTGAGCTGAAACGCCTACCTGAACTGCTCCGCCGAATTGACGGTTACACGGGACGCCCTTTGACCCGCTTGGCTGTTGAGCTCACCTTGTTAATCTTCATTCGTTCCAGTGAATTGCGCTTTGCCCGCTGGTCTGAGATCGATTTCGATACGGCAATGTGGACGATACCGGCAGAACGAGAAGCTATCGCAGGAGTGAAGCACTCTCAACGTGGTTCTAAAATGCGCACACCTCATCTGGTGCCATTGTCTCACCAGGCTCTAGCAATCCTCAAACAGGTTCACAAGCTTAGTGGCGAGCGCGATTTTGTTTTTGTTGGAGATCACAACCCTCGTAAACCGATGAGTGAAAACACGGTAAACAAGGCGCTGCGCTTGATGGGGTATGACACTAAGGTAGAGGTTTGTGGGCATGGTTTCAGGACTATGGCATGTAGCTCGTTGATTGAATCAGGGCTGTGGTCCAGGGATGCTGTCGAAAGGCAGATGAGTCATATGGAGCGCAACTCTGTACGTGCAGCATACATTCATAAAGCAGAGCATCTGGACGAGCGTAGGCTGATGTTGCAGTGGTGGGCTGATTATTTAGATACGAATAAGGAAAAAATGATTAGCGCATTTGATTTCAAGGGAAAGCGTTAATCAGCGGATAGACTTGCTGGGGGTTACAGGACATGGTTTCCACTACCCATGAAGAGCATTTTAACTTGGCGTGGATTGAAATACAGCCAGCGCATGCGGATAAGAATTAAATTCGTAGTACTTAAAGCCATGTACAATATCTGGATGAAAGAAGTGAAATGATGCAGTGGTAGGGGGAGATTTGTAGAAGTTACATCCCGATGCTGGTTTCAAAAGCGAGCATTTCTAATTTCTTGATCTATACGATTTTATTCTCTTATATTTGAGAATATGCTTTGATATGAATGCTCGATTTTCCGCCATTTATGATTTATAGTTTTTAAAAAATCCACGATTCGCTGAGCTGGGCAACTCAATGCATGAGTACAAGTGTATTGAGTGCGGTAGCCATGCCACACACCAACTGGTATGAGCTCCTACCAGTTGGTGTGTTAAAATGATATTACTTATGAAATATTTCAGGTGAAATAATTGCCAAAAGAAACTTCTTTGCGATTTTTATTAGAGGAAATAGATAAAAGTATTGAAATAATAAAAATCAAGGCTAAGAGTAATAAAAGAAAATTGAAGTTCTTTTTCTTTATATCTCTACTTTTCAGTACGACAACAACATTGATATTGGCCTTTGACTTTGTCGGATATGAGAAAACGCAAAAAAACATTGCGCTTATTTTTAGCGCTGCGCTTACATTGGCAAGTGGCTGGACTGCAAGATTTGATTATCAAAAATTATGGTTTAGACAAAAAGCTACATTATTATCGATGTATCAACTAAAAAACAAAGTTAATTATTTAAAAATAAAATTAGATATAAATCAACTTGATGTAGATGAACTTTTTAATGAATATAAAGCTATTTGGGAAAAAGATAGTCAAGAATGGAGTAATATCAATAGGGAATATATTGAAAGTAAAACCAATCTTTCAGTCTATAAAAATGATGGAACTACACCACAATGAATATTAGTAAGTTGAACATCGATAAAATAATTATACATCAAGTTCACCAGCGAGATGAAGAAGGTTTAAAAGTTGAGCCTACACGTGGTTCGTCTTTTATAAAATTTGATGAAGAGGCCTTGCAGGGCTTTAAATCTCGGGTAATAGACGCTTTAGGTGATGGATCAAAAGCCGTCAAGATGAAAATTATAGAACACGGCGAAGGATATGTGCCTTTTATAGCAACCAATTTATTTGGTAAAGAAGGTGATGAATACATCGATGAAACTTATAATATTGCAAAAAAGTTAGCTGATGCCCAAACAAGAAGAGCCATACCCGGAGGCATTGTTGTTATATTTACAGGTGACTATGGTGTAAATAAAAGAAAATTCATCGGAATAATTAAAGCTGACATATACAGTGCATACGAGAAAATTATTGATTCAAATACTGGTAATATTTCTTTAAAATTTGTTGAGGAAATACTTCTTACACCTTCAACAAAACTCTATAAGACAGCAGGTTTTTTTCAATCAACTAATATTACTGAAAAAGATGATTTGAACAAATCATGGGATATTATGATCTCTGATTATCAAATAAGTAAAGCTGATGGTAAAGCTGCGGCTCAGTATTTTTATCAACATTTTTTAGGCTGTGGATATCCTGAAACAAGTGCACGCACAACAAAAAATTTCTATGAGAAAACCAGTGATTTTCTAAATGAACTTGATATAAGCTCAGAAAAAAGAAATGACTTGAAAAATGCATTAGTTACTTATTTAAAGCATGAAAAATCTGATGTTATTTCAGCAAGAGAATATGCAGATAGATTTTTCGACGATGAGGTTAAAGACATTTATCTTGAATATGCAAGCGAATGTGGAATTCCGCAGACATCATTTACAAGGGATAATGAACATATCGAAAGTAAATTAAAAACAAGAAAGCTAAATTTTAGCAAAAACATAAAAATCACGGCTCCAGCAGAAGTTTTTAAGAATCATGTAGTTATTGAATCTGCCACGGGTGATCTAGATAAGGATGGAAAACCTGCAGAATGGACAACTATTCTTATTAAAGATAAAATAATACTTCAAGAATAACATCATGAATGAATCAGAGTTTTTGCAACGCTGGAACCAAGAGGAGCCTATGTATAGAGCATGGGGGGATTTTGTCGTTTCCAGCATATGTACGGAACTCGTAGATAACAAATGCCGCAATCTTAAAAGCTTTTTGAAACAGCCAGCAACTCCAAGAGTTAAAGAAAAAGAATCTCTAATCGATAAAGCCTTTCATAGACGTGAAAAGTCATATGAAGACCCTTATAAGGAAATTGAGGATAAAGTTGGTGTTAGATTTGTTGTATTGCTTACATCAGATATAGATGATGTATGCGATGTAATAAAAAGAAGTGATAAATGGATTTATAAGACATCAAGGCATTACGACGAAGAACGGCTAAATACGCCGTTAATCTTTACATATCAATCTGTCCATTTTATCGTGACAGCAAAACGTTCATTTGATCATAATGGAGTATTCATTGAGGAAGGCATTCCTTGTGAAATACAGGTGAGAACTCTATTGCAGCATGCTTATGCAGAATTGACGCATGACGCTATTTATAAAGCTAAAACTATCGTTGAACCTGATATACATAGAACGGTAGCAAGAAGTATGGCATTAATTGAAACAACTGATGATTTTTTTTGTTCGGTTGCGAAAGCCCTAAATAATTCACCTGATGCCTATACAGGAGCTCAGAAAACTCTCGACCAACTTTACATGACCTTGATAAAAGAAAAGCCTAACAATCAGAAATCAGCTATATTAATATTGGATACCTTCAAAAAAGTCCTTGACGATGACATTATAAGAAATTTATATAAATTTGTTGAAGATATGCCAGAGCTGGAATCATTGATCCGTGATGGTAAAACTAAAAGCAGTTTCTATGAACAGAGTATTATCATTTTCGTATATTGGCTGATTAAAAGACGCAAAAATATTTTACAGAAGGAATGGCCGTTAGAATGGAAAATCATACAAA
Organism: Enterobacter cloacae complex sp. SHL022; assembly: GCF_049237785.1. NCBI lineage: Bacteria > Pseudomonadati > Pseudomonadota > Gammaproteobacteria > Enterobacterales > Enterobacteriaceae > Enterobacter > Enterobacter cloacae complex sp. SHL022. The sequence continues at coordinate 346,178 of NZ_JBMKJH010000003.1, read as the reverse complement.
AAATGGCTTCAGATATTGGTGTTTCTCTTGAAAGGCAAGCGTGATTTTATTAATGAAATATATTTTATAAATCTTGTTTTACATCTTCCTGTTTATCTGCCAAGTTATACTTGGCTTAAGTCTTTATGCACTCAAGATATATTTTCTATCAAGTGATATTTCCATTTGTATCTAACCAAAGCATATTTTCCTCTGATGAGTTTACTCATTATGATAGTGAGCTAATCATTCATCATTAAATGACATGCTCCAGCTGTATTTTTCCTAAATATCCAGAAAGATGTAGGCCTATGATTTAGTACTGTACTGGGTTAAGGACTCTGTCACTTCTGTAACCTATCGATATTAATGTAAAGTGCCTCAATTAGTTCTTTTGCATTGTGACTGTAATGTAAGGCTCTATGGCAATTAGGACAAAGGGCAACACTGTTGCTTATGGTATCAGCACCTGCTGAAGATAGAGGTATCACGTGATGTACTTCAAGATACGGACTACCATCATTTAAATAAAATGGTGCCTTTGAACCACAGTTTTCACAAATACCTTTACTCTGCTGCAAGATCCATGCTTTCACCATAGGATCTCTAATATAGGCCTTTTGAAGTCGCTCTACCGCCTCTGGTGCTTTACATCCTTTGGGCTCGTTCAAATTTTTTTTTATTAATCTACTAACTCTTGTATTCAGAACACTATCGTCAACTGTTGGTTGAAAGAGTTCTGATGATTCTCCATGTATTATAGGTTCCCAAAATTTGTCATTATTGACTTGGGGAACACTTATTATTATTCGTTTAGTCCTGTTACCGGAAGGAACTTCTTTTCTACCTGTACGACTGAAATGAGCCTGATAACTACACATTACTTTGCGAATATCCTGAGTACTACTACCCACTAAAGGGAAGTACTCATCAGGATGGATTTTTCTTTGAGCTATGGACGGCATATGTTTTCTGGCTGTCGATGAGGCAAGGTACACAACGACATTTTCAATATTAGAATCAATCAGTCGCTCAATGATACAATCTAGGGCAATATTGTAGTCTTTGTTTCTGTGCGCTGGTCCCCAAGACTCAAGGATTAGTCCATAAACTCCATCCTCTTCATCGACTGAGCACTCTGCGTTCAGTTCGGTGCCGTTATTATCAAAAATATGCATCAAATTGATCTTATGTGAAGGTTTCTACAAAAATACCATTTATCTATATTAATGCGCAACGTTTTAGTAGAATTAGTTCTGTCGATCATTTATCTAAGAATATTTTCAATTTTTCCAGAAGGATATCTGTTTCTTTAATCCCGCTCTCTCAAACCACCAATACCTTCCAGCCCATTTCATGTAGTTTTGATGAATGCAAAACATCTCTGACCTCGTTTTTCCACAACTTAACAAACCAGTATTCCTAGTTTGACTTTGGCATATTATTTCGCCGACATTCCTCATGACCATGCCAAAAACAACCATGCACAAAGATAACTTTACATTTTCACCAAAGTACTAAATCTCGTTTACCCGTTGATCTCGGATCGCATAAACGATAACGAAATCCGGCATGAGTGACGAGACTCCTGATAATTCGTTCCGCACAGGCATCTCTTCCTTTTATCCCGGATATCACATAGCCTCGTTGAACTTGAGTAATCGCAGCTATCATAAAACCTTGCTATGTCATGTCATTGCGTAAATGCGCTTTCGTATCGAAAGCCGAAAGCGCATTCAGCAAAAAATATCAGCCAGTAATTATCAGCATTATTGCGACACATTAATTCCGTTTAAGATTGGCAAGCGCGCGCAATGGCCGCCTTTCCAGCTCAAATGTATCGATGAATCGCAGCGAAGATCTTCCATCAGCTAGTCCCAGGGTGTCAATCAGAGCGTTTCGCTCAGGTTCTCTCCATTGCCAAAGGGGATGCGTAACGGCTGCGCGCCAGAGCTCTTTTCCATCCTGAATTTCAGTAAGAACCGGTAATGAGTACTCTTTTGATAATTTGATTGTTCCTGGCCTTAAAGCCGCGACGTCTTCCGCCAGCTCAAATGCTCTGTCTCGCCACCCTACCATTTCAGGATAACTCCAGTCATCATCGTTCAAACCGCAGGCAAATTCAGGCATAACCATTGATCGTAAATATGCCATTCCTAAACGCCAGTCAAGTAAACCGTGATATCGGCGGTTACCATAGCGCTGTATGCACTTGTAACAGGCTGTTTGACACTGAGCTGGATGATCCTTCTTAAGAAAATCAACCATTGGCCAGGCGCGCTTATCCTCCAGAATCTCATGTAATAATGTGACTATCAAAGGCGGGGCCCCAACGACGGTTGGCTCGGCAAGCCGTCGGCATAACCCTGAACCGTTGATCAACGCATCTGCGATTTGCAATATAGGTTTCTCATGATGTAGTCGGGGCTCAAGCGTTTCGAATTCATCTGGCGAAACATCCAGATAGAGCGCAGCCTTATGCGTCAATATCTGTGTTGCACTAACAGCCGCCGCGCGTGTAGGCAAATTCATATATTCGCCGTATCTGGCGATCATATTCAGATTAAGGCGAGCATCAAAATGCATTAATTCTAGGTGAAGCGACTCAGTCTCTTTGCTTGATACAAGTCCAAACTTTTGCTTTTCGCCAGAACACCGCCATCTAAAGTTATTGCGTAATCCGGCCCAGTTTGAATCAATCGCTTGCTCCCCTTTAATGGGCGAGTAGTAGGTAGCTAATGGAATCGGTGCCTTTTGGTCCGTCGCTAAATCAACAGTAAAACGTTCGCCTTCCTTCTCTCCGTTAATCGGCCCATTATTAAGACGCAAAATAGTAACGCCGCCGCGCCGTACTTTAAAAGGTCCACAATTTTCCGGGATACCCTTATGCAATACGGTTGCCGTAGTTTTTAACGACATACGAGTGAAGCTGTCCATGTCATCTTTTGGCTCGAAATCCGTACGGAAAGCGGCAGGAGTAATATAAAGTTCGAATTCATCTGAACTTATAGGTGTATCGCAATCCTCGCAATTAATCATTTTAACAGGTTTATTTTGTTCAAGTTTTGCGGAGCCGCATGACTGGCAAGTTGCAATGTAGTGGCTCGATTCATCCCATGAACATGCAGTTGAGAGATCAGAAACTCGATTGTCGCGAAGTTGAGGTTCTCGGTAATTACCTGTGAAACCGATCACCTGATGCTTTTTTTTATCCTTAATTAATACCGAACCAGGAGCATACTCAAAAACCGCAAGATCAAGATCGCGGTCCATTGTTGACCATTCGTATTCAGTCTGACCATTTAGCCCTTTTGTTTTGCGCAGCCCCAGATAAAGGTTACGTACCCGAGTCGGCATTCCATACATCGGCAACAGACCTCGCTCGGCCAGAAAGCGAGCAAGTCCCGTGTTGTCATCAGGCGCAGAAGGCCCTAGTTTTCCAATTTCTTCAATTATTTTTTCGGCGTTAATTTCGGAATAAAGGCGTCGCCGCTGATCGGGATCAAAGGTTGCTGCATCAATAAAGCGTTCTCGTATGTCCTGATTTGCTTTTAGCGCGCGATACAATAGTTTGGCCCAGTTCGCTTTATCATCATGGTAGTAATCATGCGTTGAAACATATTCGCCATGAACATCAGGCGGAACGAGCTTATCGCCAGGGAAAGTCGTTTTGTTTTTGTGACATTCTTCGCGCAAATAGTTAAAGGCGCTCTTAAGCCAGATTTTCCGCAAAAGTCTTTTGGGAATAGCGTCGTGATCGACCGCTAGGAAAGGCGGAGGGGGCGGATCGCCAGTGATCGCATGAGGATGGGCAAAATAATAAGCATCGTGAGTACGTCCACGACAGAATGTGATCACAAAAGAAAATGCCTGGCCGCGCCGTCCGGCACGACCGACACGTTGCTGATAATTAAATCGTTGGGGCGGCATGTTGGCCTGATAAACTGACTGAAGCGAACCTATATCAATACCGACCTCCATCGTCGTGGTGACGGCGAGCATATCGATTTCCGCATCAAGTTTTTCAAGCTCGCTCATCTCATCGACGAAGATCCCCTTGAATTTGCGTAGTCGATCGGAGAAATCATCTGTCTGTCCCGTCAACTCCTCGACGTTCAACCGGAAGCGTTTAACGCCATCGCGTTCGCCTCGCACTATACGTTTGCCAAGAAAATTGTCTTCCCATAGCGTTTCAACGACACCCCTGGGCTTGATATCAAGCAGTTCCGTGCAACGGGTACAACGTTTAAACCCTAAATGTAAGTGGATCCGTTCACAGTTGCTGCATTGCCAATAAGGATCGCCTGGTTTGGCTACCTTGAGGAATAGTTTACCGATATTGAATAAACCAGCTAAATGCCCTCGGGTTGCGAATTGATCTAAGATTTGTGTTAAATTATCCAGATAATTTTTTTCACCAAATAAAGCTTTAGCAATACGTTTTACTTTTTCTTTGGTAACATCTTTCCCTGTTTTCCATTCGACAGAGTTTTCGGGATCAAAATATTTATTTTCTTTGACGCGATAAACACCAGCGAATACCCTTAGCCAGGCATCGAGCTCGCTCGTATCCTCTCTATCTGAAACACACGGATATGCTAATCCCGTCTCTTCCAGCGCGAAGAAGGTGTTGGCGAAAATGACATCATCAATTAATTCGGACTGGGTATCAAATATCTTTTTTTTGAGTACCAATCGGTCAGATGAAGAAAGTTTCTCATGATATTTAACGATGTTCTTGTCTTTTGTAAAATTGGCGTGCCAGACGTCGCTGTCATCCCCATCAGAGCATGGGCGATATTTATAAGGTGATATTCCCAGTCCTGCCAAATCGGACGATATTTTTCCGATAGAATCGCCTTCTGGTTCCAGCAATTTATCAATTTTTACTCGCCTGTACTTACATAAGTCAGCAATATCAGCTTGGTTTTTTTTGAGTTCATATAATTTACCAAACGTATCCATGTCTTTGGCTTGTAGGGCTAAATCCATTTTTTCATTAATACTGTCTTCAGAAATATACTCGCTTTCAGCCTCTCGGAGCATTTCTCTGGCGGCTGCGACCAAAATTTCCCTTCGCAGGTCGCGTAAATGCAATCGTTCGATTTCCAGCGCCATCGATGCTGCATCCTGTCGACTATCGGAAAAAACAATACTCTTGGCCTCCGCGCCGATCGCATGTAGCAATTCAAATAACTCTGTCGCCACCAGCTGGGATGACTTAGTCACACCAGTACGAAATGCGCGAATGGGTGTTCTGGAACGATTGCTGGCTGGTCGACTGGAATAATCGATACCGCAATTAGGGCAACAAAAAGGTTGCGCGGAAGGTTTTTTCGCCGGTTCGCCTTTTTTGCTCGGGGCCGGCTTCTGAAAATAGAGATATCCGCGAACCGAATCGGCATTTGCCGCCGATGAGTCTTGTCCGACAGTCACAATTCCGGTAACAGGATTAAGCGTCGCCTTTTCCCATACATCCCAACCTTTTTCGCTGCCTGCTGGATTTTTATCAACTATATCGACAGGCCAGAAAACCGCAAACTCATCCAGTGTCATATCATCGTAATATTCTGAGCCGGGGCGTTCCGGAAGATTTTCCAGATTAGTCGCTGAAGGCAATAGCTCTACCGTCGAGCCTTCATTTTGTCCCTTCTGACCACCGAGCAGTAACTCGCCGCACGCTTCGCAGTACAACATTTCGAACAGACGGCGACCGCGTTTTCCGTCTAGAGTTGATGCCGCGTGCGACAAGCCTCGCTCAAGGCAAAAATCGGCGAATTTTGCCTTTCTCTCTCCCGATGATACGGAAGCGAAGAAACCTTCAATATTTCTAACGAAAGTATGCACGCGAAAGGCTGGTGTAACATTGGTTGGCTTATCGCAATCTATCCCGGACTCCGGCAGCGCGCGCGTCAGCATTAATCCGCGTAATGCCAGTTCTGACTCACTCGGTTTACTTGGCTCCTCCTTCAAGAAGACTTTATCGATGATAAGTCCTGGCGGCATCGCCCGTGGCATTTCGCCGTCATTTTCAATACAGGCGTTTGTCAATAACGCAGCAGCGATTTCCGCTGCCTGTTTTATGCCCTGTTTGATATTTTGCTCTTTTACGCCAAGAGCTTGGAAGACATCAAGTAAAGCCTGATTTAGAGCTTCCGTCATATCCAGATTGCGGACGACATTGCCCTGGTCTGCAAGGGCGGCGCGCATTAATGCGGCAAAAGGCCGCACGGGGATTTTCCCTGACGGCTTCAAAGGTATGAAGGGTTTTCCCTGAATGACGCAGTTATGCCAGAAATCCGGCTTATCGCTGCCGGGATCCAGTGCATGGCAGCAAGTGCCGAAGGGCGCAAAGAGATCACGCAGGTATTTCCGGGATTGCTCTCCATCCGCGCCATCCATCGGCAGCGATGCTGAAGATGCCAGTAAACGCAATTTGTAGCGGTGTTTCGGATCATCCAGCCCGAGCCGAATAATCAAAGACTTAATCAGCATAGCGGTTTCTGTGCCAGCGGAACCTCGCATTAAATGCAATTCGTCGAATACCAGATAGAAGTATGCGTCATCATTGTTCATGAGCCAGTCATGCGTAGCGCTAAAAATCTTGTCTTCGACTTCACGCGAAAGCATTGCTCCCAGCATTGAGGCGTTAGTGACGAGAACATCAGGCGGGGCGGACTGCATATCCCAGCGAGAAACCATCTCTCCGCCGTCCGCTGAAGGGAATATATATCGGGTCTTTTCCGAAGGATTTTCTTTTTCGTCGAATGCGCGTGCTGCTTGTTGATCACTATCAATTCTGTTCAACGCCTTACGTAATTTCTCAAGATTACGAACGCGACGGCTTTTTTCTGAACTAATTTTGGAGAGACGGGGATGGCTGGCGTAGCCGGTAACCGGAGTGGCGCTAGTATATTGCCCGAAGAAGATCCTGTTTCCGGCGAAACGATCCTCCATAACCTGTCGTGCGTCAGCAGAATCCAGCGTTTTACGCAAACGCGCCATTTGATCTTCAACCAAAGCGTTCATCGGATAAAGCACCAGTGCCCTGACCGCAGCTGGGCGTTCTTCGCCTTCGCGACGAGAAACCCAGTTCGTTTCTGAGCTATTCCACCATCGGTTTTGCAGATAGCCGCCGCCAGGTCGGGCCCAACGGACGGCCTCATTCGATAATGCGGCCAGGATAGGCAACATAAAGCTTTCCGTTTTTCCCGAACCTGTTCCTGATGTCACAATGCTTGGGCAACCGGGACGAATGCCGCGCTCCAGCATTTGAGTCTGGTGGCTATACGGTGCATGAACTGACTGACGCGGCCAAGCCGCATCGCCGGGCTTGGAATCGAACAGGCCGGACAACGCTAGTTCAACAAACGCCTTTCGACCTTCAGGAGACAGGCTATTCAGCGGTCCACCATCCATATCAGCCAGATCTTCGAGGGTTTTATTTGAAGATTCATACCGTAAGACAGGTTCAATATAAGGCTCTGCGGCAAACTCCCCACTACTGTTAAGCAACTCGCGTCTCGCTGTCGCAACAGAAGGATCAGCGATGCGGAAGTTAGTTTCTATATATGAAACGAAGAAGTCCTGAATGCGGCGAAAACCACCAATGGGATCTAACATGATTTCCCTCTCCTATAATCTATTGGGCGCATAGCTCGTTATTCTGTAAATCGGCGTATAAGTCGATTAACCGCTTCTGATGTGTCGCTTTGTTTTCATCGTCGAACGGCGCGACTTCATGTGCCGTTCGCATCGCCCGTAGGGTATTTGCCAGATCCAAACGTCCGGCTGACATTTTATCCGAGATAGCGAGTTGATCCGGTAGCGAACCTTGCGATGCTACGCCAGGATCCAGTTCACTATGATTTTCTGAGGAAAGATGCAAAGGGGACAGCGCAATCGCATTCTGAATGACGACGTTTTCCATCCGCAGGCGAAGATGTTGTTCCTTCATTTTCTCCGCTTCTTCACAATCTTCGTTTTCAATGGTGCCGCAAATCAGAAATCGTCTGGGCAAATCGCCGCCGTGTAATCGGCCTTTCAGCGCTGGCAGCCAGAAACGTGCAGCGGAACATTCGACACGTTCAATGATGGCGAGAATCGTTCGTGGACAAGAGGCCTCGCTCAACAATAACCCCTGATAAAGCGGCGTCGCCATATTATTTCCTGCACGAACCCAAAGATCTTCGCAGGTAATCATCGTTGGATCGGCGATCTGTCGGATGGAGCGGCCTGAGGAAATTAGCGATTCGGCAATAGCAAGGAAGTCCGGCGTTTCAGGACCAGATAACAATGGACATTCTCCTGCCAACATCAACGCCAGAAATTGCGTCATGAGTATCTTTCCGTCAGGCGTCAGCAACTTGTTCTCTCTGACGATATGACCGAATTCTTCGCAGGATACAACTCTCGCTTGTGCCGGGAGACGAACTTCGGGGAGCGCTGAATAAGTCATACGACGAGTCTTCTCAGCAATGGCGATATTTATTTTTTCGAGTTCAATTTGTGCTTGGGCGGTACGTTCTTCGACATCTGTTAAAGATGCCAAACACACTTCACGCTCGCAGGTCAGGGAAGCCAGTATTTGACGCTGTCTTTCGTTCTGAGCGCATAAATCAGAGTTAGCGTCTTTCAGACGATTAATTTCACTTTCAAGATCCGCTTTTTCCTGTTTAAGTGTTCGTTCTATGTCTGCTTGCTTTTCTGTAAAATCAATGTGTAATTTTTCTTGTTCGAGCTGCCGTAATTGCGCGATCTCCTCTTCGAACTCGTTTTTCCTTGTTTTCTCAAAAGCGGCTATTTCCGTTTCAACAGCTTCACGACGTCGCTGGCGTTCAGCAGAAAACTCGTTATCGAGCAACTTATGGTGTTCGGCGCGTAATGCTACTCGCTCTTCTTCCGCGATATTTTGTATCTGTCGTTCGAGCAGGTCGGCGATATTATGGTCCTTCAATGCCGCTTCAGCGAACTGACGGGCTAGAGAATCCTCCTCCTCCAACGTCTTCGCCAACTCTCCTGCCCGGAGTGTTTGAGCGGCGGTCAGCATGTCGTTGATGCCGGAGGTTAATTTTCCGGTTTGTTCGTCGGCATATTTCTGAAGCCATTCAGCGACCATTGCTGTTGAGTTAGCGCAGGAAAGACGCTGAATGACGTTTTCAATGTACTGCTTATCTGGCGTCCAGTCATGGATCTGAGCAGGCGAAGCACCGACATCAGGCATATAAAACGCTTTTCCACTCTCAGACATGTCGGATACGATAATTACGCCGTTTTCGTTGAAATCATATTCGTAAACGTTCTGGTTTCTGGACAGGATAAGGCTCCCGGATTTCGATTCTGCCAGATTAACCAGAATAAGCGCATCCGACCCGAAGCGGATAGCCCATAGCCCTGGTTCGCCGCCTACCGTTATGCCCTCGAAACTCAATAGGCGACGTGCTTCCAATAGAGACTGCCCGAAAGATAAATCGTAATAGGGATAAATACGACGGGAGCGTTTCGCCTGCACCTTTCGGCGGGGGCCAGGACCCACCTGAAAAGCGGCCCATTCGCCTTTACGAAGCCGTAATTCGTCAGCATCGTTAAATTCAACTTCTCCCGTTCGAGGAAATAACTTCTTAGAATCGATCGTACGCCAGCCATTCGGGGTTTCCTGCGCGACGGCTTTAAGGTAGGACTGATAATTTCTGCGGTCATATTGACCAAGATACCAGGGAATTTCGCTCATTATTTTTTTCCTTATTATCTCGGACCCAGCATGAGTTGCCCGTCTCGCCATGCCAAACGTATTTTCCCGCCGGAATGGCGAGCGGAGGAAACCAGATTGCTTACATCCCTCTCACCGTCCGGCACGAGGGAAGAAATACACCCCGGAAGCAGCGATTTCAGCCAGAGGAAAGAGGCGTCATTGACAGGATAAACATAACCAGAATCCGTTGGGCCTCCGTTTCTGAGCGTGTGGCGCCGTATTCCCGCGGCCAGCGCGTCAGGTAGGCCGCAATCAGTGATAAGACATAACAAATGATTGTTGGCGACGAGTTCAAATATGGGGGTACGGTTTTTCGCGCTAGCGGCGATAATAGCGGCAGTTCGGGAAAGATAATGTGTCGTTTTTCTCCCAGAAACGACCCGATAGATATCATGATCTCGACCACCTGGATGAATATGAAGTGACAGCGACGCAGATTTTTTATCTAGGGTATCATGTCGCTGAAATCTTCCTGAATGCCAATTCCAGACTGCCTTTGACTCGTGTAGTTCAGCGGCGTGTTCTGTCGTGGTTAGTGCAAGCGGCGTTGTATCAGATGACGATGGGGCTTCGATAAGTGGCCATCCTAGTCGCAGGGATAACGCAACAGGGTTGGTGAGTAAGGCCCCAAATACAGGTGGCGACCAGAGGCTTACGCCGCGACGACGGAAACTTTCTCCACCCAGCCCGGCGACCACTTTTCGAAAATCATCCATCAGACAGGCGCAGACCGAGCCTTCCACAACGACCAGAGAATTTTCTCCGTAGCGAATATGAAGTAATGAAGGTTTAATCAGCGTCCATGCCCGACCTTTCCACCCAGGGCGCAGGCGTGGCTCGATTAGACCCGCATGATGTAAACACCGAATCAAATGCCATACGTTGATATCGCCGGTCATACGCCTGAGAAGCTCGATTAACTCGGCCTCTTCCCAGCCGCTAGCACCACTCGCGTAAATCGCTTCAAGAAGATGATCGCAACACGCTTCACTATCTTCCCACTCAAACAGTCCTTCTAAATTAAACGTCGGTGCCTTTAGTGAAGGCGTCAACCAATCGCAAAGTGGCTCAAACTGGTATCTTGCGCTTTCGCCTAAAGTTGGGTGCGGTATGGCGTGGGTGAAAAAACGCGCGCGACGCCGCCACGGCGGCATTTTTTCACCCGCCTCGAGGGCTGGCTCGATGAAAAATTCACCGTTAAGCGGCACAGAAGAATTCAGCCGACCATCTATTACAGAAATATTGATTCCAGCTTCATCATTCCCGAATGAATATATTTTGTAGCGTCGCGTATCTGACTCAACAGAAGGCAAAAACGCCGGTAATCCCAGCCATCCTCCGGGGACGCGTATTCCACCGTATAGTTGAGGGCGCGTAACGTCATTATCCTGAATAACCGAAGAGGATCTTACTGAGCGGAATATATCGACCGCTGAAACCCTGTTCATCGGTTGTGCCGTTAAAATCCACTCGTCCTCTGCGATATATTCGTTAAGGCGCTTGCTCGTCTGTACAGAGTGTTTACTGGATAAAGCGATATGAAACCGTTGCGAGTCTACATCGGGTGATGGCTTAGTTCTCCAGCGTCCGTGTCCGATCTCATAAAAAAAGAGTAAGCCGATCTGCATCGCCTTCCCCAGATTTTCGCTGCTCCCTGCGTCGCTGGCTCTAAGGGCTTCAGATAATGTAGGATGAAAGACACTTTCGTCGCTCTCGCCAGCGACGCTGAAATAGCATCGCGAGCCATCGAAATCAACGTACATATCTATGATGGTCTGATGTGGTGTTACACATGACGATATCTGGATCGCTCGTTGGCGCAAGCGCCAAAAAGGCATATCGAACAGCGCGCGACGTCCCAACAACCACGCGTCTCTGAATTCGGCAAAAGCCTCCTTCAGAGGATGAGAAACGCCGTGTCTCTGAATAACGATTTGAAAGTATTCAATTAACTGGCGTGGGTTCGCGGCGGCTTGTGGATAGCTTTCAAGACATTCGCTCATCAGGCGTAGATCGGCTTTATTCGGGAATGCCAATCGCAGTGTGTGACCGATCTGGACCCAGCCATCCCGCGGCGGCAAGATAAGACGCCTGTAGGGTTCGCCTTCGTGGATGCGTTGTTTAAGCCATTCGGCTAATGCCTCCCACATCTTGTTGACGCCGGATAAGTTCTGAAAACTATGCGTGGTCTGCAACCAGCTCTGTAGTTTCAGTCGAAAGTCATTGCGTTCTTCCTGTACGTCGAATTGACTGCTAATAAGCAACGTCATGACCAGATACGTAAAATATCCAGGCGATCGACGAGTCGACTTTTCCATCATCCCGCCTTCAAGGCGCTGCGGCAGGTCCGGTATTTTCGACATGTAGGTTCGAAATGCCTCTTCAACTTCATCCCCGCTAACGCCGCTGTCGGCGAATGCCTCAGCGAGCGTCACCGGTGTAACTTCAAACCAGCGAATATCCTGCGCGTCGCCGTTGGCACCGAATCGGAGAAAATAATCAATCAGTTTCTTTTCCCAGCAGTCGGGCGTAACAAGCAACGTCCAGTTCATTCGCGTGTATCCCCCGTCCTGTGGGTATTGTTTTGGGCGATCATCGCAAGTGGCTCCAGAATACGTTCGGCCAGAAAACGAACGGAAGGAACTGCAAGTCCGTCGCCAATCACTTTAAATGCCGATTGATACGCTGTCGGGAGGATGAAATCATCCGGCAACCCCATTAACGCCGCCGCTTCTTTGACCGACAACAAACGCGTTTTCACCTGGTTGCCCTTGACGACGATAATGCGAGGACGAGAAGCGCCACCTTTCGGTGTTCTCAGACAACCAAGAACTGCGGAGAACGTAATTTCGGTCCGTTGCCTGTTGATGCCTTTTTCCTTACGCATACGTAAATAAAGGCTGCCTGTTATTGTCTCGCCGGATGCCTGTGCGTTCGCCAGACGCGCTAGGTTCGCCGGTGCCATCATACTGATGAGACGTCGTGTTTCATCGGCAGAATTCCATAACGCGTTTTCGTCTTCAAAATCGATTAAGTCTTCCAGCTCCTTCGTTCTGGCGTCTGGCATATTGCCTGGCGACCACCAGATCCAGTCATTACGGGCATCTTCCGCCAGCGCATCGCAGGCGCGAAGAAGTGACGACGAATGCCATTGCGATAAAGGTTCTTCTGAAACTAAACATGCAGGAATGGAAACATGACGACTAATCGCCACAAGAAATACGCGGGGCCTAGATTGTGGAAGAAAGTGCTTTGCATCAATGATTATTGCGCCATAGCGGTAACCTGTTTTACTTAACTGATGGCATATCGCGGCGAAGTGGCTCCCTTGATCCAACGTCAGCAACCCAAGAACATTTTCAAGAACAAGAATCGGCGGCTTACGGTTTTCCTCGCCGAGCCTGCTTATTAAATCGAGGAACGGCCATACCGCGCCGGAACGCGTGGTTTTATCTATACTGGAATCTTTTTCGCCGATCCCCAGGCCATTACCGGCCAGCGATAAATCCTGACAGGGGAACGATGCCCAGCTTAAATCAGCATGGTGCGGCAGATCACTGGGGGCAATTTCGCGTACATCGCGTGTGTCGAAATGTTCATCTCCCCAGTTGTCGATATAGGTCGATACTTTTATCGGGTCCATGTCGTTGGCAAACAGGCATTGCCACTGTTTTCCCAGCCCGACCCTGGCCATACCGCCACCCGCGAAAAACTCATAGAAACAAAATCCCGCCTCGTGAGGTTCCGTTAAATGATTGTCACTCGTGGTGGTTTTAGTGCTCATGACCTGACCATAAAATAGCATTACTGAAACGAGACATCGTTCAATTTCCTGAAAGGGGTATTCTTAATTAGATAGTTTATAAAATCATGAAGATAACATCTATATGGATAAATGTACTGATTGTGAAGAAAAACATAGGAAACAACTGAAAACAAAGATAATCTTTCCTTAAGTAAATGTGGGCAGACATCACAATCGTAGACAATACCCCATTCATCGACCGCGCATTAAGCAGGTTGTTGTTTCATATCGATACCTCAAAATTTTGCCTGCATCCCCTGCCCAAGCAAATCACCGCACCACTGGCCTTCTGGTAAAACTCTGCTGATGTGTTGCTGGAGACCTTCACAGGCCTGTTGAAACTTGCAGGTATCGGCAGAACTTGCCCGTTGGCAGTAAAGCGATGAGGCTTTACTTAACTGCCCAAGGGCTCTCAAGCGCCAGCCACGCCGCTCGGCATCACTGCAACATCCAGCCAGGCTATCCTGGCAGACCCTTAGCCGGGTGATGTGTAAACGGTATTCCGCCACTTTTACCGCGATCATGTTCTCTGGCTGTTTCATTTTTGATTTCCCTTGTTTGACAGGTCTGAGAAATACCCGACAGGTAAGCTGCCGGGTATAAATGGAGTTGTGGAATTGTTGATTCAGTAAAGGTCGGAACGTCAGGCTTCCAGGGGCAGGTTCAGTCACGACTGCGAGGACATTATTTGTCGCCGTAATAACGGGGTTTGTACAGGATGCAGAGCCAGTTGCGTAGCCGTAGGATCAGGGGCCTGGCTTACGTGGACGACCTGCCGCTGATCGTGGAGGAACGTCATTACAGCCGTATGCACACAAACCTTCTTTTTGTTCTTCCTTAGCCAGATAGCTCAGAACATGACGGATATTGTTAATGCTTTCCGGATCATTATACCGAACAGGTATATTGATATTTCTAGAATACTGCGGCCGATATTCACATCTGTGCGATACGCCGTCCCGGTGCGTTATTTCCTCCCAAAATGTATTTGCTGTAAGGGCAAAGGGATAAGAGTGCTGTGTTTTTTGTCTGTCCAGCCAGAATACGACATGCGCATGGTATCTATGTCGTTCAGTCCATTCGACAACCCAGAAATAGCCCACCACACCTTTCTCTTTTGTCATTTTCTCCATTAATACACGCAAGTCATGTTCAAGTGTTTGGTGATTTAAGTGTGAATACCTGGCACTTTCCTTTTTGTAGAAAAAATCCATACGTAATGCCAAAAGGCATGAGTATCTGTTTATCATTGCATCGATGTGTGCATTAAGAACTGAAGCCAGAAACCAGTCTTCATTAAAGTTTTTGACGGTATTTTTGAGCATGATTATTCCACTGCAGATGATGAAGGGGGGGGCATTACAACCACTAAGATAGTAAAGTTTCATAGGTATCCTTGCTTTTAAAAGATATTAAGCTGATATATAAAATAATTATCACTTTTAAAAGTGGATGGTGGTTACTGCAATATTGTTTACGAGGGGCTCGGATTTTGAAAATAAATAGTGGAAATATTAATAATACTTAGTGATATCTGTTAATGTACGAAGGAATGATAGTGCCTGTAATTATATTAAAAAACCTATATTAAATTACGTAACCTTCCTGTGTTAAACACCAATATTAAAGATTCTAACCTCGGGATGCTTGTATTCTTTCCAGCACCCATTTTTCCACTTCGCTTTTTAGCCAGCGTGAACTGCGACCCAGTTTAATTGGTGCAGGGAACGCATTTTCTGAAATTAATCGGTAGAACCATTTATCGGTCATGTTTGTATAGCCAGTGATGAACGTCATATCAACGAGCTGATCATTCAGTAAAGATGTGGTTGTCTGGGTGCTGGATGATATCGGATGAGTTTTGTTTGTCATGGTAATGCTCCCGCAATTTAGTGTGAGTTCGGGAGAGGGCCTGTTGCCATCGATGGAGTAACGGGCATCCTTCTCATACCATCAGCTGAGGAGTAGAAAATTACATCAGCGGGTTCTCACCAGCTAGTCGTGCTGTCAGGACACAACGTGTCCAGCTCTGTAACGTCTGATAATAAGAACAGAACTGCCGTGAGCTACGTTCGCGGAGCATGTGACAATGTAGAACATAGTGAATGCCTGCCACAAATTTCTGTATGCTGTACAAGTTTTATGAATGATCATTTTTACCTGGCAAACCGCTGAAAATCCCTTTTTAAGAGGTTTTCGTCGATTTTACTCTTACAAAAAACTTACAATTTTCGAGCTATTTTCATTCAAAATAAAAACTTGTTTACTTCATAATCGATTCATTGTAAGTACTATTTATGGTGGATTTTACTACAGGAGGTAACGGTGAGTGATAGCGATAATGAGAATTATTATCTAAAAAGGATTGGTAAACTGGGCGCTGAAGAATTAGCAAGGCAAGAAGAATCTCCTTATGAGGGAGGGAACCGCTTCACCAGTCCTGAGAGCAAATTTAGTGTCGATTCTTTGCCAGAAGACGAGTCTGCGCAGGCAGCCGAGGATTGTGATATTGAAGACAGGACAGGAGAAACGGCCTCAGGCAATCCGATATCTGAAAGCAGCAAAAACGCCACTGGGGCTGATGAAGCTATTAAGCGTTTGATGCAAAATATACAGGCTGGGGAAAAACGCAATGTTAAAAGTAAAAGTCTTCATGGTGGAGATTCTTCATGTCTACAAGACGTCGATTTAAAGTGGTTGAAGGGGGCGGTTAATTCACGTGCTATTTTTTGGTTTTGGGCGTATATACGAAAAGCCTCTGCGCGGGAGCTTTGTTTACCTGAAAACACTGCGGGGTTAATTCCGGAATGGGATCGAAAAGAGGAAAACTTATACTCTTTTTTCAGACTCCCTGGTAATCCAACTAGTTCAGCTGAAAGAAGCCGGGTGATTATTACCTTCATGAATGAACTTTCTTGTTCCCTCAGTCCAGAACAAAGTAAGAAAACATTCGATTATATTCGTGGTATCTGGCTTGTTTTTAATAGTCAGGTTCAAAGCCCCAAATGGTTAAAGAAAAATGATAACGAAGCCATTGAGTGGGCGTGGTCATATTTGTCAAAGAAAAAGGATATAAAAAGAAATGTTCTGTCATGGTTCAAACCAGCAGATCTTAATGAGCGATATATTGGTGTAATGGGCGCGATTGATTGCTGGGCTATCCCGAATAAATTGGATGTGGGAAATTATAGAAAATTTCTGGATGACAAAGATGCACTTCTAAAAAATATGAGGGATTCCTTTAAGCAACGAAAAAGAAGGTCTGGAAAAAATGATTTGACAATCTCTGCCAAAGCCAGCAAGGAATTATCTGAGTTAGCAGTGGCACTTGATAAAAAAAAGATTAAAGTTATTGAAAAACTTATTCATGATGAGTATCTAAGATATAAAAGCAAGCTTTTTGATTACAAAAATCCATCCTAAATAGGTAACGATAACTCCAAAAAATATAACGCCTACATTACTCATGTGAGTCGCCGGGAGAAAAATTTCCCGGCATAGTTTTTTCACAGGAGTAAATCATGCCTCAAATCCCCGATCCGCAGGATACCAGTGATGCGGTGCGTACCTGTCTCAATCTCTTACCCCGGCAGGCTACTGAACGTATTCTGTCCCGCCTCAAGGAGGCGATTAACTATGAACCCGTTATAGGCATCATGGGCAAAAGTGGTGCGGGCAAGAGTTCATTATGCAACGCGCTTTTTCAGCAACCCGTCTGTCTGACCAGTAATTTGCTAGGCTGCACCCGGGAACCCCAGCGTCTGTTACTCACCGTTGGTGAGCGCAGCATGACACTGGTGGATTTGCCTGGGGTGGGCGAGACACCGGAATACGACGAGGAATATCTGGCGCTCTATAAGGCGTTGCTGGTAGAGCTGGATTTGATTATCTGGGTACTGCGTGCCGATGACCGTGCCAGGGCAACGGATATCACGGCATACAGGGCACTGATGGAAGCCGGTGCCGACCCTTCACGTTTCCTGTTTGTACTGACTCAGGCCGACCGCATTCCACCCCTCAGGGATGGTGAGCCCTGGCAGGCATCACCTTCTTCTGAGCAATGCCTTTCACTGGCTGCAGTCAGTGCGCAGGTTGCCGGTCAGTTGCCGTCCTCTTTCCCGGTCATGGCTGTCTCTGCACATACCGGCTATAACCTGCCCGCCCTGGTGGAGTTGATTGTGCATGCCTTGCCCGTACAGGCCAGCAGTGCCGTGTATTGCCAGCTGAAACCAGAGCATCAGACCCCGGACACTGACGCCGCTGTACGGCAGCAGTTCGGTGAGGCTGCGGGTAAGGCTTTTGACACGGTGATTAATCCTGACCACCTGCCTTCTGTCTGGACTGCTCTGTTAAGGAGTATCCGACAGAAGTTAGTGCAACTTACCACGGCATTATGGGACCGAATATTTGGCTGAAATCCGCCGCTTTACCCTCTCAATTACCACATTCAAAAAACAGTATATTGATCTGTAAAAACGATCGATAATAGAATATCGATCGTTTTTATCTATTAAAATATCGATGTATAAGCCCCCTATTGATCGCTTTTACCTATCAAAGCAAAGGGATATTTCTTTCTCAAAAGTGTTCATGAGCACGACGAACAGGGACGTTGACGTGATGGTCCGGATACAAAGATGCATCAGGTTCTGTGTACCGCGTCCTCCGTTGCCGCTTCTGATTCATTAATAAGGTGACATATGAAAATTCAGACCGTGATTGCACTTGTTTTGTCAGCCATTTCGGTTTCTGCTCAGGCGGGTAACTGGGCTGTGAAAAACGGCTGGTGCCAGACGCTGACCGATAATGGTCAGGCACTGGTGATGCTGAAAAACAACACCATTGGCATCTTTGGTCAGTTGCAGGGCTGCCCCAATGGCCCGCAGGAGCTGATGGGGAGTCGCATCAGTGTAAACGGCAATCTGGTACCTACATCTCAGTTGTGCAACCAGCAAACAGGATTTAAGGCTGTTGAGGTTGAAGGTGGGCAGGCACCTGCAGCCGCCAGAAAGGCAATTGCTTCGATTGCAGGTCAGGAAACATCGACCCTTCAGGTCTTTGGTGCGCAACTGACATTCACCCGTGGGGACATGATGACGGTCTGCCCGAAATACGTTTCTGGCCTTGCTGCCAGTGCTGGGAGTCGAGCGCCGGAGATTAACAAAGGCTCAGTCATGAAAGCGGCCAAAGAAGCGTACACGAAAGAGTATGACCGTGACACGGCTGAGGCCGCTGATTTTGGCAGCTACAAAGTGGAGGGAAATACTGTGGTTTATGAGGTCTACAATGCCGGGTATCGTACCTACGATAAGGTGGTGGTGACCGTTGGTGCTGATGGTAAGGCCACCGGTGCCAGGGTTGAATACATGGGGCAATAACGTCTTATCGCCACGCCATTTTTAATGTTAAAGGCCATGTTCCTTCGGGAGCGTGGCCTTTTCTTTTTATACCGATAAACACACAAAGGAGTGAATTATGCGATTAGCATCCCGCTTTGGTGCGGTGAACCTTGTTCGCCGTGACCGTCCCTTAACCCGTGATGAACTTGCTCACTATGTTCCCAGCGTGTTCAGTGAGGAAAAGCATGAATCGCGCAGCGAGCGCTATACCTGCATCCCGACCATCACTCTGTTGGATAACCTGCAGCGCGAAGGTTTTCAGCCGTTCTTTGCCTGCCAGACCCGTGTGCGTAACCCCGACAAGCGGGAACACACCAAACATATGCTACGTCTGCGCCGCGAAGGGCAGATTACCGGTAAACAGGTGCCGGAAATTATCCTGCTTAACAGCCATGACGGTTCTAGTTCATACCAGATGCTGCCGGGACTGTTCCGCTCGGTCTGTCAGAACGGACTGATTTGCGGCGAGAGCTTTGGAGAGGTGCGAGTACCCCATAAGGGCAACGTGGTGGAAAAGGTTATCGAAGGGGCTTACGAGGTGCTTGGGGTGTTTGACAGGGTAGAGGAAAAACGCGACGCCATGCAGTCACTAATGCTTCCGCCACCAGCACAACAGGCACTGGCAAAAGCTGCACTGACATATCGCTTTGGCGAGGAGCATCAACCTGTGACGGAATCACAGCTATTGGCCCCTCGTCGCTGGCAGGATGAGTCCGGAGATCTCTGGACAACTTATCAGCGTATTCAGGAGAACCTAATCAAAGGTGGTTTGAACGGTCACAATGCAAAAGGAGGACGCACACATACACGTGCAATTAAAGGTATTGATGGTGATGTGAAGCTGAATCGAGCTCTGTGGGTGATGGCAGATAATATGCTGCAACTCGCCTCATGAACGATATCTCCGTGTTTGTTTATAGCCCTGTAGCTGGTTGTTACGGGGCTTTTTCTTTTAAGGAGCCACCATGTCCGAACTGATTTTACCTTCGGTCTTCCCGATGAATGAGCAACGTACCATCCGTCGTGCCCTGCGATTACTGGAGAAATATCAGCGGCAGCCCAGTGAGTCGTTCCTAGCCGCTAGTTTCGCGAAAAAATGGTTACAGCTCTATTTGGCAAAGCAGGAGCGCGAAATCTTTGTTGTTATCTATCTCGATAATCAACATCGTCTGCTGGAGCATGAAACGCTCTTCCTCGGCACGATTAACCATACCGAAATTCATCCTCGCGAAATTGTGAAATCTGCACTACGTCATAATGCAGCTGCGGTAATCATCTCTCATAACCACCCCTCTGGCATTACCGATGCCAGTAAAGCTGATAGAGCCATTACGTTCAGGATTATAGAGGCTCTGGGGCTCGTCGATGTCCGGCTACTGGATCATTTCATCATTGGTGATGGTGAAGCGTTGTCGTTTGCTGAGCATGGATGGCTATAAGAAGAGGAAGGGCTAATGAAAATCATCAGTAAGCGTCAGGCGATGGCAATTTATCGTCTGCATCCTGAATCCCGATTGTTTCAATTCTGTAACGGGAAATATTGCTGGTCCGGGAGCGTCTGCCATTACTACGGTCGTGAAGTTCCGGATATCAAGGGTGTTCTGGCTGTCTTTGCCGAGCGACGTAAGGACCGGAACGGACCGTATGTCTCTCTGGGCAGCGTCACTCTCAATTAACCTTATTAAAGGAGCTTCAGATGTTGAGTAAGACACTGACAGTGAATGATGATACCGCTGAGCTTTGGTGGGGGCTGAATCGTAATGTCATTCCTTGTTTTGGTGCGCGTCTGGTCCAGGAAGGTAACCGCCTACATTACCTGTCTGACCGCGCCAGCATAATAGGCCTATTCAATAAAGCGGATTTGCTCCGCCTTGACCAAGCATTTCCTGTTCTGCTAAAGCTGGCGGAGCTCATGCTTACCAGCGGCGAACTGAATCCCCGACACCAGCATTGCGTCACCCTCTATGCAAAGGGGCTGACCTGCGAAGCTGATACGCTGGGTTCCTGTGGTCACGTCTATATCTCCATTTATCCTACTCAACGCTAATTAACTTTAGAACTCACTTTTACGAGAACAACTCATGAATACTTTACCTGCAATAAACCAGCGGGCTGTTCAGTTATGCCCGTCGCCCGTAACTATCTGGCAAACGTTGCTAACTCGTTTACTGGAACAACACTACGGGCTGGCGCTGAACGACACACCGTTCGGTGATGAAAGCGTCATTCAGGGACATATCGAGTCCGGTATTACACTCGTTGATGCCGTTAACTTCTTGGTGGAAAAGTACGAGCTGGTTCGTATCGAACGCAGGGCGTTTGGCTGGTTGGAACCATCTCCATACTTGCGAGCTGTAGACATTCTGCGAATGCGTCGGGACATTGGGCTGTTGCGAGGCTGCAACCACACTGCAGCAATGTGAAACTTGCGGGTATCCTCCCGATAGTTAAAACATCCCTGGCTGAAATGATGCTACCCAGTATAATCGCTGCATCATCTTTGAGTTGATTCAGATACTTTGTTATTCGCTGATTTTCAAAAAAAGTAGTTGAGTATACAACTGAGTATACATATGAAACTCATTGGTTATTAATCACTTAAAATTCAGTTGATTACTGTTTATTGTCGAGTCCGGCCTTCGCACTCATCCTCTAAACACCTCCCTACGATGCCACTCCACATATCCCTCCTTTGGATAATTCCCTTTCACCATCGGCAGCGCAATCTGCTTCCCGGCAAAATCCCAGAACAGCCGCCCAACAATCCCGCCCCCATTCACCGCCTCAGACACCAGCACCCGCATACTTTCATCTAGGCCAATCGATCCTTTATCAAACGCCTTATGATGAATCGCACACAACGCCAGTCCATTCTGGATCTCACACGGTCCACCAAACTGCTTCCATTTAATATGTGCAGCTTCAAGTCCAACAGAGGAGTTATCATGTCGCATGTTAAACCCGCAGATTGCACACTCATAGTTATAAGCTCGCAGCACCTGCTGGCGGAACAGCGGATCGCGAACCTTACGGATCTGTTGAATATCAAAACCCATCTCATCCGCGATCTCTTCCTGAATGCTTTCAGGAAAGTGCGCTTCAAGAATCTGCTGCGCCAGCGAGCCGATCAGATTTTTGTTCTTATTCAGCAGCGCAAAGTGCTCTTCATCAAACCCGCCTGCGACGTTATGTTCCACAAGTTCTTTAACGGGCGGCTGTTTGCTACCCGTGGTCGAACAGAGCTCAGTATTCTTCAGATCCCAAAACCCATCCCCCTTAAGCCGCCAGAAAGGCATATTCGGGTAATGCGCCTTCCGCTGTGGGCCAAAGCGTTCTAATAGGCTAAGCAGCTGCTCGTGGACTTCTGTACCGTAATCAAACAGTCTCGCATGCCCCTGCTGATAGTTCGCCAGCACGTACAGAAGCAATAAAGGCTTATGCGGCGCACGCTGTTCGCCTTTGCGCCAGAAGGTGATGTCGGCAATTGCCTGTGCGAGAGTTTTGCTGGAAGCCATCGCGTTACGGAAGAAGGTAAATAATTGCGATGATGCTCGCAAAACTCAGATCAATCAACCCGCAACTAACAAAAACATGACCTTACCGCACACTACGCGATTTCCTGAATCCCCCTCGCAAATTCCAAATTTCCCCCACCCAAAACCGCTGTATTTATATTCAGCCCTGTATAATGGTCACCAGAAATTACGCCGAACGGCAAAGGAAGTATCAAAGAAAATTTAAAGAAGAATTCGCGATATGAAGGTGCTGCAACACCCCCATACCGCTAACCACTAGCAACTGAAAAGGAGTTGAAAATGGCTGCGACGAATTTTAAGCCAGAGTTTACTGTTTGCAAAACAGAATCAGACGCTTTCACCGGCATGATTGAAAACCGCGAGCTGGTACGCAAAAACAGCGCCCGCCGTCTGCACGGCAACCCGCCCAACTCGGCGCCAGTTCATCCCCGCGCGGAAACGCCGCAGGACAGTGCGGCCTGCTGCGAGCTGTATGCGCGCATAGATATGAAATACCTTCTCCTGGGCGGAGACTGGTTAACCCGCGCGGGCTTTATCAACGGCATGCCCGTAAAAATCAGCGCCATGAAAGACTGCATTGTGATTACACCCCAGCATACAAGAGAATTATGGGGATGCCTGGAAGGTATGAGCGTGGTGAATATAAATAAGCAGAAAGTCGCGCAGTGGTTGAAGACATTTCCGGGGGCGTTAAATGATACAGGCGATATACCGGCTGTTAAGCGTGGAACAGGGCAGGCGATGTCCGAGTAACCGTGCTTCCCACCTCATGTAATACTTGAAGCAATAAAACGATACGGGCATGTTATCCCATGCCCGTAATCTTCAGAAATCACTCGTGCTTTATCTGCTCTTTCACAACCTTAACCAGCACAGCGTGAAGTTCGCCGACGGTTAAATCGCGTATAACAGGTTCGGGTATGCCACGTACCCAGCGGATAAACCGACAGATGCCAAAAAAGTCTATACCTTCACCCGTAAACAGATACTCATTCTCTGCGAGAGAGAATGTTTTCATATAGCCATCTTCTTCCGTGGCAAGCTGAACGCCAAACGCTTCTTCGCAGTCTTCCAGTAGGTCTTCACCGTCGATACCGCAAATATGCAAATCGGCCTCAATCCAGGTGTTGCTATCTATAGGTTTACGATGTATCCCAGATGACTCACGTACGACCTCAATAACTTGTGCGAGAGTAGGTTCCATTTACAAAATATTCCGTATTCGTTAGATTCAATTGGCTTTCCGGAACTTAACAGTCACCCGCTATTCGATAAGGTGCGAAGTAGAGTACTGGTCCAGAAAGCATGATTATCTTTGCTATGGTTTGAAACCGGATTTACCATTTTCCCTCCGCCACTCCTTTACTTCCTGAACTACACCTTCGGGGCTGTCTTCTCTATCTTCTCGTGGATAGTAAATAAGATCGGAACCATCAGGGTGCTCAGTCAATCGTTTGAATTCGAGGATATTTTTTATATCTTCAGCTTCAGTGGTGGCAGATACATCAAAAATTTTTCTTACAAACTCCAAAAATTTTTCTTCTGTGTAATCTTCAATTTTATCCATTTTTTCATCTTAGATGAGATCTTTTAGTATGCCCGATACGATTATCGGGCAATGCCTCTCACCAGTTATCCCTATAGTCGAAAGAAACCTGATAGTCATAAACAGTGGGGGTTATTTTATGTAATAAGTGGGGCTGAAGAACTGGTATCCATTCGGCTTCAACATCAAAAAAACCATTATTCACATTGTTCTTAGTCGGTATACGAAGACCTATGGTCATGAACTCCATGTTTTCGCCGAAATCGTTAGAAAATTCTGTACCTTCACCTAGTTCAGTCCTCATGTCATACCATTGCAATCTAATCTTCAAACCCTGGCAGCCCTCTTTTTTTAAATTATTGATTCTAAAGTTAGGTTAAATTTCCCCTCCAGAAAGCTGAAAGGTTAAATCATCAGAATAAAATGTTCTTCCAAGAAGGCTTTCTAAAAGATGTGCCTGATGCTCATTGATATTATAGACGCCAATACCATGCGAAAAATCGCTTCTATCTTCAGCATTCATCTCCATAATCATACATAGATCATTGAGGTTTTGATGAGGTATTTCGATTTCGAAAAGCAAATCTTCATCTGTTTTGCTGTATGCATCAATTGTGTAAATGATCATTATTTTTCTACCTTTCTGGTTGGGTCTGCTGGTTTAGTTTGCTTACCCGTAGTGGGATCAAACTCACCGAGGTGATTGCGTCCTGAACGATCATATACCTCAACTGTACCGTGTTGAGAGTCCCATTCGTAAATTTTACCTTTTGAATCCTTCCAACGGGTACGCAGTTTTCCTCCCCCCTTAATTGGTGTTTTCGCTTGAGCTTTCTTAGCATCAGGAAATGCAGATAAAGGAGGGTTTCCTTTAGGAGGTGAATGGTATTTGTGATCTGAATTAATATAGACATAAATCGGCGGCATCCCGCCCACCGGCAGAATCAGAATATAATCCGCAAACGTCTTCTCTTCCGGTGTCGGGCTGGTCGTCGCACCAATCCCCGTATCCTCCGGCAGCGGATCAACCACAACCGGGTTCGGTATCCGTACCGGATTCTGATTGCCCGTATCCCACGACTTACTCTCTCCGGTGCGGTCCGGTGTCCAGATGAGGGTGATGCCGGGGTTTTCTTCGGTAGTAAAGGTGTAAGCCTGGCGTCGGCTATCCCACTCCATCCTGCGAACGCGCACTCTGTCTTTGCCGGGCGGCGTATGCCAGCCTCGCGGTGTCGGGTTGCCGCTGGCGTCGTTCTCCCAGGTGAAGCGAACGCGGGTAGGGGCTTCCCGCATCTGCTCGGCGCGCATCCTGTCGATAAAATCCTGCTCGCCGTCGTTCAGCTTGCCGGGATACATCCCTATCAGCAGCCCTGCGACAGGTGCACCAAGGCCTCCCGTGGCTATCTCGCCAAGTGTAGCGCCGCGCACGGCCCATGTGCCGGAAATGACAGTACGCCCGCTAACCAGTGCGAGTTCGCTGGCATCGGCTATCGCGTTCCGCGCGGTCCAAGCCTTTTCATCGGCTGCAACGGCAGCCTGATAGTCCATCTCCTCGTGATGCCCATTCCACCAGAGATAAAGCGCGCTGCGTTGCTTTGGTTTTGGGAGCGCCTTACGCTTTGCCGCCTGGGCGCGCTGCGGGGTGTCGGTGGGCATGGCCTGGTAAAATGCCATTTCAGCGAAGTTGGTGTGCGGCTCACTTCCGGTGCCTGCATCGTTACAGCCTTCACCGCGCAGGCAGGATTTCGCAAAGACCCGGTTGCGATCACGTTCTTCTGCTTGTCGCTGCGCTTCGGCCTCTTGCTCTTTTCGGCGTGCTGCGAGCATGGCCTGATGCTTTTCCTGTGCGATCTGTTCAGGAGAGGGACCGGAGCCGAGCCACTCTCCCGATGTGGCGATCACGCGGTTGGTTCCGTGCGGGCAGCCACAAATGACGACAGAACCATCGACGGCTGAGGTTTGTCCCATCCAGTTAACGCGAGGTTCGCCGTCTGCAACAACGCCCTGTTTGCCGCATTTAGGGCATGCCGTAGTTTTATCGCCAACGCGGATAACGCCGCGCCCGTGCTCGGTGCAGTTGGGCAGGGTGCTACAACATATTGCGCCGGTGGTCGTTCTGTCGCCGTGCAGCGCCTGACCGCGGCCGTAGTTCGTGGAACGGTAGCCCATGGCCTATTCTCCGGGCCAGGTTAAGAAATCCTCTTGAGGTGGAATCCCTTCGCGGGTGACCAGATAAGTACTGCCGAGCGGTGTGCTGATAATCTCGTCATCGTTATCAAGCAGGCTGCCTACCAGGGCAACGCCGTGTCCTTTCCAGGTAAAAGCGGTTCCTGATGAGGTCATAATCGTGGCGAGCGTTCCATCCGGATAGGCCACACAGTCTCCTTCGACAATCAGGCTGGTGTAACTCCCATCGTCCATGAGCATTGTGGCTTCACGATCGACGGGAAGTACCATGCCGCCCATTCGGGTCTGGCTGCCAGCCGTGGCGATCCGCCAGATGGCGGTGACGGGATGTTGTCGATGAAAGGCTTCCTGTTCAGCAATAATGGCGCGCGCGTCCTCGGGCATGGCGGCCAGTTGTTCATCGGAGAAAGGCGAACGATCTATTTCCGCTTTTAATTCAGCGGTAAATTCATTGGTATAAAGCTGCATGACAATTCCTTGTAGGGGCAGAAGAGTAAATGCAGCAATGCTAGGCTTTAGCGTGTAAGACGAATATACATAAAGTGGTTAATAAGTCGGGCTAAAATCCGAAATAAATATCCAGATTGATATCGGTCATCTTTTAAAGTAGGGATAGTAATGGTTCCTGTTAATTATAAATGTAATATTCGCTGAATTGCCGATAAATAATATTATGCAGCGCATGTATTATTTGAATATATACGCTGCATGACGTTATTTCAAAACACCGGCACCCCCAGCCCCACCTTCACCTCCCTCAACGTCTCCTGCGTCACCCCCTGCGCCCGTTCGGTCCCGCGCTTCAGCATCGCCATCAACTCTCCCTTGTCCTGCATATACATCGCCCTGCGCTCCCGCATCGGCGCAATCAGCTCCTGCAGGCACGCCTCCAGCTCGTTCTTGCACGCCCGGTCACCCAGCCCGCCTGCCTGATAGTGCGCCTTCATCGCCGCCACTTTCTCCTTGTCCGGATGAAACGCGTCGAGGTACGTAAACACAACGTTCCCCTCAATCTGCCCCGGGTCGCTCACCTTCAGGTGGTGCGGGTCGGTGTACATGGCGCTCACCGCACGGTGAATGGTCTCTTCGCTGGCTGAAAGGTGCAGCGTGTTGCCCAGCGATTTCGACATCTTGGCGCTGCCGTCGATGCCGGGCAGGCGGCTGGTGTCGCTCAGCATCGCCTTGCAGTGGCGCAGCACCGGGGCGGGCAGCAGGCTGTTCATCTTGTGCACAATCTCGTTGGTCTGCTCAATCATCGGCAGCTGGTCGTCGCCGACGGGCACGCACTCGGCCTTAAACGCGGTGATGTCCGCCGCCTGGCTGATGGGGTAGGCCATAAACCCGACCGGCAGCGAGCGGGCGAAGCCCTTCTGCGCAATCTCGTTTTTCACCGTCGGGTTACGCTCCACGCGGGCGACGGTGACGATGTTCATATACAGCATCGTCAGCTCGGCGAGGGCGGGCAGGGCGGACTGCAGGCAGATGGTGGTCAGGTTCGGGTCGATGCCCGCGGCGAGGTAGTCGGCCAGCACTTCTGGGATGTTGTCGCGGATCTTCTGCGGGTTGCTGCCGTTGTCGGTCAACCCCTGCAGGTCGGCAATCAGCACAAACTGGCTGTGCGTCTGCTGGAGCGCTACGCGCTGGCGCAGCGATCCGACGAAGTGGCCGAGGTGCAGCGGGCCGGTTGGGCGGTCGCCGGTGAGGATGGTGGGTGCGTTCATAAAGACTCCTTAATGTGCAGTTGCCGAAAGGGGTCTTAGAAAAGTGAAAGCCGCCTTTCGGCGGCTATCTGAAAATGGGGAAAACTACTCCGTGCCGCCTTTAAGAAGGCAGCCACCAGCGGTTTACGGTGAGCACGGCGTGGTTTATGTTCATCTCTTTACCGTACCACGTCCGGCGCGAAAAACAAAAGGGCACGTCATGCTGCAATCACTCAACCATCTGACCCTCGCGGTCAGCGACCTGCAAAAAAGCGTCACCTTCTGGCACGAGCTGCTGGGGCTTGCGCTGCACGCCCGCTGGAATACCGGGGCCTATCTCACCTGTGGCGATCTGTGGGTCTGCCTGTCGTACGATGAGGCGCGCCAGTATGTGCCGCCGCAGGAGAGCGACTACACCCACTACGCGTTTACCGTGGCGGAAGAGGATTTTGAACCGTTCTCGCAAAGGCTTGAGCAGGCGGGCGTCACCGTCTGGAAGCAGAACAAAAGCGAGGGGGCGTCGTTCTATTTTCTCGACCCGGATGGGCACAAGCTGGAGCTGCACGTGGGCAGCCTCGCCGCGCGGCTGGCGGCGTGCCGCGAGAAGCCCTACGCGGGGATGGTGTTTACCTCAGACGGGGCTTGAGGCGCGCACCTTCAGCCTGCCCGCCAGCGTCACGTGCGTGGCGGCATCTTCCTGATTGCACAGGTACTCCACCGCCAGCCGTCCCAGCTCGCTGTAGGGCAGCTGAATACTGGTCAGTGGCGGGGTGAGCTGCTCGGAGATCTTCTGGTCGTCGTAGCCCGCCAGCAGCATGTCCTCTGGGATGCGTACACCGTTCACCGCCAGCGCCTGATAGCAGCCAATCGCCAGCCAGTCGCTGGCGCAGAAGATGGCGTCCGGGCGCTCGGCCAGTTCCAGCAGGGAAGCCGTCGCGGTAAAGGACTCGCTGAACTGCCAGTTGGTCTGGCGCACCAGGCCGTCGTCGCACGCGAGTCCGGCCTGCTGCAGCGCGGCCTGGTAGCCCGCCAGACGCTGGCGGGAAGCCTCCATCCAGCTCTCGCCGGTGATGTGGGCGATGCGCGTGGCCCCGCAGGCGATGAGGTGTTTAGTCACCTGGAAGGCGTTGGCGTAGTCGTCCGGGATAAACGACGGCAGCAGCGGCGAGCCGGGGTCGCGCTGGTTAAGCAGCACCAGCGGGATGCGGGTGCAGTCCTGGAATGCCGTCATGTCCACCAGCGTGGTGACCGGTGAGGCGAGGACAATCCCGATGCAGTTGCGCTTCTCCAGCTGGCGGATGATGTTCAGCGCCAGCTCGATGTCGTCGCCGTAGTCGTAGACGGTGAGCAACGTCTCATTGCGCCACGCGGCCTCCCGCGCCTGGCTGATGGCGTCGATAAACGGGTCGAAGCTCTGCATGGAGCTCACCAGCAGGGCGATCTCTTCCTGGTTGCGCGGGGCGTGAACGGCGGGGAGGCGGTCGTAGCCGAGCTCGGTAGCGACGTTAATCACCCGCTGGCGGGTGTCGTCGCTGAGCTTGATGTTGCGGGACTGGTTAAGCACCAGCGATACCGTCGCCTGCGACACCCCTGCCGCCCGCGCAATATCGTTCATCGTCACTTTCGTTTTTCGCTTCATCCGTCCTCTCCCTTTCGCGATTTCGCATCATACCCTAACCGCACGCTTTAGCGCCGTCGATCACGTTTCTCAATCATCGAAGCGTGAACTTTGTGAGGGCCGTCGCTTTTCTCAACGCCGTGATTTGCGCATTTATCCCGCAACTAATATTTATTAGCTAAATATTATCAGTAAGAGGACGCGTAATGAAAGAGCAGTGGAGCAGGGAGCAGGCACAGGCGTGGTATCAGCAAAAAGGCTGGCTGTGCGGGTTTAACTATCTGCCGTCAACGGCGGTGAACTGGACCGATATCTGGCAGGCAGAGACCTTTGATGCCGCTACCATCGAGCGCGAGCTGGGCTGGGCGGCGGACGCGGGCTACAACACCCTGCGCATCAACCTGCCGTTTATCGTCTGGGAGCACGACCGCGACGGGCTGATGGCCCGCATCGACCGGTTTTTAACGATTGCCGACGATCACGGGTTCAGCACCATGCTGACCCTGATGGACGACTGCGGCTTCTCCGGCGACGAGCCGTATCTCGGCCCGCAAAAGCCGCCCGTGCCGGGCAAGCACAACAGCCAGGCGGCGGCGAGCCCGGGGCGCGACAAAGTGTGCGATCCCGACTGCTGGCCGCAGATTGAGCGCTATATCCGCGACGTTGTGCGCCAGTTCCGCGACGATAAGCGCGTGCTGTTGTGGGATCTCTACAACGAGCCGGGCAACCGCGGCATTTTCGCGACGGGCACGCAGGAGGTGCAGTACGACGCGAAGCTGGAGACCTGCGCCCATGAGCTGATGAAGCTGGCGTTCCGGTGGGTGCGTGAGGAGGACCCGACCCAGCCGCTCACCGTCTGCGCGTGGCGCCTGCCGCCGGAAGAGGAGGGCGAGACGTTCTTCCAGCATCCGCTGGACCAGACCGCGCTGGCGCTCTCGGACGTGGTGAGCTTCCACGCCTACACCCACACGGGGCGCATGACGGCGATTATTCAGCAGCTGCAACAGCTTGGCCGTCCGCTGTTCTGCACCGAATGGCTGGCGCGCCACGTGGGCAGCACCATCGAAGAGCAGCTCCCGCTGATGTACGCGGCGAAGGTCGCGCCGTACCAGTGGGGGCTGGTGCGCGGCAAAACCCAGACCTGGCTGCCGTGGCCGGTGGTGATGAAGGAGTCCACGGACTACTGCCGCCTCTGGTTCCACGACGTGTTTGAGGAGAACGGCATTCCGTTCTCGCGCCGTGAAATCGCCCTGATGCAGCAGCTGCGCAAGATCGCCCCGCAGGCGCAGGACTAATAATATCGACCCGGCGGCCGACCGCCGGGCAACCAGGCAGGCATATAACAATGGCAATGACAATGAAAATACCGTCTCGCGAGCTGTGGTCTTATTTTGGCTATGGTTTAGGTCAGTGTTTTAGCTTTGGTTTAGTGGGTTCGTTTATTAACTATTTTTACACCGACGTGCTGGGGATCTCGGCGCTGGCGGCCAGTACCATCTTCCTGATTGCCCGCGCGTGGGACGCGGTTCACGATCCGCTGTTTGCCAGCATTATGGACACCATTAACAGCCGGTTCGGCAAGTTTCGCCACTTTTTACTGATTGCGCCGCTGCTGATTACCGGCGTCACGCTGCTGTCGTTCTATAAAATCGAAGCGGACATGACCACCAAAATCCTCTACGCCGGGGTGACGTATATCCTGTGGGGGACGCTGTACGCCATCTCCGATATCCCGTTCTGGTCGATGTCGTCGGTGATGACCAACGACTCCGCCCAGCGCACCCGCGCGGTGACGGCGGCGATGCTCGGGGTGAACGCGGGGATTGCCTGCGCCAACATCTTCTTCCCGAAGCTGGCGGCGTTCTTCGCCCAGTACAGCAACGATAAAGGCTACTTTATGGCGGCGCTGGTGATGATGCTGGTGGGCCTGCCGCTGATGCTTAACGGCTTCATGCAGATCAAAGAGCGCGTGCCGCCGAGCCCGGAAAAGGTGACCATCCGCGACACCTTCCACAACCTGCGCCAGAACAAGCCGCTGTTTATCGTCCTGCTGTCGTTCTTTTTCTGCGTGTTCCACAACGTGGCGGGCGGTCTTTATATCTACTTCTTTATCAACAATATGGGCGACGGCAGCCTGCAAATGGCGATTGGCGTGATGGGGATCGTGGCGGCGGTGCTGTGCCTGGTCGCGCCGATGCTGACGCGCCGGATGCAGAAGCGAAAGCTGTTTATGATCCTCTGCGGGCTGGACGTAGCGGTGCGCGTGGTGATGTGGTTTGTCGGGTATCAGCAGGTGACGATGCTGTTTATTCTGCTCGGCCTGAGCACGCTGTTCGTGATGATGACTAACATCCTCACCTCGTCGATGATTGCCGACACCATCGAGTACGCGGAGTACCACACTAACAAGCGCTGCGCGGCGATCACTTTCTCCGGGCAGACCTTTACCGGCAAGATGTCGGTGGCGGTGGGCGGCGGGTTAATCGGCGTGTTTCTGACGATGATCGACTATGTGCCGCAGGCGCAGGCCCAGAGCGATAGCGTGCTGTCGGGGCTGTTCTTCGGCATTTGTTTGTTACCGGCGATAGGCTCGCTGATCCGAATGGGGTTTATGTCGCGCTTTACCTTTACCGAGGAGAAGCATGCGGAGGTTTGTCGGCTGCTGGCGGAGCGTCGGCATCATGTAGAAAATAGCCGTGCAGAGAATGAGCGTCCGGCTCCGGCGAACTAAGAGAAATGGGCGCCTGTCATGCAGGCGTCCACTTCAGAACTTAATTCACGTCAGTTATCCCACAGCAATCACGCGCTAATTTCAATAATTGCTGAGTCATTGTGGCGGCATCTGCTGCTAAATCTACGGTGGCAAAGTGGATTTTATGCCCCTGTACCTCAACGAATTCGTAGAGCATTACATCGACGGCTGGATGAAGTAATAATCCAGCTGAACGGAGAGATAATGGATCTGTTCGGTTCTCCTGCGTTCGCAGATAGGTATAAATCTGGTAGATATAACCGCTGCGCAAGCTCTTATCGCGATACCAGCCTTTAGTCAGAATGTTATTGAATTTGGTGTCGATGATGACGCGCTGTGCAGGTTGCTTGTGCTCAAGAATAATGTCCGAGTTCATGGTTGGGAAAATACTTTCGCTCCCTGCACTTTGAGACGTTAATCCCCATTTCAACTCTTTTCCGGCAGCGACTGTCCAGTCTTTTTTGGGAAGATGGAAGTGATAGAAACCCGCCATACTTTTCTCGAACAGCTTGCGCATCCAGTAAGGATCATTAGACGGCGTTGGCAACAGTTTTTGCCCCGCAGTTTGGGTTGGTAGCCATAATTCAAATGCCAGCTTCGCGGCATCGACCATGGCTTTATCCGCCGCATCGTGGCGGCCAAAACGTGTGATTGACGGCAGTTCACCTTTACTGGGCATACCCCCCTCAATACCACGACGACGCAAATTGATTGCCATTGCGCGACATTGCGCAGCCAGCGGGCCGTTGCTGAGCAGCGGAACAAGGTGCTCTAACGCAGAGCGAACATAGCGATTTCGTGGTGTGTCCAGCGTCATTTCCTGAAACTGGCAGGCTACCTGTGCCCGCTCAAGCAATTGTCGACTGGTTGTGCGCAGAACATCAATGCGTCCCCTTACCCTGTTAAGCGTGGCGCGGCGAGTTTGGTATCCCATACTTAAATGCCTTAACAGCCGCTGCTCCACTTCGTGAAGCAGGATCCTGGCCACCAGCGCCGGGATCTCCTCCGGATTGTTTTCAGCGGCAACCATGCTGCGCCCGTGGTGGCGAAACAGACTGGAGGCGTACAGCATCAATAGCCAGATATTCCGCAAAGGAATACGCGAAACAGCTGCCCGAGCATGCGTATCGTCACGTTCAGCAAGATCGGTCATACGCTGAGAAGTTCCTTTCTGGAATCCTGGACTTTCTCCGGCGCATCAAACCAGTATTCGGCAAGTAAAGGGCAGATTTCGGTTTCGACAACCTGCTCGTACCAGGCCATCCCGTCGTCAATTTTCAACCCCGCAGGTGGGGTAACATAGCTATGCCCGATACAAAATTGAGGTCCCAGGGCCGCATCCCTGGACAATTTTTCATTTAACGCGGTTAATTTGGATTCGATAAGGGCTAATGTTTCCAGGCTCACATTAAACCGTTGGTTAACCCATTTTTTCCACGCGTCGTTAAACTCGGGCTTTAGATCAATAAACGCAAAGCGGCGCCGTAAGGCCAGGTCTAGCAGAGCAAGCGAGCGGTCAGCGATATTCATCGTCCCGATGATATACAGGTTTTCAGGAATGTAGGTTTTTTCATCCATATCAGATCGATATGAGAGCTCAAGCGCCTCGTTCGGCGTACGTTTATCCGCCTCCATCAGCGTCAGCGTTTCGCCAAAAATTTGCGCAGGATTGCCCCGGTTAATCTCCTCAATAATGACCACGTACTTAGTTGTCGGATCGTTTACTGCTTTGTCGATTGCATGGAGAAAAGGCCCGTCTACCAGTGCTAAACGTCCTTCATTGTTAGGACGCCAGCCTCGAATAAAGTCTTCGTAGGAGAGGGTAGGGTGGAACTGCACCGCGCTGATGCGCTTAGAGGTTTCCTCGCCCATCAGACAATACGCCAGACGGCGCGCAAGCCAGGTTTTACCGGTTCCCGGCGGGCCCTGAAGGATCAGGTTTTTTTTGGCCTGTAACCGCTGAAGGATGAATTGGATTTTTTCCTCTTCTAAAAAGCAGCCCTCATCGATCAAATTGCTTATCGTGTAAGGCTTGTGGGGGATTTCCGCGGGCACGTTCTCTTCAACCGTTTCCTCGGTGATGCTCTGCAATTCACCTTTATCGAAGTTGAGGTATTCATAATTGCCGGGGGTCTGAAACTCCAGTTCATCATCGTCACGTAGTTTTTGCAGATAATATGAAATGGATGATTCAATAGTATTGTTATTGGGATAATCCGCCTTAATCTCATCCAGATAGGCCTCTTTTAACTCCCTCAAAGAGAAAAAGGGGCTGTCTTTTCGTAGGCACAGCACCTTGATCTTATTGAGCAAATACGCTTTCCATGTCAGCCGCTCGACTTCATCATTTGACTGTTGCAAATCGATATTCCATGCCGCCAGAGAGAGTTCAGGGAAGGAGTGAACCGGATAGTTTGGCTGGGTAAAAGCCTTTTTGAGCGCCAGGGCTACGGTCTGATAGTTGTGTCCGCTACAGCGCCCTTTGGCACCTTTTTTAATGATTTTAATGTTCAGGACTTTCTGGATGTAGTACTGAGACTGGCTATCCAGCGTAGGGTAGAACCAGGGGCGTAGCCAGTACAATCCCATCGTCAGGTTCCAGCCCACATTGCGCACGTTAGATGCGGCGTCATAAGAAAAGAGGAAGTCAGCGGGATCGGCGTTTGGGGTGTCGGCGAAGGAGATTGCCTGAGAAAACATTTCCCACAGCGTATCGATGTCTTCAGGCTTACGTGATTTCTCATAGCCAAAGAACCATGATTTCTGATTGTTCAGTAGCGGAATACCGTCGAACGATTCAGGAACCTTTTCGCGTACGCCTATCAGTTTTGCCAGGCTGGCTGCGATATTTCTTCGGTTGGTAACGGTAAGCGAGCGATTAAACAAGCCCATAGTGGTGAAAGGACAAATGTCTTTCAAAGGATGGGGGACGCCATTAGCGGGCTTGTCCTGTAGGTGTGACATACTACCAATCTCAGCAGCAATGCGGTGAATACCCGCCACCAACTCCTCTCTTCGATTTCGCCAGGTCAGTAGCTGAGAGGCAAAAGCCTGATAAAAGTCTGCCCATTCGAATCTGACGTCTTGCTCAACTGCGTCCATATGCTCTCCAGTAAAATTACAGGCTTCAGTAACCTGGCGAATGAATTTTACGGGATTGTAAGCCTGAGTGAATAACTACCTAAAACAGTGATCTATAAGGGCATGCCGGATCAACATGCCCCTGGACGACATTACAGCACCTTCACAAACGCCAGCAGATCTTCGTTGAGCTGATCCTGGTGGGTCAGCGCGAAGCCGTGCGGCGCGTTGTCGTACACCTTCAGCGTGGCGTTTTTGATCATCTCTGCCGCCAGCTTGCCGGTCGTTTCAAACGGCACGATCTGGTCGTTGCTGCCGTGGATCACCAGCGTCGGCACGTCGATTTTCGCCATATCCGGGCGGAAGTCGGTTTCGCCGAACGCGGTCACGCAGTCGATGGTGCCCTTCAGGGACGCCAACAGGGCGATGTTCAGCGTCTGGGTCAGGGCACCGGCGGAAACGGTCTGCCCGGCGTTGATGCCGTAGAACGGGGTGGCGAAGTCGCTGATGAACTGGGCGCGATCTTTACGCAGCCCGTCGCGAATGCCGTCGAACACGCTCTGATCCACACCCTGCGGGAAGGTCTCAGATTTACCAAAGATCGGAGTGACCGCGCCCAGCAGCGCCAGACCGGCCACGCGCGCGCTGCCGTAGTTGTTGATGTAGCGGGTCACGTCGCCGCCCCCCATGGAGAAGCCCACCAGCGTCACGTCCTGGAGGTCCAGGGTGGTGATCAGGTCGTTAATGTCGGACGCAAAGGTGTCGTAGTCGTAGCCGTTCCACGGCTGATCCGAGCGGCCAAAGCCGCGACGGTCAAAGGCGATGGCGCGGAAGCCGCGCTCGGCCAGGTAGTTCAGCTGGCTGTCCCACATGTCGCCGTCCAGCGGCCAGCCGTGGCTGAAGAGAACCGGTTTGCCCGCGCCGCAGTCTTTGTAGTAAATCTGCGTGCCGTCTTTTGCCTTAAACGTTGCCATAGTGTGTTCCTGTGCAGGTGATGGTTGTGGTTATACCGGCGCGACCAGGTAGCGAATAGCCGGTGATGTTGTGCCCTGATGAAAAGCCAGAACGCGGCTCTGCAGCAGGAGGTCATTCATGGTGTGGCGTTCCTGCTGGCGCAGATGCTCAATCCACGAGCCCATCAGGAAGGTCTCGATAAACTGGCCGGGGCGCTCAATATCCTCGTATACCGCCCAGCTCATCGCCCCGGCGCGGCGGCGCACCCGGCGTAGCTCGTGCACGGCCTGCAAAAACGCTTTCGCGTTCTGCGGGTCGATGATGTACTCGTGCGAGACCAGCACCGGGCCACGCTCGTTGGGCAGGTCAATCTCCACGCCGTCCAGCGGCTGGCCGCTCAGGTCGAGGTTCAGGTCCGGATCTTTCTCCAGCTTCCAGCGGAACGCCGTTGCGCTTGCCAGCACCATCCCCAGCGTGGCGACAACCAGCGCGGTCGGGGTGCCGAACCGGGAGGCGATCTGCCCCCAGATGGCGCTGCCTGCGGTCATCGAGCCGAAGAACACCGTCAGGTACACCGCCAGTGCGCGGGCCTTAACCCAGCGGGCGGCGCTGCGCTGCGCGCCGAGGTTCAGCGTCGAGAGCACCGCAATCCACGCGAAGCCGGTGAAGAACTCAAACAGGTTGAGCAGCCAGACGTGGCGCACGAAC
Organism: Enterobacter cloacae complex sp. SHL022; assembly: GCF_049237785.1. Taxonomy (NCBI): domain Bacteria; kingdom Pseudomonadati; phylum Pseudomonadota; class Gammaproteobacteria; order Enterobacterales; family Enterobacteriaceae; genus Enterobacter; species Enterobacter cloacae complex sp. SHL022. The sequence goes on along the minus strand of NZ_JBMKJH010000003.1, from coordinate 309,162 downwards.
GCCAGCGCCAGCATGGTGAGGGCAAAGGTCAGGCTCGCGGCCACCATCAGGCGGTCGGCGTTCAGCCGCTGGCGCAGGCGCGGCAGCAGGATGGCCCCGGCAATGGCGCCAAGGCCGATACACGCCAGCATCACGCCGTAGCCCGCCGGGCCCAGGCCCAGCTCGCGGCGCGCCACCAGCGGCAGCAGTGCCCAGCCCGCGCTGCCGAAAACGAAGAACGCCACGGTGCGCACCAGCACGTTGCGCAGCACCGGGGCGGCGTGCACGTAGCGAATGCCGGAGCGCACCGCGGAGAAGAAGTGCTCTGGTGGCAAACGCTGCACGGACGGCGCCGGACGCCAGCGCCACAGCACCCACGCCACGCCGACCACGGAGAGCGCGTTCAGGGCAAACACCATCCACGGTCCGGCAAGCGACAGCAGAAAACCGCCCAGCGCGGGGCCAATCGCCCGGCTGATATTGACCCCGAGCGAGTTAAGCGCCACGGCGGCACCCAGCTCAGGCTTGCTCACCAGATCGGGCACAATCGCCTGGAACGGCGGCGAGCTCATCGCCGCGCCCACGCTCAGCAGGAACGTCGCCAACAGCAGAACGGTAGGGGTGACGTGTCCGGTGAAGGAGAGCACCGTCAGCCCGGCGGCGGCGATGAACACCCATAGCTGGGAGAAGAGCAGGTATTTACGTCGGTCAACGATGTCCGCGATCACCCCGGACGGCAGGGCGAAGAGGAACATCGGCAGGCTGCTCGCCGCCTGCACCAGCGCGATATCCAGCGGATCGGCGCTGAGCGTCAGCATGCTCCAGTTGATGCCGACGTCGCTCATCCATGAGCCGACGTTAGAGACCACCGTGGCGATCCACAGCATGCGGAACACCGGCTGGCTCAGCGGCTGCCAGGGTGAAACCGCCGGGGCGGGCGTCGTCTCGACGTGTGCGTCGCGAACGTCGTTTACCTGGGTCATGCGAACCTCTCCGTTGTTTTACGCTGCACTCGCCACTGGCCCGGCCCGGTGAGGGCAAGGGTGGTGAAGATAATCAGCAGCAGCCAGCCAAACTGCCCTTCGGCAATCGACCAGTTCGGATGAACCGCCAGCATCGCCACCAGCAGCACGGCGATAATCGGCAGGCACGCCAGGCGGGTGTAAACCCCCGCAATGATAAACAGCGGGCAGATCACCTCGGCGACGATCGCCGGGATCAGACTGGCATACGGCCCGAAACCAAACGGATCTTCGATGCGCGTCAGCTCTTCGCTGAAGTGCAGCACCTTCGGCAGGCCGTGCACGTAAAGCAGCAGCAGGCTGCCGGTCAGGCGCAGAAAGAACAGCCCCGGATCGATCCGGGGCGAAGCGTCATTTTGTTTCATCAGAATGCAAAGCAGCTGCAACCCAGCGCCCCCCAGAAAGCGTTATCGTCGGATACCGGCATCGCTGACGTGCGGGCAAAGTCATGCTGGTGGCTGTGAACCCCGCACGGGCCGCTACAGTGGTGAGCCACACTCATACCCACGCGTGCGGCCTGCGGCGGCGCGCTGCGGTAGTGGCCCGGCACCTTCACCACCGGGGACCACTCGGGCAGGACCGGGATGGCCGGCGGCGCGAGCGGGCCAAAGCTGCCAGCGGCGTAGACGATATCGCCGTTCACCACGGTGAGTACGGACTCGATGCCCTTGATCTCCTCCTCCGGCACGCGGAAGTAATCTTTGCTGAGCACCGCCAGATCCGCGAGCTGGCCGACCTTGATCTGCCCCTTTTGATTCTGCTCGCTGGAGAACCACGCGCTGCCCTGGGTCCAGAGCATCAGGGCGGTATCGCGATCCAGGCGGGCGCTGTGGTCGTACATCTGCATCCCGCCGACGGTGCGGCCGGAGACCAGCCAGTAGAGCGCGGTCCACGGATTGTAACTCGCCACGCGGGTGGCATCGGTGCCTAATCCCACTGGCACGCCGGTCTCGAGCATTTTCGCCACCGGCGGCGTGTGGCGGGTGGCTTCGATGCCGTAACGCTCGGCAAAATACTCGCCCTGGAAGGCCATGCGGTGCTGGACGGCAATGCCGCCGCCGAGCGCTTTGATGCGGTCGATGTTGGCCTGGGTGACGGTTTCCGCATGGTCGAAGAACCAGTGCAGGCCGTTGAACGGAATGTCGCGGTTCACCTTCTCGAAGACGTCCAGCATGCGGCTGATGGATTCGTTATAGGTGGCGTGCAGGCGGAACGGCCAGCGGTGCTCCACCAGATGGCGCACCACGCGCTCCAGCTCGTCCTCCATGCCCGGCGCAAGGTCCGGGCGCGGCTCGAGGAAGTCTTCAAAATCGGCGGCGGAGAAGACCAGCATCTCGCCCGCGCCGTTGTGGCGGAAGAAGTCGCTGCCCTGGCCCGGCGTGAGCATGTCGGTCCATTTTTCAAAGTCTTCCAGCTCGTGGCCCGGACGCTGGGTAAACAGGTTGTAGGCGATGCGGATGGTCATCTGCTTTTTCTCGTGCAGCTCGGCAATCACCTCGTAATCTTCCGGGTAGTTCTGGAAGCCGCCGCCCGCGTCGATGGCGCTGGTCAGCCCCAGGCGGTTCAGCTCGCGCATGAACTGGCGCGTGGAGTTGACCTGCTGCTCCAGCGGCAGCTTCGGCCCTTTCGCCAGCGTGGCGTAGAGGATCATGGCGTTCGGACGGGCAATCAGCATCCCGGTCGGGTTGCCGTTGGCGTCGCGCTGGATCTCCCCGCCCGGCGGGTTTGGCGTGTCTTTGGTGTAGCCGACCACCTTCAGCGCGGCGCGGTTGAGCAGGGCGCGGTCGTACAGGTGCAGGATGAAGACCGGGGTGTCCGGCGCGGCGTCGTTAATTTCGTCCAGGGTTGGCATGCGGCGCTCGGCAAACTGGAACTCGCTCCAGCCGCCCACCACGCGCACCCACTGGGGCGACGGCGTGCGCAGCGCCTGCTCTTTCAGCATCCGCAGGGCGTCGGCGAGCGACGGCACGCCTTCCCAGCGCAGCTCAAGGTTGTAGTTCAGCCCGCCGCGGATCAGGTGCAGGTGCGAGTCGTTCAGGCCGGGGATGGCGCTATGGCCTTTCAGATCGATCACTTTGGTGCCGTCGCCGTGGTGCTGCATCACCTCGGCGACGGTACCCACTTCCAGAAATTTTCCGTCGCGCACGGCAACGGCTTCTGCGAGAGGATTCTCGCGATCGACGGTGTGAAACTGGCCGTTAACCAGAATGAGATCGGCTTTACCGAGGGTAACCATAAGAGCTCCAGACTAAGAGGGGAATGGTCAGGATTATGGGAACCGGTTTCGGCAAAGATCCAGTTATACAATAGGATAGGTATACCAAAGTATAACTATACCTAAGGTTAACTATACGAAGAGATAATTACACCACAGCGCTGTGGGTCATAGGATGAACGCGATTTTATCGGCGTGCTGTTCGCGGCGATTTTAACCTTTAACCTCACTGGATAATCTTATGACCACTTCTAAGCTCGAAGTCTTAACCCCTGCCAACTGTCAGATCATTTTCATCGACCACCAGCCGCAGATGGCGTTCGGCGTGCAGTCTATTGACCGCCAGGTGCTGAAAAACAACACCGTGGCGCTGGCGAAAGCGGCTAAGGTGTTCAACATCCCAACCATCATCACCACCGTTGAGACTGAAAGCTTCTCCGGCAATACCTATCCGGAACTGCTGGACGTGTTCCCGGGCCAGGACATTCTGGAGCGTACCTCCATGAACTCCTGGGACGACCAGAAGGTGCGCGACGCGCTGAAGGCCAACGGCAAGAAGAAGGTGGTGGTTGCCGGCCTGTGGACCGAAGTGTGCAACAACAGCTTTGCCCTGTGCGCGATGCTGGAAGGCGACTACGAAATTTATATGGTGGCAGACGCCTCCGGCGGCACCTCCAAAGAAGCCCACGACTTCGCGATGCAGCGCATGATCCAGGCGGGCGTGATCCCGGTGACCTGGCAGCAGGTGATGCTGGAGTGGCAGCGTGACTGGGCGCGCAAAGAGACCTACACCGCGGTGATGGATATCGTGCGCGAGCACTCCGGCGCCTACGGCATGGGCGTGGATTACGCCTACACCATGGTGCACAAAGCGCCGTCTCGCCAGAAGAGCGAGCACCGCACCTTAGCGCCGGTTCCGGCTCGCTAATTCCCGTCGGCGGGCTGGTCCCTCATCCGGCTCGCCGCTGCCTCTTTCTCTGGAGTTCACAATGAGTACTGGGCTGATATCCCTTGCGGCAGGCGTATTGATTGGCCTGATGTATGCCGTGCTGAAGGTGCGCTCCCCCGCGCCGCCCGCGCTGGCGCTGATTGGCCTGCTGGGGATGCTGGCAGGTGAACAGGCGATGCGTCATCTTTTATCCCGCGATAATCCGGCTGCCGTGCAGGTGACGGTTCCCCACGTTCAGCACCCGACCGGAGCGTCATCATGAAGGCCTGGATTATTTCGCTGGTGTGCGGGGCCGCGGCTGGGGTACTTTACGCCCTGCTCGACGTACATTCCCCGGCGCCGCCGGTCGTCGCGCTGCTAGGCCTGTTCGGCATGCTGGTGGGTGAACAGCTGATCCCCATCGGACGGCGTCTGGTGAGCCGCGAACCGCTGACCCTGGCCTGGTTTCGTCATGAATGCGTACCGAAAATCAGCGGTACTGCGCCCCCCGCGCCCGCGAAGGAAAGCCGCGACGCGTAACGATTTGTTTGAGGAAAGACAGCATGACGCTGCCGTGGCGCATTGCCATCATTGATGACGAACGCTCTGTTCGCAGCGGGCTCAGTAACCTGCTGCAATCGGAAGGGTATGCTACCGATACCTTCGATTCGGCAGAGGTGTTCTTGAGCCACCCTCTCGCCCTGTCCGGCGCGTCGCTGGTGATCGCCGACATCAAGCTGCGCGGCATGAACGGCATCGAGCTGTTTGAGAAGCTGCGGTTGCTGGCCATGCCGCCACCGCCAATACTCTTTATCTCCGGCCATGCTGATGAAAATATGCAGCGGTATGCACTCAGTCTGGGCGCCGCTGCATTTTTGCGTAAGCCGATTAACATCGATATTCTGCTGGATCATATTCAGCGGGAGCTGACCCGCCGACAATAAGGATCGCGGATGAACGAACATACGTCGCCTGCATTTTGGCCCGCCCGGGGAAGTCTCCATGAAGGGCGGGCTTTTGTTCTGAAAGAGGATGTCATTTTTACCGTGCTGGCGCAGGAGGGCGGCATCTCCTGGATGAACGGGCGGCATCCCCAGTCCGGCGGTTCGTTTATTATTGCCACCGCGGTCAGCGATGAAGAAGAGGAGCGGGCAACGCGGCTGCTGAAAAACGAGTTTGCCCTGCGCGATCGCCTTCATGACGGCTGGGCTATCCGGCCCGTCGCTACAACCCAGTACCGCGGACGTTTTGCGCTGGTCTACGCGCCGTTCTGCTTTGAACTGCTGGCGTGCCGGGCAGGTAAGGCGATTTCCGGGATCGCCCGCTTTATCGAGATGGCGATCCGCATCAGCGGTCCCCTGCGCCAGATGCATCAGCACAACCTGATCCACGGCGATATCAAACCCGGGTCGATCTTCGTTCATCACGATGCCACCTGCCGTCTGTGCAGCTTCGGTCTTTCCTGCGGCACCTCCGACGCCTTCTCCCAGTCCCGGCTTGCCGCGTCTGGCGGCACGCCCGCCTACATGTCACCGGAACACACCACGCGTACCCGGCGCGCCGTTGACAGCCGGAGCGATCTCTACAGTCTGGGGATCGTGCTTTATGAACTTCTGACCGGGCGATTGCCGTTTGAACTGAACGCTGATGACCAGACCAACTGGGCGCATTATCACATTGCCTCTGAACCGCTTGCGCCGGGTCGGGTGCGCCCGGACGTACCCGGCATGTTGTCGACCATTATCCTTAAGCTGCTGGAGAAGAATCCGGAGAATCGCTATCAGACCGTCGACGGGCTGATTGCCGACCTCAGGCGCTGCCAGGCGACGCTAACCGTTGAAGGCGAAATTGTCGACTTTATTCCCGGCCAGCAGGATCGCTCTCCGGCGATCCATCTGGCCGATTCGCTTTTCTCTGCGCATCCGCAGGCCAGCGACGTCATCGCCGCGTTTGAGCGGGTCAGCCAGAGCGGTGCGCCGGAACTGGTGACGATTGGGGGGCCTTCGGGGATCGGCAAATCTTCCGTGATCGCCACCACGCTGAAATCGCTGCAACAGCGCAAGGTGCTGCTGGCGGTGGGCAAGGTCGATCAATATTCCCCCACGCTGCCCTACGGCGTGCTGAGTTCGGCGTTTCGGACGCTCACGCTGCACCTGCTCGGGCTGCCAGCCGGGGAGGTGGCGACGTGGAAAATCCGTCTGTCGCGCGCGCTGGAAGGCTATGAAGAGCTGGCCGTCAGCCTGGTGCCGGAGCTGAATTTACTCCTTGAGAACAAACCGCGTTTCTCCGCGGATACCTTTTCCATCGACGCGCGGGCGCGCTTCAGCCATATGGTGCTGGCGCTGGTGAAAACCTTCGCCACCCAGGGCGCGCCGCTGGTGCTGCTGCTGGATGATGTACAGTGGATCGACGCCGCCAGCCTGCAAACGCTCGATCACCTGCTGCGCGCCTGCGGCGCCATCCCGCTGCTGGTGGTGGTGGCGCACCGCGATCTCAGTTCGCTTTCTGATCCCACCTTGCAGACCGCGCTGGCGAGCCTGCCGGAGGCGGCGCAATACGCCACGACGATTGTGCCGCAGCCGCTGTCGGTGAAGGCCGTGGCGCGCTGGCTCGGGGGAATTTTTCATGCCCGCAGTAGCGGCACCGCCGATCTTGCCACGCTGATCCATGAAAAAACCGGCGGCAACCCTCTGTTCGTGCAGGAGTTTTTCCGTCGCATCGTCGATGACGGACTGGTGGTGCACAACAAATATCAGGGGAAATGGCATTACGATCTCCAGGCCATCCGCGCCCGGCACTACACCGAAAACGTGGTGACGCTGGTACTTGAACAGCTCAAGGAGATGCCCGACGAGACGCGCCGCCTGCTGGGCAGCATCGCCTGCCTCGGCTGCACGGGCGAGCTGGAGATGCTGTGCCGCGTGGTGGGGCGGTCGGCGGCGGAAATCCGCTACGCGCTTCACCCGGCGGTTACTGCTCAGCTGATTGTGCTGACGGAGAAAGAGTACGCTTTTACTCACGATCGGGTGCAGGAAGCCGCCTTTGCCCTGCTGGATGAGGGCGAGAAAAGCCATCTGCACCTGACCACCGCCAGCCTGCTGGCGGATGCCGCACGGCAGACGGCGGGCAACGAACTGCTGTTCCGCGCGGTTCACCACGTCAGCGCCGCGCTGGACTGCATCCAGCCTGCACCCCAGCGGCAGCGATTCCGGGAGCTGAGCCTTCAGGCCGCGCGGCGTGCGAAGCGTACCGGCGATTACCTTTCCGCCTTAAGCTATATCCAGACCGCCAGAGCGCTGGGGAATGCGGGCCCGGTCTCGGACTTTATGCTGGATATCGAAGAGGCGGGCTGTGAGTTTGCGCTCGGGCACCTGGAGCGTACGCGTGCGCTGTGCGATGCGATCCTCGGTTCACCGGGCGGGCTGACGGAGAAAGCGCTGGCCGCCAACCTGCTGGCGGAAGTGTATATGCGCCAGTCGGAGATCCGACTGGCGCTGGAGGCGTCGTTATGCTGGCTGGGCGTGTTCGGGATCCAGATCAGCCGCTACCCGGAAAATGCCGAATGTGACGAGGCCTGGCAGCAGTTCTGTCAACGCACCGCCGACGCGCCGCTGAACCCGTTTTCTCAGCTTAAGCTGATGGAGAACGCAGAGACCGAAGCGGTGATGAACCTGCTTTACAGCGCCAGTATTTTCGCCAGTTTTACCTGCCCGCGCCTGCACTTTTTACTCCTGTGCCGGATGATGCACCTCACGCTCGATCACGGCATCACCGGCGCCTCCACCACGGCGATGGCCTGGTTTGGCGTGCTGATTGGTCACCGCTACGCCGAATACCGTCTCGGATTTGAGTACGGCACGCTGGCTCGTGAGCTGGTGAACCGCCACGGCTATGATGCCTATGAAGCCAAAACTCTGCTGCCGCTCGATCAGCTCAGCGTCTGGACCCAGCCGCTGTCGTACACTATCGAGTGCGCAAAGGCCTGCTTTACCTCGGCGGTGACCCACGGCGACATGACGATGGCCTGTTTCGCGGCCTGTCATCAGATCATTAACTTCCTCTCCCGGGGCGATCATCTGGATGGCGTGCTGACCAGCATCGATCGCGGTCTGGCCTTTGTACGCAAAACGGATTATCAGGACATTGAAACCGTTCTGCACATTCAGCGCCGCTACGTGGAGTTTTTACGCACGCCGGTGACGGGCCCATGGAGCGCCGCCCAGGCGCTGCCTGATGATCTGCTGCCCGCGCCGCCGGAGCAGGCGCCCGAGCAGACCTCGACTATGCTGTTCTGGTACTGGCTCTATCGCGGGATGGCGCACTTTTCCTGCGGCGAATACGCCGACGCACAGGCGGATTTAGAGAGGGCGGGCTGGTATGCGTGGTCCGCGCCGGGTCATATTCATCTGCTGGATTACCATTTTTACAGCGCGCTGGCGCTCTCCCGTCAGCTCACGCCGGAGACCTTCTCGGCGGATTATCGCCGCAGTATTCATCACCATTACGACAAAATTGCCCTCTGGGCGCGGATCAATTCGGGCACGTTTGCCGATAAAGAAGCGCTGATTTACGCCGAAATCGTCCGTCTGGACGGCATGAACAGCATCGCGCTGGAGCAGTATGAAAAAGCGGTGCGGCTCTCGCGGGAGGGCGGCTTTAACCCGATCAATGCCCTGGCTCACGAGCTGGCAGGGCGTTTCTCGCTGGCCTGCGGCTACCCGACCGCCTCCGACGCCCATTTCCGCGGCGCGATTGCCGCCTGGGGGCGCGCCGGGGCGCAGGCCAAGGTGCGCCAGCTGGAGCAGGATTTCCCCCATCTGCTGGCCTCCGGGCAGAGCCGCGCGTATGACACGGCGGCCTTCGCCCAGAACGAGGTGATCCGCGATTTACAGAGCGTCATCAAAGCCTCACGCGCCTTGTCCGAAGAAATTAACCTCGAGCGTTTAATTGAAAACCTGATGACGCTGCTGCTTGAACGGGCCGGGGCGCAGCGTGGCCTGCTGCTGCGCGTTAGCGATAATCACATCCCGGAGATCGAGGCCAGTGCCTGGACCAGTACCGACGGGGTGCGGGTGCGCATCCTGAAGGCGTCACCGATGGCGACGGACATGCCGCTGTCGGTGCTGGCCGCAGTGATCCGCACCGGGCAGGAGATCCGCACCGGCAAACCGGAGGAGTTCCACCCGTTCAGCCAGGATCCGTATCTGGTGACGTCCGGCGCCGCCGTGATGTGTGTCCCGATGTTCAAACAGGCGCGGCTGGTGGGGGTGCTGTATCTGGAAAACCGCCTGATGCCGGAAGTGTTTACCGCCGAACATTCGCGCGTGGTCAGCCTGCTGGGCGCGCAGGCGGCGGTTTCGCTGGAGACGGCGCGGCTTTACGCCGAGCTGCTGGCGGAAAACATCCAGCGCCGACGGGTGGAGAAAGAGCTGCGCGCCAGCCAGACCTCACTGATGCTGGGCGAGCAGATCAGCCATACCGGCAGCTGGCGCTGGGAGCTGGTGCAGGATCTGATGTTTATGTCTGAAGAGTACGCCCGTATCCTTGGCCTGCCGGAGCAGCAAAAGATGATCTCAATGGCGGAGTTTTTAACCTTCGTGCATGAGGACGATTATGGCCGGATCAGCACCCTCGTTAACCAGAGCGTGCGCGACGGGCTGTCGATGCGCGCGGAGTTTCGCATTATCCGCACCGACGGCTCCGTTCGCTACATCCTCGGGATTGGCGATCCGGTCGGCGTCGGCAGCGAAGTGAATGAGTATTACGGCATCATTACCGACATCACCAGCCAGCGGGCGGCGGAAGATGCGATGCGGGTGGCGCAGGCGGATCTGGCGCGAGTCTCACGGGCCACCACCGTCGGGCAACTGACCTCCTCGATCGCGCACGAGATCAACCAGCCGCTGATGTCGATTGTCTCGAACGCCGGCGCGAGCCTGCGCTGGCTCAACCGCGATCCGGCGCGGCTGGACAAAGTGCGCGAGGGGCTGGAGGAGATCGCCGCCGAGGGCGAGCGGGCAGGGGAGATCATTCGCAGCATTCAGTCTCTGACGCGCAAGCAGGACCCCACGTTTACGCGTATTGATCTGCACTTCCTGATCCACCACATCATTATGCTTTCACGCAGCGAACTTGAGCTGCGACACATAAGCGTTGATTATCTTCTGAACGCTGACGACAGCTTTATCATCGGCGACAGCGTGCAGATCCAGCAGGTGCTGCTTAACCTGGTGATGAATGCGATGGAAGCGATGGCGGAAGTGACGGATCGCCCGTGCAGCATCACGATCTCCACCGCGAACTGCGGCGAGGGGAAGGTGATCTTTGAGATCGCCGATACCGGCAGTGGCATTGAGCCGGAGCTCACCGAGCGGATCTTTGACTCGTTCTATTCGACCAAAGCGCAGGGAATGGGGATGGGGCTGACCATCAGCGCCAGCATCATTGAACGGCACCGGGGGAAACTGAGCGCGCGCCGCAGAGAGCCGTACGGCACGGTATTTACCTTCGCGTTGCCGCTTGCCGGACAGGAGGAGTAACGGTTATTCCACTGGTTGATGTTTGGTCAGGCGCTCGACGGCCCTGACCAGTTCGGCCACGGAGCGGACCTGCATTTTCTCCATTACCCGGCGGCGGTGCACTTTCACCGTGATCTCACTGACGCCCAGCTCGGCGGCGATCTGCTTGTTGAGCTTGCCGCTGATGGCCAGCTCAAGCACCTCATGCTCGCGCGGCGTGAGGGACATGTGGCGCTGCTTCAGGGCGTAGTGCTCTTTGACGCGGGCGGCGTTGTGCTGTGCCAGTCTGAGCGCGGATTCGATGGAGCCGATGAGCGCGCTGGATTCAACGGGCTTAGTGAGAAATTCATAGGCTCCGCCTTTGATCGCCCGGACGGACATAGGGATGGTGCCGTGACCGGTGAGAAAGATGATCGGTATTTCCCGCCCGCTGGCTTTCAGCGCATCTGCGACATCAAATCCGGTTATCGTGGGCATCTGCATATCGAGGATCACGCAGGAGGGCAGATCCTCAAAGGGATGGCTGAGAAAGGCTTCTGCTGAGGAAAAGCCAAGGGCGTGCATATCCGCGGATTCCAGCAGCCTGACAACGGACTGTCTGACTGTGTCATCGTCATCAACCACATAAACAATGTGTTCCATTCACCGCCCCGGTGTGTGATCAGTAAATCATCGACAATAAAATAGCGCCTTTTTGAACGTAAGCGACTGTTTGCTATCCTCATTCATACTAACACATTAATTATTATTATCATTTACCAATATGAAGATGATATGAAAGTGTAATAAAAATGTGGCGAATTAGTTAGGAGTGGAGCGCTGTTTTTAGTGACCTTTCCGGGGGCGGAGCCAGCGCACGACACGCGATGTTTTGTGTGAGGACGCCGACGGGTAAAACAGGCTACACTCTGATTTTGAGCGCGACAAGCTGAGGACATAACGATGCACTACACACTGAAAAGCAGTGACGATAAAGAAAAAGCGGAAGGAACAAACGGCGCGGGCGCTCTACAGCAAAAACTGCTGGAATCCCGTTCGATTGTCATCTCCGGTGAAATCAACCAGGAGCTGGCCCAGAAAGTCATCACTCAGATGATCCTGCTGCAAAGCGTCAGTAACGATCCGATCAAGCTGTACATCAACAGCCAGGGCGGCCATGTAGAAGCGGGCGATACCATCCACGACTTCATTAAGTTTATCCGTCCGGAAGTACACGTTATTGGCACCGGCTGGGTGGCAAGCGCCGGGATCACCATCTTCCTGGCGGCGAAAAAAGAGCACCGCTACTCGCTGCCAAATACCCGCTTTATGATCCACCAGCCGCTGGGCGGCGTGCGCGGTCAGGCAACGGATATTGAGATCGAAGCGCGGGAGATCATCCGCATGCTGGAACGCGTGAACAAGCTGATTGCCGACGCCACCGGCCAGCCGCTGGAGAAAGTGAAGAAAGACACCGACCGTAACTTCTGGATGTCACCGGCGGAAGCGCTGGACTACGGCATCGTGGGCAAACTGATCACCCATTATGACGAGCTGAACCTGGATTAAGTTTTAGCCTGCGTGTGCGTCGGGTGACGGCTTCGCCTTACCCGACCTACACGCGCTCGATTGACCCATGACAAGTTCCCCCTCTGCTTTCTTACCTATAATCGCGCCTGTTTACCCTCTCACTGGTGCTAACCATGGCGTATCAACTGAACCTGAACTGGCCGGAATTTCTTGAAAAATACTGGCAAAAACAACCCGTTGTACTGAAAAATGCCTTCCCGAATTTTGTCGACCCCATTACCCCTGATGAACTGGCGGGTCTGGCGATGGAGCCGGAAGTCGATAGCCGCCTGGTAAGCCACGCTAACGGCAAGTGGCAGGCGAGCAATGGCCCGTTTGAGCATTTCGATAACCTCGGTGAAACCGGCTGGTCCCTGCTGGCGCAGGCGGTGAACCACTGGCATATGCCCGCCGCAGAGCTGGTGCGTCCGTTCCGCGTCCTGCCGGACTGGCGTCTCGATGACCTGATGATCTCCTTTTCTGTCCCGGGCGGCGGCGTTGGGCCGCATATCGATCAGTACGATGTGTTTATCATCCAGGGGATGGGCAGCCGCCGCTGGCGCGTGGGTGACAAGCTGCCGATGCGTCAGTTCTGCCCGCATCCGGCTCTGCTACATGTCGATCCGTTTGAGCCGATCATCGACGAAGATCTGGCGCCGGGCGATATCCTCTACATTCCGCCTGGATTCCCGCATGACGGCTTCACCCATGAAACCGCGCTCAACTACTCTGTCGGTTTTCGCGGGCCGAACGGTCGCGATCTGATCAGCAGCTTTGCCGACTATGCGCTGGAGAACGATCTGGGCGGCGAACACTACAGCGATCCGGATCTGACCTGCCGCGAACACCCGGGCCGCGTGGAGCAGTACGAGCTTGATCGCATTCGCGAGATGATGATCGACATGATTAGCAAGCCGGATGATTTCACGAAATGGTTTGGCAGCTTCGTTTCCACGCCACGTCACGAGCTGGATATTGCCGCCGCCGAGCCGCCGTATTCCGCAGAAGAGGTGCTGGACGCGCTTCAGGGCGGCGAAACGCTGTCGCGCCTGAGCGGCCTGCGCGTGCTGAACGTTAACGGCAGCTTCTTTATCAACAGTGAACAGCTGGAAACGGCGGATGTGAACGGGGCAGACGCGCTGTGCCGCTACACCGAGCTCGGCCAGGCCGAGCTGGGTGACGCACTGAATAATCCGGCGTTTGTGGACGAACTCACCGGGCTGATTAACCAGGGGTACTGGTACTTCGACGAGTAACATGAGGCGGCGTTTAGTCAGCCTAAACGCCGCTACGTTCAAACCAGCATATTACACGCCTTCCAGTAGTTAAGAAGCCGCTCGTCGTCGCGCTCTTTCTCCGCTTTGATTTTCATCGCCTGGGCGAGATTTTCTCGCGATACTTCATGGCCTTTTTGCACGATGTCTAAAACCGCTTCACCAAGAGCCAGCGAAATTTCTGTCCGATTGTTGCGAATCGTCATAAATACCTCCTCGTTGGTTGCGATAAGTTAATTATGAACGGGAAATAATCAGTCAGTAATAATTCATCTCATTCTTATTTTTTCATTTCGGCGTTAAGTAGAATGAATATTCGGTTCTGTCAATGATGTTTCAAAATGCTAATAGAGCGTTTAAGCCTTAATTTATGCGCTACAGTTAATTTCGTGCAACAGGCAAATAACCGAAACAGGAGAATAATTATGGTAGATAAAAGCGCAATTAAGGATCACACTCAGGTTGTCGCCAGCTGCGGAACGCACGTCGGGGTTGTGGACCATCTTGATGGTGAGCGTATCAAGCTTGCGAAGAGCGATCCGGAATCGGGCGGCAAGCACCATTTTATTCCTCTCGGCTGGGTTGATAAAGTCGAAGATAATAAAGTTGTCCTGACCAAAAACCATAAAGAGGTTTTTGCTGAGTGGCAGGAAGCATAAATATATCTCTCGCAAGGAAATATATGCCTTCGCTCCGGCTTCGTCCGGAGCGTAATAGTGTCTGCGCCCGGTGATTGCTGCCATTGCAAATGGATGGTACTGTTTTGCCTGTCCTTTCCCGATGCAGGCCCCGAATGATGCTCCAGAGTGAAAATAAATCAGCGAAACGCATATTTTTTGTTGAAGATTTTCAGGTATTCGGCGAGCGCTACGGCATCGACTACCGTTTCCCCCAGTTAAAAGAGGCGCAGGTCAGCGGTAGCCCCGTGTTGCAGGGGAATGTTGAAGAGATGATGCTCTCGTCCGGCATTTCGCTGACCCATTCCGACGTACGTGTATTACAGCCCTATGAAACCACCTCTCGCCACAGCAGCCCGCTCTATATGCTGGTGGTGCTGGAAGGGTGCGTGACGCTCACGCTCAATGGTATCAATTATCCCGTCCGCCCGGGCATGGCGTTCAGCTCACGTCTGAGTGAAGATCAGGTAATGAGCGCGCGTCACGATGCCGATAGCACGCTGAAAACGCTCTCGTTTGGCGTGTACCCGCACGATGCCGGACGTGAAGCCTTGCTTGAGTCATTGCTTCTGGAATGGCAAAGCCTGAATGCACCCGCGTTTGTCTGGCAGGTTCCCGAGTTTGTGATGTCAGGTATTCTGCATGCGCAGCGGCAGGGGGTAAGCGTGCTCTCACGCAAGCTGTTGCTTGAGGGGCTGATGTATCAGCTGCTCGGCCATGGCCTCAACCAGCGCCAGCAGCCTTGCCCAAGCCGCCCTGAACATGCGCGTCTTGAACGCGTGCGGAGCCTGCTGGAACAGTCTCCTGAACGGGATCATACTCTCGCGCAGCTGGCAGCCCTGGCTGCAATGAGCCCAAGCAGCCTGCGTAGCAAGTTCCGTCAGCGCTATGGCTGCACCCTCTTCGACTATCTCCGCAACTGTCGCCTTGCGCTGGCGCGCCGCTATCTGCTGGAAGGCCACAGCGTGCAGCAGGCGGCGTGGATGTGCGGGTATCAGCATGCCACCAACTTCGCCACCGCGTTTCGTCGTCATTACGGGATTTCACCGGGTGACGTGCGCAAACTCCGCTAACGTAATTTCTCCTGTCGCGCGAATGCATCCCGTGCGGTTTAGCATCGCGCATACGTAACCTGGCTGTACGCATAGCCGTTTGCACTCTCAAAAAGGTAATAATTCTTATTAACAATAAGAAATATCTCTGGAGAGGGTTATGTTTGCTAAATCGCGTCTGGCACTGCTGGTGGGATGGGTTACCGGTAGCGTCGCTTTTCCTTTACTGGCGCAGGATGCCCAAAAAACTGACACCGTGGTGGTGACCTCGCAGATGCAGTCTGCGGCCACCAAGCTTGAAACACCGGATATTGAAACCCCGCAGTCGGTCTCTATCGTCACGCGCGAGCAGTTCGAAGAGCAGGGCGCAACCAGCGTGCGTCAGGCCGTGAGCTACACGCCGGGGGTCTACAGCAACCAGATCGGGGCGTCAAACCGCTTTGACTACATGGTGCTGCGCGGCTTCTCGGACGGCAGTCTGGACAACGTCTACCTCGACGGCCTGAAGATGATGGGCGACACCAATTCCCACAGCTCGCTGGTGGTTGACCCGTGGTTCCTGGACAGTATCGAAGTCGTGCGCGGTCCGGCCTCCGTGCTCTATGGCCGCTCATCGCCGGGCGGGATTGTGGCGCTCACCTCCCGTAAGCCATCGTTCGATCCTGGCGGGGAGATTAAGCTCTTCGCCGGTAACAATAACCAGCGTGGGGCGATGTTCGACGTGACCGGCCCGGTTGATGATAACGACCGCGTGGCGGTGCGCCTCAGCGGGATGACCCGCTATGCGGATTCCCAGTTCGATCCGCTCAAAGAAGAGCGTTACGCCCTGATGCCGAGCCTGACCTGGCGTATCACCGACAGCACCCGTCTGGATCTGATGGCCTACCTGCACCGCGATCCGGAAGGAGGCAGCCACTCCGGCCTGCCATATGAGGGCACCGTTGTACCGCACAGCGGTAAGAAAATCTCCAACACCTTCTTCGAGGGCGAGGACGATTACGACAAGTACGATCGTCGGGAAAACATGGTCGGCTATAACATCGAGCACCTGTTTGACAGCGGCTGGTCTGTGCGCCAGAAGCTGCGCTACCTGCACACCAAAGTCGAGCTGAACCAGGTGTATGCCGCAGGCTGGCTGAATGACACCGAGCTGAATCGCGGCTATTCCGGCTCTGACGAGAAGATGAACGCCATCACCCTGGATAACCAGGTCGACGGCAGCTTCGACACCGGGGCGGTGAACCACCGCGTGCTGATCGGCATGGACTATCAGGACCGCACCAACAACGTGACCGGCTACTATGGCGGCTTCCCGCCGATTGACGCCTTCCACCCGGTTTACGGTGCGAAGCCGGACTACATCACCCAGTACAGCAGGGAAAAACACAAGCTGCGCCAGACCGGCTACTACCTACAGGATCAGATGTCCGTTGACCGCTGGCGCCTGACGCTCGGCGGGCGTTACGACCAGGTGAGCGTGTCGAACGTCGACAACTTTAACCACACCCGCAGCGATCTGGATAAAAACAACTTCAGCAGCCGCGCGGCGCTGCTGTATCTGTTTGATAACGGCGTTGCGCCGTACGTCAGTTACTCTACCGCCTTTACGCCGACCAGCTTTGCCGACGAGCAGGGCAATATCCTGGATCCGATGAAGGGCAAGCAGTGGGAAGCGGGCGTAAAGTATGAGCCAGAGGGGATGAACAGCCAGTTCAGCGCCTCGGTGTTCCGCATCAACCAGAAGAACATTGCCACTAAAGAGGAGCCGACCGATCCGTACCGTTCCATTGGTGAAATCGAATCCGAAGGCGTTGAGCTGGAGGCGATTGGTCAGCTGACCGACAGCCTGCGTATGCAGGCGGCATACACCTACACGGATATTCGCTACAAGAAGAGCAGCCCGGAAGAGGAGGGCAAGCGCGCCGTTTATGCCCCGCGTAACATGGCCAGCGCCTGGCTGAGCTACGACGTCAAAACCGGCCCGCTGGACGGCCTGACCGTCGGCTCCGGCGTGCGCTATGTCAACGGGATCGCCAGCGATCGCCAGAATACCCATACGCTTCCGTCGTACACGCTGGTGGATATGACCGTGGGGTATGACCTGTCGAAAGTGGGGCTCACGGGCGTGAGCGCGCAGTTGAACGTCAATAACCTGACGGATAGAAGCTACGTCGCGGCCTGTAACTCTCTCTCTTACTGCTACTTCGGTGCAGAACGCAGCATTGTGGGCAGCGTTTCGTGGAAGTTCTGAGTTGTTGATCTTGCCGGGTGGCGGGAGCGGTTTTCTCCCTCTCCCTGTGGGAGAGGGGCGGGGTGAGGGCAAAATGCCGCACTACTCCTCCATCGCAATCACAATCGCTTCACCCATCTTTTTCAATGCCTCGCGATTTTTGTCTGTCGGCGGCAGCGCTACGTTGATCCGCAGGCAGTTGCGGTACTTTCCGGAGGCGGAAAACAGCGACCCGGCCGCGGCCTGGATCTTCAGCCGGCACAGCTGCTTGCTGACGCACACCATATCGACCGTCTCCGGCAGCTCAACCCACAGCAGGAAGCTGCCCTGCGGGCGGGTGACGCATATCTCTGCCGGAAAATACTGCCGCACCCAGCAGGTGTAGGTCTCCATATTCTGCTGATAAATCTGGCGCATACGCCGCACGTGGCGATGGTAATGGCCGTCGCGGATAAACGCCGCCACCGCCATCTGCGTGCCCGGCACGTTAAACCCGCCCGCGGCGTACTTCATGTGCATCACCCGATCGTAATAGCGCCCCGGCACAATCCAGCCGACGCGCAGGCCCGGCGCCACGGTCTTGGTAAACGAACTGCATAACAGCACGCGACCATCAATATCCATAGAATGAATGGTGCGCGGACGCGGATACTCCGCCGCCAGCTCGCCGTAGATATCATCCTCAACAATCACGATATCGTGCCGCTGTGCCAGGGCTAAGACCTGCTTCTTCCGCGCCTCCGGCATGATAAACCCGAGCGGGTTATTGCAGTTTGGCACCAGGATCACCGCCTTGATCGGCCACTGCTCCAGCGCCAGCTCCAACGCTTCGATGCTGATCCCGGTTTCAGGATCGGTGGGAATTTCAATGGCCTTGATGTCAAAGCCGCGCAGCATCTGCATGGTGCCGTGAAACGACGGCGATTCCACCGCCACGATATCCCCCGGTTTGCACACCGAGAGCAGGGCGATCGACAGCGCGCCGTGGCAGCCGTTGGTAATGACAATTTCGTTTGCCGCGACGG
Organism: Enterobacter cloacae complex sp. SHL022; assembly: GCF_049237785.1. Classification (NCBI taxonomy): domain Bacteria; kingdom Pseudomonadati; phylum Pseudomonadota; class Gammaproteobacteria; order Enterobacterales; family Enterobacteriaceae; genus Enterobacter; species Enterobacter cloacae complex sp. SHL022. The sequence goes on along the minus strand of NZ_JBMKJH010000003.1, from coordinate 290,694 downwards.
TGGAGCCGCCGTCCAGCATCAGGCGGGCGATTTGCTCGCGCAGCTCCAGGCGCCCGTCGAGCACGTCATAGCTCAGCATCTCGCCGGGGTTATGCTGCGCGATGCGGCTCATCTCGCGCCACAGGGGCTTCAGGCTCGGCTGGTTAATGTCCGGCGAGCCGCCGCCAAAGGAGATCATCTCTTTGTCGGCGCGGGCGTCCAGCAGCATCATCACCTCATCCCACTGGGTAACGTCCACCGGGCGCTGTACCGGACGGGTCATCGCCGGGACGGGCGGCTGGGCTTTGCGTTTCGAGACGAAATAGCCGGAGCGCGGCTGAGGCGTGATCAGCTGGAGGTTTTCGAGGATCTGGTAGGCCTGCTGTATGGTGCTGATGCTCACGCCGTGCTCCTGGCTCAGCGTGCGTACCGACGGCAGACGTTCGCCGCTGCGATACAGCCCTTGTTCAATGCGTTCCGCCAGGAGGTTGGCCAGATGTTGATAGCGCGTCATGCTGTATCCTTTGTTTTCACCATACAGAGCATTAAACCAGTACAGATGGATGAATAAACCACCATGCAGATACCGTTTTAGCGGATCTGTATGGTAAACAAAAGCAGTTTTTGAATCTGTATTGTACTGGCCGTTTTCCATGATGATAACCCCACTGGCATAGCGAGGAGAGCATCATGGAATTCTACGAGAATCGTTCAAAACGTCCGTTTATCGCGTTTGTCTGGGTAGCGAAAACGCTGCGTAACTGGTATCGCATCAACCGTACCCGCCGTATTCTGAGCCAGATGAGCGACGAGCAGCTCAAGGACGTCGGGTTATCGCGATATGATGTGTGAGCATAGGGTTGCCTGGTGGCGCTACGCTTACCGGGCCTACAGGAGACCGTAGGCCGGGGAAGGCGCAGCCGCCACCCGGTGGTTTTCAGCTCAACAGTTCTAGCGTCTGCCGTTTCGGCCTTTCCAGCAAATCCAGCGCCTCCTGATACGACCGCACGTTGTTATAGCCCATCACCAGCCCGTAGCGTTTTCCTGATCCGTGATACCACGCCGAAAGCGCATTGACCTGCAATTGCTGTTCCTGCCAGCAGCGGGCGATCTCCCGGTCAGCGCTTCCCTTTGCGAGGAACGCGACAATATGCATCCCGCCGTCGTTTTGCTCGGTGAAAAACAGATCGCCATAGACCTCACGCAGGGCGGCAATCATCCAGTCGCGGCGGGTCTGATAGAGCGCGCGCATCTTTTTCAGATGACGGAAAAAATGCCCTTCGTTGAGAAACGCGGTGAGGATCTTTTGCGTCAGCACCGGCTGGCCGCTGGTGAGGATGTCCGCGCTGTCGGTAAACGCGCCGACGGTGCTGGCGGGCATCACCACGTACCCCATGCGCAGCGATGGCATGATGGTTTTGCTGAAGGTGCCCATAAAAATCACCCTGTCATGCTGGTCGAGGCTTTTCAGCGACGGCAGCACTTTGCGGGTGTAGTGAAATTCGCCGTCATAATCATCTTCGATAATCCACGCCTCGTTTTGTGACGCCCAGTCGAGCAACTGCTGCTTGCGCGGCAGGGAGAGCGTCACCGCCAGCGGGCTCTGGTGCGACGGAGTAACGATGGCGAAGCGGGCATCGTGGTGATTACGCAGCAGGTAGTCCGTATCCATCCCTGCGCGATCGACCGGCACGGTGTGCAGGCGGGGCACAATGCGCTTGAGCAACTGCTGGCCCATAAAGTAGCCTGGATCCTCAAATACCACTTTATCGCTGCGGCTGGCGAGCGTGTCGAGGATCAGGCGCAGGCTGCCGCTGTAGCCGCTGGTGATCATTACCTGTTCCGCAGTGCAGGATAACCCGCGCGAGATATTGAGATAGCGGGCTATCGCCTCGCGCAGCGGATACCAGCCCAGAACGGGCGGGTTGAGCATTTCATCCTGACGCATGGCGCGCGTCGCCTGGCCCGCCAGCAGCAGCCATTTTTTATAGGGGAAGCTGTCGAGGGCGGGAATGCCGGGGCGCAGAAAACCGGCTCGTTCGCGTTGGCTAATCAACGACGCCGGCAGCGTGCCGGTCGCTTGTTCTGTGGGGGCGTTTTGCGCGGGCAGCAGAAGATCCGGATTCACCCGCGTCCCGCGCGCGCCCTGGCTCACCAGATACCCTTCGCCCGTCAGAATGGCATACGCCGTCTCGACGGTTTTGCGCGCCACCTTCAGCTCTTCCGCCAGCACGCGGATGGCAGGTACCTTGTCGCCCGGCTTCAGCACGCCGCGCATGATGTTGTCGCGATAGCGGGAATAAATCTCGTGATAGCCCGGCTTCATGTCCTACCTCATTTCACGCTTTTTGTATCTTTTTACTATGTCATGAACGGCGTAGATTTGCTTCATCGCATGACACATGCCGCACAAAAAAGAGGAAAGACAATGAGCACTCGCGTAAACCACCACAAAGCCACACCTGCACTCACCAACGCGCTTTCCGCCCTGAGCATGGAAGTGGCGAAAACCTCTATTGATCCGGCGCTGAAGCACCTGATCGACATTCGCGTGTCGCAGCTGAACGGCTGTACGTTCTGTCTCGATATGCACTCAAAAGAGGCGAAAATCGCCGGCGAGCGCGAGCTGCGCCTGTACCATCTGGCGGCCTGGCGCGAGTCCCCGCTGTTCAGCGCCCGTGAAAAAGCGGCGCTGGCCTTCACCGAAGCGCTGACCCAAATCGGCGTTCACGGCGTGAGCGATGCGCTGTACCGCAGCGTGGCGGAGCACTTCTCGGACGTGGAGATTTCAGAGCTGAACTTCGCCATCGTGGCGATCAACGCCTGGAACCGCCTGGGCATTACCTCCCGCATGGAGCCGGGCTCGCTGGATGCGGCGTACGGGCTGAACAAGGCTAACCTGGAATAATCCCGCGCTCGCGGATCATCGCCACCAGCGCCCGCAACCCCGGCGGGACGTGGCGATGGCCGGGGTAGTACAGGCGCAGCCCGGCAAACGGCTGCGCCCAGTCGTTTAAGACGCTCACCAGCTCCCCGCTTTTCAGCTCGTCCTGAATATAGATTTCCGGTAAAAATCCCACCCCTAACCCCGCTTTTACGGCGCGGATCGAGGCAAAAAGATCGGACGTCGCAAAGCGCGGCGGCACGGCAAGGGCGTACGTTTCCCCCCGACGGGCCAGCTCCCAGCGGTAGATCCCGCCGTGGGCCATACGCATGCCGATCCCCTGATGTGAAAGCAGATCGTCCGGCGTCTCGGGTATGCCGTGACGGGCGAAATAGTCCGGCGTGGCGGTCACCAGCTGGCGGATCTCACCGGTCAGCGGCACAGCGATCATGTCCTGCGGAACGGACTCTTCGAGGCGGATCCCCGCGTCATAGCCTTCGGCGACGATGTCGATCATCCTCGCTTCGCTCACCGTTTCCACGCGCATTTTCGGGTAGCGGATCATGAAGTCGATCAGCAGCTGGTCCAGAAACAGGGTGCCGATATGGTTCGGCACGTTCAGACGCAGCGTGCCGGCGGGTTCCCCGGTGTCGCTGTGGATCTCCTCCCCGGCGAGACGGATCTCCTGTAGCGCCGGGCCGATACGCGCCACGTAGCGCTGCCCGGCGTCGGTGAGCGCCACGCTGCGGGTGGTGCGGTTGAAAAGTCGCGTCTCAAGGCGGCTCTCCAGCCCGGCGATGGCGTTGCTGACCGCCGTGGCGGACATCCCCAGTTCCTGCGCCGCGCCGCGAAAGCTGCCGCGCCGCACCACCGCCATCACCACTTCCAGCTCTGTCAGACCTGAACGATGCATAGATTATCCTGAAAATCGAAACAACCCTTGCAGCATAGCGTGGATTATCGCAACGGAGAAGCCGTGACAGACTGGTCTCACACAGCCTGAGGAGGTTTATATGCACACCATCGAACAGATCTTTATTAACGGCGAGTTTGTTACCCCGCACGGCACCGAGTGGTTTGATTTGTACAACCCGGCGACGGCGCAGGTCATCGGTCAGATTCGCCTGGCGGATGAGGTTGACGCTGAACGCGCTATCGCGGCGGCGAAAGCGGCGTTTCCGGCGTGGTCGCAGACCACAAAGCAGGAACGCATCGCCGCGCTGAAGCGCATGCACGCCGCCGTGGCCGCTCGTCACGACGATCTGCTGGAAGCGGTCATTGAAGAGTACGGCGCGCCCGCCTCGCGCTCGGCATGGATGGCAAGCTATCCGGCAGAGGTGATTGCTCAGGCCATCGAGGCGCTTGAGGCGTTTGAGTTTGTCACCTCCGCAGGTGCCGCAACGGTGCAGATGACGCCGCTCGGCGTGGCCGGGCTGATTACGCCATGGAACAGCGATGCGGGGTTTATCTGCGGCAAACTGGCGGCCGCGCTGGCGGCGGGCTGCACGGCGGTCATCAAGCCGAGCGAAATGAGCGCCCTGCAAACGCAGATTGTCACCGAAGCGCTGCGCGACGCCGCGCTGCCGCCGGGCGTGTTTAACATCGTCACCGGACGCGGCGAGACGGTGGGCGAAACCCTCAGCCGCCATCCGGACGTCGCGAAAATCTCGTTCACCGGTTCCACGAATACCGGCAAGGCGATCCTGCGCAACGCGGCGGAAAGCTTTAAGCGCGTAACGCTGGAGTTGGGCGGTAAATCGCCGACGATCCTGCTGGATGATGTGGATCTCGAGCAGGCGATCCCGCTGGTGATCCAGGCCGGGTTTATGAACAGCGGGCAGGCGTGCGTGGCCGGGACGCGCATTCTGGTGCCTTACTCGCGCAAGGCGGAGATCGAAACCGCGCTGGCGCAGGCCGTGGCGGCGGTGAAATCCGGCGACCCGCGCAACAGCACGACAGACGTCGGCCCGATGGTCAGCGAAAAGCAGTGGCTGCGGGTGCAGGGCTATATCCGCAAAGGAATCGAAGAAGGGGCGCGCCTGCTGGCGGGCGGCGAAGGGCGACCGGAAGGCACGCGGGACGGCTGGTTTGTGCGTCCGACGCTGTTTGCCGGCGTGAACAATCGGATGACCATTGCCCGCGACGAGATTTTCGGCCCGGTGCTGTGCGTAATCCCTTATCAGGACGAGGCGGAGGCGATTGCCATTGCCAACGATACCGAGTACGGCCTGAGCGCGATGGTGCTGGGCGGCGATGTGGACCGCGCGCGACGCGTGGCACAGCAGATTGTTTCCGGTCGCGTGCTGGTGAACACCCTGGCTCATGAACCGAAAGCGCCGTTTGGCGGGTTTAAGCACTCCGGCGTGGGGCGCGAGATGGGCGAGTGGGGGATCCGCGCGTTTATGGAGCCGAGGTCGGTTCTGGGCTAAAGCTTCGCTCTTTACCGAAGCATTGTGCTTTTCCATCCTGCATTCTCTCCTCAACATCACAGCGGAGAGACCATCATGATCGCAGTCCTTTTCGAAGCCAAAGCCGCGCCTGCCCATCAGGCGCGCTACCTCCAACTTGCCGCAGAGCTTAAGCCTTTGCTGGCCGACATCGACGGCTTTATCGATATCGAACGGTTCCAGAGCCTGACGACCGACGGCAAAATCCTCTCCCTTTCCTGGTGGCGGGATGAAGAGGCCGTCCGCCGCTGGAAGCAGAACGTCTTTCATCAGGCGGCGCAGGCCGAAGGACGGGCGTCGATTTTCTCTTTCTACCGTATTCTCGTGGCGCAGCTGGTGCGGGAATACAGTTCCGAAACCGGAGGGCACGCGGCGTGTCTATCCTGACTCAGTACAGCGACCATGCGAATCACCTTATTCTGCTGACGGATGATGATAAGCTGGCCGCAGAGATCACCGAACCCTGGGCGGCCCATGCTTAAGACGAGTTTACCCCCTGACAACAGCGCGATGCTGGAAAAGGCGATTGCCGCGGTGGCGGCTGCAATGGCCGATCCGTCGCGCGTGAAGATGCTTTGTGCGCTAATGGACGGGCGTGCGTGGACGGCCACTGAACTGAGTGCGGCGGCAGACGTTGCGCCGTCGACCGCCAGCGGGCATCTTGCCCGGCTGGTTGAAGGGCAGCTAATTACCTGCCTGTCGCAAGGGCGGCATCGTTATTATCGTCTTGCCGGGCACGACGTGGCGGCGCTGGTGGAACAGATGATGGGGCTTTCGTGGAGCCGCATTACCCCGCCGGAAACCAGCGCGCCGAAAGCCATGCGTGAAGCCCGGACCTGCTACGACCATCTCGCAGGCGCGGTGGCGGTGCAGATCTATGATTTCATGCAGGCGGAAGGCTGGCTGGAGGCTGACGGTTCCGCATTGACCCTGTATGGTCGGGAGCAGTTCCTGGCGCTCGGTATTCCGTTAAGCGCTCATCCGCGTCGGAAGGCCTGCTGCGCCTGCCTGGACTGGAGCGAGCGGCGGTTTCATCTTGGCGGTGAGGCGGGCGCTGCGCTGCTTATCCACATGGAAAGCAAAGGCTGGATCCAGCGGGTGGCGGGTTATCGGGAGGTGGTGGTGACGGCTTCGGGGAAAAGTGCCGTCAGGAAGCATTTTAGCCGCTAAACGCCGCTGCGGGCTGATGCCCTCACCCCGACCCTCTCCCACAGGGAGAGGGAGAACATCGTTTCGCAATTCCTGCGCTTTAACTTCTCGTTTCTTGATACTTATCCTGATAACTATTATCGTGATGGCGTACTACGAGAGGGCTCCCCATGAGTGAAGAAGATCTGTTTAGCCGCAGGCCGATGGGCATGCGGATGGCGATGATCGTGCGTCAGTGGCGCGCAGTCATCGACGACGCCATTCTCGACACCGGGTTAACCCAGTCGAGCTGGACGGTGATGATGCAGCTTCATCAACTCGGGGATAACGTCTCGGTCAGCGAGCTGGCGGAAGTGCAGGGCATTGAACTGCCTCCCCTAATGCGCACGCTGACACAGCTGGAAAAGCAGGGCTACCTGCTGCGCACCGTCTCGCCGTATGACAAGCGTATCCGGCTGCTGACGCTGACGCCTGAGGGAAAAGCCATTCTTGAAAGGCTCTCTCAGGTGATTGAGACGTTCCAGGCGCGCGTATCGCAAAACATCGCGCCGGAACATATCGATATTTTCAGCGCTACTCTCAATCAAATCGCCTGCAATTTGCGGACAATCCGCGAAGAAGATAATAAGACCGAAAAATAATGACTCCTGAACAAAAGTTTGCCCGCTGGGTAAGGGTGAGTATTGCCTCTTTCCTGCTGATGTTTGTTTACTTTATCGTCGCGGATATCTGGATCCCGCTGACGCCGGACTCCACCGTGATGCGCGTGGTGACCCCGGTGTCTGCCCGCGTCTCCGGGTATGTGGCGGCGGTACATGTCCATAACAATAGCCAGGTTAAGAAAGGCGATCTGCTGTTTGAGCTCGACGCCACGCCGTTTCGCAATAAGGTCGAGGCGGCGCAGATCGCGCTGGAACAGGCGCGTCTGTCTAACGATCAGCTGGATGCGCAGATTGCCGCAGCGCAGGCCAGCCTGAAAACCGCCGTGCTGACCGCGCGTAACGACAAAGTGACATTCGACCGCTACCAGAAACTGAGCACCTTGCAGAACGTATCGCAGGCGGATCTGGATAAGGTCCGTACCACCTGGCAGAGCAGCGAGCAGTCCGTCAGCTCGATCCAGGCGAATATTCATAACCTGCGCATTCAGCGCGGCGAGCGGGATGAGCACCGTAACGTGACGCTGCAAAAATACCGTAACGCGCTGGATGAAGCGGAGCTGAATCTTGGCTGGACGAAGGTCTACGCCGAGGCGGACGGCACGGTCAGTAACCTGCAATTAAGCCCCGGTTTTTACGCCTCATCCGGTTCGGCTGCGCTGGCGCTGGTGAACACCCGGATCGATATCGTGGCGGATTTCCGCGAGAAGAGCCTGCGTCATACCCATCAGGGGACCGACGCTGCCGTGGTGTTTGACGCCTTCCCGGGGCACGTTTTCCGTGCCCACGTTACCAGCAGCGACGCGGGGATCCTCGCCGGACAGGAGGCCGTAAACGGTCAACTTTCTGAACCGGAAACCTCCAACCGCTGGGTGCGTGATGCCCAGCGTATGCGCATTCACGTAGCGCTGGACGAAGCCTTACCGAAGCCGCTGCCGACCGGCGCGCGCGCCACCGTGCAGCTCTACAACAGCGAAGGGCCGTTTGCGCGATTCTTCTCCGGGATGCAAATCCATCTGGTGAGCCTGCTTCACTATGTCTATTAGCACCCTGGCACGGGTATTTACCCCGCACGGCAACATCGTCTATACGGCAAACGACTTTCGCCAGACCCTGCGTATCGTCTTTGCCGGGATGATTGCGCTCAGTATTTCGAGTTTCTACAACACCAGCTACGGCGTGTTTTTTGTGGTCTACCCGATCATGCTTCTCTCGCTGGTACCGGTGTTTAATCGCCACGTGGCGAAGCAGTTTATCTTCAGCGCCTCGCTGAACTGCGTCGAAATGGTGTTGATTATCGGCTATCTGTCGCAGTGGCCGGTCATCATGACGCTGGTGGTGTTTGCCCTGTACGTGATGCGTTTTCGCTTTATGAGTAAGGGGCCGCTGTTCCTGTTCGGCTCGATGGGCGTGGTTTGCCAGAGCGTGATGCTCAACTTTATGAGCTACCCCACCACCAACTGGCACACGCTTTTATTCTCTAACATCGAAGCGAGCGTGATGGCGGTGTGCCTGAGCGCGCTGATGAACTACCTGCTGCCGGACGTGGAGCCGCGTAAGCCGCCGCCGCTGATTGAGAAAGACGATGCCCGCGTGCGCCACGAGTCGCTGCTATCCGGCACCGTGGCGACGCTGATTTTCGTCGTGTTCCAGATTAGCGACTTAAGCGATTCGCTTTCGGCGCTGATGGCGGGGATTTTGATCCTGTTCCCGATGCACTATCGCGGCTCGGTTATCAGCTCCATCTGGCGCGTGGTTGGCGTGGTGCTGGGGTGCCTCTATATCCTTGTCGTCCAGCTTATCCTCTACGATCACAGCAGCCATATGCTGCTGATGATGCCGCTGATTGGCCTTGGACTGGCGTTTGGCGCGCGTCTGCACGTAATGGAGAAGGTCGGCGCCGGGGTAGGCTTCGCCAGTATCACCACCATCGGCATTATGTTCGGGCAGAACATGCACCCGGACAGCGACCTGGTGTTCAGCGATCTGTACCGCATCACCTCCGTTACCTTCGCGCTGGTGGTCACGCTGACGATGGTCTTTCTGGTGCACCTGATCCTGAATCGCTTCGAGGCGACGCGCTACGTTATCGCGCCGCCAAAAGCGGATTAATGCCCCAGCACGGCGGGTAGCTGCGAGAGCAGAAACAGGATCAGGCCAATCGTACCGCCCACCAGGGTACCGTTAACGCGAATGAACTGAAGATCTTTACCGATATTGAGTTCTATCTGGCGTGACATGTCTTTGGCATCCCAGCTTTTCACCGTGTCGCTTATATGGCGCGTCAGGAACGCGGCGAAATCCGGCGCCACGCGGTGCGCGGCCTGCTCCAGATGCTCATTCAGCGACGCCCGCAGGCTGGCGTCGTTGGTCAGCGTTTCGCCAAACCACAGCCCGGCGTTGGCGATACGCTGCTTCACGCGGGAATCATCGCTCTGCATGTCATTTTTCAGCCACTGGCGCAGGTCAGCCCACATTTCCCCCAGATAGCGGTTAAAGGCCTCATCATTCTTGAGGTAGTGTTTGATATTCTCGGCTTTCGCCGTCATCTCCGGATCGTTTTTCAGATTGTCGATGAACTTGATTGTGGCGCGGTCAAATGCCTGACGGATCTGGTGCGTACGGTCGTGGCTGATATCGTCCAGCAGCGTGTTCACCGCGTTCGACACCATCTCCGCGCTTTGATCGCCCAGCCACTCGGTGGGCAGCACCATGGCCTTGCGCGGATGCTCGGTCTTAAGCCAGTGAACGATCTGGTCAGCAATAAATTCCCGCGTGCTTTCCCGCTGAATCAGGGTAATCAGGCGGTTTATGATGGCGTCCAGCAGCACCTGGTGACGGTTGTTTTTGGTCATGCTTTCCAGCATGACGGCGCTGGTCTCGGTTAAATCGACCTTGTCGATAGCCTTATGCACCGCGCGTTTGAGCAGGCGCTGGATGCGCCCATCGTCGGTAAGTTCCAGAAAACCGCCCATCACCTGCACCAGATGCTGCCCCACGCGCCGGGCGTTATCGGGCTGGCTGAACCAGGTCCCAATCATCTGTGCGGGCTCGTAGCGACGGATAAGATCGACAAGGGATTGCGTATCGAGAAACTTTTCCTGCACGAACTGGCCGAGATTGTCGCCGATGCGGTCTTTATTGCGCGGGATAATCGCCGTATGGCGCGAGATAAAGGGAATGGGCACCCGGCGGAACAGCGCGACAACGGCAAACCAGTCCGCCAGCGCGCCAACCATCGCCGCCTCGGCAATGGCCTTTACGCCGCGCACCCAGAAGGTTTGCGGCATGAACAGGGTGGTGATAAACGCTGCGACGGCAATCAGCAGCAGCGACAGCGCGAGAAGCTTGGCGCGTTTGAGTTCGGTATGCTTTTCCATGGGTTAAGGATAGAGGGATACGGGGGAAAAGTGCAAAAACCGCCACAGCACCCACCCACCAAACCCCATCAATACCACCCCCGCCGTGCGCTCTATCAGCCAGAGCGAACGGCTGAGCTTTCGCTGAACCGCCGGTAACCCCATCAGCGACACCAGCGCAAAATCCCATACCAGTACTACCATCACCATCCAGACGCCGCAGGTCGCCTGCTGAAGCAGCATGACGTCCGGCCCGAGTAACGCCGTCATTAGCGCCAGGTAGAACAACGCGTTTTTGGGATTTAACAACGCCGAACCCAGCCCCAGCAGGATCTGCTTACGCAGCGAAGGGCAGCGCTCATGTGTTTCCTTTAGCGCCAGCGTCTGCGGTCGGCTGCGTACAAGATGCGAGCCGATCCAGAGCAAATACAGTGCACCGGATAATTCAATCAACGTGAACAGCCACGCGAACTGACGCAGCGCGCTCCATCCTATAATGACCAGCAAAATGTAAAGCCCGTTTCCTGCCGCTATCCCGATGCACAATCCGGCGCTGCCGCGCAGACGGTAGCGGGCGGCGTAGCCCATCAGCAGGAAGAAATCCGGGCCCGGGCTTAACAGGGCAACAAAATGCGCCAGCGCCAGGGCGAGAAAAGCGGAAGGGAAGAATAGTTCCATAGCGACCTCAGAATGCAAAACTGGGGCCAGACTACGAAAACACAGAACCTATTTATTGTCTGTTATTGATCGGCCCGTAGCGTACTGGCGCGGTGTGGCGGCGGTGTAGCGCACAAAGGTCTTATGAAAATGGCTCTGGTCGGCAAACCCGCTCTGGTAGCCGACATCGGCAATGTCGTCTCCGGCACGCAGCCGCGCTTTGGCGTACTCCACGCGGGAGACGTTGAGAAAGCTGACCGGCGTCAGGCCGGTGTCCTTCTTGAAGGTACGGATCAGCGTCTCCTTGCGCAGCGAGAATCGTTGCGCAAGTGCGTCGAGGGAAGGCGGGTTGGAAAGATTGGAAAGAAATGCCTACTGAACCTGCTGGCTGGTTGATCCAGGCTTTTCTCCCTCATCCATGCAATGGGGAAGGGCAGTAAGCAGCCTGTCCACGGACGCAGGGGACATCCTCTCAACAACTTCCCGGTAATACATAAACAGCGTAGCGTTGCGAATCACCTGAACCGCAAGGGGAAGATCCGTATCAATATAAAGCATATGATAACTACGCGGCTGCCCGGCAACAGGGTTGCAGCTGTGTGGGACATAAGCCGGGATCACAATCAGGTCTCCGGGCTGGAGGATGTATTCTCTGCCATTACACACGCAGCATGTCTGGCCTTCCACAATCGCGCCGATGGAGAGCTGCGGGTGACAATGACGCTTATAGGCCTGCGTGCTCTGCCACGTGCTGCGCAGCTCAAGGCCTGAGGCGCGGTGAAAAGTCTGCCGGATGTGTCGGGTATCGGTCATATGAACTCCTTCTGGACGTTTTTTATACCACGTCAGCGAACCGTCTGGCAGCGCTTCATTAAGAACCTTCCGTATATACCCAACTTTACCTTCATTGCCAGTCACATTGACTACCCTTAATACCCTAAGCGGTAAAACAAGGAGATTCGATATGGCTTACCAGACAGTAAATCCTGCCACGAACCAGCTCATCAAAGAATATCCCTCTCACACTGACGCAGACGTTGAAGCGGCGCTGAAGGCAGCCGATGCGCTCTATCACTCCGACTGGGCGAAAGGTGACATAAGCCAGCGCCTGCCGGTGCTGCATAAGCTGGCGGACCTGATCGACGAACGCGCGGAGGATCTGGCGAAAATCGCCAGTCAGGAGATGGGTAAGCTCATCGAACAAAGCCGCGGTGAAGTGAAGCTATGCGCGCAAATCGCCCGCTACTATGCTGACAACGCGAAGCAGTTCCTGGCCCCGGTGAAGTATGACTCTGAACTCGGGGAAGCATGGGTTGAACATCACCCCATCGGCGTGCTGATGGCCGTCGAACCATGGAACTTCCCATACTATCAGCTGATGCGCGTTCTGGCGCCAAACCTGGCAGCGGGCAACCCGGTGATCGCCAAGCATGCCAGTATCGTGCCGCACTGTGCAGAAACCTTTGCACAGCTGGTACGTGAAGCGGGCGCGCCGGAAGGGGCGTGGACCAACCTGTTTATCTCGTCCGAACAGGTGGCGAACATCATCGCCGACGATCGCGTACAGGGGGCGGCGCTGACCGGTTCAGAAAAAGCGGGTAGCGTGGTTGCGGCACAGGCTGCGAAACACATCAAAAAATCGACCCTTGAACTGGGCGGGAACGACGTCTTCGTGGTGCTGGACGATGCGGATCTGGAGAAAGCCGTGAAGATCGGCGTTAACGCGCGGCTTAATAACGCCGGGCAGGTCTGTACCGCGGCGAAGCGCTTTATCCTGCATGAAAAGATTGCAGACGCCTTCCTGAACAAATTCACCGAGGCGTTTAAGCAGGTGAAGATTGGCGATCCGCTGGACGAAAGTACCACGCTGGGGCCTTTGTCATCCAAAGACGCGCTGGAGACGCTAACTAAACAGGTTAACGAGGCGGTGAAAAACGGCGCGAAGCTGCACCATGGCGGCAAGCCGGTTCAGCGTGACGGGAGCTTCTTTGAGCCGACCATCCTGACCAATATCTCGCGCGATAACCCGGCGTATTTCGAAGAGTTCTTTGGTCCGGTAGCGCAGATTTATGTGGTGAAAGACGACGACGAGGCGGTTGCCCTGGCGAACGACTCCCACTACGGTCTGGGCGGAGCGGTGTTCAGCCAGAACATCGAGCGCGCGAAGAAAATGGCGTCGCGCATTGAGACCGGGATGGTGTACATCAACTGGCTCACCGATACGGCGGCAGAACTGCCGTTCGGCGGCGTAAAACGTTCGGGTTACGGACGCGAGCTGTCGGATCTGGGGATCAAAGAGTTTGTGAACCAGAAGCTGGTGGTGGTGCGTAAGTGACGTAGTAATAAAAAACCTGCCGAAGGGCAGGTTTTTTTATCTATCAGGTGGCTTAGAAGCTCACGCCGCCGCCGAAGTAAGCGCCGTCTACCAGCGTGTGGTTTGGACGACCGTCTTTGCCATCAACGCTCACGTGGCGGTATCCCACTTTCAGCGTAACCGGTTTGACCGGGGTCCAGCTTACGCCGCCGTTAGCTTCAACGTAGTTCTTCACGCTGTTGTTCAGTCCGTCTGGCGCAACGTAGCCTTCACCGAATACCCTGATGCTGTCGGTCAGGGCAACGTTCACACCGCCGCCGACCGGGAACGCCACGCCGTTATCGCCTTTCTTCGGGCCAACGTAGAGGGCCTTAGCGCCTGCGTTCAGCATTACCGGGCCGACCTCGAAATTGTAGCCTGCGCCCACGCCACCGGTCGTGGTGCCGTCGTCGGTGTTTTTCAGCCAATTACCTTCGGTGTACAGACCGGAAGTTGATTTGCCCATTTCCACATTCAGATTGGTAAAGTTTTTACCCTGCTCAATGCTGCCGCCCATTGCCAGTGCGGAGCCCGATACGGCGGTGAGAGCAGAAAGGATGAGAACGTTAAGCTTTTTCATGCGTGTTTCCTCGTCATCAAATTAATCTGAGGGCACCTTAACAAGGGATGTTTATGACTGCAAATGTGATGGGTATCGCAGTTTTATGCTGTTTTTGTTGGTTTTTTTAATCTTAAATGTTGATGAGATGTTTTTATGGCAGATCGTCAATCCTCAATCCATTCGTGTTTAGGGAAAGTTTATATTTTTGGCTAAACGTTTAATGAACGAGGCGAAGAAAGCCGTTTGAGGTGAATTAATTAATTTTCTAATAATTTCCAAAAGTATTTCGGCTGTCACAGATCAAGACAGAGGTTTACATTTCTGGTGATTGCTATACGTATTTCTTTGCCGATCCGCTGTCTTTTCATGTCATTTTTCTGACACGTTTCTTCATTACGTTGTTGGCTTCACTTACTGGATGCTAACAATATGAAAAGAAAAATTATTCCTGTGCTTATCGGTTGTGCGCTCTCTTTCTCTGGCCTGGCTGCGCAGCCTACCGCTGAGCGCTATATCGTCAGCTTCCCTGACGGCTCCCATGTGAAATACAGCGGCGCGTTTGCCGATGCGTTCCCGAACGGGCTCCCGGTGGGGATGGGTTCTGGTCTGCTGTTTACGGGCAAGCAGGGCGATGCGCTGACGTTTGCGACCGTGACCGATCGCGGTCCTAACGCGGATTCGCCAAAAATGGGGAAAAACGATGCCAAAATATTTGTTACCCCGGATTTCGCTCCGCTGCTGATGACGATCCGCGTGCAAAACGGTAAAGCGGAGGCCGTGGACGCGCGACCGCTGCATGACGATAAAGGCGAGATCAACGGCCTGCCACTGCAAAGCGGTGTGATTGGTTCCACCAATGAAGTCGCGCTAAGCGACACCTTAAAAGTACTGAAAGGCGATAACCGCGGGCTGGATACGGAAGGCATCACGTCGGACGGGAAGGGCGGCTACTGGCTGTGCGATGAGTATGGCCCGTTCCTGATTAACGTCGACAGTAAAGGGAAAATCCTCGCGATCCACGGTCCGCAGGCGACGCAAGGGGAGAAATCCATCGCGGGCGGTCTGCCAAACGTTATCAAATGGCGTCAGGCAAACCGGGGCTTTGAAGGCCTGACCCGCATGCCGGACGGACGGATTATTGCCGCCGTGCAAAGCACACTGGATATCGACGGGAAGAACAAAAAACAGGCGCTGTTTACCCGTCTGGTGAGCTTCGATCCGGCGACCGGGAAAACCGCGATGTACGGCTACCCTGTCGACAGCACGGCCTACAGCAAAAACAGCGACGCCAAAATCGGCGACATAGTGGCGCTGGATAACCACACCATCCTGCTGATTGAACAGGGTGAGGATAAAAATGACGCAATGCGTAACCTCATCTACAGGGTGGATCTGAGCAAGGCGAGCGATCTGGCCGCCTTCGACAAGCCGGGCGAATACCCGGAGTTTGACGATGAGAAAACGCTGGCGCAGCGCGGCATTACACTTGCTGAAAAAACGCAGGTGGTCGATCTGCGTGCGCTGGGCTGGCAGCAGGAAAAGGCCGAAGGACTGGCGCTGATTGACAGCAAAACGCTGGCGGTGGCGAACGATAACGACTTTGGCGTGAAGGTGGCGATGCACAACCCGGCCGAGGGCAAGAAGCTCAAGGATTACCGGGTGAACGCGGAAGGCAAGCTGACGCTGGATGATAAACCGGTGGAAACCACGCTCAGCGTGAAGCCGCTGAAGAAGCCGGAGTCCGACAGCGAGCTGTGGATTGTGACGCTGCCGGAGGCGTTGAAATGAGAGCGGATGGTTAATCAACCATTTTTGGAGTAATGCAGCACTATGCCCATGCGTCTATGGGTATAGTGTTTTTTTGTATATTATTCAAAAGGTTAGACGTGAATTTTTTCAAGGCTATCATGTTTTGTATGATTGCTAAACAAATTAGAGAAAGTACTGGGGAAGGCAGCTATTATTTGTTATCTTATGTATTATAAGTATTTTTGAGCTCGATAAATAATGATGAACCCAACCATTCTTAATTTAAACGAAAATATATTGGGCGTGCAAGTAACGAATTTTAATCTCGATGTTGAAGTTCAATATTCAGCAGTTGTTTATGGTGTCGATGAAAATTTTCTAAAGCACTGTGGGATCTCGATGTTATCAATTGTGGAAAAAACTTCGGAAGTTCCATTGCATTTTTTCATTATTACAGATAAAAGCAATGAAGTTGAGTTTTCCAGATTGCAGTCTATTATCAAGAATACTCAACATGCACTGACAATTATTATTGTATCTGCTGACGCGCTGGATGTTTTTCCTAAGAATTCAATTTTCCCGGTCTCAGTATATTTCCGTCTCCTGGCTCCGTATTTAATTAAAGAATATCGTTATTTTTTATATGTTGATGCCGATATTATAGCGCTGAATAGTATTTATGATCTATTAGAAAACCATAAGCCGATAAATAATATTTGTTGTGCTGTCATGGAGCCAGAGCATCAGACTGCTCTGTCAGAATCTATTAATATGCCTGGTTGCGATTATTTTAATTCTGGCGTTCTTTATGTTGATGCCAGAACGTGGAATGAAAATAAAATATCGCATAAAGTTTTTGAATGCTTACTGGAGCGCGGGGCTGACTTTAAGTATTTTGATCAAGATGCTCTTAATGTTGTCCTGAACGAAAAAATAATGTTTATAGATGGCAAGTATAATTGCCAAATAAAGGCAGGACACAAAAAGGAAGATTTCATGCGTGAACCACCCAATGAAACAGTTTTGTTACATTATGTTGGTAGCGATAAACCATGGCAGTTATGGAATCAACAGCAAATAAGCACCTACTATCGTAAATATAAAAAAATGTCACCCTGGTGTGATGTTGAAGATGTTAGTCCACGTTGTGCGAAAGAGCTAAAGAAATGCTATAAAACGCTTAATAATAAGAAACAGTTTATTGAAGCTTTCTGTATGTTTGTTCGTTATCATTTGGCTCGTTTCTTGGAAAAAAGGCAAACTAAACATGTTAAGTCGTGAATACATTAAAAGGTTAAATGTTAACATTATTTTCATTCTTATTGTGTTTACAGTTGGAAGCGATCTTTTTATAGAGGCTTATCCAAGAAAGCTATTTTACATTAGTTGTTATCTTTCTATTTTTGGCCTTCTTTTTTTGGAAAGTTGGAAGGGTTTTCGTCAATGGCTATTGAGTAATAAAATCGCAATAGCATTTTTGTTGAGCATTGTGCTTCTCGGTACCAGTAAGCTAATTTGGTCAATGATATTTCCATCGACACATTTACAGGATATTAAAGATAATTATTATGCTGGCGGAAAGTTGCTCATCCTGTCAGGAGTAATGGCATTTTATTTGCTTAAATCCGTAAATGTAATTTCAATCCAAAGCTGGAAATTCGCTGCTTGCACTAGCGTTGTTCTAGGTTTATTCACCGTTTGGTTTGGTTACCAGGAGCAAGTGACTGGTATAACCAGAATTAAATTACTAGCCGATGCTGCTACGACTACTGCTTATATAATGGTTGTTCAGTCAGTTCTGTGTTTTTCTCTTATTAAAAAAGCAGTTTCAAATCAGCTTTACCGTACTGTATTTTACATTGCTACATTTTTCATATTCTCTTATTTATTACTGATGACAGAAACCAGAGGCGCTATAGGCACTTTTTTCATTGTCTGCTTCGTCCTGGCATGTTTTGAATTGAGAAATGTAAAGCCTCGTTATTGGTTTTTAGCATTACTGGCAATATCCGTAATTGGTGGAGGTATAGCTTATAAGATGCAAAAGAGAATTGTTGAGGCTTATGATAATATCCAACAATTACAAAAAAATAATGCTAACACATCTTTAGGAGCACGTTTTGTTATGCTTGACGCAGGACAGCACGTAGCGAGTTTATCACTTTTTGGTCAAGATGCAGAACAGCGTTATAATAATGCAAGAGAATATATTGAACAAAACTATAAAAGTGCGGAAGCAGTCAGGGCTATAAAATATCATTTCCATAATGATATAATTGAAAGCTTTAGCTTACAGGGGTTTTTAGGCGTCATTGCTATTATATTGTTTTATGTCTCTGGTTTTTTAGCTTCTTGCGAAAAAAAGAATAAGTTCAATGTTGGGTTGCTGCTGTATATGTCAGCGCTATTTCTTATGGGATTGACAGATGTCCTCTTTATCCAACGAAATACAGCAATGGTAATTGGTGCTTGTGCTGTAATCTTACTTCTCTGCCAGAGAGATGAGAATAAAAAAATCGAAAGTGTGAGACAGTAATTAAATCAGGGCCATTAAAAATTGGCCCTGATGTATCTTATTTTTTCAGCCCCGCAAACGCTGCCCGAATTTCTTCTTCCGGCAGCTGTATTCCAATAAACACCATCACGCTGTGCGGCGTTTCATCGCCCCACGGGCGATCCCAGTCGGCGCTGTACAGGCGCTGCACCCCCTGGAACAGCAGGCGGTTCGGCTCGCCGTCGATCCACAGCATCCCTTTATAGCGCAGCAACTTGTCGGCAAACGACAGCAGCAGGTTTTCCATCACGCGGGAGACCTCGCTGATGTCTACCGGGTAGTCCAGCTCCACCACAATCGACGCCACGTCGTTTTGCTTGTCGGACATAAAGTGAAAGCGCGGTTTCGCGGTAACGTTCTCTTCCAGCATAAAGCCGTTGGTGTTGAACAGCTGAGCGAGATCGATATCGCCGTGCGTCACCGTATAAATGGGCGCACGCGAGTTGATGCGCGTCAGGCGCTCGCGCAGTTTTTCGCTTTCACCTGCCACGTCGGTTTTGGTCAGCAGGATGCGGTCGGCGTAGCCCAACTGAGACTGGGCGATGGTGAACTGGTTCATCTGCTCGTCGGCGTGTACCGCATCCACCAGAGCGATAACACCGTCCAGCAGGTAGCGCTGGCAGAGGATCTCGTGGGAGAAAAAGGTCTGAATAATCGGGCCGGGGTCGGCCATGCCGGTGCACTCGATCACCAGACGGTCGAAGACGATGTCACCGCGATCGCGGCTGTCGAGCAGGTCCAGCAGGGCGTCTTCTAATTCGTTAGAGCGGGTGCAGCAGATGCAGCCGTTGGTCAGGGTTTTGATCTGGGTGGCGCGGTCGCCAATCAGCTGATCGTCAACGGAGACTTCGCCAAATTCGTTTTCGATGACGGCGATTTTGAAGCCGTGCTGCTCGTTCAGAATGTGGCGCAGCAGGGTGGTTTTACCGGCGCCGAGAAAACCGGTCAGCAGGGTAACGGCAATCGGGGTCATGGTTTCTCCTTTAGCAGCAGCGGACGCCGCCTTCTCCACTTCCGCCGTAGCGCGCTTCCTGACGCTCGCGGAAGAATTCAGTGTAGGTCATGTACGGCTTATCCGGATGGTTGGTCTTCATATGCTCAACGTAGTTGTCATAGTCCGGAATGCCAATCAGCATTTTCGCCGCCTGACCGAGGTATTTTTTTGCTTCGCCTAAGTTACCAAACATTGAGGGTTCCAGATAGAAGAAGCCCGGAGGCGCGCAGCGATCCGGGCCTACAGTAACATGCTTAATTAATGGTGTGATGAGGTCTTCACGCCGCCTTCCGGCACCGGCACGTACGGGGTTTCTTTGTCCGTACGGCCCTCAACGTTACGCACTTTCATCCAGGTTTTGATGCCATAGAAGATAATGCTGTACACCACCACCAGGAACAGAATGCTCAGACCCGCGTTGGTGTAGTTGTTCACCACGATATGGTTCATGTTGGCAATCTGCTGCGCGGTCAGATCCGCGCCGCCTGCGGCAATCTTCTCTTTGTACTGGTTAGCCATGAAGAAGAAGCCTTCCAGCTGCGGGTTGGTGCTGAACAGTTTCAGACCCAGCGCCCAGGTAGTGCAGAGCAGCAGCCACAGCGCAGGCACCACGGTGACCCAGATGTATTTGGTGCGTTTCATCTTCACCAGGACAACGGTACCCAGCACCAGGGCCACAGCCGCCAGCATCTGGTTAGAGATGCCGAACAGCGGCCACAGGCTCTTAACGCCGCCCAGCGGGTCAACAACGCCCTGATACAGCAGATAACCCCACAGGCCTACGCAGCCCGCGGTACCCAGAACACCGGCCACCAGAGAGTCGGTTTTCTTCAGGAATGGCACGAAGTTACCCAGCAGATCCTGCAACATGAAGCGGCCTGCACGCGTACCGGCATCCAGCGCGGTGAGGATGAATAGCGCTTCAAACAGAATACCGAAGTGGTACCAGAAGCCCATGTCCGCCCACGGCAGCACTTTGTGGAACACGTGTGCGATACCCACCGCCAGCGTTGGCGCGCCACCTGCGCGGTTCAGCACGGACGGTTCGCCGATGTCTTTCGCGGTCTGCATGATCTGCTCAGGCGAAATTACGAAGCCCCAGGAGCTGACGGTCGCCGCCGCGTGTGCGCTGGCGTCTTTCAGCTGCGCCAGGATCAGCGCGGTATTTTCGCCGCCCATCTCATGCAGGTTTGGCATGGTGATGCCGAGACCCGCTGGTGGGGTGTTCATCGCAAAGTACAGACCTGGCTCGATAATCGACGCTGCAACCAGCGCCATGATCGCCACGAAGGACTCCATCAGCATCGCGCCGTAACCGATGAAGCGCGCGTCGGTTTCGTTGGCCATCAGCTTCGGCGTGGTGCCCGAGGCGATCAGCGCGTGGAAGCCAGACACGGCACCGCAGGCGATGGTGATAAACAGGAACGGGAACAGAGCGCCTTTCCACAGCGGACCGGTACCGTCAATGTACTGTGTCACCGCTGGCATTTTCAGCTCAGGATTGATGATCACAATCCCGATTGCCAGCCCGACGATCACGCCGATTTTCAGGAAGGTCGCCAGGTAGTCGCGCGGAGCCAGAATCAGCCACACCGGCAACAGCGCTGAGATGAACGCGTAACCGATCAGCGCGAAGGTGATGGTGGTGTCTTTAAAGGTCAGCGCCGGGCCCCAGTACGGGTCGTGCGCAATCACGCCGCCGAAGTAGATGGAGGCGACCAGCAGCACGATACCGATGACCGACACCTCGCCAACGCGGCCAGGGCGCAGGAAGCGCATGTAGATGCCCATGAACAGCGCAATCGGTACGGTAGAGCAGACGGTGAAGACGCCCCACGGACTTTCGGCCAGCGCTTTCACCACGATCAGCGCCAGCACCGCGAGGATGATGATCATGATCAGGAAGCAGCCAAAGAGGGCGATGGTGCCCGGCACGCGGCCCATCTCTTCTTTGATCATCTCACCCAGCGACGAACCGTTACGGCGCGAGGAGATAAACAGCACCATAAAGTCCTGCACCGCTCCCGCCAGCACCACGCCCGCCAGCAGCCAGAGCGTACCCGGCAGGTAGCCCATCTGCGCGGCCAGTACCGGGCCGACCAGCGGACCCGCGCCTGCAATGGCGGCGAAGTGGTGACCAAACAGCACGTAACGGTTGGTTGGCACGTAGTTCAGGCCGTCATTGTTAATGACCGCCGGGGTGGCGCGCGTCGGGTCGAGCTTCATGACCTTCTGCGCGATGTACAAGCTGTAGTAGCGATAAGCCACAAGATAGACGGAAACTGACGCGACCACGATCCACAGGGCGCTGACGTGCTCGCCCCGGCGTAATGCGACAACCGCCAGACAGAAAGCACCGATGATCCCGAGGATGGCCCAGGGCACGTGCTTAAGTAGTTTTTTAGTATCCATAGTAAGACCTGGTTTTTTATGTAAAGAAAAAAGGGTCAGGGTTCGTTGTGAGGAGGTATTGATTAATGCTGGAGCGATCGTGCCAGATCCTCGCGCGTATAAAGCACGGTAAATAGGTGAGTGGTTGAAAGCGATGCGTGAGCGGTCAAAAGCGAGGGTGAGTGGTTAAGGCTCACCCACGGTGGAAGAAAATATGTGATTGAGATCACTGAGAATAATCTACCCCTGCGGGGTTTCGTCGTTCGCTTCAGGGCAGTGCACGCAGCGGCAGGTCTGATACGCAGGCAGCAGCTGATAGCGCCCTTTGCCGTCGTGTTCAATAATCGGGGAAAGCGCCTGCAAATCGCGGTACACCGTGCGTTCGGTAATGCCAAATTTTTGCATCAGATCGCGGCGATTAACGCTTCCGTTGCGGTGCAGGGCAATAATGATGTCAACCAGACGTTCAGCCGAGCGGCTTCGGGGTGAAGGGGCCATAAGACTTTCCAGCGTTAAGGGGGCGCCTGACGACGTCGCCAGCCGCCCCGGAAAATTTATCTTATGGATAGTTAACGGCGCACCTTTGCGGAAACCTTAGCGTTTTTTTGTGCAACGGGATCAAACCGCGGCTTCCATCTCCATCATCACCGGGTGGAAACGGCGTTTGAAGTAGATCAGGCCGTGCCCCTCGCTGCTGAGGATGATGTTCTTAATCTCCACAAGGTAGACCAGATGGGTACCGATGGTTTGCACCTGGGTTATCTCGCCTTCCAGGCTTGCCAGAGCGCCTTTCAGCACCGGCTGCGCCAGCGGTCCTTTCTGCCAGCAGGAGAGAGCAAAGCGCTCCTCCATTGCCATGCCGGTCATCCCGGCAAAGTGGCGGGCCATGATCTCCTGCTCGTGGTTCAGCACGTTGACACACAGTTTGCCGTTGCCCTGGAAGACCGGGTTCATGGCGCTGTTGGCGTTGATGCAGACCATGACCGAAGGCGGGGTGTCCGTGACCGAACAGACGGCGGTGGCGGTAATGCCGCAGCGACCCGCATCGCCCTCGGTGGTGACCACATTCACCGCCGCCGACAGGCTGGCCATCGCGTCGCGAAAACGCAGGCGTTCTTCAGATTGCATTGAAACCTCCCGCTGCGTTATTTCAGCAGCTTATCCAGCATGTTGATATCAGTGTTGTTGTGCAGGTGTGGTACGGTCCAGCCGTGCTGGTCGTACTCGGACATGCAGCGGTCAACCATCGCCATCATCTTGTCCATGTTGCCGGAGCTTTGCGCCTGACGCAGGCATTGCAGGCGGATCTCATCCTGGCTACCGGAGTAGTTGATTTCGTACAGCTCGTGACGTCCGCCAAACTCGCTGCCGATGGCATCCCACATCAGTTTCAGAATCTTGATGCGTTCGACATGATCCATCCCGTTGGAGCCGCGCACGTACTTCGCCAGATACTGGTCGATCTGCGGGTTGTTCAGGTCCCGCGCGCTGGACGGCAGGTAGATCAGCCCGGAGGTCACGTTACGTTCGATGATGTTCTTGATCTTCGCATAGGCCATTGGCGCCATCACGCGGTAGGTCTGTAACGCCGCGTGGTCAGGCAGATACGCGCCGTTTACCCACGGCGTGGCTTCGGAGCACATGGAGTCGCTCAGCGCCCAGAACATGTTGCGCCACGCCACCACTTCGCCGAGATCCGCCTGCACGCCGCGGAACTCGAGGGTGCCGGTACACTCCAGCGACTTCTTCAGCAGAGCGGTGATGAAGTCGAGCTTCACTGCCAGACGCACGCAGGCCTGAAGCGGGTACATGCG
Source organism: Enterobacter cloacae complex sp. SHL022 (assembly GCF_049237785.1). Lineage (NCBI taxonomy): Bacteria > Pseudomonadati > Pseudomonadota > Gammaproteobacteria > Enterobacterales > Enterobacteriaceae > Enterobacter > Enterobacter cloacae complex sp. SHL022. Next base: position 267,143 of record NZ_JBMKJH010000003.1, on the reverse strand, counting down.
GGCGAAGCCACCTTCCATCGTCCAGCGACGGCAGCGGTCGAAATCGCGGTAGATCAGCACGTTTTCCCACGGGATCAACACATGATCCATCACCAGAATGGCGTCGTTCTCGTCAAAACGGCTGGAGAGCGGGTAGTCGTACGGGGAACCGGTCGCCCCTGCCACCATCTCGTAAGAGGCGCGGGAGATCAGCTTCACCCCTTCGGCATCCATCGGCGCGACGAACATCAGCGCGAAGTCCGGGTTTTCGCCCATCACCTGCGCAGAGCCGAAGCCGATCATGTTGTAATGGGTCAGGGCGGAGTTGGTGGCCACCACTTTCGCGCCGCTGACGATGATCCCGGCGTCGGTCTCTTTCTCCAGCTTGATGTAAACGTCTTTCACCTCGTCTGCCGGTTTATGGCGGTCGATCGGCGGGTTGACGATGGCGTGGTTAAAGTAGAGGCCGGTTTCCTGAATACGTGTGTACCAGTTTCGGGCGTTCTGCTCGAACTGACCGTAGAAGGCAGGGTTCGCCCCCAGCGCGCAGCCGAACGCGGCTTTGTAGTCAGGCGTACGCCCCATCCAGCCGTAGCTCAGGCGCGACCACTCGGCGATGGCGTCACGCTGCTGGCGCAGATCGTCGGCGCTTTTTGCCACGCGGAAGAACTTATGGGTGTAACCGCCGCTGCCGGTGTCCGTGCCCCAGCAGAGGGTATCCTGCATGTCTGGCTTGTGCAGGGCATCGTACATCTGGGCGATGGACGCCGCCGCATTGCGAAATGCCGGGTGGGTAGTGACGTCCTTAACGCGCTCGCCGTAGATATAAATCTCACGGCCATCTTGCAGGCTTTTTAAATACTCTTCACCGGTTAACGGACGTTTGGCATCAGCGCGGAAATCTTCAGGCTTCATAGGGACCTCGTATCGGAAGATGGTTGTTAAATTTATGTTTTGTTTTTGTTGTTTAATTGAAGCGTGAGAGGGGCGGAACGTGAAGGGACGATTGGGACAACGGCAGGTACTTTTCGCGAGAGATCACAGAGTGTGATTTCCCTCACCCTAACCCTCTCCCAGAGGGAGAGGGGACGGTTACTCTCTCTCCCTCTGGGAGAGGGCAGGGGTGAGGGGAACAGGCGACACCGGTACTTTCTGCGCCCGGTATGCGCTGGGTGAGCACCCCGTCAGTCGGTTAAAAAAACGGGCGAAATAGGCCGGATCTTTAAAACCCAGCTGCCAGGCAATTTCGCTCACTGTGCTGTCGGAAAACAGCAGCAGGCGTCTGGCTTCCCGCAGCTGGCGGTCGAAGATCAGCCGTTTCGGCGAGCGGTTGGCGAAGCGGCGACAGATATCGGTCAGGCGGGATTCGGTGAGATGCAGTTCGCTGGCGTATTCCGGCACCGTCCAGTGCTCGTGGTAATGAGCATCTGTCAGCTGGTTAAAGCGCTGAAACAGCTTCAGCTCACCTCGCATGCCGCCGGACGCGTGGTCGTCGAGCTTCGCGTTGCGCAGCAGCAGGGTAAAAACGGCCTGCGCCAGCAGGACCAGCGTATGCTCGCGACCGGGCAGCTGTTCCGTGGATTCCCGGGCAATCAGCTGCCAGTAGTGCTTCAGCGCCGCCAGCTCATCAGGCTTGTCGGCAAGCGACAGGCAGATCCCCGGCAGGCCGAACGCTTCCCGCGTACCGGGGTAGAGTACTTCTAACAGCGGCCAGATGAGATCCTCGCGCACCGTCAGCACGTGGCCGTCGCTGTCGGATTCGGTGATAAACGCATGCGGTACCGACGGCGGCGTCAGCACAAACAGCGGCGCCTGCACCGAGTAACGGTGGTCGTCGAGCTGGAGCTCAATCTGCCCGGTGTCGAGAAAATGCATCTGAAAATACTGGTCGTGGCGGTGCGCCTGCATGTCGCGGCCAAAAAAGGCCGCCATGCGGGCGAACGACTGGTAGTGCACATCGTCGGTGCCCAGACTTTCGTCGTACTCCTTGCTGATATCGATGTTGGTGATGGGGCTCTGACACATAGCGGCTCCTCAGTGGATCTTTTGCGCCGCGATGTCCGGCTCACGCTCAAGGCTTTCCCGGCGCGTCATCGGAATGCGCGTCAGCACCAGCGCGCCCACCACCAGCAGACCTGCCACGAACCACAGTCCCGAGCTGAAGCTGCCGGTCGCGTCGCGCAAAATACCTATCAGCAATGGGCTGACGGCAGACCCGACGTTGCCGATGGCGTTGATCACCGCCAGCGCCACCGCGCGGGATTGCAGGCTAATAACCTGATCCGGCGTGGTCCAGAATATCGCCATGGCGGTAAACGATCCGGTTGAGGCCATGATGATGCCAAGCAGCTGGATCAGATTGTGATCGGTCGCCGAGGCCAGCATCCATCCCGCCGCTGCAAAAAGATACGGCAGGATAGTGTGCTTTTTTCGCTCTTTCAGCCTGTCGGAGCGGCGGCTCCACCAGATCATCCCGAGGATGGTGCAAAACTGCGGGATCGCCGCCAGCAGGCCAATCACGATATTGCTGCTGCCGGTGTTGAAGCTTTGCAGGATCTGCGGCGTCCAGATGTTGATCGCGCTCAGCGTATTCGTCAGGCAGAAGTAGGCCAGCGTGTAGAGCAGCACGGCGGGCGTTAGCACCTCGCGCAGCGTCGATCGCGGCGTGGCGGCATGCGCAATGGCCAGCTCCTGCTCGCGGGCGATCATCGTTTTGAGTGCCTGCTTTTCGTCATCATCCAGCCAGGTGGCCTGATCCGGGGTGTCGTTAAGGTAGAACCAGGTCACCACGCCGAGCACCACCGACGGTAGCCCCTCCAGCAGGAACAGCCACTGCCAGCCCTTAAGGTTCCACAGTCCGTCCATCGCCAGAATGTACCCGGAGAGGATCGAACCGAGCATCATGGTCACCGGCATGGCGATCATAAACAACGCGTTGGCGCGGGCGCGGTGATAGGCCGGGAACCACCAGGTGAGATAGACCAGAATGCCCGGCAGGAAACCGGCTTCGGCAATGCCCACCAGCATGCGCAGGACGTAGAGCGTTTCGGGGCTGGTGGCGAACATGGTGCAGGTAGAGGCGATGCCCCACACCACCATGATCCCGGCGATCCAGCGGCGGGCGCCGATCTTCGCCAGCATGATGTTGCTGGGGATCCCGCACAGCACGTAGGTCACGTAAAACAGCGTCGCGGCCAGGCCAAACATGGTCGACGTGAGGCCCAGATCTTTGCCCATCGTCAGCCCGGCAAAGCCGATGTTGATGCGATCGAGAAACGAGAAGACAAACAGGATAAAAAGAAACACGATCAAACGACGGAACAGCTTATTAATAACGCGATGTTCAACAGCTTTATTATGCAGGGTTGAGGTCGTCATGTTGCGCTCCACATCGTACGTTTAGTAGACGGATTTATTGTTATCAACTGCTGTGGTGACATCGGTAAAGCGGGCCGCCAGCGCTTCGGCGCTGCGGGCGAGCAGGGTGGTATCCACGCCGACCGCGACAAACAGCGCGCCGAGTTCAAGATAACGTTTTGCCAGTTGCTCGTTCGCCATCAGGATGCCGGGCGCTTTGCCCGCGCTGAGGATCTGCGCGATCGCCTGCTCTATGGCGGCCTGCACCTCCGGGTGCTGCGGATTACCGGCGAAGCCCATGTCGGCGCTCAGATCCGCAGGGCCGATAAACACGCCGTCCACCCCTTCCACGTCCAGGATCTGCGGCAGGTTTTTCAGCGCCTCGCGAGTTTCGATTTGCACCAGCACGCACATGGCGTCGTTAGCCTGATGCAGGTACTCCGGGATGCGGTTCCAGCGCGACGCCCGCGCCAGCGCGCTGCCGACGCCGCGAATACCGGCAGGCGGGTAGCGGGTGGCGCTGACAGCCAGACGGGCTTCGTCGGCGTTTTGCACCATCGGCACCAGCAGGGTTTGCGCCCCCACGTCCAGCAGCTGCTTGATCTGCACCGGATCGTTCCACGACGGGCGCACCACCGGCTGGCTGGGATAAGGGGCGATGGCCTGGAGCTGAGTCAGGATGGTTTGCACGCTGTTCGGCGCGTGCTCTCCGTCGATCAGCAGCCAGTCAAAACCGGCCCCGGCCAGTAGCTCAGCGCTGTAGCTGCTGGTCAGCCCCAGCCATAACCCGATTTGCGGACGGCCCGCCTTCAGCGCCGCTTTGAATGCGTTTTGCATGGTCATCTCCTTACACAAAGCGGCAGCTGATGGAGCCCATGTTGCCGTAGTCGACGTGGAAGGTGTCGCCTCTGCTGGCGGCAACCGGGCGGGTAAACGAGCCGCCGAGGATGATTTGCCCTGGCTCAAGCTGCACGTCGTATGGCGCGAGTTTGTTCGCCAGCCACGCCACGCCGTTCGCCGGGTGGTTAAGCACGCCTGCGGCGACCCCGGTCTCTTCGATCACGCCGTTGCGGTAAAGCAGGGCGGAGATCCAGCGCAGATCCAGCTCGTCGGGTTTAATCGGGCGGCCGCCGAGGATCACGCCCGCGTTGGCGGCGTTATCGGAGATGGTGTCGAACACCTTGCGCGGGCGCTGGGTTTCCGGGTCAACGTTATGGCAGCGGGCGTCGATCAGCTCCAGGGCGGGGATGACGTAATCCGTGGCGTTGTAGACGTCGAAGATCGTGCAGTTCGGGCCGCGCAGCGGTTTTGCCAGCACGAAGGCCAGCTCCACTTCGATGCGCGGGACGATAAAGCGATCCACGGGGATGTCGCTGCCGTCGTGGAAGAACATATCGTCCAGCAGCGCACCGTAGTCCGGCTCGCTGATCTGCGAGCTGGCCTGCATCGCTTTGGAGGTAAGGCCGATCTTGTGGCCTTTCAACACGCGGCCTTCGGCAATTTTCAGGCTCACCCATTCGCGCTGGACGGCGTAGGCGTCTTCAATGGTGATCTCCGGGTACTCCAGCGAGATCGCGCGGATCTGCTCCCGGGATTGTTCCGCCTGATGCAGACGGTGGGCGATCAGGGTATGGGTGTGTTTGTCGAGCATGGCGATATCCTGTTTTTATTTGTTTTCTCCCTCTCCCCGTGGGAGAGGGGACAGACCGTGCGGTGTTATTTAAACAACGCGTGCACGTTGTTTTGCTTGTAATTAAGCGTCGGGTGCAGCTCGTCCAGCTCGAACGACAGCGCCAGATATCGGCCCGCCATTAGCTCTGCGAAGTGCGTTTTGATCAGCGCAAACAGCATTTCACCGACCTCTTCCCGGCTTTCCAGGCTGCGCCCCGCGCCGATCTTCAGCGTCATATGCACAAAGGCGTAATCGTGCTTACCGTCGGCCATCTGCCAGGTATCCAGCCAGTGGGCGCGGCTGCGGATGCCCCCGAGCGGGAAGATCCCCGTGGCGGCGAGCGCCTCGTTCACTTTGGCGAACAGACCCGGCAGGTCGGCCTGCTCGCGGATGTTGTTGGTACATTCAGCAATAAAGTGCGGCATAACGACTCCTTAGGCGGGCAGCGGGAAAACGGCGTTGACCTGGCCGGTGCCGGAGCTGGCGAACAGCTCGGTGAGAAACTCCACCTTACCGTCGTATTTGTCCCAGCCGAGCATCCCCAGCAGCATCACCGTGTCGTGCATGTTGCCCTCGCCGTAGCAGTAGTCGGCGTACTCCGGCAGCATGCTGCAAAACTCCTTGAACTGCCCCTCGCGCCACAGCTTCACCACGCGCTCGTCCATCTGGCGATCAAACTCGCGGGTGTAGCTGTTCATCCCTTCCTCCGCGCGCTGGTCGTCGATAAAGCGGTGCGACAGCGAGCCGCTGGCGAGCACCGCCACGGTGCCGTCGTATTTTTCGATGGCGCTGATGATGGCCTCGCCCAGCCTGCGGCTGTCGGCGAAGTCGTGAACCGTGCAGAACGCCGAGATGGAGACCACTTTGAAGTGCTTATCCGCGTTCATGTAGCGCATCGGCACCAGCGTGCCGTACTCCAGCTTGAGGCTCGGGATGTTGTGCGCCTTGGCGCGAACGCCAAGCTTCACCGCTTCGTCGGCAATCAGCTGGCCGAGTTCCGGGTTGCCGTCGTAGTCGTAGGTCATGTCGCGAATAAAATGCGGCAGCTCGTTGCTGGTGTAGACGCCTGAGAAATGGTCCGCGCAGTTGATGTGATACGCGCTGTTCACCAGCCAGTGGGTGTCGAAGACGATAATGGTATCCACGCCCAGCTCGCGGCAGCGCTTGCTGATCTCTTTATGCCCATCGATGGCGCCCTGGCGGCAGCCGTGGTTTTTGCCCGGCAGTTCAGAGAGATACATTGACGGCACGTGGGTGATTTTTGCCGCTAACGCTAATTTTCCCATGATCAGATCCCCCACTTTGGAATCGGATGGTCGCCCATGGAGATGCACACGTTCTTCATCTCCGCGAAGACCTCGAAGCTGTACTCGCCGCCTTCGCGCCCGGTGCCGGAGGCCTTCACGCCGCCAAACGGCTGGCGCAGGTCGCGCACGTTCTGGGTGTTGACGAACACCATGCCCGCTTCGATGTTGCGCGCCAGACGCAGCACTTTGCTGACGTCCTGGGTCCAGATGTACGACGCCAGGCCATACTCCACGTCGTTCGCCAGGCGCAGCCCTTCCGCTTCGTCCTTAAACGGCAGCAGGCAGGCCACCGGCCCGAAGATCTCTTCCTGCGCCACGCGCATGCGGTTATCGACATCCGCCAGCACGGTCGGGCGCAGGAAGTTGCCGCCTTTCAGGTGCGCAGGCAGATCGGTCGGTTTGTCCGGGCCGCCCGCCAGCAGGGTTGCCCCCTCTTCAATGCCGAGGCGGATATAGCCGGAGACTTTTTCCCAGTGCTGCTGGCTGATGAGCGCGCCAATCTGGGTGTTCGGATCGGTCGGGTCGCCCACGCGCAGGCGGTTGGCGCGCTCGGCAAAGCGTTTGACGAACTCCGGGTAGATGCTCTGCTGGATGAAGATGCGCGAGCCGGCGGTGCAGCGTTCGCCGTTGATGGAGAAGATGGTGAACAGGGCGGCGTCCAGCGCGCGCTCGATGTCCGCGTCTTCAAAAATCAGCACCGGAGATTTGCCGCCCAGTTCCATAGAATACTTCTTCAGCCCGGCGTTTTTCATGATGTTACGCCCGGTGGCGGTGCCGCCGGTGAAGGAGACGGCGCGCACGTCATGATGACGCACCAGCGCGTCGCCCGCCGTGGCGCCATAGCCCTGCACCACGTTGAGCACGCCCGCCGGAATGCCCGCTTCGAGGGCCAGCTCGCCCAGACGGTCGGCGGTCAGCGGGGAGAGTTCAGACATCTTCAGCACCGCGGTGTTACCCAGCGCGAGACAGGGCGCGACCTTCCAGGTGGCGGTCATAAACGGCACGTTCCACGGCGACACCAGCGCGCAGACACCCACCGGCTGCACCAGGGTGTAGTTGAGCATCTTGTCGTCTACCGGGTAGGTTTTGCCGTTCATCTGCTGGCACACCTCGGCGAAGAACTCGAAGTTGTGCGAGGCGCGCGGAATGAGCACGTTTTTGGTCTGGTGGATCGGCAGGCCGGTGTCGGCGGTCTCCATCGCGGCAATGTCCGGCACGTTCTGGTCAATCAGATCCCCCAGGCGACGCATCAGGCGCGCACGCTCCTTCATCGGCAGGTTGGCCCATTTCGGGAACGCCTCTTTGGCGGCGGCAACGGCCTGATGGATTTCGGCTTCGCCCCCGGAGGCTACTTCAGCCAGCACCTCGCCGGAGGCCGGGTTAGTGGTTTGGAAGTACTCACTTCCGGCGACGTTTTTCCCGTTGATCCAGTGGTTAATCTTTTTCATTTTGCAGTCTCCTCACTGACAATTCGGTTTACCAGACGGCCTACGCCCTCCACTTCCACCACCACTTCATCGCCCGGTACCACGTCGGACAGCCCCTTCGGCGTGCCGGTGGCAATCATGTCGCCCGGTTGCAGGGTCATGAAATCGCTCAGATACGCAATCAGGAATGGGATGCTGAAAATGAGATCGGCGGTGGTGCCTTCCTGACGCAGTTCACCGTTAACGTAGGTGCGAAGACGAAGGTTGTGCGGGTCAGGGATGGCTTCTTTTGGTACCACGTTCGGGCTGATGGGGGTCAGCCCGTCGCGGCTTTTCACCCGCAGGTTTGGGCGATAGTAGTTTTCGAGATAATCGCGGATGGCGTAGTCGTTGCACACCGTGTAGCCCGCAACATAGTCCATCGCCTCGGCTTCGCTGACCTTACGCGCGGTTTTACCGATGACCACCACCAGCTCGGCTTCGTAATGCATGTATTCAATGTTGTTTGGGCGCACCGAGGTCTGGTTGTCGCCATTAAAGGTGTTCGGCGCTTTGATAAACACCAGCGGCTCGGTAGGCGGTTTGAAGTCCAGCTCGCTGGCGTGATCGGCGTAGTTCAGGCCGAGTGCGAACAGCGTGGCGTGCGGCGGCGTGCGCGAAGCAATGGTAACGTCGCGTTCCACTACCACCGGGTTTTCCAGCGGCGGAAATCCCTCTGCCAGAATGCGAACCCGATCGCCCGGGCGAATTTCGACACGGCTTTGTGGGGTACCGAGCAATATCGCATCGCCGGGGTTCAGGGTGGCAAATTCGCTCAGCGCGCTCAGCAGTTCGGCGGCGTTGCGGTGCAGATCGGCCGTGTTCCAGTGGTCCGCTTCGCGACCGTTGATCTCGGTGATGATGGTCAGGTTGTCCACCTTATCAACGGCGACAGGTTCGCCGAGCGGGCAAAATCCATCCCGACATTTGGCCTTGATCGCCGGACGGTAGAAGCTCTCTTCCGGCAGGCTGATTTCGTTGGCCAGCGCGTAGCCAGCGATGTACGCCGCCGCCTCTTCAACGCGGACTTTGCTGGCGGTTTTGCCCACCACCAGCGCCACCGTTGCGCCGCTTAACACGGTTTCTCCCTGTGGGAAGGGAATCGGCTCGCCTGCGCGAATAACGGTGTTATGTGGCTTGATAAACCACACCGCCGTTTTTGGCGGCGCGTTATAGGGGGCTTTTTCAAACGCCTCAGCCCAGGCTGCACGCTGGCTTTGGTGGTTTAGCGCTACGGCAAAAACAGTACCTTTCATTCCCATACTCCTCAAACCGGCTGTCCGGTTTTGATTTCATTAATATGTTAATGAACTGGTTTTATGCTTTTGCTGTTCGTTTCGCAATCAGAAGTGAATAATTTGTGATATGAATAACAATAAATTTACATAAATGAGTTAATTATCTTTTAATTCAAAGGATTAAAAAAATGGCATTGTTTCTGTTAGACTTTTTGGGTTACAACGTGTTGTCTATAAAAGCATCTGTTTTAAATTGTTTACTTATTAATGATGTAAGGGGAAGGTGATGCATGACTCATTAACCATTGCGCTGTTGCAGGCTCGTGAAGCGGCGATGGGCTACTTCCGCCCGATAGTGAAGCGGCATAATCTGACCGAGCAGCAGTGGCGTATCGTCCGCGTGCTGGCCGAGCATCCCTCCATGGATTTTCACGATCTGGCGTTCCGCACCTGCATTTTGCGCCCAAGCCTGACCGGCATTCTGACGCGGATGGAGCGCGACGGTCTGGTGCTGCGCTTAAAGCCGGTGAATGACCAGCGCAAGCTGTACGTATCGCTGACGAAAGAAGGCAACGCGCTGTACCAGCGTGCACAGGCTCAGGTGGAAGAGGCGTACCAGCAGATTGAGGCGGAATATACCCCTGAGAAGATGACGCAGCTCACGGCGCTGCTGGAAGAATTTATTGAACTTGGAAACCGACATATTGCCGCGCGGGACGATGAGTAAAAACCCTAAATTCCAGGATGATTTTCGTAAAGTTTTCCCTTTCCAGGCCGAAAATTCTGTATCTGTCTGAGGAAAGAGAAAACATGTTAAATCGTATCAAGATTGTCACCAGCTTACTGCTGGTTTTAGCGATATTTGGCCTTTTACAACTCACATCCGGTGGTCTTTTCTTCAATGCCCTGAAGCATGACAAAGAGAATTTCACCATCCTGCAAACCATTCGCCAGCAACAATCCACCCTGAACGGTAGCTGGGTGGCGCTGCTGCAAACCCGTAACACTCTGAACCGCGCGGGTATCCGCTATATGATGGATCAGAACAATATCGGTAGCGGCTCAACCGTCGCCGAGCTGATGCAGATTGCCTCTGCGTCTCTGAAACAGGCGGAAAAAAACTGGGCGGATTACGAAGCGCTGCCGCGCGACCCGCGTCAGAGCGACGCTGCGGCACTGGAAATCAAACGTAATTACGATATCTACCACGGCGCGCTGGCCGAGCTGATCCAGCTGCTGGGGGCGGGCAAGATCAATGAGTTCTTCGACCAGCCGACCCAGAGCTATCAGGATGGCTTTGAGAAGCAGTACGTCACCTATCTGCAACAGAACGACGCGCTGTATCAGACCGCGGTTGAAGACAGCAACAGTTCTTACCGCCAGGCTATCTGGGTGCTGATTAGCGTGCTGGCTGCGGTGCTGGTGGTGATTGTTGCCGTCTGGCTGGGTATTCGTCAGGCGCTGATTTCGCCGCTGAACCGTCTGATTGACAGCATTCGTCATATCGCCAGCGGCGACCTGGTGAAGCGCATCGACGTGGAAGGCTCCAACGAGATGGGGGAACTGGCTGACTCCCTGCGCCACATGCAGGGCGAGCTGGTGCGTACCGTGGGTGACGTGCGTAACGGCGCAAACGCCATTTACAGCGGTGCGAGCGAAATCTCGATGGGTAATAACGATCTCTCATCCCGTACCGAACAGCAGGCTGCCTCTCTGGAAGAGACCGCCGCCAGCATGGAACAGCTGACTGCCACCGTGAAGCAGAACGCCGAGAACGCCCGTCAGGCGAGCAACCTGGCCCTGAGCGCGTCTGAAACCGCGCAGAAAGGCGGCAAGGTGGTGGATAACGTGGTGCAGACCATGCGCGATATCGCCGGCAGTTCGCAGAAAATCGCCGATATCATCAGCGTGATCGACGGGATTGCCTTCCAGACCAATATTCTGGCGCTGAACGCGGCGGTAGAAGCGGCGCGTGCGGGCGAGCAGGGCCGCGGCTTTGCGGTGGTTGCAGGTGAAGTCCGAAACCTGGCGCAGCGCAGCGCCCAGGCGGCCCGTGAGATCAAGAGTCTGATTGAAGACTCCGTGGGGCGCGTGGAAATTGGTTCAACGCTGGTGGAAAGCGCGGGTGAAACCATGGGTGAGATCGTGAATGCGGTAACGCGCGTGACGGACATCATGGGCGAAATCGCGTCTGCGTCTGACGAGCAGAGCCGCGGTATCGACCAGGTTGGGCTGGCGGTGGCTGAGATGGATCGCGTGACCCAGCAGAACGCCTCGCTGGTGGAAGAGTCTGCGGCGGCGGCCGCGGCACTGGAAGAGCAGGCGAGCCGTCTGACGCAGGCTGTTGCGGTGTTCCGTATTCAGCAGGAACAGATGAAGGCGCGCGAGTTCGCCTCCGCGAAAAGCGTTGCCGCTCCGGTAGTGGCGCGTAAACCGGCGACCGCAGATGCGGGCGATAACTGGGAAACGTTCTGACGCTGTGCGTTTTGCCGGGTGGCGGCTGCGCCTTACCCGGCCTGCGGAATTGGGTTTTGTAAGCCCGGTAAGCGCAACGCCACCGGGCGATCTTACAGAGGCAGGCGCATGGCGCAGCGGGAACCATACGCTAAACCGTGCGCCGTCTCTTCCTCGCGTTTCTGGCGCAGTTCCGGCGTCAGCGTCGTCAGCATTTCAAACCCTAATCGCCTGTAGAAGGGCGCATTCCACGGGACATCACGAAACGTCGTTAACGTCAGCGAGTTCAGCCCCAGACTGCGGGCATGCGCGGCGGCACGGGCGATTAACTGGCGTCCGAGACCTCGTCCCTGCCAGTCCAGGTGAACCGACAGTTCCACAATAAACAGCGACGATGGATGAGCTTCGGCGAGAATAAAGCCCACAGGCCTGTCGTCAGTCAGCGCCAGCCAGCTCAATCCGCGTCCGGCGTAACCGAGGTGATCTTCAACACAAATAACCTCATTGTCTGCCAGCCAGGCCAGCTCAGGAACGTCGCGAAACCGCTGCCCCGCCGCACGTTCGATGGCGGGCAGGGCAGCGACGTCGTCGATGCGCGTCGGGCGAAGGGTGAACGCCGTCATCAGCCAGCGCTGCTCACAATTTTAATCTCCACCATGCCGATCCCCAGCTTGCGCGGAGCGTGACCGAGAATATTCCCTTCGTTAGTGGACTGCGGATCGGGCGGCACAATGACCAGCGTATTGCTGCGCGTTGGGTTATCGAAGTGCAGCGTGCTGGTGGTGACATCATTGCTCAGCGTCAGCGTCTGTTCTTTATCGCCGACGCGCACCGGTATAGGGCGATTCGCGTTGGGACCAAATGCCCTGGCGGTGATCACCAGATCGAATTTCTCCGGCAGCGGATGGGTATATTCAATTTTCACCTCATCGCCTAACTGGGCGTTAGACCAGCGCCCCCATGATTCCGGCCGCGAAATACCGCTGAACTGCTTCACCTCTTCCGGCGCGCCGGCAACATTAAAGATGAAGCTGTCTGCTTTATAACGAATGTCGTTGTCGACGATTTTCAGCAGGTCTACGTTGCGCTGATAGCGTGCGGTATCAATAACCGTATCTTTAAACGCGGTTTTTCCCTGCCACTGCGGTTTGTCAACGTGTTGCACGGCCTGCTCGCCGCCGAGTTGCCCCTGAGAGACGCACCAGTCGGTGGACAGCGACAGCTGTTGCGACCAGAGCTGGCCCATTTTGTAGCATTTGTCGACCCAGACGAAATTATCGCGCGGGGCGAATTCCGCCAGCTGGAAGCGCAGTGGCGCGGAGTATTCGCTTTCCGGCAGCGGCTCGACGCGGTTATCCGACACGCGCAGCAGCAGTGGCAGGCGGAAATGGCTGCCGGAGAACGCGATCATTTTTTTATCCTGATCGATGGTGAAGTCTTTTATCTCTTTCGGGAAGTTCCACAGACGAATGATATCCGGCTTCCAGGCGAGGATTTTTTCCTTCATGTTGAGGAAGATTTCCGACAGGGACTGGCCCGACAGCGTACTGCGGCCCAGTCCAATGAAGTTATCGCCACCCAGAATATCCAGCACGGTAGCGCCGTTATCCATCGAGTTACGTTTAGCGGCAATGATCTCCTGCTGCGGTTTATCGCCGCGCAGCACAAAGAACAGGTTGCTGCGATCCAGCTTATTCAGCTCATCCCAGGCGCTGTTTTTCATCGCCAGATGGTCAGATGAGACGACGATGACCGTATTTTTGAAATACGGCGACGCTTTGATTTTTTCGATTAACGCCGCGATATGCTCCTGGCTACAGGTCACGGCGCTGAACGACTTGTTGTTTTTACCGTCAATGTCGTAGCCCTGACGTTTACAGGTGCGTGAGACAAAACCATCCGGATGATGCGTGTCGACGGTCAACGCAAACAGCGAGAAGCGTTTACCGGCGCGGGAAAGCTCCTCGAATTTCTTCCAGGTTTCATCCAGAACGGTATCGTCGTAAAAGCCCCAGTCGTTGCGGTAGGCCGGATCGGCCACCGTGGTTTTCAGCTCTTCGGAACCATACAAGTGATCGAAACCGTGGGATTTCAGGAACACATCTTTCCCGGCAAAGCGCAGGTTAGCGCCCTGCATAAAGTAGTTTTCATAGCCCGAGTTTTTCAGGATATCGCCGAGGCAAATGTTCTGCGGGAAGAAGCTCGACATTGAGGCGGAAGCGTTGCCTTCAAACGGAGCGAACAGCGGAATGCCGCACTGGGAGGCCACCATCCCGGCGATGGTGTAATCCGTGCCAGGGAGCTGCATGGTGTGGCTGAAGTCGAGGCCCTGGTTTTTCAGCGCGCCAAGCTCTGGCGTCAGGTTCGGGAAAGCATCGTTATCAAAATAGGTGCGCTCCAGACTTTCGCCGTAGATATAGACCAGGTTGAGTCTGGGATTGTCGATCTTCTTCGAGGGTTCTTTGTAATAGGCCGCAAAGTCCGGGTCGCCATCGCGCGACTGGGATTTTACCAGCTCGGTAATTTGATGGAATGCGGGGCTGGCATCCACGGAGGCCAGCGCCAGGCACAGCGCCAGCAGGCTGTAGCCATGATGATGCGGACGGTGACGGCGACGGCGCAGAACCCAGGCCAGCGCGGCGAAGATGCCCACCAGGGCGACCACCAGCCCCAGACCCGGAAGGATATACTTACCTACACCAGCGCCGGTCAGGCTGTTGGTCAACGTGTAGAGCACCGCGTCGTTAATACCGTCGCCGGTAAAATAATCGCTGGCATATAACGTAATGTTTAAAACAATAAAAATGCCGAGCACCACCAGGGTGGCCACAAACCACCAGGTGTGACGACCGGCTTTCCAGGCATAAACGCCGATGGAAGCCAGGAAAAGGACAAGGGACATTAACTCTGACAACAGCAGATCCTCATCATGCCGGACGCTTAGCCGGCTAATTGCTTATTTTTTGGGTAATACAATGTAATTGCGATGTCGCTTAGCTGCAATTTTAGTGTCACGAAAGTGTGCTGTTGTTAGGATTTGGTTTATAAAATCGGATTTTTGAATACAGTCGCATCGTGGTACACGGAGGCTGAGGTGGTGGCAGGGGATAAAAAAACGCACTTCACGCCGCGGTGTAAGACTAACGTAATAAACCCGGCGTGTTGTGGCAGAAAATGGGAGACGATCAGGAGAGGAAATTAACGCCTTGTTTCAGCACCAGATCGCAGGCTTTCGTTTTCACCTGTTTCGCCAGAGATGAATTTCCAAGGGTGCTGAGGTTCAGCTGCTGGCCATTTTGCGCGTTCAGCAGGCCCTGAATACCGTCCATATAGTTGGTGTCCGCTTTCTGCTCCTGAGTGTCCAGACCCAGTTTACCCAGCACCTGGTTTTTAATGTTTTCGGTATCGGTGACGGAAGCCAGTTTCTGCTTCGCGCAGTATTCCAGAATGCCCGCCGCATTGTTCATCGTGCCGGCGCTCAGGCTTTGGGAGCTGTTACTCAGCAGGCCGGTGAGGGACGAGGCTGACAGCCCTCCCTGGGAAGTGCCGCTCTCTTTGGTTAACTCACTTGCTGCGCTGGAGAGCGACTCCTGCCATGATGCGGCCTGCGCTGCGCCAGTCACCAGCAGGGTGCCAGTAAGGATGCTGATAAGAAACTGTTTTTTCATAATGATTTACTCAACAAGGTCCGTTTTGGGCCAGAAGTGGGTTCAGTATATACCTCTGCTCTTCCGGCGCTCCCTGGAAATATCTTAATACTCTTTGCCGGTGACGCGGCTGCGGTAGCTGTCCCAGTCGAAGATGACGTACAGGCTGTTACCCAGCTTCATGCGATCCATTACCCGCTCGCCAAGAAGTCGGGTCATCTCGTCGATATTGTGGTTCGTCAGCATACCTGTTGGGCGTTTTGACGACGAACGGCGATCGACAATCTGGTTGATGATCACTTTTTCGTAGCGGGACTCCGTCTGGACGCCGATCTCGTCGATGACCAGCAAATCCACGTTACTTAAATCATTCAGCAGCTGTTCTTCGCTGGTTTCGCGGTTGCTGAAGGTGTCCTTCATGGCGGACATAATATCGGCCACGGTGATAATCAGCACTGACTTCCCGCGCAGCAGCAGCTCGTTGCAGATAGCGGCCGCAAGGTGATTTTTCCCCGTGCCGGGTTTTCCGCTAAAGATGAAGCTGGCAATGTTGCCGTCAAATTCATCCACATACTGGCGCGCCTGGTTGAGGGCGTTCATCTGCCCCTGCGACTCGACCTTATAATTCTCGAAGGAGCAGTTCTGGTGCAGAGGGCGAATGCCAGAGCGGTTAAAGGTGCGCTGCATTTTCATCGCGCGGTTTTCGCGGGCGAGGGCAGCCGCGCGAATTTTACCCTGCTCTTTTTGCCACGCCAGCAGCTCTTCACCGGTGGTGAAGGCGGGCTTCACGTTGGCGGGCATCATCTTCTGCAAACGTTTCATCAGGTCGCCGACGTTTTTCATTTCGCACCTCGGAATCCATCAGGGATTTTTTTGTCCGGTTCTGAAAAGGCATTGATATCACGTTTTGGCTGGCCATTGTTGCTGGCGCGGTTGATTTGCAGACTGCGCGCGAACTTTTGCTGCCACTGAACATGGTGGAAGACTTTTCCTTCAGCCTGCCAGTAAGCGGTAAAGGCCGCCAGCTCTTCTGGCGTCGCGGGCTGCGCGAGGGCTATTCCCCATAAGGCCGCCTGCCGCTGAAAATCGGCGTCCGGCTGCCAACCGGCGTACATGGGAAATTTCCCCATTGGAACGGCCACCGGAGCGCTGGCGGGTTCGTCAAAAAACTGATTATCCAGCATGACATCGCTCGCCGGGCGCGACAGCTTCGCTTCAATTTCCAGAAGCTGCGCCAGACGTTCCGGCGTGACCGCATAAAACGCCGGGGCGTTGTCGGCAAATACCGCGAGCGTGCCGCCTTCGGCGTGCGTCAACACACCGCGAGGATCGCGCATAAAGGCATCAATGCCAGCAATGCTGGTGGTCAGGATTCTGGAGGACATAACACTTTCTCAACTGATTACTACGGGCGTGATTGAGGGTTATGGTAGCACAGAGAGAGGAGAGGAAAGGAGAGGATTTCCCCGGCGGCGTTACGCTTACCGGGGCTAAAATCACAGGAGCTGATTACGCGATGATGTTCAGCGTCACGTCGATATTGCCGCGCGTCGCGTTAGAGTACGGACAGACAATATGCGCCGCATCCACCAGTTTTTTGGCTTCCGCTGCGTCCATCCCTTCAACGTGGATGTTCAGCTTCGCTTCGATACCAAAACCGGTTGGCAGCGGGCCAATCCCCACTTCGCCTTCAATAAAGGCATCTTTTGGCAGAGCGAATTTGTCGCGTGCCGCAACGAACTTCATTGCGCCCAGGAAGCAGGCGGAGTAACCCGCAGCGAACAGCTGTTCAGGGTTGGTTACTTCACCCCCCATGCCACCCATCTCTTTGGGGACACCCAGTTTGACATCCAGAACGCCATCGGAAGACGTTGCGCGGCCATCACGGCCTCCGGTTGCTTTGGCTTTGGCAGTGTAGACAACTTTTTCTAAAGACATGGCAGGTTCCTCATCTTACGTTTATATGCGCTATTAAATAGCGCGCGATGTATTAAGTTAAAATCATGCGCGTAAAGTATAGCCTTACGCGCGATGAAGCTGTTGGCGCAAAAGTTCGAGCTGGTGCTTGAGCGCCAGCATGGTGTCGGTATCACACTGCGCTGCACAGCCCACGGCGTGGGGTATCGTCACGGCCTGCTGTTGCAGCGCCCGACCCGCGTCGCTCAGGGTGACGGCGACCTGACGCTCATCCTGACGGGAACGCTGGCGGAAGATTAATCCTGCACTTTCCAGGCGTTTCAGCAGGGGCGTCAGGGTGGCGGAATCCAGGAACAGCCGCTCGCCAATGTCTGATACCGTAATATCATCCTGCTCCCACAGTACCAGCATCACCAGGTATTGCGGGTAGGTCAGGTTAAGCGGCGCCAGCAGTTGCCGGTAGAGCTTGTTAAGCGCCAGATTTGCCGAATAGAGGGCAAAACAGAGCTGGTTATCCAGCAGAAGCGCGTTAGTGGTGTCGTTCATTTTTGCATCCATGAAATGAATATAGATAGTGCGCGATACAATTGCAAGCTATTTTATTATACGCGTGGACGTTTGCGGTAAAGCCATAAGCCGGGGATCGACAGGCCGATGGAGAGCGCGCCCACAATCGACGAGGCTTTAAGGAAGTTGCTCAGAAGCAGGATCATCTGCGGTTCGCTGTAGCCAAAGTGGCTGATTTTGACGGCGGAAATCATCGCCGTATAGGCTGAAATACCCGGGAACATAGGAATGACTGCCGCCACGGTGAACACCTTCGGATGCGCCAGATACCAGCGGGACCACTGAATACCGATGCTGCCGACCAGCATGGAGGCGATAAACGTCGACCATTCGATATTAAAGCCCGCGGTCATCATGATCATACGTGACCCGTGGCCAATGGCACCCAGCAGCGCACACCAGGGTAATGCACGTTGCGGGACGTTAAACACCATCGCAAAGCCAACGGCGGGAAGGGCTGCCAGGAGCATGTCCTGCGCCAGTGCGAGCAGAAAATCGATCACGCCCATCCGCGTAACCCCCAGAGTGTCATGGCCATTACCACCCCGATACAGGTCGCCAGCGTCAGCAGGCTGGCTATCGCCCAGCGCGCCAGACCGGTGTTGATGTGGCCTTTGAACATATCAGCGACGGCATTGATTAAGGGAAAACCCGGCACCAGCAGCAATACGCTGGCGGCCATCGCAACAGTAGGCGTGCTGGCGAAGTAAGGCTGGCGCAAAAGCAGGCCGGATACGGTTGTCGCCACAAATGCCGTGATGCAGAAGTTAATTTGCGGATGCAGTTGCCTGTGCGTCAACAACTGGCGGAAATACATCGCGATGCTGCTGGCAAAGAAGGTCACGACAGCGCCGTCCCAGCCGCCCGCGTTGAGCTTGCAGAAGCAGGCGCAGGAGAGTCCCACCATCAGCACAACCAGCCAGCGTGGATACCGGAGAGGTTTGATCTGGTTGAAGCGTTTCTCTATTTCCCGCAGATCGAGCAGCCTGTGTTCAGCAAGGATCACAATGTGCTGCACTTCCGTCACGACGTGCATGTTAATGCCGCGGTCATGATTTTTACGAGTGGAGGTGAGGCACTGTCCGTCTTTAATGGTGGTCAGTACAATGGCATTTGACGAGATGGAGCTCTCAACGCTGTCCATCCCCAGCGCCAGACCAAGGCGTGTGGAAAGTTCTTCGACGAGGGCGCTTTCTGCCCCGTGTTGTAAGAGAAAAAGTCCGCACTGAATACATAGCCGCGTGGTAGCACGTTGCGTAGACCGATCTGCCTGCATGAAACGCCCTGAAGAGAAGAGAGATTGCTTACTTTTAACACAAAGGGCAGGGCCCTTTGCGCTGGGCCAGATCAACATTTGTGCGATCAGTTGCGTGTCCAGCATGGCGAAGAGGCCGTATCTTTATTTATTTAATGAATATGTGACGAGAATTAATAAAAAAAATATATTAAGTATTTCTAATTTCATATTTTCGATCTTTTCACACAACCAGAATTAAATTCTTGTAGTCTTTATGCGATATTAAGACTGTATTGGGCGTTTCATAACCCATGTGACATTTCTTCTGATTTACGAATATTAAGCCGTTTTGTACTAAGGAATACAAACGTGTTTAACCTCGTAGGGTTAGTTCGTTCTTAAATAATGAATTCATGACATGGAGGGTCTATGTTGCCATTGAATGGTAAACACGGAGTTGTGATTAGCAGAGTGCCGGTTATGCAAAATGGGTTAGGTGGCGTCATGTCGCGTCATTTTCCCGATTTTGAGATAACGTACTGCCGTTCGATGCAGGAGTTGACGCTACTTCAGTTGCGTCGCGCCGGGGTCGTTATTGCCGATATTTCGGGTGAGTATCGTAATCCTCGCGGCACGCTTGAGCAGTATTATGGATTAATGAATCAGTATCGGGATATTCACTGGATATTCCTTGTCTCGCGTCCTCTTTATCCGCTTGCAGTAGAGCTTCTTATGCGTCCGGAAAGCACGCTGCTTTCAGATATGGAGCCTATTGAAGGCGTCATTAACGCTATTCGCGCGGGCAGTGAACGTGCCGAGCGAATAAGCCAGACGTTATTAATACCGGAAACGCCCGATATTGAAGAGGAGAGTGAGCAAATGATTGCACTCACTCACTCTGAACGCAAGGTGTTGCGTTTACTCGGTAAAGGTTGGGGAATCAACCAAATTGCCACACTACTGAATAAAAGTAATAAAACGATCAGCGCACAGAAAAACAGTGCAATGCGTCGCTTATCACTTCGCAGTAATGCCGATATGTACGCGTGGATAAGCAGTACCCAGGGAATGCGAGAACTCAGTTTAATGTCGGCTTATGGAGAGTTTGAGGAATGGAAAAGACCACTGCAACAAGACATATCGCCGTCATCGAAAGCTGCTCAATGAGCGCTGTGGGGCTGAAGCATCTCTTTGCGATGCCCAGCCTGAGCCATTACCAGGTGCACCTGTTTAGCAGATTCGCCAGCTTTAAAGCGGCGCTCTCGGATATCTCATTCTATGCGGTTATCTATTCACTGTCTGATGAGCGTGAGGAGCGGAGAAACTGTCTTGCCTGTTTACGGGATCTCACCTTCACCCACAGCGACGTCCAGCGTATTGTGCTGGCCTCTGACGAAATGGAGGCGAGGCTGGTCAGCCATCTTTCGCCTTCTCGCTTGCATGGAATCATCAGTAAATCGGTTCCGCTAAAGCAGCTAATGGAGGGCCTGAAGACATTACTCAGCGAAACGCATCAGGTGAACGACAACATGTACAATCACTGGTGTGTTAGCAATCGTATGTTAAGCCCAACCGAGAGGGCGATTCTGCGTTATATGTCATCGGGTTTTTCGATCCCTGAAATTGCAGCACAGCTTGAACGCAATATTAAAACTATCCGGGCGCATAAGTTTAACGCCATGGTAAAGCTGGGCGTCAATTCTGACGTGGGATTACTGGATGCGGCGGATATCCTGGCGCATCTCCCTGCCCGGGAAGTTCGTCGTTCCGCTCTCACCGTTCCTTCATTCTCTTAGCGTTAAATGATGCGCCAGAGTGCTTCTGGCGCATCGTTCAAATGCACACATCTACCCATTTTGCTGCGGTCAGTTCCGCCATTCTGTCGGGCGATATACGCACCGCACTGTGGATGGCGCCCGCTGCGGGTAACACTTCCGCGTATTGTTTTAATGTGATGTCACAGTAAACAGAAAGCGGGTTTTCCAGTCCGAAAGGGCAGACGCCGCCAACAGGATGACCTGTCAGGGTGACTACCTCATCGCTGCTGAGCATGCGGGCTTTTGCGCCGAATGTCTCTTTAAGCTTTTTGTTATCCAGACGCGCATCGCCTTTTGCAACCACCAGAATCACGTCATTTTTAATTTTTAGTGACAGCGTTTTGGCAATTTGGCCGGGTTCAACGTTGTGCGCGGCAGCAGCAAGGGCAACAGTCGCTGTGCTTTGGTTAAGCTCAATGATCTCTATATCCGGAGCGTGTTCGGCAAAAAACTGTTGTACAGACTGCAAACTCATTGATTCCTCCTGACAAATATCCTGCGTAATCTGTCATAAGAATTTAGTCGCTGTAAATATCCCTTAAGTAACAAATATCCGTCAGGGGCGATTTCTGGATCGCCTTCACATTCACAGAAACCGGTTACAGTAACCGGTTGCAGAGCGTGATGCAGAGATTAATACTGAGTGTGTAACTTCCCCTGTATCTAATAATAAGAGCTAATTATGAAACCATTCCGTTTGAGCAGTACCGCAGGTACACGATCCGGCAAGGTTGTGACGCTGATGTATGGAACAACGTGTGACGTGAGAACGTCCGAAACGAACGTATGACAGGAGATCTGCTATGTCTGCCAACCATGCTGCATTTAATCTGATTTTCCGCTTCGTTGAAAATTATGTTAGCCCTATTGCCGGGCGCATCTCTTCCCAGCGTCACGTTATGGCTATTCGTGACGGGTTTATCTCAGCGATGCCGTTTATGATTGTGGGCTCGTTTCTGTTAGTGTTCGCTTACCCACCTTTTTCGCCTGATACCACCTGGGGTTTTGCTCGCGCCTGGCTGGATATGGCGAAGCAGTTTGAAGGCCAAATTCTGACGCCGTTTGATATGACAATGGGGGTGATGTCCCTTTATATCTGTGCGGCTATTGCCTACAACCTGGGCAAACATTACGTTAAAACCCATCAGCTGGATCCGTTCATGTGCGCGATGCTGTCGCTGATGGCGTTCCTGCTGGTCGCCGCCCCTAAAACCAAAGGCGCTTTGCCGGTCGATAGCCTGGGAGGGACCGGTATTTTCACCGCGATTCTGGTGGCGATCTATTGCGTTGAGATGATGCGTTTCCTGAAAGCACACAATATCGGGATCCGCCTGCCAGACCAGGTTCCGCCGATGATCAAAAACTCGTTTGATCTGCTGATCCCGGTGCTGGTGGTGGTGCTGACGCTCTATCCGCTGAGTCTGCTGATCCAGTCGCAGTTCGGTATGCTGATCCCACAGGCCATCATGTCGATATTCAAACCGCTGGTCTCTGCAGCTGACTCGCTGCCTGCGATCCTGCTGGCGGTGCTGATTGGCCACCTGCTGTGGTTTGCCGGGATCCACGGCGCGGCGATTGTCTCCGGGATGCTGCAAATGTTCTGGCTGACGAACCTGGGGGCGAACCAGACCGCGCTGGCGGCAAGCCAGCCTTTGCCACACATCTTTATGGAAGCCTTCTGGACGTTCTTTATCGTTATCGGCGGATCGGGGGCGACGATGGGTCTGGTGTTCTGCTATCTGCGTAGCCGCTCCGCGCACCTGCGCTCTATTGGACGTCTGAGCGTGGTGCC
Organism: Enterobacter cloacae complex sp. SHL022; assembly: GCF_049237785.1. Lineage (NCBI taxonomy): Bacteria > Pseudomonadati > Pseudomonadota > Gammaproteobacteria > Enterobacterales > Enterobacteriaceae > Enterobacter > Enterobacter cloacae complex sp. SHL022. Next base: position 244,693 of record NZ_JBMKJH010000003.1, on the reverse strand, counting down.
AAGCATTTTCAATATCAATGAGCCGGTGATTTTCGGTACGCCGATTGTGATGAACCCGGTGTTCTTTATTCCTTTCCTGCTGGCGCCGATGGTTAATGCCGTGCTGGCATGGGCAGCGATGAAGTTTGATCTGATTGGCCGCGTGATTTCCGTCGTGCCGTGGACGGCACCGGCTCCGGTTGGTGCCGCCTGGGCGCTGGGCTGGGATTTCCGTGCAGCCATTCTGGTGCTGGTTTTGGCCTGCGTTTCCGCGATTATCTATTTCCCGTTCTTCAAGGTGTACGAGAAACAGTTGCTTCAGCAGGAAGCGGAAGAAGCACAGCGTAATGGAGAAGAGGAAAATGAGCAGGTCGCTTAGGTAAAAGCAAAACGGCAACGCAGATTGCCGTTTTTAGTGTTTGTTCTCTCTCACTGCGGGTATCAGGCCGGGCCAGACTACTTAAGCGTGCAATCGCCGCACTGCTGGACGTCCGGCAGACGGTAGCGCTGACAGCAGGTACGACGTACCAGAAGTCCCTCACGCGGAACCACGGTGCGGTAAAGAGGGTTATCCCGTCCATCCGATAGCTGTCTGGCAAAGAAACAGCTCTGACGCAGTGCATCCACTTTCTCGTCGCCGAGCAGCGGCTTCATTTCCGTTAAATACCAGTGGATAAGATACCCGGTATTACTCCAGATCAGTTTGCCGTTAATCTCTCCCGTCGCTTCCAGCGCATCAATGACCGGAACCAGCGCTCTTGTAATCAGCCGTTCCATACGCGCCTGCGCTGACAGGTGTCTCGCGCTCGGATCTTCATGTACATCAATCCAGAAACAGGCAGCGCGCCCGGTTTCATGAAATTCAACATGGAAATGTTCCGACGAGAGATCGAGCATCGTTTCCTGGGTCAGCAGGGCTAGCATGACGGGCGGCACCATCAGCCCGATATACCACTGTGCCCAGAGGGATAACAGCGGTTTATTTTCCCGCGTCAGGGTAGGTTGGTTACGATAAATATGGTCGGAATAGGTTGCCAGCAGCGACCGCAGCTCGGCAGGACGTTGCCACTCAGTCAGCGTCAGCGCATGATGCGGCGGTGCTTCATCCAGTTTGATGAAATCCAGCAGATGGGCGCGCGTTACGGCAATTTTTTCCCGAATGGCATCCGCAAGCGTCGTTTCCCCGGCGGAGAGTGGAGCTCGCCAGAGCAGGGGCTCAACGATGTGTGCGGTACGAGTCGCCATAGTGTGGATTACAAATCTAAATGATAATGATTGCCAATCCTAACTATAGATAAAACCAAGCGCAAGCGTTTTATCCTGGCGCTGTGAAGGCGGTTTCAGGCATTATGAAGCTCTTCGCTCAGCAGAATGCTGTTACGTCCCATATGCTTGGCTTCATAGAGGGCTTTATCCGCTTTCGCCAGCGCGCCCTCAACGTCTTCACCTTCGAACATGGCGATGCCGATGCTGATGGTCACGTTAGTGGCGACGCTTTCGTTAAACATATGGGGGATTTTAAGATCGTAAACCTTCTGACGTATGCGTTCAGCCGTCTGGCGCGCTTGCTCCAGCGGGATGTTACTCAACAGCACCATAAATTCTTCCCCGCCAAACCGGGCGACAACATCGCGTGAGCGCACGGCGTCGCGTATCGCAGCCGAGACCCTGATCAAGGCCTGATCGCCCATCATATGGCCGTAATGGTCGTTGTAGGCTTTGAAGTGGTCGATATCCATCAGCAGCACGAAGTGCTCGCCAGCGTCAGGCCTGGGAAGGTTCTCCAGCCGGCTTTGCAGCCCGCGACGGTTATACAGGCCGGTGAGCGGGTCCATCATGCTAAGATCGGTCAGGGTTTCGCGCTCCTCCAGCAGTTCGGAAAGCAGCTCCTGGGCGAAACGGTCATTGCGCCGCTGAAGAACATGATGGATACCAATGGCGACCACCGGCAGCGCGAAAAAATAGGCCATTCTCAGCCAGTTTTCGGACGGGCTAAGCCACAGGCAGGATATAAAGGCGGGAAATGAATGTAACGTAAAGGCTTTAATATTACTCGCGAACGCCAGAGACCCTATAAAAAGCACTGTTAATAGCGCCATCATTAAATAGGTCGCGTGATCGTGCGTGATTAACAGAAATTTAGAGACGATCTGCCAGGCCCATAAAAGACCAAAAATAGCTGAAACAACAGGGATATTTATTTTTCGCGTGCTGTTTTTCCAGTGCCAGATAAGTAAGCCTGTGCTGATAGTCAGTACGGCAAAGAGCGGGACTGATAACACACGCACGGAATAGAGAGGATTTGTTACCGAGAACAATGCTGATGCGGCGTTCAGAAATAAAAACAAACGTAAAGATAGCTGATATTTCTTGTTGACTAAAGACAGCCAGGATTGTGATGTCATATGCGTGCGTTTTTATTAAAACTCAATTAAAACAATGAGCAAGGTGTTGTCGTGTAATATTGGTCGCTACAAAATTGAATTTTTATTATCAGAAAAACTTTATCGGAAGTTAACAGGTGGGCAATTTATCACCTTACACATTCTCTGTCATTATGGGAAAGCAATTGCTGGCGCAATTTCTTACGTCGCCTGCTGACAAGTGATAATTACTATCATATGATACTGGTTATCATTATCAGTGCGAGAGGTGAAACCATGTTGAGCAAAGCGCTGGGAAGTGGGTGGGGAATATTACTGCCTGGTTCCATTATCGGTGGGCTGATGTTTACCGATCTCCCCATTGATGTCTGGAAAGCAATGATTGTTTCAGGCTTGCTGGTGACATCCGCGATGATCTGGCACAAACAGTTACGGCATTATGTCCTGCTGCCTTCATGCGTGGCGCTAATCAGTGGACTGCTGGTGATTCTGATGAGTTTGAAATAAAAGGGAAAAAGAAGAGGCACTGCTGAGAGGATGTAAGATAATTGGTGCGAGGGGGGGGACTTGAACCCCCACGTCCGTAAGGACACTAACACCTGAAGCTAGCGCGTCTACCAATTCCGCCACCTTCGCACAGTCATCTTACTGGTTTGATATCGCCTCGTTGGTGCGAGGGGGGGGACTCGAACCCCCACATCCTAAGGACACTAACACCTGAAGCTAGCGCGTCTACCAATTCCGCCACCTTCGCCCAGTGCGAGCAATATCAACGTGATTTATGGTGCGAGGGGGGGGACTTGAACCCCCACGTCCGTAAGGACACTAACACCTGAAGCTAGCGCGTCTACCAATTCCGCCACCTTCGCATACCATCGACACTGTAAAAGTATCGTAACCACGGAGGCGCATTCTAGATGTTTTCAGCTTTACGTCAACAGAAAATTGCGCACGTTGTTTTGATTGCTGCAAAATTGGGCGATGGCAGCGTCAGCCATCGCCGGACCGGGGGGGTTACTTTTTCGCCTGGCGCGTCATCACGGTGCGATAGACCTTAAAGCGACCCGTCTGGGCGATCACTTCGTGGAAGCCAAAGGTTTCATCCAGTACTTTCGGGTATGCGAGGAAGGCGTTCGCCACAATACGCAGCTCACCGCCGCTGTTGAGGTGACGGGTTGCGCCACGGATCAGCGTTTGCGCCGCTTCAAGGCTGGTCTCCATTCCGTCGTGGAACGGCGGGTTAGAGATGATCATGTCAAAGCGACCGGTCACGTCGGAGAAGACGTTGCTGGCAATCACGTCGCCTTCAATGCCATTCGCAGCAAGCGTGGCGCGGCTGGCTTCTACCGCCGGAGCGCTCACGTCACACAGGGTTAAACGCACTTTTGGTGAGTGACTGGCGAGAACCGTTGACAGCACGCCCGCGCCACAGCCGACGTCCAGCACTTTGCCCTTGGTATGAGGCGTCAGGGTGGACAGCAGCAGCTTACTGCCCGTATCGAGCGCATCACGGCTGAACACGCCCGGCAGGGTTTTAATGGTCAGGCCTTCAAGCTGGTACTCGTCCCAGAAGGCGTCGGCATCGAAGGTGGTCTGTTTTTCCAGACGACCATGGTACAGGCCGCAGCGACGGGCGCTGTCGATTTTCGTCAGCGGCGCCCAGGCTTCGAGCATCTGCTCTGCGCTACGCACCCCGCTGCGGTTTTCACCGACAACAAAAATATCGCAGCCGACCGGCAGCAGAGAAAGCAGGTTCATCAGCTGGAACTGGGCTTCCGGTTTGTTTTTCGGCCAGTAGTAAATGAGCGTATCGCAGTCAGCAATATCGCTCTGCTCCGCCGCCAGGCTAAAGCGCGCGCGCTCGCCCATCTGACGGCTCAGCACTTGCCAGTGGTGATAGTACTGGGTGTGGGCACGGCTTTCAGCACAGTCGAAACGTGCGGGCAGGTCATCCTGCATATCTCCGGCAAACAGAATACGGCTTTCTTCGAAATCATCACTGTGACGCAGCAAGACTTCACTTGCCGGGGTAAATGCAGACATGAATTGTTCCTCAATAAACTCAGGCGGGGATTATAGTAGGTAGATGGCGCAGTTTCGACACATTTGCTATATTTGCGCGCCTGAGAGACAGGAGTTTTCGCTATGACATCCCGACGAGACTGGCAGTTGCAGCAACTGGGTATCACCCAGTGGGCTTTGCGTCGCCCGACGGCGTTGCGGGGCGAAATAGCCATCTCCATCCCTGCGCATGTCCGCCTGGTGATGGTGGCAGAAGCGCCGCCTGCCCTGAACGAGCCCCTGATTGAGGATGTCCTTCGCAGCCTGAAGGTGACCCACGATCAGGTATTACAGCTGGCGCCCGAAAGCGTCGCGATGCTTCCCTCTGACAGCCGCTGTAACAGCTGGCGAATCGGGGCGGTGGATGAGCTACCCCTTGAAGGAAGCCAGATCAGCTCGCCAGCGCTGGACGAACTGAAAGCCAACCCAAAAGCGCGTAGCGCGCTATGGCAACAAATTTGCGAATATGAACACGATTTCTTCCCTCACGACGGCTGACCTGACCACCGCGTTCGCGATTGAAACCCGCGCCCATGCCTTTCCGTGGAGCGAAAAGACGTTTGCCAGCAATCAGGGCGAACGCTATTTAAATCTCCGCCTGGACGTTGACGGTGCGATGGCTGCGTTCGCCATCACGCAGGTCGTTCTGGACGAGGCGACGCTGTTTAATATCGCGGTCGATCCCGCATACCAGCGCCGCGGGCTGGGCAGGGAACTGCTTGAGCACCTCATTCGTGAGCTGGAAACCCGTGACGTTTTCACCCTGTGGCTGGAGGTGCGCGCGTCCAATGTCGCCGCCATCGCGCTCTATGAAAGCTTAGGCTTCAACGAGGCGACTATCCGCCGTAACTACTACCCCACCGCAGAGGGACGTGAAGACGCCATTATCATGGCTCTGCCGATTGGATAACGAAAATAAGGTTGTAACGATGAAATGGGACTGGATTTTCTTTGATGCCGACGAAACGCTGTTTACGTTTGACTCGTTCGGCGGCCTACAGCGGATGTTTCTCGACTATAGCGTGACGTTCACCGCGGAAGATTTTCAGGACTATCAGGCGGTGAACAAACCGCTGTGGGTGGATTACCAGAACGGAGCCATCACCGCGTTACAGCTTCAGCATCAGCGTTTTGACGTGTGGGCTGAACGGTTAAACGTGAGTCCTGGGGTGCTGAACGAGGCCTTCCTGAATGCGATGGCGGATATCTGCGCGCCGCTGCCCGGCGCCGTTTCTTTGCTGGATTCGCTGAAAGGGAAGGTGAAGCTTGGGATCATTACCAACGGCTTTACCGCGCTTCAGCAGATTCGCCTTGAACGCACCGGCCTGCGCGATCATTTCGACGCGCTGGTGATCTCCGAAGAGGTGGGCGTACCGAAGCCGGATCCGCGTATTTTCGATTATGCGTTGGCGCAAGCGGGCAATCCTGACCGCGATCGCGTGCTGATGGTGGGGGATACGGCAGAATCTGATATTCTGGGAGGTATGAGATCGGGCCTGTCGACCGTCTGGCTGAATGCGCATGGCCGCATGCTGCCGGAAGGCATCGAGCCGACCTGGACCGTTACGTCATTGAACGAACTGGAGCAGCTCCTGTGTAAACAATGATTGCCTGCCCCCTGTTGATGGGTAAAATAGCCGCATTTTTCGTATTCCATGATGCGCGGCCTGCTGCCGCGCTTACCTAAGAAGAATTGATTATGACGTTGTCTCCTTATCTGCAAGAGGTGGCCAAACGCCGCACTTTTGCCATTATCTCGCACCCGGATGCCGGTAAAACGACCATCACCGAGAAGGTGTTGCTGTTCGGACAGGCGATCCAGACCGCGGGTACCGTTAAAGGCCGTGGCTCCAGCCAGCATGCTAAATCCGACTGGATGGAGATGGAAAAGCAGCGTGGTATTTCGATTACCACCTCCGTGATGCAGTTCCCGTATCACGACTGTCTGGTGAACCTGCTGGACACCCCGGGGCACGAAGACTTCTCCGAAGATACCTACCGTACCCTGACGGCGGTGGACTGCTGCCTGATGGTGATCGACGCCGCGAAAGGTGTTGAAGATCGTACCCGCAAGCTGATGGAAGTCACCCGTCTGCGCGATACGCCGATCCTCACCTTTATGAACAAACTCGACCGTGACATCCGTGATCCGATGGAGCTGATGGATGAAGTGGAAAACGAGCTGAAGATTGCCTGCGCGCCAATCACCTGGCCGATTGGCTGCGGCAAGCTGTTCAAAGGGGTTTACCACCTCTATAAAGACGAAACCTACCTGTACCAGACCGGTAAGGGTCACACCATTCAGGAAGTGCGCATCGTGAAAGGTCTGGACAACCCGGATCTGGACGCAGCGGTCGGTGAAGAGCTGGCCGCGCAGCTGCGCGATGAGCTGGAGCTGGTTAAAGGCGCGTCGCACGAGTTCGACCGAGAGCTGTTCCTGAGCGGTGAAATTACCCCGGTCTTCTTCGGTACCGCCCTCGGCAACTTCGGCGTTGACCATATGCTCGACGGTCTGGTGGAGTGGGCCCCGCAGCCAATGCCGCGTAAAACCGACACCCGCGAAGTAGAAGCAAAGGAAGAGAAGTTCTCCGGCTTCGTCTTTAAAATTCAGGCCAACATGGACCCGAAACACCGCGACCGCGTTGCCTTTATGCGCGTGGTCTCCGGTAAGTACGAGAAGGGCATGAAGCTGCGTCAGGTCCGTATCGGTAAAGACGTGGTGATCTCCGACGCGCTGACCTTCATGGCAGGCGACCGTTCGCATGTAGAAGAAGCCTATCCGGGTGACATCATTGGTTTACACAACCACGGTACCATTCAGATTGGCGATACCTTCACGCAGGGCGAGATGATGAAGTTCACCGGTATCCCGAACTTCGCGCCAGAACTGTTCCGCCGCATTCGCCTGCGCGATCCGCTGAAGCAGAAGCAACTGCTGAAAGGCCTGGTCCAGCTTTCCGAAGAGGGGGCTGTACAGGTGTTCCGCCCTATTGCTAACAACGATCTGATCGTGGGCGCGGTGGGTGTGCTCCAGTTTGACGTGGTGGTTGCCCGTCTTAAGAGCGAGTACAACGTGGAAGCGATTTACGAATCGGTGAACGTGGCGACCGCCCGCTGGGTTGAATGTTCAGACGTGAAGAAATTCGAAGAATTTAAACGTAAGAACGAAGTTCAGCTGGCGCTGGACGGTGGCGATAACCTGACCTATATCGCCCCGACCATGGTTAACCTGAACCTGACGCAGGAACGTTATCCTGATGTTCAGTTCCGCAAAACGCGCGAGCATTAATTCCCTCTCAGAGCACGGCAGCCGCCGTGCTCTTCTTTAATTCCTGTGTTATTAAACCCTTGCGGAATGTTCTTAATTCACCGCAATTTTTCGCTATTCGTTCGTTTTTTCCCCAATTCTGAATGCACCCCTCTGATTGTGATCTATATTTAACTCAGTGTTTAGCACCGGGCGTGGATGAATTAACTGTTCAATGCATGTCCATTGGTTCTCCATTTTGCCCCGGTGTTAATTCGCAATATATAAAACCAAGATTTAGGGAAGTATGTCGCCCAAATAACGGGCAAAACACAGGAATAAATCGATGAATATGACAAGACTGAAGATTTCTAAAACTCTGCTGGCTGTAACGTTGGGTAGTGTCCTGGTAAGCGGTTCTGCTCTGGCGGAATCCAGCACCATGGATAAAGCGCAAAGTTCCGCCAATACCGCAGGGGAAAAAATCGATAGCTCTATGAATAAAGTCGGTAATTTCATGGATGACAGCTCAATCACAGCAAAAGTGAAAGCCGCACTGGTGGATCACGACTCCATTAAGAGCACCGATATTTCTGTTAAAACCGACAACAAGGTTGTCACCCTGAGCGGTTTCGTTGAAAGCCAGACCCAGGCCGAAGAAGCCGTTAAAGTGGCGAAAGGCGTTGAGGGCGTAAGCTCCGTCAGCGACAAACTGCACGTACGTGACAGCAAAGAATCGTCCGTGAAGGGCTATGCCGGAGATGCAGCAACTACCAGCGAAATCAAAGCTAAACTGTTAGCTGACGACATCGTGCCATCCCGTATGGTGAAAGTTGAAACCACCGATGGTGTGGTCCAGCTGTCCGGTACGGTTGAGAATCAGGCACAAAGCGATCGTGCCGAGTCAATTGCGAAAGCGATTGATGGTGTGAAAAGCGTCAAAAACGATCTGAAAACGAAGTAAAGCAGTACCATTCGCCCGTCAGGCTGAAAACCGCGGGCGAAATAAAAACGATTCTGGAAAAGCCGGTGAGTGACCTGAGCGCTCACGTTTAGCGGCCGACATTAACTATGGTAAAGGAGAGGCTTATGTTTCGTTGGGGCATTATATTTCTGGTTATCGCGTTAATTGCCGCCGCATTGGGCTTTGGTGGACTGGCGGGTACCGCGGCATGGGCAGCGAAAATTGTCTTCGTCGTCGGTATTATTCTGTTCCTGGTCAGCCTGTTTACGGGTCGACGTCGCCCGTAGCAAACGCAATATTTACTAAACAAACTCAAGCCAGTCCTCGTGACTGGCTTTTTCTCGTTTGAGAACCACCGGGGAAGTGCGTTACTGTGTCTCATCACAATAATGAAAACAGGAAGGCAGAGGTGGGGCAACGAATTCCCGTTACGCTCGGCAATATTGCGCCGCTGACGTTAAAACCGTTTCATGCAGGCCAGCTTGCGCTGGTCTGTGAAGGGGGCGGGCAGCGCGGTATTTTCACTGCCGGCGTGCTCGACGAATTTATGCGCGCGCAATTCAACCCGTTCGATCTCTATTTCGGCACCTCTGCCGGGGCGCAGAACCTCTCCGCCTATGTCTGCAACCAGCCCGGCTATGCGCGCAAAGTGATTATGCGCTATACCACCTCGAAAGAATTCTTCAATCCGGTACGCTTCGTGCGCGGCGGGAACCTGATCGATCTCGACTGGTTACTGGATGCCACCTCCAGCCAGATGCCGCTGGCCATGGATACCGCGTCACGACTGTTCGATACCGGCAAAGAGTTCTGGATGTGCGCCAGCCGTGGCGATGACTATTCGCCGGGTTACTTTTCGCCGCAGAAAGAGAACTGGCTGGATATCATCCGCGCGTCCAGCGCGATCCCGGGATTCTACCGCACCGGCGCGTTGCTGGAGGGGATAAGCTATCTTGACGGTGGTATCAGCGACGCGGTGCCGGTACAGGAGGCGGCGCGGCGCGGGGCAAAAACCATTGTGGTGATCCGTACGGTGCCTTCGCAGATGTATTACACCCCACAGTGGTTTAAGCGGATGGAACGCTGGCTGGGCGACAGCAGCCTGCAACCGCTGGTGAATATTGCGAAGCAGCATGAAACCACCTACGGCGCGATGCAGCGTTTTATTGAAAAACCACCGGGCAAGCTGCGCATCTTTGAAATTTATCCGCCGAAGCCGCTGTTGAGCATGGCGCTGGGCAGTCGGTTGCCTGCGTTGCGTATGGATTACAAAACGGGGCGGCTGTGCGGGCGTTACTTCCTGGCGACCGTCGGGAAAATGCTGGCCGAGCAACCGCCTCTTCATCGGCATAAAAGCATCATTTTGCCGCCTGCCGTTGTGGCCAATGACGCGGTGGCGATGCCGCTGGTGGACGCGCCGCAGGCCAACGATGGCTTACTCGATAACGAGGATCTGGCGTGACGCACTGCTTTATCGATACCCATTGCCACTTTGATTTCCCGCCGTTTAGCGGGGAGGAAACATCCAGTCTTGCGCGTGCGGCTGAGGCCGGTGTGAGAGCCATTATTGTGCCCGCTATTGAAGCGGCGAGATTCGAGAAAGTTCTGGCGCTTGCCCGGGGGCACGATGCGCTGTATGCCGCGTTGGGTCTGCATCCGATCGTTATTGAGCACCATCTTGATGACCATCTCGACAGGCTGGATGCCACGCTGCAAAACGCGGATACGAAGCTGGTTGCCATCGGTGAGATCGGCCTCGATCTCTATCGTGAAGATCCGCAGTTTGAACGCCAGCAGACGATTCTGGACGCGCAGCTCCGGTTGGCAAAGCGCCACGATCTGCCGGTGATCCTCCACTCCAGACGTACCCATGACAAACTGGCGATGCACCTGAAGCGCATCGACGTGCCGCGCAGGGGCGTGGTCCATGGTTTCGCTGGAAGCCTTCAGCAGGCGCAGCGTTTTATCGAGCTGGGCTATAAAATTGGCGTCGGTGGCACCATTACCTATCCGCGTGCCAGCAAAACCCGTGATGTGATGGCACAGCTCCCGCTGACCTCGCTCCTGCTGGAAACGGATGCGCCTGACATGCCGCTGAATGGTTTTCAGGGCCAGCCTAACCGCCCGGAGCAGGCGGCGCGCGTTTTTGATGTGCTGTGTGAGTTGCGTCAGGAGCCTGAAGATGTGATTGCCAGCGCGCTGCTGGAAAATACCCGAGCGGTCTTCGGCATCACGCTATAGATAAAGGGCCGGGCGGATCACCGTGATCTGCTGCCGTTCCAGGGCCTGCGCCAGCGGCTCGATGTCCTCCGGCGTGGCGCTCCGCCATCTCGCCGCCTCCCCGTAAACCCCATGGGCATGAAACGCGTTGATCCGCACCGGAACGTTCCCCAACGTGTGGATAAAAGCGGTCAGCGATGGCAGATGTTGCAGATAATCACACCGATCGGGGATCACCAGCAGGCGCAGCTCCGTCAGGCGATGACGATCGGCCAGCCAGCGGATGCTCTGCTTGATCAGCGTGTTTTCGCGCCCGGTCAGAAAACGGTGATGTTCATTGCCCCAGGCTTTCAGATCCACCATCGCGCCGTCAAACACCGGAAACAGCTTTTGCCAGCCGGTTTCGCTTAACAGGCCGTTGCTGTCCACCAGGCACGTCAGATGGCGCAGGGACGGATCGGCTTTGATTGCGGTGAAAAGCGCAACCAAAAACGGCAGCTGCGTGGTGGCCTCACCCCCGCTGACGGTCACGCCCTCAATAAACGGCGCGCACGTGAGAACCCGGGAGAGGATCTCCTCGACGCTATAGCGCTGCGCCATCGGCGTCGCCTGCTTCTGACACAGGTGCAGGCAGGTGTCGCACTGCTGACAGTGACTCTCCTGCCACCAGATGCGCCCGGCCTGAATCGTCAGCGCATCATGCGGACAGTGGGGTACACAGTCGCCGCAGTCGTTGCAGCGCCCTATCGTCCACGGGTTGTGGCAGGTTTTGCAGCGCAGGTTACAGCCCTGGAGGAACAACGCCAGGCGGCTGCCCGGCCCGTCCACGCAGGAGAAGGGTATGACCTGACTAACTAAAGCGCATCTGCTGTTCATGACTTATCACGCGCGGCTGACGTTCCAGAATACGGGTATTGCGCGCGGCCTCCTCGCCGAGCCAGGTGGTGTTGGTGCGCGAGCCGGCCTCCCGGTATTTCTCCAGATCGGAGAGCCGCACCATATAGCCGGTAACGCGCACGAGATCGTTACCCGCAACGTTGGCGGTAAACTCGCGCATCCCCGCCCTGAACGCGCCGAGACAGAGCTGGACCACTGCCTGCGGGTTACGTTTTACCGTTTCATCCAGCGTCAGAATGTCGCTGATCCCGGAAGCGTAGTGCTTGTGGTGCGGCGCAACGGCCAGCAGGTGGCTGATGGGATCCGGCTCGTCGCCGTAGGGCAGGCGCGCGCCCGGCGTGGTGCCCGAGTCAGAGCTGATCCCCGACTGCGCATGAAGCATCGCGCGCTGCTTCCAGCCGTGTTTCACCGGCGTGTTTTCGACAAACGCCGCAAGCTGTTCACTGATGCGGTAGCCCAGCGCATTGGCCTGTTCGTTCTTACCGTAACGTCCCGTAATGCCTGCTTTCTGGCACAGCACGTTCACCGCTTCGGCCAGACCGTACATGCCAAACATCGGCACAAAACGATCGGCATCAATCAGCCCCTCTTTCACCAGGAAGCTATTCTCAAAGAAGCCGGATTGTTGATACAGGAAATCGCAGCGCGCATTGATGATCGCGATTTGTTGCTGGCAGTAGTGGGGAAGGGTACGGGTGAAAAAGTCTTCCGGTGAGCGGCTGTGTTCCGCAATCGCTTTCAGGTTTAGGCGCACCAGCGTGCTGCCGCCGCCCGCCAGCGGCAGGGAGTTGTAACAGCTCACCACGCCATAGCGACCTTTTGTGAAAATTTTATCATTCACCGGGCCATTAGAAATATGCGGCTTACTACATTCACAAATGTTTTTCGCCACGCTCAGCAGCAGATCGCTGGGGGTTACATCCGGGTCGTAGATAAAGGTCAGGTTCGGCGCAACCTGCTTCAGTTCTGCATCCGCGCGAAGGATGGCTCGGGTGACAGGCGTATCCGCCGGGCCGATATTGGCATGCATAAACGCATCGGGCAGCGTTCTGTCCAGGTAACGCCAGAAACGTTTTATTCGGCTATCGATTTCATCCTGTGTTAGAATTTTAACATAGGGGCTGAGTATTTCATCGAGCTGGCCCAGATAGACCGGCATCGATGTGACGGACGGAACATGGTGATAAAGGATAGTGAGCAGCGAGAGGGCATCATCCAGATCTTTCGCCCCTTCCAGCTCCAGCCATTCTGAGCCGTTAGCCAGAAATTTAGCGTAGTCCGGCAGCACGTAGCGCGGTTTGTAAGGCGCATGGCCTTCGAACATGTCGCAGATGAATCCCTCGTCCAGTGCGGCGCGGGCCGCCTCTGGCAGAGCGGGATAGGGCAGATTGTTCTCCGCTTCCAGCGCCAGAAAATGACGTTTTTGTTCTGGGGTTAACACCGGGCTGGTCACAATGTGCTGGCAACGTTGTTGCAGGGCGTCGGGCATGTTCACTTCCTTGGTTGTTCTGCGGATAGTGAACGAATTGTAGGAAGCCAGCCTGGTGGCGCTTTTGATCAGAAAGGGGATATCGCCGATTTAGTCAGCAATTAACGCACTAAAATTTGAAGCAGATCTCATTACAGTAATGCAAATTTGCACACAGTTTTCATTAACTGTGATGAATGTCGAAGTGTGGATGCGGGTGAATGTTAGAATACTCACAGACCCGCAAGGTAAAATTTATACGGCACTGCCGTTGGAGAATGTTATGACCGATTTAACTGCAAGCAGCCTGCGCGCGTTGAAACTGATGGACCTGACCACCCTGAACGATGACGACACCAATGAAAAAGTCATCGCCCTGTGCCATCAGGCGAAAACGCCAGTGGGTAACACCGCCGCCGTCTGTATCTATCCGCGCTTCATCCCGATTGCCCGCAAAACTCTGAAAGAGCAGGGCACGCCGGATGTGCGCATTGCCACCGTAACTAACTTCCCGCACGGCAATGACGATATCGAGATCGCGCTGGCAGAAACCCGCGCAGCGATTGCGTACGGCGCAGACGAAGTTGACGTGGTATTCCCGTACCGCGCGCTGATCGCCGGCAACGAGCAGGTCGGTTTTGACCTGGTGAAAGCCTGTAAAGACGCATGTGCGGCAGCAAACGTGCTGCTTAAAGTGATCATTGAAACCGGCGAGCTGAAAGAAGAGGCGCTGATTCGTAAGGCGTCTGAAATCTCCATCAAAGCGGGCGCGGATTTCATTAAAACCTCTACCGGTAAAGTGCCGGTCAACGCTACCCCGGAAAGCGCACGCATCATGATGGAAGTCATCCGTGATATGGGCGTGTCCAAAACCGTTGGCTTCAAACCGGCAGGCGGCGTGCGTACCGCAGAAGACGCTCAGCAGTTCCTGGCGATTGCCGACGAGCTGTTCGGCGCCGACTGGGCGGACTCCCGCCACTACCGCTTCGGCGCGTCCAGCCTGCTGGCCAGCCTGCTGAAAGCGCTGGGTCACGGCGACGGTAAGAGCGCAAGCAGCTACTAAGTTGAATTGCCGGGTGGCGCTACGCTAACCCGGCCTACAGGATCGTGGGGCGGGTCAACATACCCGCCGCCATTCACCCGATTCCGCATGGAGGTTACCGTGTTTCTCGCACAAGAAATTATTCGTAAAAAACGTGATGGTCATGCATTAAGCGACGAAGAAATCCGCTTTTTTATCAACGGCATTCGTGATAATACCATCTCTGAAGGGCAGATTGCGGCTCTGGCGATGACCATTTTCTTCCACGATATGTCGATGCCTGAGCGCGTGTCGCTGACCATGGCGATGCGAGATTCAGGAACCGTTCTGGACTGGAAAAGCCTCAACCTCAACGGCCCGATTGTGGACAAACACTCCACCGGCGGCGTGGGCGACGTGACCTCCCTGATGCTTGGCCCGATGGTGGCAGCCTGCGGGGGTTACATCCCGATGATTTCCGGGCGCGGCCTGGGCCACACCGGCGGTACGCTCGACAAACTGGAAGCCATTCCGGGCTTCGATATCTTCCCGGATGACAACCGCTTCCGCGACATTATTAAAGACGTTGGCGTGGCGATTATCGGCCAGACCAGCTCTCTTGCTCCGGCAGATAAGCGTTTCTACGCGACGCGTGACATTACCGCGACCGTAGACTCCATCCCGCTGATCACCGCCTCTATCCTTGCCAAAAAACTGGCGGAAGGTCTGGATGCGCTGGTGATGGATGTGAAAGTGGGCAGCGGCGCGTTTATGCCGACCTATGAACTCTCTGAGGCGCTGGCCGAAGCGATCGTTGGCGTTTCCAACGGCGCGGGCGTGCGCACCACCGCACTGCTGACGGACATGAACCAGGTGCTGGCCTCCAGCGCCGGTAACGCGGTTGAAGTCCGCGAGGCTGTGCAGTTCCTCACAGGCGAATACCGTAACCCGCGCCTGTTCGATGTCACCATGGCGCTGTGCGTTGAGATGTTAATCTCCGGCAAGCTGGCCAAAGACGACGCTGACGCGCGCGCGAAGCTTCAGGCGGTGCTGGACAACGGCAAAGCGGCGGAGATCTTTGGTCGGATGGTGGCGGCGCAGAAAGGCCCGACCGACTTCGTGGAAAACTACGCGAAATACCTGCCCACCGCGATGCTCAGCAAAGCGGTCTATGCGGACAGCGAAGGCTTTGTCTCGGCTATGGATACCCGCGCGCTCGGCATGGCTGTCGTGTCTATGGGCGGCGGTCGTCGTCAGGCATCGGACACCATTGATTACAGCGTCGGCTTTACCGATATGGCCCGTCTGGGTGACTGCGTTGACGGCCAATGTCCGCTGGCGGTGATCCACGCGAAAGATGAAGCCAGCTGGCAGGACGCGGCGAAAGCGGTGAAGGCGGCAATATCTCTTGACGATAAAGCACCGGAAACCACACCGACGGTCTATCGTCGTATCACTGAATAGCGGTATACTGATCTGATCGCATTTTTATGAAGCACTAAGTACGGAGAACAATTATGAAACGTGCATTTATTATGGTGCTGGACTCATTCGGCATCGGCGCAACCGAAGATGCAGAACGATTTGGTGACGTGGGTTCCGATACCCTGGGTCACATCGCGGAAGCCTGTGCAAAAGGCGAAGCGGACAACGGTCGTAAAGGCCCTCTGAACCTGCCAAACCTGACCCGTCTGGGGCTGGTAAAAGCGCATGAAGGCTCTACCGGTAAGATCGCAGCCGGTATGGACGGTAACGCGGAAGTGGTGGGCGCCTACGCGTGGGCGCACGAGCTCTCTTCCGGTAAAGATACTCCGTCCGGCCACTGGGAAATCGCCGGCGTGCCGGTGCTGTTCGACTGGGGTTACTTCTCCGATCACGAGAACAGCTTCCCGCAAGAGCTGCTTGATAAGCTGGTGAAGCGCGCCAACCTGCCGGGCTACCTCGGTAACTGCCACTCTTCCGGTACCGTGATTCTGGACCAGCTCGGCGAAGAGCACATGAAAACCGGCAAGCCGATTTTCTATACCTCTGCTGACTCCGTTTTCCAGATCGCCTGCCATGAAGAGACGTTTGGCCTGGATAAACTGTACGAGTTGTGCGAAATCGCCCGTGAAGAGCTGACCGAAGGCGGCTACAACATTGGCCGCGTTATCGCGCGTCCGTTTATCGGCGACAAAGCGGGTAACTTCCAGCGTACCGGCAACCGTCACGATCTGGCCGTGGAGCCACCGGCGCCGACCGTGCTGCAAAAACTCGTCGACGAGAAAGACGGTCACGTGGTTTCCGTGGGTAAAATCGCGGACATTTACGCCAACTGCGGCATTACCAAAAAGGTCAAAGCGACCGGTCTGGATGCGCTGTTCGACGCCACCATCAAAGAGATGAAAGAAGCGGGCGATAAGACCATTGTCTTCACCAACTTCGTGGACTTCGACTCCTCCTGGGGCCACCGTCGCGACGTCGCCGGTTATGCTGCGGGTCTGGAGCTGTTTGACCGCCGTCTGCCAGAGCTGATGGAGCTGGTGGGAGAAGATGACATTCTGATCCTGACCGCTGACCATGGCTGTGACCCGACCTGGACCGGTACCGACCACACCCGTGAGCACATTCCGGTGCTGGTGTACGGCCCGAAAGTCAAACCGGGCTCGCTGGGTCACCGTGAAACCTTCGCGGACATCGGCCAGACGATTGCGAAATACTTTGGTACGTCTGACATGGAATATGGCAAGGCTATGTTCTAAACGGATTGGGTGAGGCCTGATGCCCTCACCCCGACCCTCTCCCACAGGGAGAGGGAAAACAGAATGTAGGCCGGGTAAGGCGCAGCCGCCACCCGGAAAAAACAACAATGTAAAAGGAACTGAAGATGGCAACTCCTCACATTAATGCAGAAATGGGTGATTTCGCTGACGTCGTATTGATGCCGGGCGACCCGCTGCGCGCGAAGCACATTGCAGAAACCTTCCTCGAAGACGTGCGTGAAGTGAACAACGTGCGCGGCATGCTGGGCTTCACCGGTACCTATAAAGGCCGCAAAATCTCCGTGATGGGTCACGGCATGGGTATCCCATCCTGCTCCATCTACACCAAAGAGCTGATCACCGATTTCGGCGTGAAGAAAATCATCCGTGTCGGCTCCTGCGGCGCGGTTCGCATGGACGTTAAGCTGCGTGACGTGGTGATCGGCATGGGCGCGTGCACCGACTCTAAAGTCAACCGCATTCGCTTTAAAGATCATGACTTTGCGGCCATTGCTGACTTTGACATGGTGCGTAACGCGGTTGACGCGGCAAAAGCGCTGGGCGTAGACGCGCGCGTGGGCAACCTGTTCTCTGCCGATCTGTTCTACTCGCCAGAAGGCGACATGTTCGACGTGATGGAAAAATACGGCATTCTGGGTGTGGAAATGGAAGCGGCCGGTATCTACGGCGTGGCGGCTGAATTCGGTGCGAAAGCGCTGACCATTTGCACCGTGTCTGACCATATCCGTACTCACGAGCAGACCACCGCTGCCGAGCGTCAGACCACCTTCAACGACATGATCAAAATCGCGCTGGAATCCGTTCTGCTGGGCGATCAAGAGTAATTTCGTTTTCTTCAGGGGGGCAGGTTTGCCCCCTATGGTGCTTACTTCGTCAACACTTCCCACATCAAATTGCTTTCCAGCGTCACCGTATCACCTATGTGATTAAACTGGCGGTCATTCAGCACCGGGGTGAGGGTGAGCTGGCACTCATCGGCGGACCACGAGGCAGGCGTAAAAAGCGTAGCCATTAGCGAAAAAGTCATCAGTAAATGTTTACCAAGGTGTTTCATTTACAGACTCCTTTAGCAGTTTCATAAAACGATTCTTTGTCCTGAGTCTCACTCAGGGATTAATCGATGCGGCAGATGCGCTGCATATTATCGTCAACGGCATAAAGTGCCGGGCTATTGGACATATCAGTGACAAAAACACGCCCGCTGTCCACCGCGCTGACCAGGTAGTTGTTTTTCTCATCCACGATACTGGTCCCTTTTGACAGTCACGAGCCGTCTGCACGTTTCACTTCGAGCATTACGCGACGGGTATTCAGTACTTTGAAATCCAGCTCCCTGAAGGCTGTATGGGCGACAGAAATGTTCTTGATGCCGTTGGGCAGATCCTGACTCAGGTTAAAGCCGATCCACATATGTTTATCGGTGTTTTTCGGCGGGATAGCCTCAAGGGTCACGCGTTTAACGTCACGCCTGTATCGTCAGGAAGATCGACAATGATGGTATAGATCAGGGCCGGGAAGGTGTCGGTATTTTTTACGTTCATGGTGCCGCTGTGAGTCGACTCTTCAATAACCAGCAGCGTGGTTTCTGGCACCATTCCGGCGGCATACGCCTGAGCAAAGAGAGCAGAGAATAATAACGGTGCGGCAATGACGCACTGAGCGATCGTGGTTTTAACTGACATCAAGATTAATCCTTTAACCTGACAAAATACCTCCTCTGTTAAGAGGAGGCATAGTTCACACTTTATCGGGTTGATAATCAGAGATATTTAACGGTAATCGTGGCCTGACCATCCAGGTTGGTATCATCGGTAATCGCGAGGGCCGCGGTATTCTGAATCGCCAGGGAGGTTTTCAGCGGAAATACTGCGGTCGTGAAAGGCAGCGGCGCAGTGGTGCCGGAAGCGGCCACGGTCATCATTTCCATGTTGGCGTTTTTGATGATACCGGTAGCGGTTTTCTGCCAGGACGGGCTGTCCACGGTACCGGAGATAACGTCTGATTTCACGCCGTCGGCGGTGACGTTCGCCACATCAGCAAAGATGGAGTAAGCGCCAATTTTCACGCCGCGCGCGGTTTTGCCCACGCCGTAGGACTGGGTGGTGTCGGAAACGTTGCCGCCCGCCGCGTCTGCGGTGTTAATGGTGATCACAGAAGCACCCGGATGGGTGTCTGCGCGGTCATCGCTGATGGTCCAGCCAGCTTTAGTGGCTACCGGGCAGGTGATGGTCAGGGAGATATCTTTCTGACCCAACTGGTTAACGCTGGTCGCGGAAAGATCCGCCAGGTGGATAAGACCATAATCCACCTCGCCGCCGCCGCTTAACTGCGGGGTGCAGGCGGCAACGGAGAGTAAACCGGTCACTTTCAGTACGGCGGTAGAGGCGGCGTTAGCGGCAGTTGCGGAGAGGGCCAGCGCAACGGCAGTGGCAACTAAAATCTTTTTCATTGTTGTTCCTTAACAAATGCAGGCCATCACGCTCAGTTCACAAGCGAAATGAGCCAGTTACAGATAATGCAAAGTGATGGTGGCCTGGCCGTCGATCGGGGTATCGTCGGTAATCGCCAGGGTGTCAGTTTTCTGCACCGCCAGCGCAACGCGCAGCGGGAATACGGCATTCATAAAGGGAACCAACGTCCGATCACTGCTATTTAGTGCGCTATACTGGATAGAACCGTCACTATGAGTGACGAGCTGCGAACCCGTATTCGCAAGTAACCACATTGGATCATCTGCTATCGCAGAATAACCTAATGCTTTGACGTTTCCATCTACGGTTACATTCGAATTCATACCCACGGAGTAAGCGCCGATATTGACGCCGCCAGCCGTTTTACCTACGCCGTACTGGTTAGTTGAACTCCATGCCTGATCGCCCGCGAAAGTGGCGTTATCGATGGTCATTTTCTTCATTGAATCTGCGTGATCATCGGTAATGGACCACGCTACTTTCGTTGCGGCAGAGCAGTTGATAGTCAGAGAAATATCTTTATAACCCAGCTGGTTATCTGCCGTTGCGGAGAGCGAGCTGATATATTTAGTGCCGAAATCAACGACAGCGCCATCGCTCAGCGTTGGGGTACAGGCGTTGTTGGTTAATACGCCTTTTAATTTTAATACCGCAGTAGAGTCGGCATGTGCAGTCGCAGAGAGGGTCATTGCAACAGCGGTTGCAATAATGATTTTTTTCATCGTTAATCCTTAACGTTCGAAACAGACGTGTGGAGAAGAAATAGAAAAACTATTTCTTGCTGTCTATTATTCTAGAGGAAAAGTTAACTTTACATTAAGGAGTGTTAATTTTTGAATGTAATTCCCCTTAATATATAAGCTATAAATATATATTTTGTGTATGTTCCCTGTTTATTTATATTCGTGTGTTAATTTTCAGGAATAAGGGAAGCGTATTCACTTCCCTTATTTGTTTTTATTAACGCACCGCGCCAGCGATCCATTGGGAGAGATCCCGTAGCTCCCGCTCGTGGTCCGGGAAATCCACCCACAGCGCTTCGCACGCCTGTTGCAGACTGTCTGCATGGTACAGACAGCCCTGTAAACGTGCGGCCAGCGCCTCCAGCGGTGCAGGATTGAGACTATCCGTAAAGACCTGCGTGCGGGTAATATGGCCCTTCTCCACGTCAAAGTGCAGTTCCACGCCGCCCCAGGTAAACCGTTCGTCCAGCAGGTGTGAAAAGGCCGGTGCCTGGCCGAAGTTCCACTCCCAGCTGCTCTGGCGCGCAAAGGTTTCCGCGAAGTTGGGCAGGTCCGGTGTTTTGTCAGGGGAGATCACTTCAGCTTCTACCCGCTCACCGTAATGTTCGAAGAAGGCTTCACGGATCGCATCGCAAATCTGCTCATGAGTAATCCCGGGCAGCAGTTCCACCAGATTCGCCACGCGACCGCGCACGGAGGTAATTCCCTTAGCCTGGAGCTTTTTCTTATCTGGATTAAGGTAGTTAGCCAGACGGCTCAGATCGGCATTCAGCAATAATGTGCCGTGGTGGAATCCCCGATCCATCGTTTCGCGATAGGCAGAGCCGGATACCTTGCGGTCGCCATCGGGCGTTTTGACCACCAGATCGTTACGTCCCGAGGCTTCAGCCGTCACGCCGAGCGAATTGAGCGCATTAAGCACAATGGAGGTCGAGATGGTTTTGTCGTATTCCGGCTTGCCCGCCATAAAGGTAAAGCAGGTATTGCCCAGATCGTGGAATACCGCACCGCCGCCGCTGCTGCGGCGCGCCAGGCGGACGTTGTCCTCTTCCATACGGCGGGTGTTACACTCTTTCCACGGATTTTGCGCGCGGCCAATAACGACCGTATCAGCGTTGCGCCAGAGAAACAGGACGCGCTGGGTGGCAGGCATCTGGCGGAAGATGCACTCTTCTACCGCCAGGTTAAACCAGGGATCGTAAGAGTCAGAGATTAGCAGGCGTAACGTCGACATGGCAGAGTTCCTTTTCCGAATCATCCGCCTACTTTATCACTATTCTTTCTTCTCGCTCTCTTCCTCTTCGGGAACCGACTTGCTGGCGGTTAACAGGAACGGTGACTGCTGCCAGCGGGTGCGCTTGCCCTGGAGCAACGTACGTGCCAGTACCACGCCAATCGCCAGCGAGAGCAGCAGCATCAGGCGCAAAATATTGGTGGTGTTATCTACCTGTTTGGCTTCGGTTGGCAGGGTGTGGGTGTCGAGTGTCAGACGTAAATAGCCGAGCGGACCATTTTTGCCCTGAATGGGTTCGACGATTTGTTGGTTGAAATAACCACCGGCTTTTTTGCCGTCCAGCGCCAGCCTGTCGCGCACGTCGACATGCTCACCCGCGCGGGCAATCAGGTCGCCCTGTTCATCGTACACGCCCGCATCCAGAATGCGGCTGTTTTCCGTAAGCTGGCGCAATACCTGGGCTATTCGCTTATCATCCGGCGTTTCGGTGCGCATAGACGGCGCAACGTTGAGCGTCACCTGGCGCGCCAGCGTCCGGGCCAGCTCCTCAAACTGCGGGTTACGCTGTCGTTGGTGATTCTGGCTAAACCAGGATGCCCCCTGCATCAGCGCCACTAATAGTGCGAGACAGATCAGGACAATCACGGCGCGATGAAGCCGGAATTTTAGTTTTGCGCGAGCCATATTCCACCTGCTTAAAATTTACGGCTTAATGTTGCCAGAAGTGATGGTTACAGGGTAGCCTCATGCGTTATTTTCCCTCTGGAACCTTCCGGCGCGAACGAAATTACAGGAGCTTCAATGCCGAACATTACCTGGTGCGACCTGCCAACGGATGTCTCTTTATGGCCAGGATTGCCGCTCTCTTTAAGTGGCGATGAGGTGATGCCTCTCGATTACCACGCTGGCCGTAGCGGCTGGCTGCTGTACGGACGCGGCCTGGATAAGCAACGCCTCACCCAGTATCAAACCAAACTGGGCGCAGCGATGGTCATCGTTGCGGCCTGGTGTGTGGAAGATTATCAGGTCATTCGCCTGGCGGGTTCCCTGACGCAGCGCGCCACGCGTCTGGCGCACGACGCCGGGCTGGACGTTGCTCCCCTCGGCAAAATTCCGCACCTGAAAACGCCCGGCCTGCTGGTAATGGACATGGACTCCACCGCCATTCAGATCGAGTGTATTGACGAGATTGCTAAACTGGCGGGCAGCGGAGAGCTGGTGGCGGAAGTCACCGAGCGCGCGATGCGCGGCGAGCTGGATTTCACCGCCAGCCTGAGACAGCGCGTGGCGACCCTGAAGGGGGCCGATGCTAACATTTTGCGTCAGGTGCGCGATGAACTGCCCCTGATGCCTGGGCTTACGCAGCTGGTACTCAAGCTGGAGACGCTCGGCTGGAAAGTGGCGATTGCCTCCGGCGGGTTCACCTTCTTTGCCGACTACCTGCGTGACAAGCTGCGTCTGACCACCGTGGTGGCAAACGAGCTGGAGATCATGGACGGCAAACTCACCGGACAGGTCATCGGCGACATCGTGGATGCGCAGTACAAAGCCAATACGCTGACGCGTCTGGCAGAGAAATATGCCATCCCGGTCGAGCAGACCGTCGCCATCGGCGATGGCGCGAACGATCTGCCGATGATTAAAGTTGCCGGGCTGGGTATTGCCTACCATGCCAAACCGAAAGTGAATGAAAAGACGGAAGTCACTATCCGTCATGCTGATCTGATGGGGGTGTTCTGTATTCTCTCCGGCAGCATTAATCAAAAATAACGAGGTAAACCGTGGCGAAAGCTCCAAAACGCGCATTTGTCTGTAATGAATGTGGTGCGGATTATCCGCGCTGGCAGGGGCAATGCAGCGCCTGTCATGCCTGGAACACCATCACCGAAGTGCGTGGTGTGGCGGCTTCGCCGAGCGTGGCCCGCAATGAACGGCTGAGCGGCTATGCGGGCAATGCAGGCGTGTCGAAGGTACAAAAACTTTCGGATATCAGCCTTGAGGCGCTGCCGCGCTTCTCAACCGGATTCAAAGAATTTGACCGCGTGCTCGGCGGTGGTGTAGTGCCGGGCAGCGCTATACTCATCGGCGGTAACCCGGGCGCGGGTAAATCGACCCTGCTGCTGCAAACGCTCTGCAAGCTCGCCGAACAGATGAAAACCCTGTACGTCACGGGGGAAGAATCACTCCAGCAGGTGGCGATGCGCGCGCACCGCCTCGGCCTGCCGACCGGCAATCTGAATATGCTGTCGGAAACCAGCATCGAGCAGATCTGCATGATCGCCGAAGAAGAGCAGCCGAAGCTGATGGTGATCGACTCCATTCAGGTGATGCATATGGCTGACATTCAGTCGTCACCGGGAAGCGTGGCGCAGGTGCGTGAAACCGCGGCCTACCTGACGCGCTTTGCCAAAACGCGCGGCGTGGCGATTGTGATGGTTGGTCATGTGACCAAAGACGGCTCGCTGGCGGGACCGAAAGTGCTTGAACACTGTATCGACTGCTCGGTGATGCTCGATGGCGATGCGGATTCCCGTTTTCGTACCCTGCGCAGCCATAAAAACCGCTTTGGCGCGGTGAATGAGCTGGGCGTGTTTGCCATGACCGAGCAGGGGCTTCGCGAAGTCAGCAACCCGTCGGCCATCTTCCTGAGCCGTGGCGACGAGATCACGTCCGGGAGTTCGGTGATGGTGCTGTGGGAAGGAACGCGTCCGCTGCTGGTTGAAATTCAGGCGCTGGTGGATCACTCGATGATGGGCAATCCGCGGCGCGTGGCGGTCGGTCTGGAACAGAACCGCCTGGCGATCCTGCTGGCGGTGCTGCACCGTCACGGCGGTCTGCAAATGGCGGATCAGGATGTGTTCGTCAACGTGGTTGGTGGGGTGAAGGTTACGGAAACCAGCGCGGACCTGGCGCTGCTGCTGGCAATGGTCTCCAGCCTGCGCGACAGACCGTTGCCGCAGGATCTGGTGGTATTTGGTGAGGTAGGGCTGGCCGGCGAGATCCGCCCGGTGCCGAGCGGTCAGGAGCGTATCTCCGAAGCGGCAAAACATGGCTTCCGCCGCGCGATTGTTCCGGCCGCCAACGTGCCGAAAAAAATTCCGGAAGGGATGCAGGTTTTCGGCGTTAAAAAACTCGCAGATGCGTTAAATGTCTTTGACGACTTATAATTACGTATTCGATTTTGCAGGAGGCACCGTAATTTATGTCATCATTTGACTACATCAAGACCGCTATCCGCCAGAAGGGCTGCACGTTGCAGCAGGTGGCGGACGCCAGCGGCATGACCAAGGGCTACCTGAGCCAACTGCTGAACGCCAAAATCAAAAGCCCCAGCGCGCAGAAGCTGGAAGCGCTGCACCGTTTTCTGGGGCTTGAATTTCCGCGGATGCAAAAGAACATTGGCGTGGTGTTCGGTAAGTTCTACCCGCTGCATACCGGGCATATCTATCTGATCCAGCGCGCCTGTAGCCAGGTCGACGAGCTGCATATCATCATGGGTTATGATGAAACCCGCGATCGCCAGCTGTTTGAAGACAGCGCCATGTCGCAGCAGCCCACCGTGCCGGACCGCCTGCGCTGGCTGCTTCAGACCTTTAAATATCAGAAAAATATTCGTATTCATGCCTTTAACGAAGAGGGCATGGAGCCGTATCCGCACGGCTGGGACGTGTGGAGCAACGGCATCAAAGCGTTTATGGAAGAGAAGGGCATTGCGCCTAACTGGATCTACACCTCTGAAGAGTCCGACGCGCCGCAGTTCCGCGAGCATCTGGGTATCGAGACGGTGCTGATCGATCCTAAACGCACCTTCATGAACATCAGCGGGGCGCAGATTCGCGAGAACCCGTTCCGTTACTGGGACTACATCCCGACCGAGGTGAAGCCGTTCTTCGTGCGTACGGTGGCGATCCTCGGCGGCGAGTCGAGCGGGAAATCGACGCTGGTCAATAAGCTGGCGAACATCTTCAACACCACCAGCGCGTGGGAGTATGGCCGCGATTATGTCTTTTCACACCTTGGCGGCGACGAGATGGCGTTGCAGTATTCCGACTACGATAAAATCGCGCTCGGTCATGCCCAGTACATTGATTTCGCGGTGAAATACGCCAATAAAGTCGCCTTTATTGATACCGATTTCGTCACCACGCAGGCGTTCTGCAAAAAGTACGAGGGGCGCGAGCACCCGTTTGTGCAGGCGCTGATTGACGAATACCGCTTTGACCTGGTGATCCTGCTGGAAAACAACACCCCATGGGTGGCCGACGGCATGCGCAGCCTGGGCAGCTCCGTGGACAGGCGTGAGTTCCAGACCATGCTGGTAGAGATGCTTAACGAGAACAACGTTGAGTTTGTCCATGTGGAAGAGTCGGACTACGACACCCGTTTCCTGCGCTGCGTCGAGCTGGTGAAGGAGATGATGGGGGAGCAGGGGTAAAAGATTTACCCCTCACCCTAACCCTCTCCCAAAGGGAGAGGGGACTTTAATCACCCTCTCCCTTTAGGAGAGGGCCAGGGTAAGGGAATCAGTCCAATCAATACTCAACCACCACCTTCCCACGCATATGCCCCTCCAGCACCTTGCGGTGCGCTTCGGTAATGCTTTCCACGCTTAGCCCGTGCAGCGTTTCGCTGAGCGAACTTTCCACTACGCCGTTATCCACCAGCTTCGCGACTTCGTCCAGGATCTCTCCCTGACGCGCCATATCCGCCGTCTGATACATGCTGCGGGTGTACATAAATTCCCAGTGCAGCGCGGCGGATTTGGACTTCAGCTTGTCCTGGTTCAGCGGATGTTCATTCTCAACGATGGAACAGATATGCCCCTGCGGTGCAATCAGGTCGCTGACCGCATCCCAGTGCCCGTCGGTGTCGTTGAGGATGAAAATGTAATCCACAAAGGTCAGCCCGTGCTTCGCCAGTTCGCCTTTCAGATCGCGGTAGTTCACCACCACATCTGCACCGCGATCGCGGCACCACCGGGCGGAATCTTCACGGGACGCCGTTGCGATCACCTTTACCTTGCTGTTGTGCTTCGCAAACGGGATCGCCAGCGATCCCACCCCGCCCGCGCCGCCAATAATCAGCAGCGTTTTATCTGCGTCGGCATCCTGAATCTTCAGCCGTTCAAACAGGCCTTCCCACGCGGTGAGCGCCGTCAGCGGCAGTGCAGCCGCGGCGGCCCAGTCAAGGCTTGCAGGCTTGTGCCCGACAATGCGCGCATCGATCAGCTGATGTGTGGTATTGCTGCCCGGTCGGGTGATATCCCCCGCGTACCACACTTCGTCACCCGGTTTGAATCCGGTGACGCCAGCCCCAACGGCTTTTACGATCCCGCTGGCATCCCACCCGAGAATGCGCGGCTCCTTCAGCCCGCTTTTAGCAATGCCTGCATGTACCTTGGTGTCCACCGGGTTTACGGAGACGGCTTTCACCTCCACCAGCAGATCGTGTTCGCCGGGCTGCGGCATCGGCGGGGTGATTTCAACGAAGGTGGAGGGATTTTCTGGGTTAACGGCAATGGCTTTCACTGACATGGTGTGCTCCTCAATGGCATTCGTTTTGTTGAGGCTAGTCTATTAAGTGGTCAGCCGCATGATAAGATGGACAATCCAGAACTCAGCGTTCGTACAGAGTGAACAATCATGTTTAAACAGCTTCAGGATATGGCACTGTTTGCGCTGGTGGCCGAGATGGGCAGCTTTACCGCGGCGGCGCAGAAGGCGGAACTGCCAAAATCCAGCGTCAGCCAGCGCATTAGCCAGCTGGAGCAGCAGGTGGGGATCCGTCTGTTGAATCGCACGACGCGCAGAATAAGCCTGACGTTTGCGGGCGAGCACTATCTGGTGCACTGTCGCGAGATGCTGGCGGCCAGCGAGCGCGCGGAGTATGCCATTCAGCGGCTGCGAGAAAACCCCAGCGGGCGGCTGCGGATCACCTGTCCGGCAGGAATTGGCGCGACGCTGCTGGCGCATATGAATGCCGAGTTCCAGCTTCGCTATCCGGACGTGTCACTGGATGTGTCGATCTCAGACGACGTGGTGGATCTGGTCGAGTCTGGCTTTGACGTTGCGCTGCGCACCGGCAAACCGCAGGATTCTTCCCTGATTGGCCGCATGATTGGGCACTGTCCGCGCTACATGCTGGCCTCGCCCGACTACCTGGCACGCCGGGAGCCGTTAATTCATCCCCGACAGCTGGTGGAGCATCGCTGCATTACGCACCGGGCATGGTCGGAGTGGCTTCTGCGAAGCGAGAATGAGGATTACCGCTACCTGCCGGATAACGCTCATATGACGGATAATCTGGTGTACGCCAGGGAATGCGCCATTGCCGGGGCGGGGATCACGCTGTTACCCGCATTCCTGCTGGAAGATAAGATCGAAAAGGGCGCGCTGGTGAAGGTGCTGTCGGCGTGGAGCGTTGAGGGAAACGATCTCTGGCTGGCCTACCCGAGCCGTAAGCTCAATTCGCCTGCGCTGATGAGCTATATCGACTTTGCGATGCAGTTTGATGAGGTGAAGCGGTATTACGTGGGCGGGTGATTTTGTGCGGCCTGATGCCCTCACCCTGGCCCTCTCCCACGGGGAGAGGGAACAAACATAAAAAACGGCAACCGAAGTTGCCGTTTTGGTTTTATTTCGCAATACGCTTGTACTTAATACGCTTCGGCTCAAGCGCGTCTGCGCCCAGCGTGCGTTTCTTGTACTCTTCGTATTCGGTGAAGTTACCTTCGAAGAACTCCACCTTACCTTCGTCCTGGTAGTCCAGGATGTGGGTCGCGATACGGTCCAGGAACCAGCGGTCGTGCGAGATAACCATCGCGCAGCCCGGGAACTCCAGCAGGGCGTTTTCCAGCGCGCGCAGGGTTTCGATGTCCAGGTCGTTGGTGGGTTCATCGAGCAGCAGAACGTTGCCGCCAACCTGGAGCAGTTTTGCCAGGTGCAGACGACCGCGCTCACCGCCGGACAGCTCGCCTACGCGTTTGCCCTGGTCGGTGCCCTTGAAGTTAAAGCGGCCAACATAGGCGCGGCTTGGCATCTCGGTGTTGCCGATACGCATGATATCCAGACCGCCGGAGACTTCTTCCCACACGGTTTTGCTGTTGTCCATCGCGTCGCGGAACTGGTCAACGGAGGCCAGCTTCACGGTCTCACCCAGGGTGATAGAGCCGCTGTCAGGCTGTTCCTGACCAGACATCATGCGGAACAGGGTGGATTTACCCGCGCCGTTCGGACCGATGATGCCGACGATAGCGCCTTTCGGAACGGAGAAGGTCAGATCGTCGATCAGCACGCGGTCGCCGTAGGACTTACGCAGGTTAGTCACTTCAACCACTTTATCCCCCAGACGAGCTCCAGGTGGAATAAACAGTTCGTTGGTTTCGTTACGTTTCTGGTATTCGGTGTTGTTCAGCTCTTCGAAGCGTGCCAGACGGGCTTTGCCCTTAGACTGACGGCCTTTCGCGCCCTGACGCACCCACTCCAGCTCTTTCTCAATAGACTTACGGCGGGCGGCTTCCTGAGACGCTTCCTGCGCCAGACGCTGGTCTTTCTGCTCCAGCCAGGAGGAGTAGTTGCCTTCCCACGGAATACCTTCGCCGCGGTCCAGCTCCAGGATCCAGCCCGCAACGTTGTCGAGGAAGTAACGGTCGTGGGTAATCGCTACCACGGTGCCTTCGAAGTCATGCAGGAAGCGCTCCAGCCACGCCACGGATTCGGCATCCAGGTGGTTGGTCGGTTCGTCGAGCAGCAGCATGTCTGGTTTTTCCAGCAGCAGGCGGCACAGCGCCACGCGGCGGCGTTCACCACCGGACAGGTTAGCGATTTTCGCATCCCAGTCTGGCAGACGCAGGGCATCAGCCGCGCGCTCCAGCTGCACGTTCAGGTTGTGACCATCGTGCGCCTGGATAATTTCCTCATATTTGCCCTGCTGAGCGGCCAGTTTGTCGAAGTCCGCATCCGGCTCGGCGTATTTGGCATACACTTCATCCAGACCTTTCAGGGCGTTAACCACCTCGGATACCGCTTCTTCAACGGATTCACGCACGGTGTGCTCCGGGTTCAGCTGAGGTTCCTGCGGCAGGTAGCCGATCTTAATGCCAGGCTGCGGACGGGCTTCACCTTCGATGTCTGTATCGATGCCGGCCATGATGCGCAGCAGGGTGGACTTACCGGCACCGTTGAGACCCAGAACACCGATTTTTGCGCCCGGGAAGAAGCTCAGCGAGATATTTTTAAGAATATGACGTTTCGGCGGGACAACTTTGCCGACACGATGCATGGTATAAACGAATTGAGCCACGTTGGACTTCGCCTCTTTTATCGTGATGAGAATGAATTTCAGCCTCGAAGTGTAGCCTTTTTCACGCCCTAATCCCAGCCAGGAACGTCGGGAGTGTTAAAACGCGCAAGAAAGGTAAAAAAGTGTCCATGACGTGGCGCGTTGTGGGATGCCTGGTTAGCATAAGTTGATGTAACTTTGACGTGGCAAGACGCTGCAACTGACGAAAAACAATGAGGAAGAGCTTGTGGAAAAAGCCAAACGGGTGGTCTGGCGTCTGCTGGCTGCCAGCGTATGCGTAATGGCGGTAAGCCAGGCGGTGCATGCCGATTCACTGGATGAACAACGTAACCGCTATGCCCAGATTAAACAGGCATGGGACAACAAGCAGATGGATACCGTGCAGGCGCTGATGCCGACGCTCAAGGATTATCCGCTGTATCCGTATCTGGAGTATCGCCAGATCACGGACGATCTGATGAACCAGCCGACCGTCACCGTGAATAACTTCATTCAGGCGAACCCGACCCTGCCGCCTGCGCGCACCCTGAAGTCCCGGTTCGTGAACGAGCTTGCCCGTCGCGAAGACTGGCGCGGCCTGCTGGCCTTCAGCCCGGACAAGCCGGGCGCGACGGAAGCGCAGTGTAATTACTATTATGCGAAATGGGCGACCGGTCAGCAGGAGGAAGCCTGGGTCGGTGCGAAAGAGCTGTGGTTGACGGGCAAAAGCCAGCCAAACGCCTGTGACCCGCTGTTCAGCGCCTGGCGCGCCTCGGGCAAGCAGGATCCGCTCTCTTACCTGGAACGTATTCGCCTGGCGATGAAGGCCGGGAACACGCGGCTGGTCACCGTGCTGGCGGGGCAAATGCCGGCGGATTATCAGACCATTGCGTCTGCCGTTATCGGCCTGGCAAACGATCCGAACACCGTCCTGACGTTTGCGCGTACCACCGGCGCGACCGATTTTACCCGCCAGATGGCGGCGGTGGCCTTTGCCAGCGTGGCGCGTGATGATGTGGAAAACGCCAGGCTGATGATCCCGCAGCTGGTGCAGGCCCAGCAGCTTAATGACGATCAAACTCAGGAGCTGCGCGATATCGTGGCATGGCGACTGATGGGAACAGATGTCACCGACGAACAGGCGCGCTGGCGTGATGATGCGGTGATGCGTTCAAACTCTGTCTCGCTGGTGGAGCGTCGCGTGCGCATGGCGCTGGGAACGGGCGATCGTCGTGGCCTCAATACCTGGCTGGCGCGTCTGCCGATGGATGCCAAAGAGAAAGATGAATGGCGTTACTGGCAGGCAGACCTGCTGCTGGAACGTGGTCGTGACGATGAAGCCAAAGAGATCCTCCACTCCCTGATGCAGCAGCGCGGATTCTACCCGATGGCGGCGGCGCAGCGTCTGGGCGAGGAGTACACCCTGAAGATCGACAAAGCGCCAGCCAACGCGAACCCGGCGCTGACGCAGGGGCCGGAAATGGCGCGCGTGCGCGAGCTGATGTACTGGAATCTGGATAATACCGCGCGCAGCGAATGGGCGAATCTGGTCACCAGCCGTACCACTGATGAGAAAGCGCAGCTTGCCCGCTATGCGTTCGATAATCGCTGGTGGGATCTGAGCGTGCAGGCGACGATCGCCGGCAAACTGTGGGATCATCTCGAAGAGCGTTTCCCGCTGGCTTATAAGGATCTGTTCGCTCGCTACACCAGCGGCAAAGATATTCCGCAAAGCTACGCGATGGCCATTGCCCGTCAGGAGAGCGCCTGGAACCCGAAAGTGCGTTCACCAGTGGGTGCCAGCGGCCTGATGCAGATTATGCCGGGCACCGCGACGCACACGGTGAAGATGTTTAATATTCCAGGCTACAGCAGCCCGTCCCAGCTGCTGGATCCGGAGACCAACATCAACATCGGTACCAGCTACTTGCAGTACGTCTATCAGCAGTTCGGTAATAACCGTATCTTCGCGTCAGCGGCGTACAACGCCGGGCCAGGCCGCGTGCGGACATGGCTTGGTAACAGCGCAGGGCGTATCGACGCCGTGGCGTTTGTCGAGAGCATTCCGTTCTCGGAAACGCGCGGCTATGTGAAGAACGTGCTGGCCTATGACGCCTACTATCGCTACTTCATGGGGCAGAAAGATACCCTGATGAGCGATGCCGAGTGGCAGATACGTTACTGATCGGCGTGGGTTGTGTTATGCTGTACTCGCTAAAGAGTACAAGAGGCAGCATAACATGACCCAGCATTCCCCGTATTCCTCGGCAATGGCCGAACAACGTCATCAGGAGTGGCTTCGTTTTGTGGAGCTGCTTCGCCAGTCTTATGAGCAGGATTTGCATTTACCCCTGATGCAGCTAATGCTCACGCCAGACGAGCGTGAGGCGCTGGGCACGCGCGTGCGGATCATTGAAGAGCTGCTGCGCGGCGAGATGAGCCAGCGCGAGCTGAAAAATGAGCTCGGCGCGGGCATTGCGACGATTACCCGCGGATCGAACAGCCTGAAGTCGGCGCCCGTTGAGCTGCGCCAGTGGCTGGAAGCGGTGTTGTTGAAAAACGCCTAACGATAGATCGCGTTATGGAACGGGCTTAACGCCAGGATCACTGCCTGATGATAAACGCCTGAACGCGTCAGCGCGCCTGCGGTAAAGACGCCAATCGCCCCTTCTTTACGGCCAATCTCATCAATGCCGGTGTACTGCGACATCACCGGCCCAAGCGCTTCACCCGCGCGGACTTTCTCCAGTATGACCTCCGGCAGCGGCAGCGTGGCAGAACGCGCTTCGCCGCGCTGCTCGCGGCTTTCGATCACCACCCAGCTAAAGGTTGCGCCTTCGTCGATACCGGCTTCAATCGCCACCCAAAAGTCCGCATCCGGGGCCGCAGCTCTGGCATTTGCCACGCGATTTCGTGCGCCAGCGCGTGTTTCCTCGCTGCCAAACGGCTGTTCCGGCACACCGCTCTCGACGCCGACGGCGTCAATATGGCAGGATCCTTCGCCAAAGATCTCTTCAAATGCCCTTAGAATTGCCTGAATTTTGGCAGGATTGGTGGTAGCAGAGACAACATGGTGCATAATTAAGCTCGATTTAAAAAATTCATCGCAGTATAACGGAAAAAAAGCATGTTACAGGTATACCTTGTTCGCCACGGTGAAACGCAGTGGAACGCCGAGCGACGTATTCAAGGCCAGTCAGACAGTCCTCTCACCGACAAAGGTGTGCAGCAAGCGTGGCAGGTGGCGGAGCGCGCCAGAACGCTGGGCATCACTCACGTCATCTCCAGTGATTTAGGCCGCACACAGCAGACGGCACGCATCATCGCCGATGCCTGTGGCTGCGACGTGACCCTCGAACCGCGTCTGCGCGAGCTGGATATGGGCGTGCTGGAAAAACGTCCTATCGATACGCTGACGGAAACCGAAGAAGGCTGGCGCCGCACGCTGGTGAACGGCACTGAAGATGGTCGCATCCCTGAGGGTGAATCCATGCAGGAGCTGAGCGTACGTATGCATGCCGCGCTGGCCGAGTGCCTGAAACTCCCGGCAGGTAGCCGACCGCTGCTGGTGAGCCACGGTATCGCGCTGGGTTGTCTGGTGAGCACCATTCTGGGACTGCCCGCTTACGCCGAACGCCGTTTGCGTCTGCGCAACTGTTCCATTTCCCGTATCGACTATCAGGAAAGTGCCTGGCTGGCATCGGGGTGGGTGGTTGAGATGGCAGGGGACATTTCGCATCTTGATGCCCCTGCACTGGACGAATTGCAGCGTTAACGACGTACCGGAATCAGGAATTCCATACGCAGATTGATAGGGCCTTCTTCCGGTTTAGCATCTTGCGCCGGATAGTAGCGCTCAATGTCCTGACCTTTACGGCGATTCAGATTCAGCATCGGCATGCAGGTCCCGTAAACGGTCAGGATGAACTCCTGAACGCCCGTTCCTAAACCTTCGTATGAGAACATCACATACTCGCCGCCTTCCAGCACGACAGGCTTCGAGCCATGAATGTAACCGTTCGCCATATCAGGCGTCAGCGCCGTGGTATAGAACACCTCCTGCTCGTCATCTTTTTCCTGGCTTGGATGCGTTTCGTTCAAACCATACAGAATCGGCGGGATCGCCGGAGCATGGCTTAAAAATTCGCGCCAGAACTGAACGCGCATCTGATGGCGGAACTCGGAGATCTGCTCAAGGGAACAGGAGTAGCTCTGCGTGGTGCCGACCAGGTGCGTTTCTGGCAGGGTGATGATTTCATATTTTGGCATCGCAAACTCGCCCAGACGCAGCGGCGGACGCATACCAAAGGAGCTCCAGTCCGGCGAGCGGCGATAAAGCGCTGGCGTTAACGAGAACTGCTTTTTAAAGGCGCGGGTGAAAGTTTGCTGTGAATCGAAACGATATTGCAGGGCAATATCAAGGATTGGTCGCGCGGTCAGGCGCAACGCAACAGCAGACTTTGATAAACGACGTGCGCGAATATAGGCACCGATAGCATGACCGGTGACATCCTTGAACATCCTTTGCAGATGCCACTTGGAATAGCCTGCTTTTGCCGCCACATTATCCAGTGACAATGGCTGGTCGAGATGACCTTCCAGCCAGGTGAGCAGGTCGCGAATAATTCCAGCCTGATCCATATACTATCCTCATCCTTAAAACTGCCGCAGGTGCCTGTTTACAGGTTAGCGGATAATAGCATTTTTTGACGTTTTAGCATTCAGTGTTTTTTTTGCGCATAAATGCTTTTTATGGTGATTTATGTGCGGATATATTCTAATCCTGTGATCTTGCTACATTTTTATCTAATCTGTTGAATAATCGCTCAGCGTAATTTTTTATGAATGGTAACAATATGAAATACAAGGTTTTAGTCTTTGCAGCACTGGCGCTGATGGCAGGGCGCGTGGCGCAGGCGGAGCAAATTGGCTCCGTGGATACCGTGTTTAAAATGTTTGGGCCGGACCACAAAATTGTGGTGGAGGCGTTTGACGATCCGGACGTTAAAAACGTCACCTGCTATGTCAGCCGGGCGAAGACCGGCGGGATTAAAGGCGGCCTGGGGCTGGCTGAAGACACGTCTGACGCGGCCATCTCCTGCCAGCAGGTTGGACCGGTGGAATTGAGTGACAAAATTAAAAACGGCAAAGCGCAGGGCGACGTTGTATTCCAGAAACGGACCTCGTTGGTGTTCAAAAAGCTACAGGTGGTCCGTTTTTATGACGCGAAGCGTAACACCCTGGCTTATCTGGCCTACTCGGACAAAGTCGTGGAAGGCTCACCGAAAAACGCGATTAGCGCGGTGCCGATTATGCCGTGGCATTGATAAAAAAAACGGCGCAAATGCGCCGTTCTTTACTGCGTGACGTGAGGATTACTCCTGGAGGTCACCGCAGAAACGATAGCCTTCACCATGGATCGTGGCGATGATTTCCGGCGTATCAGGCGTAGATTCGAAATGTTTACGAATACGACGGATGGTTACGTCAACGGTACGATCGTGTGGCTTCAACTCACGACCGGTCATTTTCTTCAGCAGTTCTGCACGAGACTGAATCTTGCCCGGGTTCTCGCAGAAGTGCAGCATCGCGCGGAATTCACTGCGCGGCAGTTTGTACTGCTCACCGTTCGGGCTAATCAGCGAACGGCTGTTGATATCAAGTTCCCAGCCGTTGAATTTGTAGCTGTCGACGCTACGACGCTCTTCACTGACCGTACCCAGATTCATGGTGCGGGACAGCAGGTTGCGTGCACGAATGGTTAACTCGCGAGGGTTGAACGGCTTGGTGATGTAGTCATCCGCGCCGATTTCCAGACCAAGAATTTTATCAACCTCGTTGTCACGGCCTGTCAGGAACATCAACGCGACGTTCGCCTGTTCACGCAGTTCGCGCGCCAGAAGAAGCCCGTTTTTGCCCGGCAGGTTGATATCCATAATCACCAGGTTGATATCATTTTCAGAAAGGATCTGATGCATCTCTGCGCCATCGGTCGCTTCAAAGACATCGTAGCCTTCTGCTTCGAAAATGCTCTTTAACGTGTTGCGTGTTACCAACTCGTCTTCAACGATAAGAATGTGCGGGGTCTGCATGTTTGCTACCTAAATTGCCAACTAAATCGAAACAGGAAGTACAAAAGTCCCTGACCTGCCTGATGCATGTCGCAAATTAACATGATCGGCTTAACGTGACTAAAGTACGTAATTGCGTTCTTGATGCACTTTCCATCAACGTCAACAACATCATTAGCTTGGTCGTGGGTACTTTCCCTTTGGACCCGACAGTGTCAAAAACGGCTGTCATCCTAACCATTTTAACAGCAACATAACAGGCTAAGTGACACCGGACACCCAATAAAACTACGCTTCGTTGACATATATCAAGTTCAATTGTAGCACGTTAACAGTTTGATGAAATCATCGTAGCTGAATGCTAGCCTTTGTCACAATTTTTCAATAAACCAACTAGTTGCGGACATTGATTGATAAACGGTACGAATCCAATCAGAAAAGAGTATTCATATGGTCATTATCATTACAAAACATAAGGATAATGGTCTTCTGTTAACATTCTAACTGATTGTTCAGCCACAAAATAGTTTAGCTTTTTTTAATTGTTATGAAACGCTATTTCGGTGATTTGTGTTGCAAAAATGTAAATTCGTGCTGCGTAATATGTTGAACTGAATCACATTTTTACCTGCTAACTGATTAAAAAGAGAGCGTAAATGCATCTGTCGATTGTGCTGGTGGCACCAGCAAGAGCTGAAAATATTGGCGCTGCGGCGCGTGCCATGAAGACTATGGGTTTTACCGATTTGCGTATTGTGGACAGCACGGCGCATCTGGAGCCTGCTGCGCGCTGGGTGGCGCACGGTTCGGGTGATATTCTCGATAATATAACCACTTACGCTACGCTCGCCGACGCACTCCACGATATTTCATTTACCGTCGCGACGACCGCGCGCAGCCGGGCGAAGTTTCACTATTACGCCACGCCTGCTGAACTGGTGCCGATGCTGGAAGAGAAAAGCCAGTGGCTGGAGAAAGCCGCGCTGGTGTTTGGGCGAGAAGATT
The DNA here is from genome assembly GCF_049237785.1 of Enterobacter cloacae complex sp. SHL022. Taxonomy (NCBI): domain Bacteria; kingdom Pseudomonadati; phylum Pseudomonadota; class Gammaproteobacteria; order Enterobacterales; family Enterobacteriaceae; genus Enterobacter; species Enterobacter cloacae complex sp. SHL022. The sequence continues at coordinate 207,886 of NZ_JBMKJH010000003.1, read as the reverse complement.
CCGGGCTGACTAACGAAGAGCTGGCGCTGGCTGACGTGCTGACGGGCGCGCCGATGGTGGCGGATTACCCGTCACTCAATCTGGGGCAGGCGGTGATGGTCTATTGCTATCAATTAGCATCCTTAATACAAATTTCTCAGCCACCGGTGACAGTTTCGGATGAAAACCAGCTGGCGGCACTGCGTGTTCGTGCAGATAAGCTTCTTGCGCAGTTGGGCGTCGCTGACGATCAAAAAATGGTGGACTGGTTACAGCAGCGCCTGGGGCGTCTTGAACAGCGTGACACGGCAATGCTGCACCGATTGCTTCATGATATTGAAAAAAAATTAGCGGAGTAAAATAGTGCCATAGGTTTTTATTATGGCCGATCCTGCTGATGTCTGGGGTTGCAACTGGGGTATTCCGATGAAAATAAATCTGCCCGCAGCGGGACGTGAGAATGTCCCGAATTGTGATCGAATTAAAAATTCATTGACTTAAGGGGCTCGATCCTTTAACCCTAAAAGAATAGAGCACAGACAGATAATAATGACAGAGTACACAACATCCATGAAACGCATCAGCATCACCACCATTACTACAACCATCATCATTACCACAGGTAACGATGCGGGCTGACGCGTACAGGAAAAACAGAAAAAAGCCCGCACCTGAACAGTGCGGGCTTTTTTTTCGGCTAAAGGAAATGAGGTAGAACCATGCGAGTGTTGAAGTTCGGCGGTACGTCAGTGGCAAATGCAGAACGTTTTCTGCGTGTTGCCGATATCCTGGAAAGCAACGCCAGGCAGGGGCAGGTTGCCACCGTGCTCTCTGCCCCGGCCAAAATCACGAACCACCTGGTGGCGATGATTGAAAAAACCATCGGTGGTCAGGATGCACTGCCGAATATCAGCGACGCCGAGCGTATCTTCGCCGATCTGCTTCAGGGGCTGGCCGACGCCCAGCCTGGTTTCCCGCTGGCGCAGCTGAAAAGCACCGTTGAACTTGAATTTGCCCAGATTAAACACGTTCTTCACGGTATCAGCCTGCTTGGCCAGTGCCCGGACAGCATCAACGCGGCGCTGATTTGCCGGGGTGAAAAACTCTCTATCGCCATCATGGCAGGCGTGCTGGAAGCGCGCGGTCACCACGTGACGGTCATCGATCCGGTTGAAAAACTGCTGGCTGTGGGCCACTACCTCGAATCCACCGTCGACATTGCCGAGTCGACACGCCGTATTGCGGCGAGCAAAATCCCGTCTGACCATATGATCCTGATGGCAGGCTTTACCGCCGGTAACGAGAAGGGCGAACTGGTGGTGCTGGGGCGTAACGGCTCTGACTACTCCGCTGCGGTGCTGGCGGCCTGTTTACGCGCAGACTGTTGTGAGATCTGGACTGATGTCGACGGCGTTTATACCTGCGATCCGCGCCAGGTGCCGGATGCCAGGTTGCTGAAGTCGATGTCGTACCAGGAAGCAATGGAGCTTTCCTACTTCGGCGCTAAAGTTCTTCACCCGCGTACCATCTCCCCGATTGCCCAGTTCCAGATCCCTTGCCTGATTAAGAATACCGGTAATCCGCAGGCGCCGGGCACGCTGATTGGCGCCAGCGCGGATGAAGATGACCTGCCGGTGAAAGGCATTTCTAACCTCAATAACATGGCGATGTTCAGCGTCTCCGGCCCGGGGATGAAGGGCATGGTCGGCATGGCGGCACGCGTCTTTGCCGCTATGTCCCGCAACGGGATCTCCGTGGTGCTGATCACGCAGTCTTCTTCCGAATACAGCATCAGCTTCTGCGTTCCGCAGGGCGATTGCCTGCGCGCCCGTCGCGCGCTGGAAGAAGAGTTCTATCTGGAGCTGAAAGAAGAGCTGCTGGAGCCGCTTTCCATTCAGGAGCGTCTGGCGATTATCTCGGTGGTCGGCGACGGTATGCGCACCCTGCGCGGTATCTCCGCCAAATTCTTTGCCGCGCTGGCGCGGGCCAATATCAATATCGTGGCGATTGCCCAGGGCTCATCCGAGCGTTCCATTTCCGTTGTCGTGGATAACGATGACGCCACTACCGGCGTGCGCGTGGTGCATCAGATGCTGTTCAACACCGACCAGGTGATTGAGCTGTTCCTGGTGGGTGTCGGCGGCGTCGGCGGCGCGCTGCTGGAGCAGGTAAAGCGTCAGCAGGAGTGGCTTAAGAAGAAACATATCGATCTGCGCGTCTGCGGCATTGCGAACTCGAAAGCGTTGCTGACTAACGTCCACGGTCTGAACCTGGAAAACTGGCAGGCGGAGCTGGAAGAGGCGAAAGAGCCGTTTAACCTGGGCCGCCTGATCCGTCTGGTGAAAGAATATCACCTGCTTAACCCGGTGATCGTTGACTGTACCTCCAGCCAGGCGGTGGCCGATCAGTACGCGGATTTCCTGCGCGAAGGTTTCCACGTGGTGACGCCGAACAAAAAGGCCAACACCTCGTCGATGGATTACTATCACCAGCTGCGTCTGGCAGCGAGTAAGTCGCGCCGCAAGTTTCTGTATGACACCAACGTGGGCGCGGGCCTGCCGGTCATCGAGAACCTGCAAAACCTGCTGAACGCGGGCGACGAACTACAGCGTTTCTCCGGCATCCTCTCCGGCTCCCTGTCGTTTATCTTCGGCAAGCTGGACGAAGGGATGAGCCTGTCGGAAGCCACCCGCGCCGCGCGCGAGCTGGGTTACACCGAGCCGGATCCGCGGGACGACCTCTCCGGTATGGACGTGGCGCGTAAGCTGCTGATCCTGGTGCGCGAGACCGGCCGCGAGCTGGAGCTTTCGGATATCGTGATTGAGCCGGTGCTGCCAGCAGAATTTGATGACAGCGGTGACGTCAGCGCCTTTATGGCGAATTTACCTCAGCTTGACGATGCCTTTGCCGCACGCGTTGCGAAAGCCCGTGATGAAGGTAAGGTATTGCGCTATGTTGGCAACATTGAAGAAGACGGCGTCTGCCGGGTGAAGATTGCCGAAGTGGATGGCAACGATCCGCTGTACAAGGTGAAAAACGGCGAGAACGCTCTGGCGTTCTACAGCCATTATTATCAGCCACTGCCGCTGGTGCTTCGCGGCTATGGCGCAGGGAATGATGTGACGGCGGCAGGTGTGTTTGCCGATCTGCTGCGTACCCTGTCATGGAAGTTAGGAGTTTAAGATGGTTAAAGTATATGCCCCGGCTTCCAGCGCCAATATGAGCGTCGGATTTGACGTGCTGGGCGCGGCGGTAACGCCGGTGGACGGTTCGCTGCTGGGCGATACGGTTACGGTTGAGGCGGCAGAGCGCTTCAGCCTGAATAACATCGGCCGTTTCGCCAGTAAGCTGCCGTCTGAACCGCGCGAGAATATTGTTTATCAGTGCTGGGAACGCTTCTGTCAGGAGATCGGCAAGAACGTGCCGGTCGCCATGACGCTGGAAAAGAGCATGCCGATTGGTTCGGGGCTGGGCTCGAGCGCCTGCTCGGTGGTCGCCGCGCTGGTGGCGATGAATGAGCACTGCGGCAAGCCGCTGAACAACAGCCGTCTGCTGGCGCTGATGGGCGAGCTGGAAGGGCGCATCTCCGGCAGCATTCATTATGATAACGTGGCGCCGTGCTTCCTTGGCGGCATGCAGCTGATGATTGAAGAAAATGGCATCATCAGCCAGCAGGTGCCAGGGTTTGATGAGTGGCTGTGGGTGCTGGCCTATCCGGGCATTAAAGTGTCTACCGCCGAAGCGCGTGCGATCCTGCCGGCGCAGTATCGTCGTCAGGACTGTATTGCCCACGGGCGTCATCTGGCGGGCTTTATTCATGCCTGCTACACCCGACAGCCGCAGCTGGCGGCGAAACTGATGAAAGACATTATTGCCGAGCCGTATCGCACGAAGCTGCTGCCGGGCTTTAACGAAGCGCGACAGGCATCCATGGATATCGGCGCACAGGCGTGCGGCATCTCCGGCTCCGGCCCGACGCTGTTCGCCTTATGCGACAAGCCAGACACCGCGCAGCGCGTGGCGGACTGGCTCTCTAAACACTACCTGCAAAATCAGGAAGGCTTTGTTCATATTTGCCGTCTGGACACGGCTGGCGCACGAGTACTGGGATAACGAATGAAACTCTACAACCTTAAAGATCATAACGAGCAGGTCAGCTTTGCGCAGGCGGTAACGCAGGGGCTGGGCAAAAATCAGGGGCTGTTCTTCCCCCACGACCTGCCGGAATTTCAGCTGACCGAAATCGATGAACTGCTGAAGCAGGACTTTGTCACCCGCAGCACCAAAATTCTGTCTGCGTTTATCGGCGACGAAATCCCACAGGAGCTGCTGGAAGAGCGCGTGCGTGCGGCGTTTGCTTTCCCGGCGCCGGTGAAGCAGGTGGAGCCTGACGTTGGCTGTCTGGAGCTGTTCCACGGCCCGACGCTGGCGTTCAAAGATTTCGGCGGTCGTTTTATGGCGCAGATGCTGACCCACATCAGCGGCGACAAACCGGTGACCATTCTGACCGCGACTTCAGGCGATACCGGTGCGGCGGTGGCCCATGCGTTCTACGGCCTGAAAAACGTCCGCGTGGTGATCCTCTATCCGAAAGGCAAAATCAGCCCGCTTCAGGAAAAACTGTTCTGCACCCTTGGGGGCAACATTGAAACCGTGGCGATCGACGGCGATTTCGATGCCTGTCAGGCGCTGGTGAAGCAAGCCTTCGATGACGAAGAGCTGAAGGCGGCGCTGGGGCTGAACTCTGCCAACTCCATCAACATCAGCCGTTTGCTGGCGCAGATCTGCTACTACTTCGAAGCGGTGGCGCAGTTGCCGCAGGACGCGCGCAATCAGCTGGTGGTTTCCGTGCCAAGCGGGAACTTCGGCGACCTGACGGCAGGCCTGCTGGCGAAATCACTCGGCCTGCCGGTGAAGCGCTTTATCGCCGCCACCAACGCCAACGACACCGTGCCGCGTTTCCTGAAGGACGGAAAATGGGCGCCGAACGCGACTCAGGCCACGCTCTCCAATGCGATGGATGTGTCACAGCCTAACAACTGGCCGCGTGTGGAAGAGCTGTTCCGCCGTAAGGTCTGGCGTCTGGGCGATCTGGGTTACGCAGCGGTGACGGACGAAACCACGAAAGCCACCATGCGCGAGCTGAAAGCGGTGGGCTATACCTCTGAGCCGCACGCGGCGATTGCCTATCGTGCCCTGCGCGATCAGCTTCAACCGGGTGAGTATGGCCTGTTCCTCGGCACCGCCCATCCGGCCAAGTTCAAAGAGAGCGTGGAAGCGATCCTGGGGGAAACGCTGCCGCTGCCAAAAGAGCTGGCCGAGCGCGCCGACCTGCCGCTGCTGTCTCATGAGCTGCCCGCAGACTTTGCCGCGCTGCGTAAGCTGATGATGACCCGAGCGTGATTTTTGTCGGGTGGCGGCTACGCCTTACCCGACCTACAACGGCTCAGAACGTAGGCCGGGTAAGGCGAAGCCGCCACCCGGCTTTTTTATGGAGAAATTAAGGAGAAAAACAGCAGGAAAAAAGCAGAAATTCCCAATAAATGCGGTCACTTAGCGTTTAGGATTGCAGAGAATAACATCCCCCGTTCCCATCACGTACTCTCCTTACATCGGCCCACGTTGGGCAAGAAGAAAAAGGAGTCACCTATGTCTACACTGAAACCTGCACTTATCGCGCTTTCACTGATGCTGGTCGCTCCGATGGCGGTGCAGGCAGCTGAAATCACCCTCGTGCCCGCGGTAAAACTGCAAATTGGCGATCGGGATAATAACGGGCACTACTGGGATGGCGGCCGCTGGCGCGACCATGACTGGTGGAAAGCGCACTATGACTGGCGCGATAACCACTGGCGTCCTCACGATGAACATCGCGATCGTGACGATCACCACCGTCATGACGATCGTCGCCCGGACCGGAAGCACCATTAACACAAACCCCGCCAGCTGGCGGGGTTGTCTTTTATTGCTCGTGACGCTTAAACACCAGCTCGTTTTTTCCTGACGATGCCTCGTCGAAGAAATACCCTTCACTGTTAAAGCCGGTGAGCTGCTCTGGCTTCGTCAGGCGGTTTTGAATGATGAAGCGGCTCATCAGACCGCGCGCTTTTTTGGCGTAGAAGCTGATTACTTTAAATTTGCCGTTTTTCTCGTCGAGGAATACCGGCTTGATAATGTCCGCATCCAGCTTTTTCGGTTTCACCGATTTGAAGTACTCATCGGAGGCCAGGTTGATCACCACGTTGTCCCCCTGGGCTTGCAGCGCCGCGTTAAGCTTGTCGGTAATGACATCGCCCCAGAACTGGTACAGATCTTTACCTTTAGCGTTTTCCAGGCGGATACCCATCTCCAGACGATACGGCTGCATCAGATCCAGCGGGCGCAGCACCCCGTACAGGCCGGATAACATGCGCAGATGCTGCTGGGCAAAATCGAAATCGGCTTCGCTAAACGTTTCTGCTTGCAGGCCAGTGTAGACGTCACCTTTGAAGGCCAACAGCGCCTGGCGGGCGTTGGCGGGCGTGAAGTCAGGCTGCCACTCATGAAAACGGGTGGCGTTCAGGTCGGCGAGTTTATCGCTGATGCTCATCAGCGAAGCGATTTGCGGAGCCGAAAGCTTACGCGCCTCGTGGATCAGCTGTTGCGAGTAGTCCAGCAATTCCGGCTGGGTATAACGCTCAGTGGCGAGCGGGCTCTGGTAGTCGAGCGTTTTGGCAGGTGAAATCAGAATCAGCATATCCAGTCCTTGCAGGAAATTTAGAGCGACTTTAACAAAAAATCGCCCTGAATTGATCGATAGCTGTTATTGCCGCGGCAAATCATCCCAGGTGCCAGGGGCAATTTGTGACTCGATTTCGGGATAGCGTGAGGCGTCAAAGACGGGCTGTACGCCGAGCTTGCGCTGACGCAGATAATCGCGCGCGATCAGCGCCACAACCGGTGAAAGCAGCAAAATGGCCGTCAGGTTCGTGATGGCCATCAGTGCCATAATGACGTCCGCTATTTGCCAGACCAACGGCATGCTGAGCAGGGAGCCGACGAAAACCATTCCCAGCACACCCGCGCGAAGGACGTTGCGGGTCAGACGCGAATTGACTTTCAGGAAGATAAGGTTGTTTTCGGCATAGATATAGTTCACCGCAATGGAACTAAAGGCAAAAAGTCCCACGACAAGTGCGACAAGGCCCGCGCCCCAGCCGCCGACGAGGGAGACCAGCGCCTGTTGTACCCAATGAATGCCTGCCGTACTACCGGACGGTTGCTCAGCGGCACCGGCCAGCAGCATGATCATCGCGCTGGCGGAGCAGATAACAATGGTGTCTGTGAAGACGCCAATCATCTGTACAATGCCCTGCGCGGCGGGATGCGGGGGCCAGGATGCGGCCGCTGCGGCGGCATTCGGCGTGGAGCCCATTCCCGCTTCGTTGGAGAACATACCCCGCTGAAAACCCGCAGTGAGAGCCTGGCTAAGGGTGTAACCCAACGCGCCTGAAGCCGCTTCGCGCCAGCCGAACGCGCTTTGGAAAATGGTGACGATGACGTTCGGCACCTCGTCAATATGTATCGCGCATACCATCACGCTGGTGGACACCCACAGCAGCGCCATCAGCGGAACCAGCCACTGCATCAGGCGGGCAACCCCTTTGAGCCCGGTCACAATGGTCAGCAGGGTGAGAAGGGCAAGCGCGCCGCCCGTCAGCCACTCCGGACAATTAAAGGCAAAGCGCAGCGCGTGGGCGACGGAATTTGCCTGAACGGTATTGAAAATAAGGCCATAGGCAATCAGCAAAAAGATCGAGAACAGAACGCCCATCCAGCGCATTCCCAACCCGCGAGCCATATACCAGGCGGGACCGCCGCGAAACTGACCTTTGCCGTCTTTTTCTTTGTAGAGTTGCGCAAGCGAGCATTCAGCAAAGGAGGTGGCCATACCGATAATCGCCGTCACCCACATCCAGAATACCGCGCCCGGACCGCCCGCGCCGATCGCCAGCGCGACACCGGCCAGGTTACCGCTGCCGACGCGCGCGGCAAGGCTAGTACAGAGCGCCTGAAACGAGGTCAGGCCGCCCGGCTGTGGGGTGACGCTGTTTTTCAGACTTCTGCCAAATTTGCGGATATAGCGAAACTGAATCAGACCGCTGCGCCACGTAAACCAGATACCTGCTCCTGAAAGCAGGTATATCATGATCGAACCCCAGAGGACTTCGTTGATAAAGAAAAAGAAATCAGGCACTAACGTCCCTCTTGTTGATGCCAAAGTGAATATGTAAGCGCTACCACTGATTGTGCATGCTGTTACTTAGCAGCCTGTTAATATTCTGAGTTTATCATACTCTGCCTAAGCGCACTGTCTGCGGTTGCGCTGCCTCTCACTCGTGTTATCATCAGGGCAGACCGGTTACATCCCCCTAACAAGTAAACCTGTCATTTTTCCGCTGCTGGCAAGCTGTCGGTAGTGTGAATTATCCAGGGCACGTTAAAAGAGAAACACTATCATGACGGATAAATTGACCTCCCTTCGTCAGTTCACCACTGTCGTCGCTGACACCGGAGATATCGCGGCAATGAAGCTGTACCAGCCGCAGGATGCCACAACCAACCCTTCTCTGATCCTTAACGCCGCGCAGATCCCTGAGTATCGCAAACTGATCGACGAGGCGGTGACCTGGGCAAAAGCACAGAGCAATGACCGCGCGCAGCAGGTTGTGGATGCCACTGACAAACTGGCAGTGAACATCGGTCTGGAAATCCTGAAGCTCGTTCCTGGCCGTATCTCTACCGAAGTTGATGCTCGCCTGTCCTACGACACCGAAGCCTCTATCGCCAAAGCAAAACGCCTGATCAAACTGTACAACGATGCGGGCATCAGCAACGACCGTATCCTGATCAAACTGGCCTCTACCTGGCAGGGCATCCGCGCCGCTGAGCAGCTGGAAAAAGAAGGCATCAACTGTAACCTGACTCTGCTGTTCTCCTTCGCACAGGCGCGTGCATGTGCCGAAGCTGGCGTATACCTGATTTCTCCGTTCGTGGGCCGTATTCTGGACTGGTACAAAGCCAACACCGACAAGAAAGAGTACGCGGCGTCTGAAGATCCAGGCGTGATTTCTGTGACTGAAATCTACGAATACTACAAACAGCACGGCTATGAGACCGTTGTTATGGGCGCAAGCTTCCGTAACGTCGGCGAAATCATCGAGCTGGCTGGCTGTGACCGCCTGACCATCGCCCCTGCGCTGCTGAAAGAGCTGGCAGAAAGCGAAGGTGCTATCGAGCGTAAACTGTCTTACACTGGCGAAGTGAAAGCGCGCCCTGAGCGCATCACCGAGTCCGAGTTCCTGTGGCAGCACAACCAGGATCCAATGGCCGTAGATAAACTGGCGGACGGTATCCGTAAGTTTGCTATCGACCAGGAAAAACTGGAAAAAATGATCGGCGACCTGCTGTAATCATTCTGCGTGACCGGGCTCCCGGTCACGCGTCTTTCCCCCGCCTCTGTCTGAATTTTCTCTCTGCGTGTATCATTCCCTTTAATCAGTACTTTTTGAATGGAATGGATATGAATACCTTACGCATCGGCTTAGTGTCGATTTCTGACCGCGCCTCCAGCGGTGTTTATCAGGATAAAGGCATCCCTGCTCTGGAAGCGTGGCTGGGCAGCGCGCTCACTACCCCGTTTGAGATCCAGACTCGCCTGATCCCGGATGAGCAGCCGATCATTGAGCAAACCCTGTGTGAGCTGGTGGATGAGATGAGCTGCCACCTTGTGCTGACGACGGGCGGCACCGGCCCCGCGCGCCGCGATGTGACGCCGGACGCGACGCTGGCTATCGCCGATCGTGAAATGCCGGGCTTCGGTGAACAGATGCGCCAGATCAGTCTACACTTTGTCCCGACGGCCATTCTTTCCCGTCAGGTCGGGGTGATCCGCAAACAGGCGCTGATCCTGAACCTGCCGGGGCAGCCGAAGTCGATAAAAGAGACGCTGGAAGGGGTAAAAGCCGAGGACGGCAGCGTTATCGTCCACGGTATCTTTGCAAGTGTACCGTATTGTATACAACTGCTTGACGGTCCGTACGTGGAAACTGACGGCAACGTGGTAGCAGCATTTCGCCCTAAAAGCGCTCGCCGCGAAACAATCTCCTGAAAATGATTAAAATGTGACATAAGCGCCAGCCGCAGTAGCGTGTAAATGGATTTACGATATAGTAATTTTTTCTTTACGATTGCTGTAAAAAATAATCCACAACACATGCACAATGGTTCGCTATGTCACATAATCCCCGACCTCTGAATCGACAGGACTACAAAACCCTCACGCTCGCTGCCCTGGGCGGCGCGCTGGAGTTTTACGATTTCATCATCTTTGTCTTCTTCGCCGCCGTTGTGGGGGCGCTGTTTTTCCCGGCGGATATTCCTGAATGGCTGCGTCAGGTACAAACCTTCGGCATTTTCGCTGCCGGCTATCTGGCGCGTCCGCTGGGCGGCATTGTCATGGCGCACTTTGGCGATCTGGTTGGGCGCAAGAAGATGTTTACCCTCAGCATCCTGCTTATGGCCGTGCCGACGCTGGCGATTGGCCTTTTGCCTACCTATGAGTCGATGGGCATTATCGCCCCGTTATTGCTGCTGCTGATGCGTATTCTCCAGGGCGCGGCCATCGGCGGGGAAGTGCCTGGCGCGTGGGTGTTTGTCGCTGAGCACGTCCCGGTGCGCCGCATCGGCATTGCGTGCGGAACGCTGACCGCGGGGCTGACGATCGGGATCCTGCTTGGCTCCGTAGTTGCAACCATCATCAATACCAGCATGACACAACAGGCCCTTCACGACTGGGGCTGGCGTATACCGTTCCTGCTGGGCGGGGCGTTTGGGCTGGTGGCAATGTACCTGCGACGCTGGTTGCAGGAGACGCCAATATTTCTGGAAATGCAGCAGCGGAAGGCGCTGGCGCAAGAACTGCCGGTGAAAACCGTAGTAGTGCGGCATAAAAAAGCGGTAGTCGTGTCGATGCTTCTGACCTGGCTGCTGTCTGCGGGTATCGTGGTGGTCATTTTGATGTCGCCGGTCTGGCTGCAAAAACAGTACGGTTTTGCGCCTGCCGTGACGTTACAGGCGAACAGTATCGCGACAATTATGCTCTGCTTTGGCTGTCTGGCCGCCGGGCTGGCGGCGGATCGTTTCGGCGCCAGCGTGACCTTTATTGTCGGCAGCCTGCTGCTGGCCGCGTCGAGCTGGGCATTCTATCATCTTGCGGGCACCCATCCTGAACAGCTGTTCCTGCTGTACGGTGTCGTCGGGCTGTGTGTGGGCGTCGTTGGCGCCGTACCGTACGTGATGGTCCGCGCCTTCCCGCCGGAGGTACGCTTCACCGGAATCTCTTTCTCTTATAACGTCTCGTATGCCATTTTCGGCGGGCTGACCCCGATTGTGGTGACGGTGTTGATGGGGCTGTCGCCCTTTGCACCTGCGTGGTACGTGCTGGCGTTATCGCTGATGGGGCTGGTATTGGGGGTGTGGC